>JAFZLC010000015.1 GCA_017551675.1 Paludibacteraceae bacterium | reverse complement strand
AGCGGGGTTCCACCTCTTCCCATTCCGAACAGAGAAGTTAAGCCCGCTATCGCCGATGGTACTGCACACCAGTGGGAGAGTAGGTAGCCGCCACTTTTTACGGGAGTTCGACCTTTGCGTCGGACTCCCTTTTTTTGTGCCTGTTCCGGTCCCTATATTTCACAAAATCCTCTTATCTTTGCATTATGGAAAAACAAAAGGTCTTAGTCGGAATGAGCGGCGGAGTCGATAGTTCCGCTGTTTGTATGCTACTCATCGAACAAGGTTACGATGTGATGGGTGTTACTATGCGAATGTGGGATACAGAAAGATGTTTTAGAAAGTATTCGCAAGATGAACCCGACTATATCATAGAGGCTAGAAATCTTGCTAAAAAATTGGGGTTCCCTCATCATGTATTAGACCTTCGTGATGAGTTCAAAAGGGAAATTGTAGACTATTTTGCTCATGAATACCTGTCTGGTCGTACGCCTAATCCTTGCGTAAGATGTAACCAAGTCTTTAAATGGCCTAAATTGATTCAACTGGCTGATGAATTGGGTTGCCAATTCGTTGCAACAGGTCATTACGCTAATATTGAAAACAAAGAGGATGCTTTTTACATCCGAAGAGGAAAAGACTCATTGAAGGATCAGTCTTATTTCTTGTGGAATGTGGACTCATCTATATGGGAACGCGCTATCTTCCCTTTGGGATCCATGAAAAAAGAAGAGGTGAAAGCCTATGCTGCCTCAAACGGTTTTGTCTCCATCTCTACTCAAAAGGAGAGTATGGAAATTTGCTTTGTTGAAGATGATTATCGTGACTTCCTTCGAAAATATTATCCAACTGAGGTGGCTGCCATAGAACAGGGACATTTTGTGGATGCTGCGGGACTAAAACTGGGTTTGCACGAAGGCTATCCGTTCTATACAGTTGGACAACGAAAAGGTCTTCGTATTGCGTTAGGTGAACCTGCCTATGTATTGAAGATCAATCCAGCTAAAAATACTGTTATGCTTGGGAAAAAAGAACAGTTGGAAGCAACGGAAATGGTCGTGGAACACTATCATATCGTTCGTCCAAATGATTTCTTGGATAGTGTGTTGACTCAGATTCGTTATCGCTCGAAGGGGGTTGTCTCTCATGTGTCGATCATCAATGAGGAATTTCTTTATATACAGTTTGATGAGCCGGTAAGCGCTATCACACCAGGACAATCGGCAGCTTTTTATGATGGAGATAGATTATTGGGTGGGGGTATCATAGCAGGAGAAAAGGCTTTGAAAAAGGTGAAGAAACTATTGAGGTCAGTTTAATTCATTATAGAATCAATAATTGGTATAAATCGTGGGTTGTATATTGGAGTTTCCTTCTGTATTGCCTTCTATTTCAGTCGGTCACGATAGAAACTGCATATTATCCCTTCGAAATAAATTCAAAAATCACGCAAAATGAAATTATAGACCTCACCTTGAAAAAGAGATGTGAAAATTTGCATTGAACGAAAAAATTGTTGTCAATCATAATGTAAAGTGCGTTAATTTCTTTAAATTAGCAAATTGTTAATAGGATTGAGTTGAATCTCCTTTCAGAACCATATAAAAATGAGAATTTGTAAAAGCATAATTTGTGTTGTTTTCTTTTTGTGTTCGTTTCTTGTACAGGCGAAGGAGACCTATTATTTTTCACACTACTCCAATTATGATGGTTTGTTGTCAAACAGAATCCTTTATATGTCGGCAGATGAGAAGGGTTATTTATGGGTGGCAACGGATTTTGGTTTGTCTCGTTTTGATGGAAAAAGGTTTAAGAATTATACCTTGAAGGAGTATCCAAATTTGATGCGAGATGATATCATGTCGGTTCAAAGTTATGGAGATAACAAAATCATGGTGGGTGGCCGTGATGGTATGTTGTATGAGTATGACAAAGGGAAGGATATCTTTGTAGATAAGATGCCGACCTATTTTGATAGGACATTTTACAGAACAATCACTAAATTTTACCTGTCGCCTAAAGGCCTCTATTCTATCAGTGATAATGGAGGTGCATTCATCTATGATGAAGAGCATGGAACATTCACTGAGAATCATCCCTATTTTGAGAAGTCGCAATTTACCTTGATTAATTCATTGTTCCTCGATTCACACGAACGTTTATGGTGTGGCTCGTTGGATTATTTTCATGTAATAGACAAGACGGGTAAAGAGGTTTTTGTTTATCATTCTACGGATCAGCCATGTGGAGTGGTTAGTTCCATTACATCGATTGATCAGGAACATGTCTTGATCTCTTCGACGTTGGGAGAGTTGTGGATATTTGAATTATCAGGAGATAAGATCATTGGTCCTAAGGTTGTGAAGGTGCCATTTGCTAGTACGAGCAATGTTTTGAAAGATTCGAAGGGTAGCTTTTGGTTTACAACGGATGGATATGGATTGTGGCGTTCAGAAACACTCCAAGAGGGCGATTTCCAGGAGATTGTACCTATCAATGCTTCTAAGATGGACATTAGTAAGATTTATGCCATACAAGAGGGATGTGATGGAACAATCTGGATTGGTACGCAGAACAAAGGTATTTGGGGAATTTCTCGTAAAGAGAATGTTCCGTTATATTTCTCTGGAGAGATAGGCTTCCCATTGGTGTTATGTTCTTGTTTTGAAAAAGATGAGGAGGGTAATTTATATGTTGGAACGGATGGAGCTGGACTTTACAAGGTGGATGAGAAATTCAAACAGGTACATCCGATAGAACTTCCGAACAAGAACATTACAGGGATGTGTAAGTTGCCGAATCATACGCTTGCTCTTTCTACATGGGGTAAGGGTGTGATTTATTATGATTACAAAGGTAATACGTCGCGTATTGAGGATTTCAAGGGAATAGAAGATCCGTCTCATAATTTCTTTGGGGTTAATTACCAAGAGAACTGCTTATATGCATGTAGTGCGGGTGATGGAATGTATGCAGATTCCACGCTCTCAAAGTGGCAACGCTTGGATATGGAGGATAAATCGAAGCAATGTGGTAATAAATGGGTTTATACCACCATATCAGGTGCAAATGGATTGCAATGGACATTGACGTCTAATACATTGGTATGTAAAAAGAATGGACGTTATGTTTCGTTGTTTGGAAATTTAGCTGAACAAAAAGCACATAATCAGTTGTCGATAACAGATGCTACTTGTCTTTCGACAGGTGAGCTTGTCTTGGTGACGAATAAGGGTGTATTGTTCATTCATTCAGATCTTGCTATTGATACTTTAACCAAGGTCCCTCCACACAAATACATGAGTGTTCAAGTGGATGATTATGGAAAGGTGTGGGCCTCTTATATTGGGGGTGTTCTCTATTTCAATCCTTATACACAGGAGTATTCAGAGATTTCGAAAGACTTTTCGGATATGTCTAAATACTTCTTCATGAATCGTTCTAAGTATAAAACGAAGGATGGCGTCATCTTGTTCGGATCGAATGGAGGATTTGTTTCTATTGATACCAAACAAACTTTCACAGAGGGAAATATTGATTATTTGGCTTTTTCTCAGTTGTATCTGTCACATGACAAGGTGATGCCATGCAGTAAATTATTGCCTAAGGGTAATTTGAACAGTGTGGAGAAGTTGGTGTTGAAGCATGATCAGACGAATATTTCCGTTGGAGTGGATTGCTTGGATTTTGATGAGATGATGCCAGTCTCTCTACAGTATCGCTTATTTGGCTATTCAGATGAGTGGCAAAAGATGGATGATAGCAGAATGATATCCTTCAACCATATACCAGAGGGCAAGTATGTATTGGAGGTGATGGCATATCGAACCAATCCGGATCAGAAGCATAAAAGTATTTCATTGCCTATCATTGTACAGTCTCCATGGTGGAAGACAGGATGGTTTTCATTGATAGTCCTACTATTGTTGGTGGCTGCTGTTATGGCATTGCTTCGTGTTCGTACAAGACGATTGGAACGTGCAAAACAGAACTTGACGGAGATGGTCAATATCCAAACGAACGAATTGCGTTGTTCGTTACAAGAAAAGAACAGAATCTTGTCTGTGATTGCTCACGACTTGAAAAACCCAATGTTTGCGATATCAAGTGCTTTAAAGAATTGGTCGGAGAAAGGTGTCCAGTCAGCGTCTAATGAGCAGGTGGAGTTGGTGTATGATACTTCTGTTCGCTTGCAGGATGAGATGCAGAAATTATTGGATTGGGCTAAGTCTGGACAAGACAATATAGCATGGAGTCCACAGAATTGCAATATGGCAGAGATAGTGGAGAATGTATTGTCATTGCAAAAGAAGCAGTTGGAGGACAAAAAGTTGCAAGTGGAGGTGATGACGGATAAGATTTCTCATTATGCTTATGCAGATGTGCGTTCTTTGGAGATTATCATGAGAAATTTGATCAGTAATGCGATTAAGTTTACGCCAGAAGGAGGATTAATTCGCATTTCGGCAGAAGAGGATAAGGACAGTGTGATTGTTAAAGTGGCTGATTCGGGTGTGGGAATGACCGAGGAACAGGTTCAGAACCTAATGGAGAAGGGTCTTCACAACTCTACGGAGGGAACGAAGGGAGAGAAAGGAACAGGTTTGGGCATCAGTTTGTGTGACAACTATATCAGACGGAACTTTGGTCGTATGGATATAGCAAGTGAAGTAGGCAAAGGAACAACTATCACAGTGGTATTGCCAATGTCGAATGATGAGGTGATAACGGTTGATTCTGGTAGCCAGTTAGAGGGTGAATCGGTAAAAGATAGTGCGATATTAGAAGGGAACACGATATTGTGGATTGATGATGAACCGCTTATTTGTCAGTCGATGCAAGAAAACCTCTCTCGTTATGCGACGATAGTGACGGCACATAACGGTGTGGAAGCAATGCAGGTATTAAAATCTACGAGAGTGGATTTGATTGTCAGTGATGTGACAATGCCTAAAATGGATGGAATAGAGTTCGCCAAATGGGTGAAAAAGAATAAGGAGTATAGTCATCTGCCAATCCTATTTGTTTCGGCCAATAATGATGAGAAGGATCGTTTGTTGGGATTGATGTCGGGTGCTGTTGATTATATCAACAAGCCATTTGTTATGGAAGAGGTGTTGTTGAAACTCACAAATATCTTAGTGATGAGACAGAAGATTCAGCAGCACTTGTTGCAGGTGATGATGATTAATGGTGAAGGAGTGGTGAAATCGGAGTCGAAAGCAAATAAGGATGAAGTAGAAGGCGGAGAAGATTTGTTGAACCCAGATTTGCGAAGATTTATGAAGATTCTGGAAACGAAATATTCAGATACCACACTACAAACAGAAGGGTTGGCTAGTGAAATGATGATGAGTCTCTCCACGTTGTTTAGAAAGATTAAGTCGTTGACAGGTAAAACACCGGTTGACTTGTTAAATGAATATCGATTGAACAAAGCTATGCAAATGTTGGCCAATCCACAAGATGATACACCTATTGCTGAGATAGCATTCAAGTGTGGATTCTCGGATGCCTCCTATTTTTCTAAAAAATTCAAAGATCAGTTTAATCTGTCACCTTCACAATACAGACAGAAGATGTAGTTTTTTTGACTTGATTTTACCATTCAGTGATTGTCAAGTAGAGAAGAGATTGTCTAAAAGCAGGAACTGTTTTTTGAATGGGATAGTTGTGTAAATAAGGGCTTTCTCACAAAGGAGACGAAGAAAAAGGGTTTGTTGGTGCAATGTGAAATTCATGTCAAAATCTATTTGTCGACATAGGGAGATTCTATGAAAAATCTATCAAAAAGCATGAGATTTTAGCGGATTTAATTGAGTGGAATTTTATACACGATGAAAGGAATTTACTGACAAGCGGTTGCTTGTCGGTATATCTTTGTGACATGTTTTTACATTTAGTACTATAGATTTCAGTTAATAGCAGATAGACTGCCTTTCGATGTTTGAACCTGTGATAGGTTGGAGAGCAATTGAAAGTAATTGTGTAATAGTAGTGTAAAAGTAATAGTGGTTCTAAAAAATGGTGCGTTGCAGACAATCTCTGCAGCGTACCTTTTAAAAGAAAGAAAAAGAGGAGGATGAGATGACCACAGAAACATATTAATAAAGAGATAAAGATGAAAATCATAAAATATATAATATATAATTTGTGTTATGTAAAGTTAAGTTGTGTAATAATAAGTAATGACCATGAAGAATGTATTTTTTTTGAAACGAGTTTTCTCTTTGTTGTTACTACTCGTATTGGCACTAGCGGTGAATGCCCAAGTGTTGATTGTTGAGCAAAAACAAGAGGGCTCTCAAGAAACGAAGAAGGTTTCCTATGATTTGGGCGATAACCCCGTCCTGACATATAGCGGGACCAACCTCGTCGTAAAAACAAACATTGCTAGCGCAGAGTTCCCATTAGGGAAGGTCGCAAAGTATTATTTTGCGGAGTCGGATCCAACAGGAGTAGTGACGACGCAGGGGAAAATGGGATACCTTTTCGTAACGGAAGAGGGCGTCCGGATGGTTGGATTCGAACCATCCATCCAAGTGAAGTTCTACACCATCAGTGGACAGTTCATCCAGGAATACAAAACCTCAGAAGAGGGTTCCTTGGAAATCAATCTCAACGGACACCCACAAGGCGTCTATCTCATTCAATTAAACACCACCACCATTAAAGTAATAAAGAAATGAAAAAGACTTTTATCCTTTTGGCAGCCGGATTATTCTCGATGGGAGTATCCGCTCAAACAATGATCTACAAGATGCGCGTCCTTAAAACGGATGGTACTGAAGTGTTCTACCCAATAGCAGACGTGCAACAAGTTGACTTCATAGAGGAAGAGGAGCAAGAGGAGGAGCCAACCGTCAAGGTGTTCCTTTCTGGCGACGACCCAAACAAAGACGGACAGTGTAGAGTGCAAACAGATCGCTACACAGGTCCTGACGGACAATGTTTCCTAAACTATCCTTCCCAACTCTCTAACGACCCTAACGTAAAGCATGGTGTCATCATCTGGGGACCTGGTGGAGGAGAGAAGCCAGGCAACTATCCGAATATGATCAACCGTTTGGTTTCTCACGGATTCGTCGTATTGGAGTTGAAAGAGTCTCCTGGTAGTGGAGATCCAGCAATCGCTGCAATCAACTGGTTGGAGAAAGAGAACAGCAATCCTAATAGCAAATTCTACAACAAGCTCATCATGGACCGCGTTGGTTGCGCTGGTCACTCCATGGGAGGTTTGGAGTCTGAGCAGGCATGGTTGAAGGACTCTCGCGTCTACACAGCATGTTTGAACAACAGTGGTGACTTAAACAGATCCGCCATGGGACAGATGAAGGACGGTAAGCCTATTGCCATCGTTTACGGTGAGGCAGGAATGGAGCGTCCGAATGCAGAGGGAGACTATAACAATGGTGTATCATGTCCAGCTTGCCTTATCATGTTGACGGGAGGTCCTGATCAAGGTGAAGGTGGATACGGACACGGTTCAGGTCCTTGGACAGGTCATGCGGCTACTTGCGCATGGATGCGTTGGCACATCGGACGTGAGTCATTCAGAAAAGATGCCTTCACCACACCGAATGGTGAGTTTATAAGCGGATACATCTCTGGTGCACAAGGAAAATGGTCTGGTAAGTACAAGAACTGGGAAAACTGGGTAGAAAAATAATACGTAGTTTGTTATTGGTAATCTATATTTTAAACGGTCGTCAATTACTTGGCGACCGTTTTTTCTGTGACTTTAATGAAGAGAAAGACAGATTATTCATCTGTTTTATTATTCTCAGTATTTTCATCTAGTTCATTTGTCTCAATCATTTCATTCTTTTCTTCGCTTTCCTCTTTTTTATCGCGCTTGCCATTGAAGTAGAAGGTTAGTGTTCCGAAAAGTGTGCTATGTTTGGTTTTGTAGTCGACATTGTCACCTCTGTAGAGGTCGAGAACTCCTAGGTCATAACCTACAGTAAATTTAACTTTTGGAGAGAAGGCCATTCCCAAGCCGAAACGGAATCCGAAATCTACTCTATTGGAGTGTTCACTGTCAAACACGTTGGTTTCTTTTGCTTGGTTGCGCATATCGTTTAACATCTTTTCTGCCACTTGTTGCATGGAAGCATCTTCCAATTCGAGGTTGTAAGTGGTGATGGTTTTTCCTGCTAATCCGTATCCCACGTAAGGACCTACTTGAGGAATCAAACCGAAGTTTCCTAAATTGATTCGATAGTTTAGTGTGATAGGAACGACCATATAGTGAACAGTGGTTTTGGTCTCTTCGTCAATCTCAAATTTGTCGTTGCTTTCATAGCCATTTCCATCCATCTTGTAACCTTTCCTTTGGTAGGTTAATCCAAACTCCATAAAGAAGTTGTTGACGAATGTATAATCGAATGTCAGACCGCCTTGAATATTCGTGATTCCTTCAGGGTCTTTTAAATCATACGGATCTTCTATTCGCATGGTTGATAAACCGGCACCTGCTGTTATGCCCACGTTGAAGTCACCCTTTTTCGCCTCTTGTGCGTTTGTACTGATTGCTGTGATCAATAAGACAGCAGCCAAAAACATTTTTTTCATGATAATTTTATAATTAGATGTTTTTAATGTGTTTTTTCAGAATGCTATATTTATTATTTATTGCTCAGAAAACTAATCACATGCAAATTTTATTATGCATTAATTCATATACAAATATTGAACCAAACGAGATTAAAAAGGAGAAAATTTTCTTCGGATATAAAAAATTCATAAGGGGGAATACTGCATCGTTTCATCGAATCAAATTCAAAAAACATAAGATAAATTTATAGATCCACCTAAATAAAAAGGGAAGACTGGATATTATCGCAGTCTTCCCTTTGAGGTTAAATTCACAATCTCAGAAGCTTCGTGAGAAGTCTTTTGAGAATTAGTTCGCATTGTTATTTTTTCAGAATGACAACTTTTGCTTTCTCGCCGTTTCTTACGATATATGCACCAGATGACAATCCTAATTGTTTAAGAGCGGAATCAAGTCCTGCTTCTGAGCAGGTAACTTTGCCCATCCAAACGCCTTGCATGGAGAGAACATCAAATGTTACTTCAGACAATTCAATAGAAGCATCTTCCACGCCGACATGATCATTAACAGCCTTAAACTCAATTTTATCGATGTTGACATAGTCTGATTCGATTTCTATTTTTAGGATGTGCTTTCCGGCCTCTAATTCGCTTGTCTTTCCTTCGTATTCTTTGAAGGTCTTCCAATCGCCAGAGTTTTTCACCTTAATAGTTTCGGAGATTGCTTTGTCATCGATGTAAAGCTTGAATGCAGAACCGTCGTTACCAGAAGCTGCATAGGCAGTCCATGTATAGCTATCTGTGTATTTTACATCCAGCGTGTATTCTACCCATTCACCTTTTGCGGTCCAACCAAGAGCATATTTGCCAGTTTCGTACTCCTCGATGTCAATTCCGTCTTCTGTACGGAATTTTTTACCTTCATCAAGGTCGTCGCTATCGTGGAAGGACATTCCTTCGCCACCCTCGTCATAGAATTCCATTTCGACGGTACCAGGAAGTTCTTGAGCTACGCCTTTGTAAGGACCTTGAGGAGCTTTAACTTCAAAAGTTTTCTTAGAAGAGTTGTAGCTTTTACCTTTACTGTCGGTCATGACAGCGGAGAATTCGTATTTGCCAATTTCCAAATTTTCGACAGTCACTTCGAATGGTTCGTTGTTTAATGTCTCGATTAGGGTATTGCCTTGGTAGAATTCGATAGACTTCACGTTTGTACCCTCTGGCAAAGTAGCTTTTGCGGTAAGTGTAGCTGTAGCAGGAGCCTCACCCACATTAGGGGAAACAGAAAGAGAGACGCCAGTAGCAGAGTATTTACCGCATGCGTTGGAGTATTGTTTGAAGAAAGCCCACAAAGCGTTAGAGGTATGGAATCCGTTGTTGGAAGGTTCATGGTCGCGACCATTTACGGAGTAGAGGATGACCTCTGTTTCGCAATCACCATCCTTATAGCGGATCATAGAATAGCCATTACCAGTTTTCTCTTCAGGTGTCATATTACATCCCATTGCCTGAGCGTATTTTTTCATGTTGTCCTTGATACCGCTGTAAGCCATTATATTGTCGGCAGTTCCGTGGACATGACAGATTGGTACAGGACGAGAAGTAGAAGTGCTGGCATTCATCAAGTTGTAACCAGAGATGGGGCCAAAAGCTGCGATTCTGTCTGCAGCCTTGTTCATCATATAGTAAGTGAATGCACCACCCAATGAGAAACCAGATAAATAAACACGAGTTTCATCGATGTTATAATCTTTTTTAACTTCCGAAATAATATCTAACATAAAGTTCACATCGGACATTCCATCAAGATCCCAACCAGTACTAAAAGATCTGTTCCAAGCCGATCCTGCGATACCGACAGGATAGACAACGACGAAGTTGGCGGTGTCGGCGAGAGAAGGCCATTGGGTTTGTTGTTTTTGATAGTTGTAATCTTGATCCATTCCGTGGCAAGAGATGATCAAAGGTCTATTGTCAGTAAGACAATCAGGCACATACAAAAAGTATTGGCGGTTTTTACCTCCCGTATTAATACTTTTCAATCCGTTATGTTTAGCAGCGTAGGCGCTAAACATGCTAAATAAAATAGCTACAATAAGTAAATAACTTTTTTTCATGATATAAAGTGTTGGTTTTTAGTGTAATAAATTGACATCAATATAGAATAAAAGTACTACAAAGTGGTCTGATAAAAATACTACAAAGTGGTTCTTTTATATATGGTTCTTTTCACTCAATTTGCAAAGATAATAAAGTAATTATAAAAAAAGGTTCTTTTTTTAAAAAATACATTTTTAGTTTTCAATTGATTCTCTACTAGATGTATGAAAAAAAGAGGTTACAAAGTTACAGTTTACAAAAAAAAAGATTGTTGCAGGACTTACTTCTGCAACAATCTTTTAACTTCTAAAAGTGATATAAAAGTAGGAAAAACTTGTAACGGTTATTTAGAACTAGTCAAGTTTAATAAATAATTAACATTCCAATATTTATTCATAACGATAATGCTTGATGTAAACCTCATCATTATTATTCGCTTCATTATCAAGCATTAATGCATGAAAGACTGTGTCTTTTAACTTGTCATTATTAGGTAAATTTTTCATTCCTCTTAAATCCCAAAAAGTAATACCTTCTGGCTCTTCATATTTTGGTGAATTAGGATGAAATTCATATCTGAATTTATTATTCTTGTTGTCATCCTTACAAGAGCGAGCTATTTCAGTCACTGATGTTTGCATTTCGTTCATCAATGCTTTGATTGGTATGTTATCCCCATATTTCATTTTAAGTTTGACGATAGAAAACGACGAAACATAAGTGTTAAATCTAAATACTTGAATGCCATCATTCTCATTATCGAAATCTTTTATTTTAAAGGCAGAACTAAGGACTTCTCCACAATCACCAGGAACAATACCACTATTCAAATGTAAATAACCATTATTGTCAAAACAACCTCCTTGCATAAAGTGTTTTTTTGTTTCTGGATTATTCCACAAAGAAAAAGACATATCGAATTTCAAGAAATTCTTTTTGTTTTTGATGGCTTCTATATCAATATCGTACACTTCAATAGGGGAACTATCTTTCTCTTCTGAGAGTCCACAATGTCTGTCGGAAGTATATAATTTCCCATTTTTAATTGCGCACCATGCTAAACTGCTATAATATTGTTTTCCATCATTTCTTTTTATGGTTTGCTTACATATATATGTAAGAGTTTTGGCTTCAAATACGGCAATTGCGGGCTTTACATTATCCTCCTCACTTGTTATAGGTACAAATAAATAATTTTGATAAAAATCGATATCTCCGTAATGATTATATTTTGTGTTTTTCAAACTTGTCTCGCTATTATTTCTATGCAGATAGCCATTAGGGAGATTATTTTTATCAATCTTTTTATCTAAATCATGGGTAACTGGGATTTTCCACAATTCACCAGTTTGGCTTATATACCAATTCTTGTCGTCGTGGCAAATGCCTTGTACATTTCTTTCCCATCCTGTTTTTTTTTCATAAGGATAATTTCCTATATAATTATAATATGCCATATATAAATTTTTAAGTATGTAAAACAATATTTTATTTATTCGAAGTAATGCATGATAAAGTCTTTTCTGTTACTTCGATTGTTATCTCTGCCAATAAAGCATGATTTTGAATGTTTTTCCACTATTGCTAGCATAGCTAATGCATCTGCCATATTATCTGCAATAAACATAATTTGTTTTATTTTGGCTTTAGCGAAAAAAGAGACACGTCGTTCTTTCTCAATTATTTCCCAATAGCCCTTTTCTGCATTATATCGGGCAGATACATTTTGAGGATTATAAGGAATTATATCAGTCTTTGTTAGGGGTTCTGAAGGAAGACCGCTATCACCATCCCAATAACTTAGAATGAAATCTTTTCGATTTGATCTTTTATTGCTTCGACCCACATAACATTGTCTAGTGTGTCTTTTTGCTATTCTCAATCCATTCTGAGCATCTTCTTCCGTAGCAAATATTTTCATTCTTGATCGTCCGTCCGTTAATAACCAGTCGTTGGTTTCTTTTACAATTTTTAGATTAGCTGGATTGTATGAGATAACATCATATGTGATTTTATCATAAACGCCGACAGGAAGATACATGTTAGCATCAATACGGCATTCTCCATAACCCATGTAGAAATAACCACTTGGATGCGCTTCACTACTTCCCCAACTATTTTTGCAAATCCATGCTTTTTTATTATCATCATATCCTACTATACATATTACGTGTCCTCCTTCAAAAGAGCCAAGAATAGAACGTGTATAAACGTCGGTCTCGTTTTGGCAATAATACCAAAATGAGTAGAAATCAGAGTAATAATCGTAACGAGATACAAGCGGACCATTTTCGATGATCCAACGCTTCATCTGATTTATGTCTGCTGTCACCTTATAGTCCTCAATTTTTAGGATTCTATTACTTCCTTCTGACATGTGTGCTTCTTGATTGATAGGGATATATGGGTAATTGTATTCTAAACAGATACCTTCTTTTTTTGCAGCTTCCATGGCCGATGAACAATTCCAACCATATCTATTATCATCTTTATTACACTGACGTTGAGCTGTAAAAAATAAACTTGCTTCTGATAAATCAACAGTATTTTGACTATTATTGTAATTTTGAATTCTATATTGTGCTTCTATCGCAGCAGCAGTGGCAAATGCAACACATGATCCACATGAACCTTGATCCTTTACACTGGTCAGTACATTACCTAAGTCTCTCCAATCAAATCGCTTAGGTCTAGTTGTAGATGTTTTTTTTGCTAATTTACCGTTATTATCTATATAGTAGTAGTTGTAAGTCTTTCGTCTGAAAATCTCAAGAGATATTTTTGAAAGAACGGGATCTTCCAATGCAGCCATCTGAGGATGCTCATCGAAAACCTTTGGATCATAATTTTTTACATTAATTTTCCATTTTACTTTATCCCTTTTTAGAATTGCATTAATGTCCTTAGGACTAACTTTTTGAAGTTTCTCAAGAGATAACTCTTTAATAGCTGAAAGTCTAGCTGCTTCAAGAGCAGTCTTTTCTATTAATTTTTTTGCCATTTGTAATAAGTTTTAGTTGTTAGTAATAAATTTTTTGTTGAAAAAATTATCTTGATAAACTATTTTATTCTGCCTAAGAAACATTTATAAGTTTTTTTACCTGTTCTGGTATTATATATTCCTCAAATTCTCTATGTATTGCATTGACTAACGAGGTGCATAGTTCTTTATGAAAAGATTCATCCGTACGAGCGATTCCCTTAGCTCCCCATAGATGTGTAAAATCATCACATTCACCATTATATTCAAATGGGAGAAAGGTGTGTGGATGAAGTCCTAGTTTTTGGGCACACATGGAGAATAAACGTTGTTCTGCAAAGACCATTTGAGAGACCATCTCCGTAGGGCGTTCTTTATTGTCCGTCATAAAATCAATGGCTGTCGCTGTATAGAAATCTTTAAATGAGTCATCATTGAAATATGCTAGTGCAGTATTACATGGTGAAACAGACCAATCAAATTGAGAGTCTATTTGGTACCCTTCCCTTTTCTTTAAAAACTCGTAAGGTAAATAGCAGTCAATATCTAATGATTCACGGTGGAATGCTACAATTTTCTCTTTCTTAAATTCGTCTAAAGGTTTCCATACAAGAAGATCTGTATCCATCATTACTACGGGACCTTTTTCATTTTTTATTGCAAATAGTTTTGCTGCCGCCCAAAAGATTTCCGGATCAATGGATTCTGGTATTTTATTTAAAGTGTCAACATCAATAGAATCCCATAGATTCAACAATCCCAACTTTTCATAATAATCATAACCAATACTGTCTGTATAAAGTTTTATGGGACCATTGTATCGTTTCCAAAGCAAAGAGGACAGGATGGTTGTTAACAATTCAAAATCATCCACAGAGTAAGCTGCTTTATTATTGCAAGCACGGAATGGCTTCGTCCAGTTGATATGCAATGCCTGTACGCCTGATTTACTTGTTTTCATTATTTCCTCCGTTTTTTTGGTCTTCCATTGTTGGTGCGGTTTCTACGTTTGTTAATTGATTGTAACAAAGCTTTAACGTAGGTAGACCTGCCACTAGTCTTTATATAAACATTTCCTTTTTGTCTCCAACGTCCTCCATTTATAGAGTGCAGAATACCACTTAATGATAGTGCTCCTCCCGATGACCCTACACGTTTTGATGTATATGAAGAATTATAAGATGAGCTGTATCGTGGTGTATCTATAGAATGCAGGATGCCTGTTATTGAAAGATTTCCACCTGAAGATCCCACTCGTCTTGACGAGTTATAAGAGCCATAAGATGTATAACTGCCGTTCCGTCGTATATCTATAGAATGTATGATACCACGCAAAGAAAGGTTTCCTGCAGATGACCCTATCTGTTTTGAAGAATAGGAAGAACCGTAAGATGTGTGACTACTATATCGTCGGCCATTTTGAGAAGTATCTGTGGGTTGTAAGACATTTTCTATAGACGGATTTTCGTCAGATGAGTCAACCTGTTTATTAGATAAATCAACACAGTCAACCACAACATTTTCTTCACATAACTGCAGAATAGCAGCTAATCCAGAAGTCATGTCGCATTGCCCCATATTGATGTTATAACCAATTGTACAATGCCCTGTGGCAGTCCTATTGACAGATTTATTATTTCTCCGACATACAATTCCTTTTATGCCTTCAGATGAATCAACATTAATATCTGCCGCAAATGATAGATTGGCATGTTGAATCTCTAAGTAGGGAATCGGGACCAACGTAAACAAAGGAACCTTAAGCTGATAAGATTTACCTTTATACGGATATGAAAATGTTATGAAAATCGGTTCTACACTCTCTTTCCTCTCCTCTGGGGTATCCTCAACTTTTTTAAAGGATTTGTTTAGTATAACATCGTATGCAGCTTCTATAGATTTATATTGTGCTTTTACGCATGACACAAGAGGGGTGGAAACCAATTTGCCTAATGACATTGGTCGTAATCCATCCAATAATTGTTTTGAAATATCTTTCTTCGGATCTGATTGAATAGAAGCCATCAATTCTGAATTAATTTTCTATAAGCTAACTAATCCTATTTTCACAGTTCCTCCAGCCTCTTCTATGATGTTTTTCAAGAGTTCTGCCTCTTCATATGAGATATAACTGCACAATACACCTTTTGAACGAATGATGTTAATGATATCTTCTTCCTTCAACTCTGGTCTCGTTCCTTTTATTAGAACGAGTAGTCTGCTTATGTTATTATTAGATACATCACCCGTAATTTGTAAATAATATGCTGAGGACATTTCTTCCATTTTAACTGTAACGCTCTTATTTTCAAGCATATCGTTTAATTCCTCTGCTTCTCCCAAAGTTAAATTTGTACACAAAACACCTTTGTTTTCAAAAGCTTTACGAATGGATTCCTCTGTTAATTCAGGTCTTTTCTTCCAGAGCTGTTTGATGAGATTATTTAATCTGCTCTTTGTGATGGAATATCTTATTATTCTAAGATAATATTTCCCAGATGGATTTCTCTCGATTTTTGAATCATTTTCAGGTTCAACCTTTATCTCTTCTTCGTTTTCAATCTCTTCTTCATCTTCGAGGTTGTCATCTTCATTTTGGGGAACATCGTCAATCTCAAAACAATAATCTTGGAAAACCTGAAGGATTTTGGCTAATCCGGCTGGCATATTGGTACCCGTAGCACGAATGTTTAGGTCCATTAATCCTTTGTAATCCAATGAATTGTTACCCTGTTCTTCTCCTTCATATCGTTGATTGCTTATACGGGCATTAAAGGTATCATCTGAGTTTGCGGCTACCTCTGCTGTAAATTTAATATCTACCGTATCAATCTGTAAATAAGGAACGGGAACAATGCTAAGCAATGGTAATCTCATTGTTTTGGGTTTCCCATTATGAATAAACTCAAAACTTACCATTACTACAGATAAATCATCTGAATCTTCACTTTTGTCGAATCCTAACTTTTGAATATAATCTATGGTCGCCTCTGACGCTTGTTTCTGTGCATTCACACATGCGCAGAGTGGAGCTCCAATTAGATTTTCGAAAGGAACTGAATCGAATGCAGTGTTGGCTGTTTTTATATCTTCTTTTGTTATCATACTTATCTACTGAAATTACTTGCTGCTTCTAATCTATCTGATGCACTTTGTACTTTTTTCAAAATATCCATTGCTTTCTTTGACTCATTTCGATTGATGGTTAGTCTTAGTCTGCAATGAGGACAGGTTAATCCTGTTGATGTAAGTAATTCTGCAATTGTGGTTGGAATAAAATTGCCACATTGTGGACAATTCATTCCTGGTGTTTTTCCGTTATTTGTTACCATATTATTCTTCTATTTCGTTTGATTCGTTTTCTGTTACTGGTGCTTTTACTTCAATGCAATTGGATACTGTTTGGATTAGATTACTCAATCCTGCTGGCATATCAGATTGCTCCATTCTAACTGCAACTCGTATCTTTATATTCTGTTTGTTTGAAGATTGACTTTCACTTGTTGTGTTTGTCATGGTACTACTAGTACTGTCTATATTTGCCAATCTAATGGGAGTACGAATTTCGTTTAATAGTTCACGTTTTGAAACTGTAGGTATTTTTTCTTCTATTATCAACCTTCTTATACTAGCCGTTGATAATTTTGACAATTGTTTTACTGCAGACAATCTTGTTGAATCATTAGGATTTTTTATCGTTATAACATTTCTAAACGATTTTCTTGCTGCACTTAGATGTTTCGGTTTGTCTTGTTTTATAACAGATAGTTCAGCCTCACTTAAACTTAATGATTCTGCTACGTTATTAATTGTATTCTTTAGTTCTTCTTCATTGATTTCCCATTCTCCTTCTACATCGAATGTAGCCTCTTTTATATGTAAAAGTGGCATTGGCATCAATATAAGTTTTGGTATTTTCAAGGTGTATTCTTTATCGTCTTTTCCCTTTACAACGCACTCCACTGTTGCCAATTCATCAGGTTCTCCATCACTGCCTGACGTTATTCCGATTTCTTCTAATTTTTGAAAGAATTCATCGGCTGCACGATTGTTCGTCTCAACCGTTGAATACATTGCTTCCGATAGAATATCTACAAGAGTGTTATTACTTGCTTCCATGTTTCTGTTTTAATTATTAACTGATTTAATTCTGGAGGAAGACCCTTTTTTGATCTCCCTCCAGATTACTAAATTTATGAATCTGTTGCCTTGGCAGCAGGACTAATCTGTACTAAATGACTTTTCTTTCCTGCACTTACTTTATATACACCTGATTCGGTAAATAAAATTTGTAAGCTGTCTGCACTTGCAACTTTCTTCCCTTGCTCCTTTTTCCCATCTACATCTGTACATGTTATGGCAGATGGATCAAAATTTCCATTTCCATCCATATAACTTACAGATAAGATAGCATATCCTTCTGAGGATAGGGTCAGGTTATCCGCCGATAATGTTAACTCTCCGTTTGGATCAACAATTTCGGTTGAACCATTCAGAATTTCCAACATCTTAGAAACACCTGCAGGAAGATCATCTTTCTCAACCTTCAATGTCACATCCATGGTAGTTTCTACACTATACTTGGATGTTTGCGTGGCTGAGGAATCCTTTTTGGAGGAATAACCTGCAGAAAATGTCACTGATTTCTTTGTGGCGTCTTTTACCTTGGATGCATCTGCCTCTTTTTTTGCAGCTTCCTGCTTTCCTTTTTCACCATCCTTATTCTCTCCTGGATTACCAGCAAGTGCTGGTTGTGGATCGTTGGCATTAAAAATGGTCGAGAAAGAGTTGGTATTGGTCATCGTAACATCAGACGCGGATGAAATAGTCATCTTGAAGTCGTATGTTACTTCTTTAATACCTAACGTAGGAATAGGGACAAGCGTTATCAGTGGAATTTGCATTTTAGCAATTTTCCCGTTTTGGAAGAAGTTGAATGAGACAACTGTCATGGTTTCAGAACCATTGTTGCTCTCGTTGGTCACTCCCACATTACGGATAAATTCTAAAACGGATTTTGCTGCATCACCTTGTGCCTTAACAGCTGCTTTAAGGGGTTCTCCGATTATTTTATCGAAAGAAACTTTTTCCCATGAAGATGCTGCCTCGTTTACTCCTGCTACATCGGCAGTAACCTTTTCAAGCGTTACCGTTGCACTTAATTTATTGAATGCATTGGCAGCCTTTTCTGTTACGTCAATTACGTCATTAGCAATTTCTTTAACAGATGGATCGCCTGCTCCTTCTTTGGAATCGCCTTCTTTTTTATCGGCATCCCCATTGTCTTGAGAGCCTCCAGATGGTTTAGGGTCCTCATCCTTTGGCTGACCTTCACCTTCTTGTGGATTTCCAGGATCGCCTCCTTTTTCATCGGGATTTCCACCTTCACCTTCTTGTGGATTTCCAGGATCGCCTCCTCCTTCATTGGGATTCCCACCTCCACCTTCTTGTGGATTTCCAGAAGGAGAATCCTCCAACTCTTCTTTAGTTTTGTCGTCTGTTTTTGGCATACTAAATTACGTTTAATTATTCGGTAACGGTGATTAATGTGGAATTATCTCCTGCTTTTATCTCATATTGTCCAGCTACTTCAATAAGGCATACTGCTCCTGTTTTGTCAAGAACTAGTTTACATGAATCGTCATCACCCGTTGGCTTTTTTTCTCCATCTTTAGGAATCCTTTCAACTGTAATTTCTGAAGGGGCGTAATATCCATCTACATTTTTATATGTAACATATACACCTCCATCTGCTAATGAGATTTTTTGAGAAGAAACAGTTAGTTCGCCTGTTGCAACAATTGAGTCAATGGATTCGCTTAGCATCTCCAATACTTTAGACATTCCTGCGGGCATATCATCTTGACCTGCCTTAACAGCTACATCCATTGTATATTCTACGCTATATTTTGAATCTCTTGTTGCAGTAGAGTCCTTCTTGCTTGAAACACTGGCGCTCATTTCCATGCTTCCTTTCGCAATGCCAATGTTAAAGCCTGCTTTCGCCTTCATACCGGCACTCACTTCGAGACTGTTGCTTTTCGTTGTGGAAAGCGACGATGACGCCGAAATGCTTGCCTTAAATGCTATGTCAATGTCTCGTATCGCAAAATACGGAATCGGTACAATCGTCAGCAAAGGTATGCTGAGTACTGTTTTATGTCCATTTTTGCGATATTCGAAGCTGACATAGACCGCCCTTGAGTTTCCATCCTCATCCGACGTTAGACCTACTTCCTTGATGTAATCCAAGGTGGTCTTCGCTGCATTCGTCTGTGCTTCTATACAGGCAGATAATGGTCCACCAATAATAGAACCAAACGGAATTGACTGCAACGCATTCGTCGCGACTGTGGATGCTGTCGTGTCTATACTACTTGCCATAGATAATTAGCGATTAAGCAACTCTACTAACTGTTTTTTCTAGATTTCCTATTTCTGGTAATGATAATTCTTCTGATGCTAATGAAATAGTAATGGAATTGATCTTATTATTATTATCATCACCAGGATATGCAAAATATTTTCCTATACCGTCTGCTGTTAGTTTAATCTCTTTCTCATCTACATTAGTTATACTTATAGCTTCTGGATGGTATATTCCATCAGATCCTTTGTATGTTACAGTTATAGTTTCTCCTGCAGCAGAGACAGTGTCAGTACTTACAGTTAGTTCACCCTCTGGGTTACATAAATCGATGGCACTACCCAACATCTCAAGAATCTTAGCCATACCAGCAGGCATAGAGTCTTGTGAAGCATGTACGGCAACATCCACCGTTGCTTCAATACTATAGGAAGATTCTGCTGTAGATTTGGAATCTCTCTTAGTAGAGATTGTTGAAGTCATGGTAGACTTCTTACGATTAAGAATAAGACCTAATCGTTTGTTAGTTTTTTGTGTGCCTGTATAACTTGCTTCATCAGAAATCGTATCTGATGTAGCTTCTGTTCCTTTGATGGATGCTTTGAAATTGATGTCAATTGTGTTGATTGCAATGTAAGGGATTGGTACAATCGTCAATAAAGGAACACTAATATTCACCTTTCTTCCATTCTGTACGAACGTGAAATACACGTAAATAGCCTCTGTGCGGCCATTTTCATCTACTGTCAATCCAACACTTTGAATAAAATCAATTGTTGTTAATGCAGCTTCTTTTTGAGCCAACACACATGCGTTAAGTGGACCACCAATAATGTTTTCAAATGGTAGTCCGTTCAAAGCAGATACTGTACTGCTTGTTACTCCTGATCCTATTGCCATAAGATAAAATAATAATTAAAAAAGTTAAAAATAATTTAATATATACTTGACGAAAATCGTCATTTTTCTCTCCTGTTTGTATGATTGGTTTTGTTTCATCCTGTCACCCCGCCTCCGTCATCTCCAGCTTTGCGTGAACGATAGTACGGGAAGGATGGGAATGTCCCTCACTCATGGGTTGATGAGGAACCATCCCTCTTGTCTCAGTTATACTTTTTGCCTGAAATGCTCCTTGTGTCATAATAATATACGAATGTTTTTCAATATATAGTATTAGCCTAAGTTTTTGCAACAATAAACAATGATAAATATTGTCTATATAATCAAATTTAATACTAATATGGCAAATCTATATAATTCGATAATAAAATCAAAATTATATTGTAAAAAATAATCAGAATATTTGCAGATTTTCTGAATTTAATCATTTATCTACTTATAATTCTTTATATTATGAAATTAAAATTATTTGAGTGGAAGGTTTAATAATATTCACATAAAAAATTATACATATTTTAATAAACATTTCATTTATAATATGTATTTCAGTAAGATTGTTATAACTATCATAGTTATAACAAGTTAAAAAATAATTATATTTAAGAAAATCCTATTAAATAATTAAAAATAGAAAACTTTCTTCAATACGTTCTCTCATCAAAAAAATTTTAAAAAAATTGTTTCTTTCGTTATTTTTTTTACATTTGCAATCACAGTTAGATCATTTGTTGAATTCATTAAAAAAATCTTAAAGTATAATGTTCTTGAGATTAAAATCTGGTATTTTATCTGTATTACTTCTAATTTTTTTCTCGGGGGTGACTTATGCGAGTTCTGAAACTCAAGTTGATTCTGTTCGTGTTATCGACGAAGTTGTTGTTACCGGAACTAGAAATCAGACGGATCCTCGTCTGCTACCGTTGACAGTGAGTTCCATTACGGAAAATAGACTGACCGAACGTGGTGAACCGAACATTCTGCCAACACTCACGCAGGATGTTCCTGGATTGTTTGTTACGCAACGTGGCGTGCTGGGCTACAGTGTAAGCACAGGAGGAAGCGGTGGTATTAAAGTGCGTGGTATCGGTGGCTCTCCTAATACGGATGTGCTGGTGCTAATTGATGGATTGCCTCAGTATGCTGGATTGTACGGACATCCTGTGGCAGACAACTACCAAACGATGCTCGCAGAGCGTGTTGAGGTGGTACGTGGTCCTGCATCTATGTACTATGGAAGTAATGCTATGGGTGGTGTTGTGAATATTGTCACTCATCAACCGGAAAATGATACGGTCATAACTAATATTCATGCACAGGCAGGTTCGTACAAAACATTTGATGCGGGTATCTCTAATCAATTTCATAAACGTAAGTTCTCGTCTGCTGCTGGGTTCAACTATAGCAGAACAGATGGACACAGACCTAATATGGAGTTTCAGGAATACAATGGATTCTTGCGTCTCGGATATGACTTTAATGAACATTGGCAACTTGGTGGATTGGGTAATATAGCTTACTTCTCCACACACAATCCAGGGACTGTCTCTGCTCCTATAGAAGAGAGCCAGTTCGACATCCTTCGTGGCATGGCGGCTATTTCATTGGAAAATGAATATACAGAATGTCGGTTCCCTACTTCGGGTGCTGTACGGTTTTATTATAATGGTGGTAAACATAAGATTAACGATGGTCATGCTCATGAGGCTCCTGCTCCGACACAAGTCTATAACCATACCGATCTTATGACGGGTTTGACAGCCTATCAATCGTTGAGGTTCTTCAAAGGTAATCGCACTACATTCGGTTTTGACTACCAACACTTCGGAGGACATGCATGGAATACGCTTATCGCAAACGATACGGAAACGGATATCATCGACAAAACGCAGTCTGAAGTGGCTGGATACATTGACTTCCGTCAGCAAATCGTTTCTTGGCTCGTAATCGATGCTGGTATTCGATTAGGTAACCACTCGGAGGCAGGTATCAACTATGCACCTCAGGGCGGACTCTCCTTCATCTTGTCGCATGATGCAGAGATAAAGGCCCTTGTCAGTCGCGGTTATCGAAATCCAACCATTAGAGAACTTTATATGTACAAGCCAGCCAACAAGGATCTAAATCCTGTTAGCCTTTGGAATTATGAACTTTCGTATCGTCAACTCTTCCTTAAACGTCGTATGCGTGTTGGTCTCAATGTGTTCTATCTCCATTCTGATGATAATATTGAGACTCAAATGATCAACGGAAGACCTCTCAATGTGAATACGGGTGAGTTGAAAAATGCTGGTTTCGAGGCAGAAGTGAGTTGTCGTATCTGGCGTGGCTTGCATGTGAATACAAATTATTCGTTCTTGCACATGGAGAATCCTACGCTTGCGGCACCTGAACATAAGTTCAATCTCTCTGTCGCTTATCATCACGACCGTTTCCGTGTCGGTTCTTCATTGCAATGTATTTCAGGACTTTATACGGCTCTTGCTACAAAAGATACGCTTGCTGTCAAAGAGAGTTTCGTGTTGTGGAATGCCAACGCTTCTGTTCGTATCTGGCGTGAGTTGTGGGCGAATGTGAAGGCAGACAACCTCCTTGGACAGGAATATGAAATCAATGCAGGCTTCCCAATGCCGAAGACAACGGTAATGGGTGGAATCAGTTGGACATTTTAATATCTAATATAGATGAAACGCTTATTTATTCTTTTCTTAGGGTTGATCATGCTGTGTGGATGCAGCAATAAACAGCAACCGGAACCATCTTCTGATGATCGGGTGTCGGTGGAGGTACCTCCAACTGTCTATATGACACAGGAGATATCGCCCGCAGCATTGGTACGTATCTATGAAGCTTTAGGCAGACCTGCTACTGGAAGGGTGGCAATCAAGATCTCGACAGGAGAATCGGGTGGTCATAATTTTCTTCAGCCACGACTTATTCAGCAACTTGTGAATACAGTGAATGGTACATTGGTTGAATGTAATACAGCCTATGGAGGTAGTCGTGCTAATCCTGAGAAACATTGGCAGACAATACGCGAACATGGGTTCCTCGATATCGCTAAGGTGGATCTTATGGACGAGGAGGGTGATTTCACCATTCCTGTTGTGGATTCTACATGGATTCACTACGATCGTGTGGGAACGCACCTGAAAAACTATGATTTTATGATTAATCTTGCTCATTTCAAAGGACATGCGATGGGTGGTTTTGGCGGTGTACTGAAAAATCAGTCAATCGGTGTTGCTTCATCTGCAGGTAAAGCCTACATCCATACGGCAGGTTATACGGAGAATGTGGACGAACTATGGTCGCATGTGGAGAATCAGGATGGATTCCTTGAGTCGATGGCTGCAGCTGCCCAGGCGGTACATAATTACTTTGGCAATGGAGAACGAATCATCTATATCAATGTAATGAATAACCTTTCGGTTGATTGTGATTGCGATGCGCATCCTGCTGATCCTGAAATGGATAACATTGGTATACTCGCATCTCTTGATCCTGTGGCACTCGATCAAGCTTGTGTGGATTTGGTGTTCAATTATCCATCACGAGAAAAGGATGATGCATCCGCCCTTATTGAGCGTATCAACTCCCGCCATGGTATCCATACCATTGAGCATGCTGAAAAGATTGGACTTGGTTCACGCAAATACAATCTCGTAAGTATTGATGCTGATGAGATGCTCAAAACACTCAATGATAATAAGCTTAGCTTGTTGGTACGCAACCATGGGGTTACTACTCAACACGCTCAACGTGGAATACAAGACCTCCTCGACTTGATTCAAAAGGAGCCGAACCGATTGAAAGGAGCTGTGTGTGCTGACAAAATCATTGGTAAAGCGGCTGCGTCGTTGATGGCGGTCGGTGGTGTGAAAGAGGTTCGCACGAACATTATTTGTGAAGATGCTAAGAAGCTATTGGAGCAGAATGGGGTTAAGATTGTGGCTGATACGGTGGTGCCGATGATTCTCAATCGCGATCAGTCAGGTCAATGTCCGATGGATTCTAAATTGGTTGGGGTTCAAACAGCTGATGAGTGTGTGGAAATATTAAAAGGCGTTCAAAAAAATAGATAATATGCTTCGTAAAATTCGTATTGGTGCCGCACTTTTCTTTTCTGTGGCGATAACACTTCTCTTTTTAGGAGTGGGATGGGGATTCAATATAATGTTTGGATGGATGGCAGATATTCAGTTTTTGCCAGCTCTCTTGGCTTTGAATATAGGGGTGTTAATCGGACTCGTCCTTCTCACCCTTTTGTTGGGAAGAATCTATTGTAGTGTGATTTGTCCGCTTGGTGTCATGCAAGATTTTTTTGGATGGATGGGAAAGAAACAGAAGAAGAATCGTTATTCCTATTCTCCTGAAAAGAAATGGTTGCGTTATACGGTGTTGGCTATCTTTGTGGTGTGTCTGATTATTGGGTTTGCTCCAATTATGGCATTGCTTGCTCCGTATTCCTCCTATGGCAGAATTGTTAATTCACTGTTCCGCCCACTATATGATCTTCTGGGCAATGTGTTGGCTTCTATGGAGAGTGGACACGATAGTTATTTGTTTTCAGAAGTGCAGATTTGGATGCGGAGTGTGACCACCTTCATTGTGGCGTTGCTCACACTGTTGGTATTGGCTATATTGGCATGGCGCAATGGTAGAACCTATTGTAACACCATCTGTCCTGTTGGTACAATACTCAGTTTTTTTGCTCGTTTTTCTTTCTTTCGCATACAATTTGATAAAGATAAATGTAAAAACTGCTCTCTTTGTGAAAAGAACTGTAAGGCTTCTGCAATCGATTACAAGTCGGGTAAGGTGGACTATTCGCGTTGTGTTACTTGTGGAGACTGTACAGCTGTCTGTAAATTCGATGCGTTGCACTTTCGCTTAGCTTCGCCTATAAAAAAAGAGTCGAATCAGACAGAATCACAACCGGACAATTCACGCCGTGCATTTTTGACGGGTACGGCAGTGGCAATTGGAACAGCGGCGATGGCAGAAACTAAGATTAAAGTGGATGGTGGTTTGGCTGTCATAGAAGACAAATGTGCACCTCAGCGTCTTACACCCATCACACCTCCAGGCTCTGTTTCGGCTCGTAATATGCAGAAACATTGTACGGCATGTCAGTTGTGTGTCAGTGCTTGTCCCAACGATGTGTTACGTCCATCTACAGATCCATTACGATTGATGCAACCGGAGATGTCATTCGAGCGAGGTTATTGTCGTCCTGAATGTACAAGATGTTCTAATGTCTGTCCAACGGGAGCTATCCGACCGATTACTCGTGAAGAAAAGACAGCCATTCATATTGGTCATGCGGTTTGGATAGAGAAGAACTGTATTCCAATTGTCAACAATGATCCATGTGGTGCCTGTGCGCGTCATTGCCCAGCTAGTGCCATTCAGATGGTGGATCATACCACGGCGGACGGTCGTCATGTGCAGGTGCCTGCTATCGATAAAGAGCGTTGCATAGGATGCGGTAAATGTGAAAATCTTTGTCCGTCCCGTCCATTCAGTGCAATCTATGTGGAAGGTAATCAAACGCATCATATTAATTAATTCCCAACCATTGAAAAATCAATAAATCATGAATAGAAGAGAATTCATAAAAAATACTTTTGCTGCGATGGTGGGAACTTCCACATTGCTTACCGCATGTCGAAAATCAGAAAAGGAGATAAATAATGTTGAACCAAGGCCCAATAGGGAATTGGGAGAAATGACACTCCGTACGAATCCTAATACAGGAGATAAGGTATCACTATTAGGCTTTGGTATGATGCGTTTGCCTGTTGTTGCGGGTGGTACTGCACGTGAGAATCCAGATTCACCTATCGACCAAGAGGCTGTGAACCAAATGGTGGATTATGCGTTGGCGCATGGAGTGAACTATTTCGACACATCTCCAGCCTATTGTCAGGGTATGTCTGAACAGTCTACAGGTATCGCACTTAGCAGACATCCACGAAATAGCTATTTTATTTCCACAAAATTAAGTAATTTTGCTCCGGAAACATGGTCGTTGGAAGAGTCCAAAGCAATGTTCTTCCGTTCGTTGCAATATTTGAAAACGGAATACTTAGATTATCTCTTGTTGCATGCCGCAGGAATGTCTGGTGGAGATAAGGACGGTATGGGTGCCTTCTATGCAAGGTATATTGACAATGGACTTCTCGATTGGTTGGTGGAACAAAAGAAGAAGGGGAAGATCCGTAATCTTGGGTTCTCATACCATGGAGATATTCATGTGTTTGACATGTTATTGCGTTGGCATGATGAGGGTAAGTATCATTGGGATTTTGTTTTGATTGAGTTAAACTATCTTGATTGGAACTATGCGGATGAGATTAACCCTCGTAATACGGATGCTTCGTACCTCTATGCTGAGTTGGAGAAACGAGGCATACCTGCTACTATTATGGAACCATTGCTTGGAGGACGTTTGGCGAAACAGCCAGCCAGTATTCTGCGTGAAATGAAACAGATGGATATTAATGCCACTCCTGCAGAATGGGCGTTTCGTTATGCGGGCACACCTAAGGGAGTACTTACCGTGCTTAGTGGTATGACCTACATGGAGCACCTCCAAGAAAACTGTGCCACCTATTCACCATTACGTCCAATTACGAAGGAAGAGGATGAAATGTTGATGCGTTTGGCAGATAAACTTAGTGCGATGAAGTCGGTTCCATGTACTGCTTGCAACTATTGTATGCCTTGTCCGTATGGCTTGAATATACCAGTAATATTTACATATTACAATAATTGCCTGTCGGAAGAAATGGATGACGAGAAGCCAGAAGGAAGTTCTGAAAGTGAATTTCGAAAGGCTCGCAAGCGTTGGTTGATAGGCTACGACAGAACTGTGCCACGCATAAGACAGGCAGACCATTGTATAGGTTGCAACCATTGCCTTTCTCATTGCCCACAACGCATTGATATACCTAAGGAGATGCAACGTATCGACCGTTTCATGGAACAGATTAAACAACAAATGTAAATTATGGTGAGTCTGATAAATTCACCGATTAAAGCAAAAAAAGAATATGATAGGAACTTGGGAAATAATTTTAATCGTCTTGGTTGTCCTTCTGCTTTTTGGAGGTAAGAAAATACCTGAATTGATGCGTGGACTTGGAAAAGGTGTGCGTTCCTTCAAGGAAGGTGTCAATGGCAAAGACGAACTGAATAATACGTCTGAGTCGGAACAGGTTAACTCTCAGAAAGAAGAAAAAGAGTAATGGCTGAGAATAACACCTCTTTCTGGGATCATCTGGATGTGTTACGCTCTGTCTTGCTCAAATCACTTTGTGCCTGGGTGATTGGGGCTATTGTGGCCTTTTGTCTTAAAGATTGGATTTTTCAATTCTTATTCGCCCCGACAAACTCTGATTTCGTACTTTATCGTGTTTTGTGTCACTTGTCCAACCTGACAGGGTGGAGTGGACTATGTCCGGAAGAGGTGCAAGTCTCTTTCCTGAATACGGAACTGACCGCACAGTTCATGATGCATTTGCAGGTCTCCTTTTGGGGTGGATTGCTTTTTGCTCTGCCTTTCATCCTCTATTGGCTGTATGGCTTTATTGCTCCCGCCTTGTATGAAAAGGAGAAGAAATATGGAATAACGTTGATAGCCGTCTCACTCTTTCTTTTTTCAGCAGGGATAGTTGTCTGTTATTTTATGATTTTCCCAATCTCTTTCAGATTTTTGGTGGAGTATCAGGTGGTGGATTTTGTGGTCAATCAGATCAGTCTCACCTCCTATATGTCTCTTTTTTTAACCCTTTCATTGTTAATGGGTTTTACGTTTGAAATTCCTATTCTTACTTGGCTACTTGCTAAGATGGGAGTGGTGGATGCTGAACAGTTGCGCAAATTTAGGAAACATGTCTTTGTCGTTTTACTCATCTTGGCTGCGGTTATTACCCCTACAGGCGATCCTTTCACGCTTATGTTGGTAACTCTCCCTATCTATCTACTCTATGAGTTAAGCATCGCAATCATTCGCCCAAGGTGATTTCTAGTCATCAACTCGAATACTCAAGTATAGAGGACGTTTCCTTCTTCATGATTTGCTTGATAGTAGTTAGAAAACATGCCTCAAAAATTGGTCATATCTTCTTTCTGTCTTACCTTTGTGACTAATAATATGATTGTTAACCTAATACAAGAATAAATCAATCCTCTGGGATGGTGTTTTAAACAATGAATAATAACGATATTGAATCATATTTGTTGTCCCCAGTTTGGCTTATCGACCTATTACCCAAACAGGTTCCTGCCAATAGTAAAGGACAGTATTTCCGTATAGAGAAATACTATCGGGAGACTCGAGCTGGAAATGATATCCTGTGGAGATTTATCCATCTCCTGCTGAAAATCAACTGCTATGAAGATATGGATCTATTCCATGAGTCGGAGGGTTGGACTCATAATCCTGCACCTGAATTATTGGAGAAATGGATCTTGGGAAGAGACTCATTGTATGTGATTCTTCCTTCTTGGGACGTCATGATTTATGTTGACGATGATCTTTATATGACCCTTTATTGCAAGAACGATCAGTCGTTGGAATTTATAGGGCAACTGGTGACTTCTGAGGGACTGTTTTTGTGGAAACAATCATGACTATGAAGTTCATACAGAACCCACCTTATTTCATCCAAATCACCTTTTTGCCATTTTCTATATAAATTGTTGAACTGCGTTGGTTCACCACCTTACGTCCGAATAAATCGAAGATAATGCTATCCTTTGGCATCTCCGTCGTGTCGCTCAATGGTTGTTGTAACTCTGTTGGCTCACTGAAATCATAATCGTCTAAATCTCCTACAATGGTACCGAATTTTGCCCAATCAGAATTCTGATAGGCTTCGAGTGAACTTGCATAGACGTGGATGACTGGTTCGGATGAGAAGAGGTAGTTAGCAATGGAAGGTGGAGTTGTTGCCTTCACATACGCGTTGGTCACAGGGGTGCTGTAGAAGGCTCCTTGACGGATGTATTCTACGGAAGAGCCGATGATAACATTGGTCAGTTTCTCGGAATAGGCAAAGGCATCAAATCCGATATATGTGACATCATCTGGAATTGTCACTTCATTTAACTCGGTGTGAGAGAATGCATTGTCATTGATCCTAGTAAGATTCTCAGGAAGTATGATACTGGTGAGCTGACGTAGTTCGGTGAAGGCTTCTTCTTCGATTGTGCCATTTTCAAGAATGGCTTTTGAAAGGTCTACAACTTGTAGGTTACCTTCGCTCAACATCTCTCTCAAGTAGGCAATGTCTGTTCCATTCATTGGTCCGCTGATGGTTGCCGTCAGAACTTGAGGTGACAGAGAATCAGCAAGCGTACCTGCTTGTGTCAGATGGATATTGGCTGATCCTCCCTCTTGCTTGGTTGTTTCGTGCAGTGTTCCGTCTGCATCAACTGCATAGAGGGTAAACTCTTCTTTGATGCAAGATGGTATGCAGAAGTGAAGCGAGTTAGATGCATAGACCATCTTACCTTCGTTGTTAAGTGCAATGAATCCTACACCGCCTGTACCCGACATGGCAAAGAGAGAGTCTGATTGCAAGTAGGAATACTCCGCTGGCTTCAGAGAGTCAGGAAGATAAGAGGTGAATTGTCCTAAATCTCCACAGGTTCCCACTTTTTCGGAATTGTTTCGTTTTTGACCAGCGGTGGTTAGGAAGTCGGTGGTCAGCATATAGTCGACACGGTCTTCCACAAAGAGAATTTCGCGGTTCTTCTTTGGATATTTTGAGATTTCCTCCAAGGTCTTGTCGATGTCTTCTTGTGTAACAGTCAGTGAGTAGGTACCATAATCATTGATGGTTAGTTCGCAAGGTTCAAAGAATCCCCATGCGGTGAAAAAGTCGGTCAGGTCTTCCTGAGCCACTTCGCATACCTTTCTGACGAATTTCAGGGAACTATTATCTGTGTTCTCCCATAATGAGAGAGGGTCTTCGCGGAGCTCTTTGAAGAGTGTAGGGAAGAAGGATGTGTTTCGTCGTCCCTGATGGTAATAAAGATAGAGTTGGTAATACATTCTCATCATGCTGGTGACGTCTCTGACGAAGTAAGGGGTATGATGAGCATAGTCGTACATAGTGGTGGAGAGGGGAGAACCGTTGGTGGTGGTTCTACCATCGAGTAGGCAGATGACGTTGGAGAAGAGGTTGTTGGAGACCTCCGTGCAACCCTCTAAGTTGATGGCGCTCTGATTGTTGTGTCCGCACTCATGGGCTGCACACCAATCGTCATGATCGCTACGGCTGACGTCAAAGCTGTTCATGATACAAGTATCTGAGTTGTATGACGTGCGGTAGTTGGATGAGTTGGCATACCCGTCGTCGCTCTTTATTCCTTCGATGGCGAAGTTAGGGTTGTTGTAGTAGATGGGGAAGATGGATTCGCCACCTGTCAGATTGAAAGGTGCTTCTGCCCGCTGTCCTGTAGCTACTGATTCGCATATACCCATCAGTTCTTTCTCCCAGACGGTTAGACTATCGAACCAGATAATGCTCTTGTCGATGGTGGTTGGCCATACCATCTGATAGGTGGTTCGGTTGAAGTTGAAAAGTGTTTCACCGCCTTTGACAGTGAATAATTTGTGGGTGGCATTACCCAATATCTCTACATATGCCTCGTCACTGTGTCGTTTCACATCGTAATAACCATTTACAATACCTCCTTCAACGTGAATCTTGATGTCTGGCCACTCACTGATTTTCTTCGTTTTAGAACGTGTGTCGGCAGTATAGACGATATAATACAGTGCGTTTGGCTGACCTTCGATGATGTTGACGCCCTTGTTCAATTTATCTCCTGTTTTGGCATTCGATATGAGGTTGTTGCCAGTGCATCCTGCAATGTACAGAGTTGCGTCATCAGGTATCTCTTGATCGACAAAGACATAGATGGTTTGTGTGCCTTCTGCGTAGATACCTGTAGGATTTCCCATGTAGGAACCACCCGTACTTTTGAGTAACTTGTTCCAATAATTGGCGTCGGAATAGGCGTTGTAGCTATGAATACGGAAATCTTTTTCGTAAGCAGCCCAACTGTTATTTTTAATCTTCAAAATGAACTCTTTCACATCGTCTGGCAATTCATCATTCGACATGGCTGTACTTAGTTCATCGTCCGACATAGCTTGATAGTTCTCTTGTAGTTCGGTGCAAGCGTAGTCTTTGAAATATTTTCCAAATAGCTCTTTTAGCCATTCAAGGTTGTTTGTTTCAACGGGATATATCTCTTCTAAGTTTCCTGTCAGGGTACCAAATTGATCCCAGTCTGAATCCTTAAAGTCATCCAACATATCAGAATAGACATAGATGGTTGGATTGGATGAGAATAGGTAGGGTCCGACAGCCGGACAACCATGTGTTTTCACATATACAGTTTTAACGGGAGAAGAGTAGAAGACACCTTGACTGCAGTTTGACACCCGTTTGCCAATGATGACGGTAGACAAAGAGTTGCAGTAGGCGAAGGCATCGAATTCCAAATTGGATACTCCGTTTGGAATCTCTATTTCAGTCAGACCAGAACGAGAGAAGGCCTGTTGGGAAATCTCATAGATGGTGTTGGACAAGCTAATCTCCTTTAAGTTTTTGCATTCATAGAACATGGATTCACCAATGACATTGTTGGAGGTTGCAAGTGAATCAAGGTAGTAATCTCCACCGCTAACGATTTGGGCATCAGTTAGGTCGATGGAGGTCAGATGCTCTTCGTTGATCAGATGACGAAGGTATTTGATGTCTGTTCCATTGAGTGGACCTGTGATTTTCACCTTCTCTTCATTTGTATTCAGCAAAGAGGATAATGTACCTGCTTCCGTCACATTCACCACACTTTCAGCTTTTAAAAGTGTGAAATTACTTATGATGAAGGAGATTAAAACCATCATAAGTTTGTATAAGTGTCTTATTTCCATATCTGATTCATTTAAAAACAGTGAATTTATAGAACTCACCTTGATTGGGGGACTTGCCGGCTCCCGATTATACATAGCAAAAACAACATCTCACGCAAATATATTGATTTTGCCAAATAAATATCATAATTTTAATAAAAATAACTTGGATGATTGCTGAAATAGTGCAAAAAGGGAGTCCCTATAGGGTTTGCTTGTTATGAAATGAAAAGAGTCGGTTTTATAATCAGTGTTAAGTTTGCATAATGACTTGGGATTAGCTATATTTGTAGTGCGTTATCAGTGTAATTTAGAATTATGAAAAATAAATTGTTTAAATCCCTATTTTGCGCAGGTCTTTTGTTGTTTACCTGTTCATGTGGAGGTGATTCTCAATCGGGAGAAAATGGTAGTAACGATACATATTGTACAGAGCAGGAGTTAGCTGATTTATCTCAGACATTGGGTGTGAATGTGACGAATGATGATGACACGAAACTCTTCCGTGAAGTGGCACAATGGAAGGATGTTCCATTTAAAAGCGCGGGTGCCGATAAAGATGGAGCCGATTGCTCTGGTTTTGTCGATGCACTCTATCTTACAGTATATGGAGTTACTCTTCCTCGTCAGACATCAAAGATCTATGAGCAAGCAAGCATTATCAATTTGGATTATATCCATCCTGGTGATTTAGTTTTCTTCCGTACAGATGGAAAGTTAAATCAGACGCCTAATTATCTAGGTGTTTTTTTAAAGGATAAGCAATTCGCAGTGATGTCGTCAAAAGGTTTTAGAATAGAGAGTTTGGAATCTTCATATTACAAGAAAAACTTTGTTTGTGCAGGACGAGTAAAGTAAAAATTGTTTTCACGTAATGGCTATTTGAGATGGATAAAGCGTTGATTCAGAAATATAATGTTCCTGTACCGCGTTACACTAGTTACCCTCCTGCTAATCATTTTAAGGCATTGACATCGCAGGAGTATCTCGATGAGGTTCGTCAGTCTAACCTCTATTCTAGGAATAATATATCCTTCTACATTCATGTACCCTTCTGTCAACAGTTGTGTCACTATTGTGGATGCAACTCCGTAGCGATGGCGTCGGATGAACGGGTGAGTGCCTATGTGAATGCACTGCACAAGGAGATAGATCTTCTATTACCATTACTGGATAAGAATCGTAAGATTTCACAAATACATTATGGAGGTGGTTCTCCTACCTCACTGCCCGTCAGTGTGATTCGAGAACTCAACGATCATCTCCTACAAGGATTTGATACAATAGAGCAACCGGAGATTGCCATAGAGTGTCAGCCTGCCTATCTGACAGCTTCTGATTGGAACGCGTTGGCCGACGCTCATTTCACTCGTATGAGCATTGGTGTGCAAGACTTTGCCCCAGATGTGCTGAAGGCTGTGAATCGGAAAGCCTCCCTCATTCCATTGGAAGAGGTGTTCGAAATACTTACTTCGAAAAGCATTCGGGTGAATTTGGATTTCATCTATGGACTCCCATTGCAGACGGTGGATAGCTTTGCGCAGACTATCGAAAGAGCCATCCGCCTTCGTCCTCATCGTTTGGTCACCTTCAGTTATGCGCATGTGCCATGGGTGAATAAGCGACAACTCATCTTGGAGAAGTATGGTCTGCCCAAGGAAGAAGATAAAACGGCTATGTTTCAAAAGGCATCAGATCTGTTGTTGTCGGCTGGCTATCAAGCCGTTGGAATGGATCATTTCGTTTTGCCTGATGATAGTCTGTACCAAGCGTTGAAGAATCACCAATTGCACCGTAATTTCCAGGGCTATTGTACTCGTGAGATTACTGCACAGGTTTATGCCTTTGGCGTTTCGGGAATTAGTCAGTTGGATGGCATGTATGCTCAAAATACGAAGAATATCGATGAATACCTTCAGAATGTAAACGAGGGGATTCTCCCTATTGTCAAAGGATATGCTCTCAACAAAGAGGAACAGGTCACTCGTAGTGTGATTGAGATGTTGATGTGTAATTATCAGATTGATTGGAACGAACTGTCTCAATTGTTGAATATGCCTATCTCTGATATTAAAAAGGCTACGGCGTATGATGATGTGAAGATGGCGGATTTTGCTCGCGACGGACTTATTCAAATGGATGAGCAACGTATTGTGATGCAACCCGAATATGCACCTTTCGTGCGTAATGTGGCGGCTTCGTTAGACAGACTGATGTCTAATGCGGCTCCTAATTTTTCAAAACCGATATAGTATAACAGTGATGAATAGTATATTGATGGATGTGCTTCGAGGTAAAACGACTTCTCGTCCTCCAGTATGGATGATGAGACAGGCAGGTCGTGTGTTACCTCGTTACAGAGCATTGCGGGAGAGTTACACTTTTCATGAGCTGATGCAGGATCCAGATCTGTGTGCGCAGGTGACCTTAATGCCTGTGGAGGATTTGGGAGTGGATGCTGCTATTCTATTCAGTGATATCCTTGTGATTCCTGTCGCTATGGGAGCCAGTTTGGAGTGGTCCGACCATGGTCCAGTCTTTACCAATCCATTAGCTCAGTATGATACACCTTCGAAACTAATTCATCCAGACCCTTCTCGATTGGAATATATCTATCACGCCATCGACCGTATCATTGCACTGCGTAAGCCTGACACTCCGTTGATTGGCTTCTGTGGAGCTCCGCTCACTGTGCTGTGTTATTTGTTGCAGGGTGTCAGCAGTAAGCATGATTTCCCTCAAGCAGTTAAGTTCTTCTATTCGCATCCGCAGGAGACGAGACGCTTGGTAGATCAGGTGGTGGAACTGACAATCGATTATGCCTTGCATCAGGTGGCACATGGTGTGGATGCATTCCAAATCTTTGAGAGTCATGCAGGACTCTTGCCTGAGGAGATGTACAGAGAACTATTCTTGCCTGCTGTGGCACGTATAGGAAGAGCATTGAAAGAGAAAAATGTGCCAGTTATCTTTTTCCCTAAAGGAATAGGGCACAACTTGAAATATATTACGCCAGACATCTGTGATTTTATCAGTGTGGATTGGCAGACAGATATCGTTGAGGCTCGTCGGCAAACAGATCCAAACATTGGATTGCAGGGAAATATGGATCCTCGTATTTTCTATGCGCCGAAAGAGGTGATACAAGCTAAATTGGAATCTTATATTCCGTTCTTTGCAGCAAATCCAAATTGGATTTTCAATTTGGGACATGGTGTTCTGGCTGACACTCCAGTGGAACAGTTGAAATGGACGGTGGAATGGATAAAAAACACGAATTGGAGTCATGATAAAATATAAGTCAATCAATCATCTTAACACCTCGTTGGAGGATAGAGAGACCTATTTCCGTCAGATTCAGGAAGAGGCAGAGACGGCATCCGTCTTTTTGCAGACCTGTAATCGAATGGAACTTTATTACGGAGAGGGCGATGTACCGAGAGATGTGGCACTCCATCTATTCCGTGTGGTGTGTGGATTGGAGTCTGCCATTGTAGGTGAACGAGCTGTGCAGGGACAAGTACGTGAGGCCTATTACAATGCACGTACGAAGAAAAAATTGCCAGCAGAGATTCATAAGTTGTTTGAGTGCGCTTTGGAGGTTGGGAAACGCGTGCGTACGGAGACTCGCATCTCGTATGGTGCCGTTAGTTATAGTTTGGCTACCATCGAGATTCTCAAGGAGTGTAATGTGGATATACATCAAGCTAAGATAGTGGTGTTGGGTGTGAATAGTCTGACAAGTGACATCCTGAAATTTTTAAGTAATAAAGGAGCCACTCGTGTGGTGTTGGCTAACCGAAGTGTTGATAATGCCCACAATATAGCTGATGCGTTGAATATTCCAGTCTATGGATTGGAGGATAAAAAGAGTTTGTTGCAGGATGCAGATGTGGTGATCAGTGCTACATCGTCCGATCAATTGGTGGTGGAACGAACAGATATCGACCCTACCAGAAAGTTGTATGCCATCGATTTGGCATTTCCTCGTGACATAGACCCTGAGATCGCTCAATATCCAGATGTCTCACTGTTTAATCTGCAGGATGTGGAACGAATGGTACAGAAGAATATTTCCGTACGTAAGGATGAGGTGGAGAAGGCAGAGGCGATTATTGAAGAGGAGATAGCTTTGTTGGAGACAATTTTGGAACGTCGGAAGTCACTCACAACAATGAAATAAAAGAGAATTAGCATGGAGATGATAAAGGTTATAGCACGTAGTAGTCGGTTGAGTCAACTTCAGGTGAAGGAGGTTTTCGAGAAGTTCCCAGAGGTGCCCTACACGGTTCTGTTTACAGAGTCATTCGGGGATAAAAATCTGGGATTGTCATTGTTGAATGGAGAGGCTCCTGATGATATGTTCACACGTGAACTAGACATGGCTTTGATAGAGGGGAAGGCTGATATAGCGATTCATTCAGCCAAGGACTTACCTGCTCAGGTACATCCTGAGTTGGAGGTCATCGCTCTATACGAGGCATTTGATAAAACGGATGCACTTGTCAGTCGTGATCATATCCATTTGGTTGATTTGCCTGCGGGCAGTACGGTTGGCACAAGCAGTCCGCTTCGCAAAGAGGGTATCATGCAGTTGAGACCTGATTTGAAGATTGTAGGAATACGAGGTTGCATCGAAGATCGTGTTAAGCAGGTGCGTGATGGTCGCATTGATTGTGCCATTGTAGCCACATGTGCTTTGAAACGATTGGGAATGGAGTCGGAGATTACAGAAATACTTCCATTCCCCGTTCATCCTATGCAGGGTAGATTGGCGATAACAGCCCGCAAAGGACGTTCCGATCTGAAACAACTATTTGCCAAAGGTAGTATTTTGTAAAGATGAATAGAGTACTCTATACTGGTCTGACCTCTCCCGATAAGGAGTTTATTCACACTCCCCTCATTGAGATTGTGGCTGTGGAGGATGATGCACCATTGATAGAGGCAGTACGTCAGTTACAACCGAATGACATCCTACTTTTCACTAGCAGATATGCAGTTAAGTATTGGTATGAAACGATGGAGAAGATAGGTGTTGGCTGGTCGAACCATCGGATTGTTTCAATCGGTGACACGACGACGAAGGCGTTGCGAGACCTTGGAGCAACGAACATTGAGCAGACGAAGCAAGATGATTCGTACGGAGTGATAGATTACTTTCGCTCGGTGGACAATGGGCATTCGATTGTTTTCCCTCGTTCCGAATTAGCTTTGTCGCTGATACCAGACGGACTACAGGCGATGGGATTTAAGGTGAAAACAGTGACCGCCTATCGAAATGTGATGCCCCAATCGCCCCAAAAGGTGGATTTGAACAAGATAGATACGATTTTTTTCACTTCCCCCAGTACGATAGATAATTTCATTCGATTGTATGGGAGTTTGCCCGTTCATGTTGAATATCGTACCAGAGGAGTAGTGACACAAAATTATTTAAATGAAAAACTGAAATGAAGAGATTTAGAGACTATCGCAAGGATCAGGCAACAAGAGATCGTTTTGCCGATGTAGAGGTAAATGCCGATGATTTCATCTACCCCTATTTTGCCGTTGAAGGTAAAGGTGTGAAGAATGAGATTAAATCGATGCCAGGTATTTATCAGTTCTCTCTTGACACACTTGTAGAGGATGTGAAGGAGGTTCGCTCGTTAGGAATCAATAAGGTACTTCTTTTTGGTGTGATTCCGAACGAGCAAAAAGATGAACGAGGTTCTGCAGGGTATGATGAGAATGGTATAGTTTGCCAAGCCATTCGTGCTATTAAGGCGGCGGTTCCTGATATGATTGTGATGGCGGATGTATGTCTTTGTGAATATACTAGTCACGGACACTGTGGCTTGTTAAAGAATAATGATGTGGATAATGATGCCACGTTGCCATTATTAGCGCAAGAAGCTTATGTCTATGCTAAGGCTGGTGCTGATTGGGTGGCACCTTCAGCTATGATGGATGGTCAGATTGAGGCACTTGATGCCAAACTGAAGGAGACTGGTTTGCGAAAGGGATGTAAGATCTTAGCCTATTCTGCCAAGTATGCTTCTGCTTTCTACGGACCATTCCGTGATGCAGCAGATTCAGCACCTTCTTTTGGCGATAGAAAGACCTACCAGATGGACTTCCGTACGCGCAACCAAGGATTGGCAGAGATTGAAGCCGACATTGAGGAGGGCGCTGATATGACCATGGTGAAGCCGGGTATGGCTTACTTGGATATTGTTGCCCGTGCGGTGGAGAAATACAAGGATATCCCAATGGTGACTTATCAGGTAAGTGGAGAGTACTCCATGTTGAAGGCTGCCTCTATGAATGGGTGGTTGGATGAGCCAAGGGTCGTGTTCGAAAGCCTTATCGCTATGAAAAGGGCAGGAGCACGATACATCATCTCTTATTATGCAAAAGAGTATATGCAAAAATGGAATGAAAGATTCCAGCTAAAAAGATAATTCTATGAACGAGAGAATCAAATCTGCACAGGCTTATAAGAATGCCTGTGATGTGATACCCGGGGGCGTTGACAGTCCGGTTCGAGCACTAAAGTCTGTGGGTACGACCCCTCTGTTTGTTCGAGAGGCAAAGGATACCTACTTGTATGATATTGATGGTAATCGATTTATCGACTTCTGTATGTCGTGGGGTGTCTTTATTTTAGGACACAACCAAGAGATGGTGAGTCGTGCAGCAGTTGAGGCAGTCATGCGTGGTAGTAGTTATGGCATCGCAACGGAGGCTGAAACCATCTTGGCGAATAAGATTCGTGAGGCAGTACCTTCTATGGAGAAACTTCGTTTCGTCAATTCAGGTACGGAAGCTACAATGTCAGCTATTCGTGTAGCGCGTGGTTATACGGGTCGCGATATCTTGGTGAAGTTTGAAGGCTGTTACCATGGTCATGCAGATCATCTCTTGGTGGCTGCCGGTTCGAGTGTAGCCAATCTAAGTAATGCATCTTCCGCTGGTGTCCCTCAAGGTTTCACGCAGTATACGGTTGTCTTGCCATATAATGATACAGTGGCATTGGAGAACTATTTCAAGGAGAATGGCGACCGTGTGGCAGCATTGATTATAGAACCAGTTGCATGTAACATGGGTGTCGTACCACCAACAAGAGAATTTATTGAGGCAACCAGACGTGTGACGAAAGAACATGGATCCATTTTGATCTTTGATGAGGTTATCACAGGTTTCCGTTTGAGTTGGGGTGGAGCACAACAGCGTTTCGGCATTCAGCCCGATATGACTACAGTTGGTAAGATTGTAGGAGGAGGATTCCCTGCTGCTGCTTTTGGTGGTAGAAAAGAGATTATGGATATGTTGGCGCCTGAAGGCCCTGTCTACCAGGCTGGTACACTTAGTGGCAATCCAGTGGCAATGGCTGCAGGTATTGCTACACTTACAGAGTTGAAGAAAGAAGGGTTCTATGAAGAGTTGGAACGCAAAAGCGATGACTTCTGTGCTAAATTAGAGCAAATCATCGAAGGAAAAGATATCCGGTTGAATCATTGTGGTTCGATGTTCACCTTGTTCTTCAACCAACGTAATCCACAAAACTTCAAGGATACGAAAGCAAGTGACCAACAACGATTTGCCCGTTATTTCAATAATATGTTGCAACGAGGCATCTATGTCAGTCCTTCTCAGTTTGAAGGAAACTTCATCTCTAAGTGTCATACACCTGAGATTTTGGATTATGTTTTGAAATCGATTTCAGAAAGCATTGAATAACGTGTAGTCATGAATAACGAAGTGGAAAAAGAGTTTGTTGTGGTGGGTGCCGGACTGACGGGACTTACCACTGCCTATACATTAGCGAAAGCAGGAGCAGATGTGCAGGTGTTGGAGGTGCAAGATCGTGTGGGTGGACAGATACGCACCTACGAGGAGAATGGTTTTATATATGAGAGCGGACCGAATACAGGATCCATCTCATGGCCTGAGGTAAAAGAGTTGTTTGAGAGTCTCGGAGACGCCTGTTCTTTGCAAGTGGCAGACGAGTCGGCTAAACGTCGTTTGATATGGAAGGGAACGCAGTTTTGGGCATTGCCCTCTTCCTTAAAATCTGCATTACAGACACCGCTTTTCACATGGCATGATAAGTTTCGTATTTTAGGCGAACCATTTCGTGCCAAGGGAACAAATCCAGATGAGACGGTAGGAGAATTGGCTTGTCGTCGATTGGGTAAGTCGTATGTGGATTATGCGATTAATCCGTTTATTTCAGGAGTCTATGCAGGTGACCCTATGCGTTTGGTAACTCGTTATGCATTGCCTAAATTGTATCGTTTGGAGAATGAGTATGGATCGTTTATCAAAGGATCCATAGCCAAGGCAAAACAACCTAAGAGTGATCGTGACAAAAAGGCGACAAAGCAAGTGTTCTCAGCGCAGGGTGGATTAAGTCGTCTTGTTGAGGCTTTGACCTCATTCATCGGAATGGAACGAATCGCGTTGAGTGCAAAGGATATTTCCATTCAACCAGCAGAAGAAGGGAAATGGTCTGTTCAATACAATGACCCATCGGGTGCGACAGTAACAGTCATTGCAAAGAAGGTAATCACGACGGTAGGAGCTTATGCCTTGCCTAAGATGTTGCCATTTGTGGATGAGTCGTTGATGAGTTGCATCAGCAATTTGGAATATGCTCCTGTGATGCAGGTAAGTGTAGGTTTGAAGGATGCGCAGGATGGTGATTTCCGTGCTTTTGGTGCTTTGGTTCCACAACTTGAAAACAAGAAAATATTAGGTGTATTATTCCCATCCTCTTGTTTCGCAGGACGTTCGCCTAAGGGTGGTGTGTTGATGTCATTCTTTATGGGTGGCATACGACATCCAGAGATGTTGAAGATGAGTGATGAAGAGGTTAAGGCAATCATAGAGGATGTTTTGGTGGATATGTTGAAGTTGCGTCCGGGTACACATCCAGACATCTTCCATGTCTTCCGTCACGAACATGCGATTCCACAGTATGAGAAGAGTTCGGGTGCCCGATTCGAAGCGATAGAGAAGATAGAATCGCAATATCCAGGATTGGTTTTAGGAGGAAACATCCGCAATGGTATTGGTATGGCAGATCGTATTCGTCAGGCAGTGACGATGGCGAATGAGGCATTGAAAGGATAAGAGCTATATAAGGTGATTTAGTTCACCATTTAACATAGTAAGAATTGTGGGATTCGGTATGTTATGAATTTACAGAATCCACCTATAACAAAAAAGCGATGATCGAAAGACCATCGCTTTTTGTATTATGTGATAAAATCAGATTATTTGTTAACTCTGAATTTCTCGTTTCCGTTTTTGATGAAATCAACGATTTGTTTAGCTGCAGCGATACCAGCGTTGGTATTAGCTTCAGTTGTTTGAGCACCCATCTTCTTAGGAGTTGAGAAGTAACGACCTTCGAATTTAGCGAACTCATCGTTAGCAGCTGGCATGATGTCAGTTACATATTTCAAATCTTCGCGTTCAGCCATCAATTTGATCAAACCAGCCTCGTCGATTACCTCTTTACGAGCAGTGTTAACCAAGATAGCACCCTTCTTCATTTGACCTACCATTTCGTAGTTGATACTGTTTTTAGTCTCAGGAGTAGCAGGAATATGAAGAGAAACGATGTCACAAGTTTTGAACAATTCGTTTTGATTAGCAACAGCCTTAACGCCAGTTGACTCGATAGCAGAAGCAGGGCAGAATGCATCGTATGCATATACATCCATGCCGAAGCCTTTAGCGATACGAGCTACGTTGCGACCTACGTTACCGTAAGCTAACAAACCAAGTTTCTTACCCATCAACTCAGAACCAGATTTACCGTTGTAGAAGTTACGAACAGCGAAAACCAACAAACCGAATACCAATTCAGCAACGGCGTTAGCATTCTGACCAGGAGTGTTCATGACACATACGTTGTGAGCAGTAGCAGCGGCTAAGTCAACGTTGTCATAACCAGCACCAGCACGTACAACGATTTTCAATTTCTTAGCAGCGTCAAATACCTCTGCGTCAATCACATCACTACGGATGATGATAGCTTCAGCGTCAGCAGCTGCATCGAGTAGTTGTTTCTTCTCTGTATATTTTTCCAAAAGGACCATGTCAAAGCCAGCAGCATCCAATTCTTTCTTTATGCCGTCGATGGCTACCTTAGCGAACGGTTTTTCTGTAGCAACTAATACTTTCATAATCTATACCTATTTTAACGTTGTAGAGACGATGTGTACATCGTCTCTACGAACATAAATTAATCTATCTAATTATTTAAATTTTGCTTCATACTCATCAATGCAATCAACCAAAGCTTTAACGCTTTCCAATGGTAATGCATTGTAGCAAGATGCACGGAATCCACCAACAGAACGGTGTCCCTTGATACCAACCATACCCTTTTCAGTAGCAAATGCCATGAAGTCTTTCTCGATTTCCTCTTTTCTATCAAGAAGTTCATCTTTCAAGACGAAGCAGATGTTCATGTAAGAACGGTCGTTCTTGTCTGCGATAGTTGGCTTGAAGATCTTGCTGTTGTCAATCTTGCTGTAAAGCAAGTTAGCACGCTCTTCTGCACGACGTTGCATCTCCTTTACACCACCTTGCTTCTTGATCCAACGAAGGTTCAACAATGCAGTGTAAACTGGCAATACTGGAGGTGTGTTGAACATAGAACCGTTTGCTACGTGTGTGCGGTAATCCAACATAGTTGGGATAGAACCTTCTTCCTTTGTAAGAGCATCCTCTTTTACGATAACAAAGGTAACACCTGCAGGTGCCAAGTTCTTTTGTGCACCACCATAGATACAATCATATTTTGCTACATCGATTGGACGAGAGAAGATGTCTGAAGACATATCAGCGATCAAGCGTACAGGTACGTTTGGATCAGCATGCAACTCTGTACCATAAATAGTATTGTTAGTAGTGATATGCAAATAATCAAGGTCTGCTGGTACAGTATAACCTTTTGGTAAATAGTTGTATGTAGTATCTGCACTAGATGCTACTTCAACAACCTCACCGAAACGCTTTGCCTCCTTCATGGCTTTCTTTGCCCATACACCAGTATTTACATAACCAGCCTTTTTGTGAAGGAAGTTATATGGAACCATGCAAAATTCCAAACTAGCACCTCCACCCAAGAAAAGAACTTTATAACCATCAGGAATATTAAGCAACTCCTTGAACAAAGCCTCAGCTTCATCAACTACAGGTTGAAAATATTTTGCTCTGTGACTAATTTCTAGAATTGAAAGTCCATGACCCTCAAAATCTAAAACGGCTTTCGCTGTATCTTCGATCACCTCACGTGGAAGAATAGAAGGACCAGCATTGAAATTGTGCATTTTCATATCTTAAAATAATTAATTTATATGATTTATTTATTTTCTCGTTTTATAAGTACCACTTTCTTAAAAAGAAATACACCGCAAAATTAATATAAATTCTATTACAAATAACCTTATTCTCGCTTTTTTTTGTTTACAAAAAGAATGGCAAATCCTTTTAAATATGTTAGTTTTTCTTGTTTTGCTTTCTTTTTGTATAAAAATCTCGTCGTTTGCTTTCTTTTTGATATTTTAAATTCGAATAGTCGCGTTTTGTCTTACAATTTGCCAATCGAAAAATTTTTTAACAACGACGAAGATAATTTGTTAATAAAAAGTTAGCAAGTCGGACTTCCCCTTTGTATTATGTGCCTCGCACACCTATTTTTCGTTTGATACAATGCCATGAATAGTTTATCTTTGTGAAAAAAGAATGAAGGTGAGTTCCGTAAAACCACCAATATTAAATTTTATACTATGTTACAAGTAGGAGATAAGGCACCTGAGATATTGGGTCGAGACGAAAATGGACAAGAGATTCGCTTGTCTGCATTTAAGGGTAGCAAACTGATATTGTATTTCTATCCGAAGGATTCCACTAGCGGCTGTACGGCTGAGGCGTGCTCTTTGCGTGATGGCTACCACGAACTAAGAAAGCGTGGATATGCAGTGGTGGGAGTCAGTGTGCAAGATGAAAAATCACACCTTAAATTCATCGAAAAGAATCAGTTGAATTTCCCTTTGATAGCTGATACGGACAACTCCTTGGTGGAGCAGTTTGGTGTGTGGGCGGAGAAGTCTATGTACGGACGTAAATACATGGGTACCCTTCGTACTACATTCATCATCAATGAGGAAGGTGTTATTGAAAAGGTCTTTTTGCCGAAAGAGATTAAGACGAAAACGCATGCCGAACAAATCTTGGAATGGATAGGAGCCTGAAATTTGCGGGATTTGTGTTAATTTTGTAACGTCTTTTTCAAGACAAAACAAACAAAATTTATTAACATTAAATCCCCATTATTATGGAAGGAAACAAAGCAATCAAGTGGAGAAGATTCAGTCGTGCGTCTTACTCTGCTTTCTGCTCCTTGCACAAGGTGGTCAACATTGGTGTCCTGACGGTCGCCATGGTTGCCAATGCAGACGCGAAAGCGAAAACCCAGCGCGACACGGTGAGTGTGGATTCCACGATGAAAGAGACCCTCTTAGAGGATGTTGAGATCACGGCGGAACGGACTGCTAGTATCATCAGTCAGGATGGTCAACACTCTTTCGTTGTCGTTCAACAAGATGTCAAGGCTGCCGCCGCCCATTCTGTCAACGACCTATTCAAACAGATGTCCACCATCGATGTAAGACAACGGGGTGGATACGGAGTGCAAACGGATATCTCCATTCGCGGCGTCTCCGCCGATCAAACAACACTACTCCTTAACGGTATTGATATTACTTCCCCTCAAACGGGACATCTATCTGCCGATTTCCCAGTTTCTACAGATGTGATTAAACAAGTTGAGCTCAACGAAGGTGGTACTGGTACCGCTGGCACCCTAAATGTCACAATCCAACCAGATACCTTCAATCGACTCGATGTTCAAGTTCTTGCTGGCATGTATGGTTTGGCAGAAGGGAACCTGCTACTCAATTTAAAAGGAAAACACACCACCCATCTTGCAAATCTCTTTGCAGATAGGTGCGACGGGGCTGTTCATAATAGCGACTTCCGTCAGGCAAAACTCTTCTATATGGGTCAATCAGACAAGGAAAGGTTGCTAATGGAATGGCAGTGTGGATACAACCGACAGTCTTTCGGAGCCAACACGTTCTATTCGCCTGCGTTTGATAATCAGTGGGAGAGGACAAACAGGGTGCTCACCTCCTTGCGGATGGAGACGAAAACACCTGTGAAATTCACATCTTCCATTGCATGGATGAGAAACTATGATCACTTTCAACTGATTCGTGATAGTTCATACGGAGAGAATTTTCATCGATGTGATGTCTTTATGTTCTCTCCTGAATGGAGTCGCCGATGGAAGGGTGGAAAATCAAGTGTCGGGGTGAATTATCGACATGAGTCTATTATCTCCACAAATTTGGGCGTCCCGATGGATGATGATTCCATACCCGTATTCCATGTGGATGATACATATTATAAAAAGAGCAAAAGAAGAGATATTTTAAATATCTATCTAAAACATAACATACCTTTTAAGATTTGGAATTTGAATTTCGGTGTGCGCACCTATCGCAACTTCGATGACGAAGACCGCATTCGATTCCTTCCCTTTGTAAATGCGAAGGTGAATCTGCATCGGAACTGGACTCTTTTTGCATCGTGGAACAATGCAAGGAGAACACCCACATTCACCGATCTGTTCTACAAAAGTCCCACCATCGAGGGTAATACCCATCTCAAATCAGAGTTTTCCTCCACAGCAAGTCTTTCGGTGCGATACAGAGGGAAGGGCCTTTGCTCGGAGGTGGCAGGTTACTATACGCATGGAAAGGATATGATTGATTGGGTGATGTATCATTCAGATGATATATTCCATTCAGCTAATTTTCAGTTGAATAATATGGGGGTAGAGTTGAATAATGTTTTAATCCTCAACGAGTTGTTCAAGTGTATTCCTATGCAGATATCTGTGGGCTATCATTATATACATCAAGAAAGGGAGGATGATACGGAGGTATTCAAATCGAATTATTCCATGGAGTATTTGAAACATAAGTTGGTTGCTCAGTTCTTTGTGGAACCGATACGCAACTTGCAGATGCAGTTGAGCTATCGGTATGTGTGTCGAAATGGCGGATATGTTCTGTACGAGAATCGGGTGAATACGGGTCAACTTATCAGTTATGACCCTTATGGCATCATGGATTTCAAGGCCTCTTATAAAATACGGAAGGTGGAGGTGTTCGGAGAGGTGAATAATCTTCTCAACGAAACATATTTTGATTATGGAAATGTTCCACAGGCAGGTATTGTTGGGAAGGTGGGTTTGATATATCATATCTTAAAATGAAATAGTAAGGTTATCATATAGGAAAAGCAGACCTATTTGAAAGAGAAGGCACTATGATTTGTGTCTTCTCTTTTTTTTGTGATAGAGTCAGATTGATGGTCAAAAAGTGTGTTATTGTCACAAAAACAAAAATTACACTAACTTTTTGTAAGCAAATATTTGTTTTTGATGTCTTTTTGTTTATATTTGCATCAGTTTTATGTACAGAGTATTTGTTCAGATAATAAATTAATTAAAATAGTAATCAGATGAAAAAACGTTGGATTATTTTTATGGTATGCCTGACGCTGATAGCTGTCATAGGCTGGTTTATTCCTGATCAGCAGGAGATATGGGAACTAAGTGATAACATTAGCAGGACTGATATTGCATGGATGTTAACAGCGACAATCTTTGTGCTCATGATGACGCCGGGTTTGTCGTTTTTTTATGGTGGAATGGTACGAAAGAAGAACATCATATCGACCATTTTGCAGAGTATCATTGCAATGGGAATCATTAGTGTTGTTTGGGTTTTCTGTGGATTTAGTCTCTCATTTGGAGAAGACATTGCAGGTGTGATAGGAGATCCATCCACCTACTTTTTCATGCAAAATGTAGGAGGACAGGCAACAGACAGTCTTTCTCAGGCATTGGGCTTAACAATACCTATAGCGTTATATGCATTGTTCCAGATGAAGTTTGCTATTATAACGCCATCATTGATAACGGGTTCTTTCGCAGAACGTGTACATTTCTCCAGTTATTTGGTTTTCATGGTTTTGTTTTGTATTTTCATCTATTGCCCATTGGCACACTGTACATGGCATCCAGAGGGTCTGTTTGCTCAGATGCATGTAAAGGATTTTGCTGGTGGTATTGTTGTGCATGCTTCCTCTGGAATCGCAGCTCTTGTGGGAGCCATTTTCTTGGGTAAGAGACATAATGTTGGTAATCAGCAACCTGCTAATATCCCTTATGTGATGTTGGGTGCTGCTTTGTTGTGGTTGGGTTGGTTCGGATTCAATGCTGGTTCTAGTTTGCATGCTGATGGCATGGCTGTGAAAGCATTCTTGAACACCAACACGGCTGCCGCTACTGCTATGATGACATGGATTTTCTTTGATTGTATCAGAGGTCGTAAACCTTCTGCTATGGGTGCTGCCATTGGTGGTGTGGTTGGATTGGTTGCCATCACTCCTTCTGCTGGTTGGGTAAGCACAAGTGAGAGTGTGGTTATCGCATTCATCACTGCTATCATTTCAAACTTCGCTTGCTACATTAAGAATAAGAAAACGGCTGTGGATGATGCCTTGGATGTATTCCCTACTCATGGTTTGGGAGGTATTGTCGGAACATTGCTCACTGGTGTGTTTGTCTACAAATATGAACCAAGTTTGGCAGAGGAGGGCGTTACTCACATGCAATTCTTCATCAACCACGTACTTGCCATCGTCATTGTATTTGTCTACACCTTCGGAATGTCTTACCTTCTATATAAATTGACTGATAAGATGATCACCTTCAGAGTCTCTGAAAAGAGTGAGGAGATTGGATTGGATAGAAGTCAGCACGATGAGCATTATGGTAGATTGAGAGAGATCGCAGAGTATGACGATAGAACATTTGATACAACAAGCGACGATTGATCTGAATCTAGTTATAAATAAGAATGAGAAGGGTGTGCCAAAATTGCTTTGGCACACCCTTTCTATTAGACCATCTTTATTTGATGGAGATGCTTACGGATTTTATCTGCTGCCATCCTGTAGCATCGGTCAATCGGATTACAAAATGATAATTTCCCGTATCAATATCAGTAGGAATGGGAATTTCAATATCTGCCTGGTAAGAGGTTTGTCCTGTTGGAATATGGTAGTCTTGGTTGTAGACCCATGGATTCACAGGTGTCTTCTTCCCTTCCAGTTCACACTCTCCTGCCACCGTACTATGAGTATGATGGTCGAAGTTGTTGTGTACTTCAATGTTATAGTTTCCCAGTTCGTTGTCGTCGGTAAACAAGCATCGAACGGGAATCACCTCTCCACGAAGGAACGACTGACATTGTTGAGGGTAGCAATCCTCACTGTCTTCAATGGTGGGTGGCACCATGTCCTTCTCGTTATGTTCACTGACGCATGCGCCCATCATAAGAAGGACACACATTGTGATAATGATTGATACGGATTTCCTTTTCATTTTTGTATTCTGTATAAATTAATGATTATGGTTGTGGTCATGGTCGTCATCATCATCGTCATCTTCTGCAACCATGGTTAGTTCGCTTTTGGCAGAACCTGTTTGTCCTTGTTGATCGGTAACGATGACATGCAAGTGATATTCACCTAAAGGTGCATCTTCAGGAATATCGATGTGTTCATGAAATTCACAGTTGCGCACGCCGATGTATTTGGAATATTGTTTAGCATCATCGTATTTGAACTCCATTTCGTAGTCTCCATCTTCTTGGTGGATTTCAACCAGAATGCTTTTGATTAAGCCTTCAGCTATAATATCTCCTTCCAAATGTAAATCATCTCCTGGATGTGCATGCTTTTCATTGTCGTGACCCACCTCTGTGAGTTGAATGACAGGTGCTTTTGCTTTTTCTGCTTCATCTTCGTCGTGACAAGCAGTAAATGATAAAAGGGTTGCAAAGGATAGTAGCATCAAAGCTGCATTGATTATATTTTTTTTCATGATTTCTGAATTTTAAATTTGAATTAATAAAGGTGGGTTCTGTTTTACACAGTGAATTATAGAACACACCTAAATAGTTTTTGTTGAACTCAGTCTACCTAAAAATTGTAGGAAGCCGTTAGAGAGAAGTTTCTTCCTGCTTCTGGTACGCCAATCAATCTGTAATAACTAGTATGGTCATAATAACGACGGTTTAGCAAGTTTTGAGCTTGTAAACTGACCGAGAGAGCCTGATGCTCTTTCCCTTTGAAGTGAAAACAGTGACCTAATGAGGCGTTCAACAGGAAGTAACCATCCGTGGGTTTTTCCGGCGGTACAATCTCTGTTTGTTTGCCTGTATACTGACCTATCACAGAGAGGTAACTCTCTTTCCATGGCTTGTAGGTTGTGGTGAGTGACACATTCCATGGTTGTGAAAAGGGTAGGGTGTATCCTTTCTTGTCGCCTGAAGCCAGACGTGCATAGAGATATTCTCCAGTCAATTCGCTCTCCAACTGCTTCATCCACTTGTAGGTGGCTTGCACCTCAATGCCCCAACGCACTACCTTGGCTTGTGTATAATTGTATACTTGCAATCCTTCGTAATACTCTGATGTTGGGTTCATATAGATGTAGTTGCTGAAGTAGTTTAGGAATGGGTCTACCTTCACTGTCAGCCGTGAGCCAGTCCAGCAAAAATTAGCATCCAATTGGTAACTCTCCTCAGGGTCGAGATCGGGGTTTCCAACTTCATATCGGAAGATGTGGTAATTGACTCCATCTGTTCCCAACTCCTTCGGGATGGGAGTACGGAATCCTTTTCCGATATTGGATTTCACCGACCATTTCTCTGCGTTATAGTTAGCACCGATGCTCCAAGTCACACTGTTAAATGTCAGTATTCGGTCTTCTGATCGTCGTTTGTATTCACCTAATGTCTCATACCAATCTTGATAGGGATAGATATGAGTGCGGGTCCAGTCGTATCGCACGCCACCACTCAGACTCAGTTTTTGGTTGATGTACCAACGGTCGTGAACATAGAGTCCCGTTGTGAGGTTGCGAAAATCAGGAATGATGAATCCCCAACCATCACGCTTGTTATGCTGATGTTCCATGCTGGTTCCGATATTCAGCGAATGGTTGCTGGCAATCATTTTTTTTGCTGATAGGAGGACCGTGTAGGTGTTTTTGTTAAACCTACGTTCTAATGCATTGTCAGGTTGAGGCATGTAGCCATGACTGACCGGCTCGGATTGCTCTTCACGCACATTGTTCTGAAATGATAAATCACTTGACATGCGCCATGAGGCGATACGCCAATCTGTGTGATTCATCACTTTCAGGTGATTTACACGATGGAAGGGGAGATCTACATCACGTCTGTGTGCATCGTAGTCGATGTCACTCAGTCGCACCTCCAACCCATGTGCATTGGCAAAGAAGCCGCTTTTGCCATTGGTGTTGCTGATTCGCAAACTGGTTGAAAAGTTGTTTCCTTGATAGCCTGCCATCGCACTGCCGTCTAGTTCGTGACCCGCTGTGTTGCGAAGTCTTCCGTCTTTCAGTTGGATGTAGTAGGAATAATACTGAATACTATCTGTAGGTACCCGGTAATCCCCATAACTATTGCCGGAAAAAGCTGCCTTCCAGTAGAATCCTTTCTTTCCGATACCACCTAGTCGGAGAGCTCCTCCAACAGAGGCATTGTTGCTGTGATAGAACGTTTTGACCTTCCCCTCCAATTTGCGTTCAGGGATGTCGTTACTATAGATATTGATCACACCGCCTATGGCATCGGAACCGACAAGCAGGGCAGAGGGACCTTTGATGATCTCGATACGGTCAATATCCATTTGCGAGATCTCTAGTCCGTGATCTTCTCCCCATTGTTGCCCTTCGTGTTTTATGCCGTTTTCAGTAACGGCTGTTCTATTGAACCCTAAACCACGAATGGCAGGTTTCGATTCTCCTGAACCTATGGTCATTGCCTTCACACCAGGGATGAAAGATAAGCTTTGCATCAAGCTGCCTCCCAGATGTGTCTCGATGAACTGCTGACTAATGTCTACCACAGGTTGTGCAGATTTCATTTGTACTTGCCGCTCCGTAGAGTTACCATATATGGTGATCTCTTGCAGCGTCTCGTCTTTTAATGTGTCCGTTTGTGCATAGCTCATCATAGGCCATGCTACAAAAAGGGCCATCCATACATGTTTATTCATTGTTTTGGCTGCTTCCTGTTAGATAAAATAAGTTTTGCACGGCATCTCTATTGATGAGAAACCGTGATAAATCATACAAGTGAGTATGAAACAGGAGGTCCGCGTAGGGGGTGTGAAAGTATCACGGTTGTGGTAACAAACCCTGGTTGCCACAAACGAAATACTGTGTTGAAGGTAGAAATAAGAGCCACCATCACCACACCTGCCATCATATATGGTAGTGATAGGAACTGACATAGAATACAGTCGAAACTTTGATGAGAAGCTTCTGTGAAGTGGCCTGGATGAGTGATGTTATGTGCACACTCATCACAACTTAATAGGTGCGATTCCTCGTGAATGTGCAACAGCGACAACACCATCATTGGTAGGAATACCAACAATAGCAACCTTGCGGAGAGTATTCTTCGCAGATTGATACTTAGATGGATGTTGAACAATCTTCTCATATTAGGTGCAAAGTTATGAGAAATTTTTAATTAACGTTGTAGTTTTTCATAAGCATCGTTTATTTTCATCATCATCTCCTCGCATTCCTCGATTCTGTCGGCGTTTTTCGGTAAATCGGGATGGTGCTGCAAGGCCAAGTTATGATAGGCTTGTTTGATCTCTTCGATGGATGCCTCCTCCTTCAATCCGAGTACTGCATAATAGGGTTTCAAACAGGCAACAGAATACTTTCCCAGTGTCGAGGTGCTCTTACGTTCATAATCGTCAAATTCAGTACGCAATGGGGAGTATCGGTTCTTGAAATATTCGATGTAACGGTTGTTGAATTTCAGTTGCGTCATTATCTGTATCAATAGTTTCCATTCATCATTATGGATGCCGTCTTGCTCAACTGTGAGCTTGAACAGGAGTTCCATCAGAGTCTTCTTCTTTTCCAACTCTTTTCCCCTCCAATATTGATAGGCGCTCTCTATTTGCGCATCTGAATACTCCTTGTCGAAGACAAGTTTAAGTTCCTTTTCATTCAAAAAACCCGATAGAAACCTCTTCTGTTCCTCTTCTGCTCCTTGGTTTAGTTGACACAGCTGACTGATGATTGGCTGTAGATAAGAAGTGAAACCATCGTCGCCTAGCTGCTTTCTATAGGAGATATAATTCTCTATCTGTTTTCTTGTCATGCCCCATTTCTTTTCATAGGGCTGGAAGAAACGGATAGAGAGCCGATTGAAGGTGCTTATGTGGTTTATCCATTCGAGGAAATTTGTCTTAATACATATAAGAATAACGAAACAAGCAGGTGTAGTAAAAGCAATAAGGAATGACAAATCACTAGATATGTTGAATGAGTCAAGTAAAATATATAAACCGATCGTTAAAAGGAAATTTATTGGAACTAGAAAAACTTTCAGAAATAACTTTATAAAAAAATCTGACCCCTTGAAGAAAATTGTGTCAATTAGCTTTACCCTTTTATATTGGCGAACTATTTCGTTTTTGTTCATGGATGAATCTGATTGATTATGAATATAATACGTGATTTTTGCATGGGTGAATGCAATCCTCTCGTACAAAGATATGTATTTTGTGATATAGATGTGGAAATGAGCATAGAAAAATCCGATTATTTTTATATATTTGGCAGGCAATGATATTTGTCTTGTCGTACATTCGTCCTAGTTGTGTATGGAAGGTGTGTTCGCAGAAGATAGTATAAGAGAATGTTTTCTAACAAGGGGTTATCCTCATAATAAATAAAAAACAAATGAATCAATTTGAGTTAATTCAGTTACCGTTCGAACCTAATGCGTTGGAACCAGTTATCAGTCAGGAGACGATAGCATTGCATCATGGAAAGCACCTTCAGACGTATGTGAACAACCTAAACAATTTGCTTCCTGGAAGTGGATTGGAAGGACTCTCTTTGGAAGAGATTGTGAAACGTTCTAATGGAGGAATTTTCAACAATGCAGGGCAGATTTTAAATCATAACATGTACTTTCAAGCTCTTCGTAAACCTACGGAGAATAATGCACCTCAGGGGAAACTGAAGAGCATGATTGAGAGTCAGTTTGGCTCTTTCGAGGCATTTCAGAAAGAGTTCCAACAGAAAGGAGCTACTTTGTTTGGCTCTGGTTGGGTATGGCTTTCTCTCAATCGAGATGGGAAATTAGTAATCACACAAGAGAGTAACGCAGGAAATCCGCTTACTTCTGGCTTAACTCCATTGTTAACCTTCGATGTTTGGGAACATGCTTATTATGTGGATTTCCAAAATCGTCGACCAGACTATCTCTCTGCCATGTGGAAGATTGTGGCATGGGACGTGGTGGAACAACGATTATAAAAATAAAAGTGCCATGTCTGAATCCATGAAGCTGGTTTAACGAAATCATGGGGGACATGGCATTTTCTTTCTATGTGACTTGATTCAAGCAAACGACGTGTGATTTAGTGTAATGCCTGCAAAATATCTTCATACAGGTCGTTGACAGCTTCTAATCCGACACTGAGTCTGATTGTAGTGTCACGAACGTCCATTGCTCTTCGCTGAGAACCAGCAAAGGCTCCGAAAATAGTGGAGGCAGGATGTATGGCTAATGTTTTACTATCGAACATGTTGGTTGCACGACTGATAAGGGTGAGTCGGTTGATGAAGTCGAAACATGCCTGTTTGCTTTCTAGATCAATGGTGACCATAGCACCTGAAGTCTCTCCAAACTGTTTACGAGCTAAGTCGTAGAATGGATTATCGGGTAGTCCGATATAGTTGACACGACTAATCTCTGGCACATGCTGAAGTCGCTGTGCTAGTTCGAGTGCATTGGCAGCCTGAACGGTGTAGCGTGCAGACAAGGTCTCCAATCCGATGGTTTGCATGTATGCTGCATGTGGGGTCATGTAGGCTCCAAGGTTGTAGAGCAATTCGAACTTGATACTTCGGTAAAGCGAAGGAAAACGTCCATAGTCAATGACTAGACCTCCAAGCGAGGTGGCACCACCTGATATGTATTTTGTGCTGGATATCACTTCAATGTCTATGCCTAAACCTGACGCATCAAAAAAGGAAAAAGGAATAACCGTCGTGTCTGCCACTAGTGGGATGTTGTGCTGACGGGCTATCTCTGATAGAATAGAGATATCAGCCACTTCGAGTTGTGGATTGGTCACAATCTCGAAGTAGATAAGTGCTGTTTTATCGTCAATGGCAGCTTCTACCTGTTCTGGATCGAGAAGATCAATGTATCGCGTTTCGACACCAAAGCGTCCCATCGTATTGGTAAATAGAGAGACAGTGTTGCCGAAGAGATGTTTGGAGGTGACGATGTTACGTCCGCTAGCCGCCAATGCTACAATGGTGTTGGCTATGGCAGCCATTCCTGAGTTGAACGCATAGACATTCTTAGCTCCACTCATCTGTTTCACACGATCTTCAAAAAAAGTGACAGTGGGATTGGTCACTCTCGAATAACTTGGATCGTTAGACCTGCCGACAAAAGCGTCGTTCATTGCCTCTGCCGACGCAAACCCATAGGCAGCTGAGTGGTATACGGGCATATTGAGTGCCCCGTATACATCAGCATGTTGGGGTTGTGTATGAAGTGCAAGCGTTTGCTTTTCCATATTGTAAACAATAAACGGTGAATTTATAAAACCCAGCTAAATTAACTGTTATGGTTGAGCCTTGCCCGAGACGATCTTTTCAAGTGCCACTACAAGTTTGTCAATCTCTTCTCGTGTGTTGTAGACTGCGAAGGTGGGACGAACAGACATCTCGTAACCTAAGGCTCTCAATGCTGGTTGTGCACAATGATGTCCGGCACGTACAGCTATACCTTCCTGATCTAACATTTTCCCAACCACTGGAGCAGGAATGCCATGAACGTCAAGTGAGATAACGCTCACACGTCTCTTGGGATCTCCCATGATGGTGATACCAGAGATCCTGGATATCTGCTGACGTGCATATTCTGTCAAATCATGTTCATGGCGCTCTATATTGTCAATACCCACTGACGAAACAAAATCCAAGGCGTAACCCAGACCGATAGCATCGGCTATATTGGGTGTACCTGCTTCGAAACGAGCTGGTGGGTCATTGAATTCGGTACGTTCGATGGTAACATCCTTGATCATGTTACCACCTCCTTGCCATGGAGGAAGTAGTTCGAGCATCTCTTTCTTTCCATAGACAACGCCAATTCCAGAAGGACCATAGATTTTGTGACCAGAGAAGACAAAGAAATCGCAGTCTAACTGTTGCACGTCTACGCGTGTGTGTGCGATACTTTGTGCTCCATCGATTAAAACTGGAATGTTGTGACTGTGTGCAATTTTAATGATGGTCTCAACATCGTTAATTGTACCGAATGTGTTATTGACATGTCCCACCGAGATGAATTTCGTACGAGGAGTAATTAATCGTTCCAGTTCGGAGAGTATCAGGTCTCCATTCTTGTCGATAGGAATAGCACGTAGTTCAGCATTACGTTCACGACAGATTTGTTGCCAAGGGACGATGTTGGCATGATGGTCTAATGTTGAGACAATCACATTGTCACCTGCCTCCACATATTTACGTCCGAAGGTTTGTGCGACGAGGTTTATACCTTCGGTTGTACCACGCACGAAAACGATGTTTTCTTGTGAAGGGGCGTTAATGAAGCGGGCAACTTTCTCACGGGCTGCCTCATATTGGTCTGTGCTGCGAGCTGCGAGCGTATGAGCACCACGGTGGATGTTGGAGTAGTCATGTTTATAGAACTCACTTAATCCATCAATCACTCGTAGTGGTTTCTGTGTGGTAGCACCATTGTCAAACCAGATTAGGTCGTGACCGTTCACCTTTTGATTCAGGATGGGGAACTGCTTCCTTATTTCATCTGTGTTTGTCGTATCCACCTCCTCATATTTGAGATTCTTCACAAGTTCGGTCTCAGGTATGCCTATACCGAACCCCTCTTCAGCTGCAATGCCATTGGTGTTTGCATCATCAGAATTGGTGATGGGAGCTGAAGTGGAAGGCAAATCTTCGTCAAAATATATGTTCTCCAGTAATCTTGATGAGGGCGTCCCTCCGTGCAATAGCAAGGAAAATTCCTTTTCAATCTCAGAAAAGTTAAACTCATCCACCTCTTGGGATACGATAGGGGATACGACGGTTTTCACCTCTTCTGGACAATATTTCTGAGCAATGGCACGAAGAGCGGCAATTTCGTCATTGCCGTTTAACCCTTGCCCTATAGATGGAAAGCCGTTAGGCCTTCCATTAAGGGGGAAACTGGGTTGTGTGTTATCTAACTCATTGAAATACATTATTTTTCAATTTTATTTCTATGTTGATAATCGTGATAATAACCTACTTCTACGTTTTCAAGTACGGCGATGGCATCGTCGGTAAGAGAAGCGAGTGAGAAGTATTTGGTGAGTAAGTAACTAGCAACTCCATATTGGTCGAGAGCCATCAAGCGAGCAGATAAGGATGGAGCGATTTCGCCTGGAATACCAGATTGATGGAGTCCTACGACACCTTGCTCCTTCTCTCCAACACGTACAAGTATGATGTCTGTCGTACCGACACCGCGATTGGTTAGATACTGTCCCTTAATCTCTACTTTGTCTGATGGAATGATTGGCACACCACGCCATGTGATCACCTTGGTTCCAAACACATCGATAGAGACAGGAGGTACACCACGCCATGTGCATTCACGCTCGAAGGCGGCAATAGCACGAGGATGAGCAATGAAGAAAGCAGGAGACTTCCATACTAAACTTAACAACTCATCAAGGTCGTCTGGTGTAGGCGAACCATAACGAGCACTGATCTTATAACCAGGTGCTGTCTGAGCCAACAAACCGAACTTCTTATTGTTGATCAATTCCCATTCTTGACGCTCTTTCAAACTTTCGATAGAGAGACGTAGTTGTTGCTCCAATTGGTTGTAAGGCGCATTGTAAAGGTCACTGACACGAGTATGCACACGCACTACAGTTTGAAGGGTGTTGAGAGAATACTCAGTTGGGTTCTCATCATAATCGATGTATGTTTCAGGAACCACCATATCCTCTTCGTGACCAGAAACAAGGTCAATATGTTTCTCTCCATGATCGTTGACGGTTGCTTTGAGACGAAGATGCTCGTCGACTGCTGTGTCGAATTGTTTCCTGAAATCAGGGAACTCCTTTACAAGTTTATTCAGAACGGATAACTCTAAAGCTAAGAAAACAGAGTCGGTTACAGTTCGAACAGAGACTGTTGAGGCAGCTGCACTCAACAATTCAGCTTCGCCAAAATATTCACCTGCACCGAGCAGAGCGATACGCAATTCTTCTCCGTGGATCCCAGAACTCAAAACCTCAGCTTGACCACTGGCTACGATAAAGAACTTCTGTTTGTCAACTCCTTGTGTTATAAGATTTTCTCCACGTTTCACCTCGTAAGGAACGAAGTTATTGGCAAGACGAGCCACAATTTCGCTATCGATATGTTGGAAGAGAGGAATAGCACTTAGGTCTTTTGCAGAGAAACTAGGAACTCCATTATAATACTGAATTTCAATTCTTTCAGCCTTTTTAAGTTCCACTTTAGTACGATTCACACGATAGGTGCCACTTTCTACTTGGGTCCAAGGTAATAATTTGAGGAGTAGTCTTGGTGTGATGGAGCCCATCTGAGGGGCTGTCTTGGTGGTGTTAGCAAGTTTGCGGGCTGTTGCCGCTGTGATACTTCTTTGAATGTTGTTGTCTGACATTTTAGAAAAATTTTTAAGTTAATATTTTATTATGAGGAGGATTCCTACAAGATAATTCGAGTGTTACTGACTCTTTTATATCATTGGAGATTCCCTCTTAAATTGATACGCTCGGTCACCTCTCCCTGTTTAATTCTGAATGCATTGAAAACGGGAGTGTTTTCAGCAAGGGAGAGAATGAAGTAGTAGATATTAGGATCATACGCGAGTTTTATGTCTTCTGCAGAGGGCCTGCTTGGTGAAGCAGGGTGACTATGCCAGTTACCCACTACTTTAAGACCGTTACGACGGGCATAATTGAGAGCTTCAAATTGCTCACGAGGGGCAAAACTGAAATGTTCGGGAGAATGATCGATGTTGGTCATTCGATAATTCTGCGTTACCGTCTCTTCGTCAGGCCCTAACAGATAACCGCACGATTCAATGGGTGCGTCTTCGCGAGCCTGGTTTAGTAGAGAATTGTAAGCTTCGTCTGTTATAGTTAATGCCATACTTTGTTGATTTAAAAAAGGTTTAATAAATCTGTTTGACGATCTCAAAGTGAGAGATTTCCTTTTCGGAAGGATTTTATTTCTGAATGATTACTTTGTGCACATTGCCCTCTACATGACTTACAGAAAGCACTTGATAACCTTGCTCTTTTGCTGATTTAGGCAAATTATTAAGAGGTTCTCCTTCCGTTAATAGCACTTCGAGAGTATCGCCATCTGCTATCTGAGCCAATTTTAATTTTGTTTTTACAAATGTCATTGGACAGTGCTCGTTTGTAATATCTAAAACATGATTTGCCATACTAATAACGAATTATAAGATTAATAATCAGATAAATAGTGTACGTCCACCTTCACTCAGTTCAAGGAATGTGTTGACACCAAGTACGTCTTTTACTTCATGGATAAAGTCTTTCTTTTCAAGACCTAAAACGTGCATGGCCATTTCGCATGCATACAGGTTGATACCTAGTGCGTTTGCCGCATCTACCAACTCTTCCAGTGTCGCAACATTGTTTTTCTTCATGAGATATCTGAATATGCGCGGACCGATACCGAAGAAATTAAATCGAGTGGTGGGGGTATTACTCAATCCACCCATCATGAAACCAAATAGTTTGGTAAGCCAATTTTTACCGAGGAAGGCACGTCCCTTTTCCGTTTTGATGGCGTCAAGTCCCCAAAACGTAAAAAAGATGTTCACCTCATAACCAGAGGCAGCGGCACCCGTTGCAAGTGTGAAGACGGCTGTCAGTTTGTCAAAATCGCCAGAGAAGGCGATGAGAGATATCTTTTTCTTTTGTTCTTCCATACGATCTTTTATTTATTTGATGCCTTGTGTGAAGCTAAATCACATGTGGCTTGTTCATAATCAATGAGATGAGTTACTGTTGGATTTTTACCGCAGAGAGGACATCTATCATGACGTTTTAAGTTGATTTTTCTGAAATCCATCGTCTTGGCATTGAAAGTCAGTAGTTTGTTGGTCAGTAGTTCGCCCACACCTGTGAAATACTTTAACGTCTCTGCTGCCTGTATGGTACCTAACATTCCTGCGATTGCACCTAATACACCAGCTTGTGAACATGTAGGTACTGCACCTGCAGGAGGTGGACCATCGAACGTACATCGGTAACATGCACTGCCTGGCACATAGGTAAAGGTTTGTCCCTCGAATCGAAGAATACCACCATGAGAGAATGGTTTACCAGCCATAACACAAGCATCATTGATTAAAAATTTGACTGGAAAGTTGTCAGTTCCATCCACCACGAAATCATAATCGGATATAATGTCAAGGGCATTATTGGCCATTAGAAAATCACGATGTGTGACAACTTCAACACTTGGATTTATTGCTTGGATGGTCTCTTTAGCTGATTCAACTTTATATCTACCCACATCAGGAGTAGTGTGTATGATTTGTCTTTGAAGGTTACTCAGATCGACTACATCACCATCGACAATACCAATTTTGCCTATACCGGCAGCTGCAAGATACATGGCTACAGGTGCACCTAATCCACCAGCACCGACAATCAACACTTTTGCCGCTCTTATACGCTCTTGCCCTTCAACACCAACATCTTTCAATAAGATGTGGCGAGAATATCGGTTTAATTCTTCTTCTGTGAAATCGTACATATTAATCTTCGTTTTTTGTTAATTGAATGAATAAATGATTTGCAGACTAAATAGCACCACCACCCATGAAGTAAAGAAAATCGACTTGATCCCCCTCTTTTAAAGTGAAAGTCTCAAATTCACTACGTTCTACAAACTCTTCGTTTACTTGTATGCTTACCATGTCGGGTTGAAGAATATCATTTAGCTTGATCAAATCAACCAAGGTTAATGGAAGAGTGACCTCTTGCTTTTTTCCGTTTACGATTATATTTGCCATTGTTGATTATATTTAGAATAGTTAATGTTTATGGTGGATTCTCACTATATGTTATGATCGAACAGAGGGGTAGAGTAGTATCTCTCTCCAGTATCAGGGAGCAAAGCGACGATGTATTTTCCTTTGTTCTCAGGTCGACTAGCTAAAATTGATGCTGCATAGGCGGCTGCTCCTGATGAAATTCCAACTGAAATTCCCTCCTTTTGTGCAATGAGACGAGCCATGTCAAAAGCCTCATCGGTACGTACTCGAATAATCTCATCGTAGATGGATGTGTTTAATATGCTTGGAACGAAGCCTGCGCCTATTCCTTGCAATTTGTGCGGACCAGGTTTCTTGCCAGAAAGAACAGCACTGTCAAAAGGCTCTACTGCGACGATTTTCACATTCGGATTGCGTGCTTTAAGAGTCTCTCCAACTCCCGTTATTGTTCCTCCCGTACCTACTCCGGATACAAAGAAATCAACCTTTCCATCGGTATCTTCCCATATCTCCACTCCAGTTGTGTTACGGTGAATGGTAGGATTGGCAGGATTGTCAAATTGTTGTGGAATGAATGAATTAGGTATCTCAGCCGCTAATTCACGAGCTTTTCGAATAGCTCCCGGCATACCTTCAAAAGCGGGGGTTAGCACAATCTCTGCTCCGTATGCCTTTAACAACGCTCTCCTTTCTATACTCATTGATTCGGGCATAGTTAAGATCAATCTGTAACCTCGTGTGGCAGCTACTATGGCCAACCCAATTCCTGTATTTCCACTCGTAGGTTCAATAATGGTTGTGTTCTTGTTTAGAATACCAGATCGTTCTGCACTCTCTATTAACGAAAGTCCTACACGGTCTTTTACACTCCTTCCTGGATTCAAATACTCTAATTTGGCAAGTAATTTTCCTCCTAATCCTTTCTCTTTTTCTATTTTCTTTAATTCGAGTAACGGCGTTTTACCGATTAATTCAACAATACTTTGTGCTATTTTTTTCATCTCCTACTCCTTTCTTTTTAAGTTAGACGATGCAAATATATATATAATTAATCTACTAACCTACTATTTTGATAGGTTATTTTAAAAAATTATTTATATCGCAATAAATCAATAAGATAAGAATTGAAATTCATTTTGAATGATAGGGTGAAATCGACAAATCTATAGTTAAAATTGTTGTTAGTTAATGAATGAAAAGGATGATTTTGGGAGATTGTTACTATGTTCCGGAAGCAGTAATAAAAAAAGCAACCATAGAGATGCATGGTTGCTACTACATAAATAGTATAATTTTAAGGTGGTCTATATATTTATAGTTGTGTTGCGTTTTTTTAGAGTTAAAGCATAGAGTTTAGATAGCTGACGTTGTCATCCTTTCTAACAAGGTCGGCGAGTGTTATCTTATTGAAGAAGTTGTTGACCATATCGTATAGTTCGCGCCACATGGGAAGCGTTCGGCATTCAGCCAGACGTTTGCAAGGCTGAGCGCCGCATTCAAGACATGCTACTGGCGACAATGATTCTTCTGTGACCTTTAGGATGTCAGCAATTTTGTATTCAGACGGATCACGAGTAAGTCGATAGCCACCACCTTTTCCATGAACACCTTCTACAAGTCCGTTTTTGGACAAGAGAGTCATGATGTTTTCCACATACTTTTGGGAAATCTCCTGACGTTCAGTGATGTCTTTTAGTCTGATGAAATCGTTGGAAGCTTGTTCCGCGATGTCAATTAGAACTCTGATGGCGTATCGCCCACGCGTAGATATTAGCATAATACAATAATTTTAGCCTAACCTTAGCATCTCGTCTATGCAATGTTTAGCTTTGATGCGTTGGTCTTCTTCAAGATTAATAACTTCGCCACCAACGCCAGTGACGCATTCGAGTACGTCGCCAAGTGTTGTGGCTTTCATGTTGAGGCACACGCATAATTTTGACAAAGGGAAAAACCTTTTGTTAGGGGCTTCCAACTGTAGATGTTGAACGATGCTATTTTCTGTTCCGATAATAAATTCGGAGTGCTTGTCATCTTTTTTAGCAAAACTCATGATTTCAGTTGTGCTACCCACAAAATCAGCGAGTGCGGTCACCTCAGGTTTGCATTCTGGGTGTACGAGCAGAGCGGCATTTGGATGTTCTCTTCGGGCATTCTCCACATCAGTTACGGTCATGCGAAGGTGTGTTGGACAACCACCGGCGATGAATTTGAAATTCTTTTCCGGTACTTGTTGTTTCACCCAATTACCTAGGTTGCAATCGGGGATAAATAGAATTTTGTCCGTATCGATTGCTTTGATTATTTTAACGGCAGAGGAGGAGGTGACGCATACGTCGCATTCCGTTTTCAATTCGGCCGTTGTATTGATGTAGGCTACGGTTTTGTAGCCAGGATACTCTTTTTTTAACGCTCTTAATTGTGCTGCGTCAATTTGCTCAGCCATTGGACATCCGGCTACGCTATTGGATAATATAACACGTTTCTGAGGAGATAGAATCTTTACGGTTTCAGCCATGAATCTAACACCGCACATGATAACGGTGTTCTCTTTTGCAGAGGCTGCTTTTTGGCTTAAACCAAAAGAGTCGCCGATATAATCGGCGATCTCCCAAATATCGTGACTCTGGTAGGCATGTGCAAGAATACAAATGCCTTTTTCTTTTTTTAGCCGTATGATCTCGGCTTGCATTTCATTTATTGTCATAATCAGTCTGCGAATAATGGAGTACTAAGATAACGGTCGCCCGTATCTGGTAGCAAAACTACAATATTTTTCCCAATATTCTCTGATTTTTTTGCAAGTTGTATAGCTGCCCATACTGCAGCACCTGATGAAATACCTACCAACACACCCTCTTTGTGGCCTACTAATTTGCCTGTTTCAAAGGCATCTTCGTTCTGTACAGTGATGATTTCGTCGTATACCTTAGTGTCAAGAACATCTGGTACGAAACCAGCTCCGATACCTTGAATCTTGTGTGCTCCGGCTACTCCTGTTGACAATACAGCGGAGGTGGCAGGCTCGACGGCAACGATCTTTACGTTAGGTTTCTTTGATTTTAAATACTTACCTACACCTGTGATGGTTCCTCCTGTTCCTACTCCGGCAACAAAGATGTCTACATTACCCTCTGTGTCACTATATATTTCTGGACCAGTTGTCTTGAAATGTGTTTCAGGATTGGCTGGATTAACGAATTGTCCTGGAATGAAACTGTTTGGTGTCGTTTGAGCCAATTCTTCAGCTTTAGCGATTGCGCCTTTCATGCCCTTGGTTCCTTCGGTTAATACGAGTTCAGCTCCATAAGCTTTCATTAATTGTCTGCGCTCAATACTCATTGTCTCAGGCATCACAATAATAATGCGGTATCCACGAGCAGCCGCTACACTCGCCAATCCAATTCCAGTGTTTCCACTTGTTGGTTCGATGATAACGGAACCTTTCTTCAGTTTTCCTGATTTCTCAGCATCCTCGATCATCGCTTTTGCAATACGATCTTTGACGCTTCCTGCTGGATTGAAATACTCCAACTTGGCATAAATTTTTGCCTTTAGATTCTCTGCTTTTTCTATGTTCGTTAATTCGAGAAGTGGTGTATGACCGATTAATTGATCGGCTGATGTTGCTATTTTTGTCATGACAAAGTCCTCCTATTTATGTTTAAAGTATTATAGAACTTAATTAAATCCAGTTATTTTACTGCATCAAATGCATTGGATAAGTCGTCGATAATATCATCTACATGTTCAGTACCGATGCTGAGACGGATGGTGCTTTGCGAAATGCCCTGGTCTGCCAATTCTGCATCGCTCAACTGTGAGTGAGTGGTGGATGCAGGGTGGATAACCAATGATTTGACATCTGCAACGTTGGCTAATAGACTGAATATCTTCAAGTTGTCAATGAATGTCCAAGCTTCCTTCTTTCCTCCTTTAATCTCGAAAGTGAAGATGGATGCGCCTCCGTTAGGGAAATAGCGTTGATATAGAGCATGATCAGGATGCTCAGGCAATGAAGGGTGGTTCACTTTCACCACTTTAGGATGGTTCTTTAAGAACTCAACCACCTTCTTTGTATTTTCAACGTGACGATCAAGACGAAGACTCAATGTCTCAGTTCCCTGCAATAACAAGAATGCATTGAATGGACTGATGCTAGCACCTTGGTCGCGCAACAAGATTGCTCGAATGTATGTGACGAATGCAGCAGGACCTACGGCGTCTGCAAAACTTATACCATGGTAGCTTGGATTGGCATCTGCAATCGGACCATATTTGCCTGATTTTTTCCAATCAAACTTACCTGAGTCTACTATCACACCACCGAGTGTTGTACCATGTCCGCCGATGAACTTAGTAGCAGAATGTACTACGATGTCTGCACCGTGTTCAATCGGACGAATAAGGTACGGAGTGCCAAATGTGTTGTCTATTACTAATGGTAATCCGTGCTTGTGGGCAATTGAAGCAATAGCGTCAATATCTGGAATATCGCTATTTGGATTACCCAAAGTCTCTAAATAGATGGCTTTTGTGTTTGGCTTGATGGCACTTTCTATTTCGGAAAGATTGTGAGCATTAATAAAAGAGGTCTCGATACCATTCAATTTCAAAGTATGAGAAAGAAGGTTGAATGTACCTCCGTAAATTGTTTTTTGTGCAACGATGTGATCCCCAGCTTGTGCTAATGCCTCGATTGTATAGGTGATGGCTGCTGCACCACTAGCTACAGCAAGCGCTGCCACACCACCCTCAAGGGCTGCGATACGTTTTTCAAAAACGTCTTGTGTGCTGTTCGTTAAACGACCGTAAATGTTACCTGCATCAGCTAAACCGAAACGGTCGGCTGCATGTTGTGAATTATGGAATACATACGATGTTGTCTGATAAATAGGCACTGCGCGTGAGTCAGTTGTTGGGTCGGCAGTTTCTTGTCCGACATGCAGTTGTAGAGTCTCAAATCTAAGCTTTTTTTCCTGTCCCATGATGACCTCCTTTTTTATAATTTGTTTTTTTGATATTAATCTTACTTGTTTTTTATTGTTTGATGATGCAAAGGTATGTAATATTTTCCTATTAACCTACTGAATTGGTGGATTAATTTAAGAAAAATTTATAAGTATTTGAAAATCAACATAAAAAATTTACAAAAACAACCTATATTCAAGTAGGTTGAAGTAAAAAAAAGGGGATTAATTATGGAAAAAAGCGTTGAAAGGTTCATCAATTCACGATACTATTTAATTAGGAGTGTTGAATTTACAGAACACATCTTAATTTGGTTTAAATGTATATATTTGCAAATTAGACAAGTAGAGAAAAAACGAGACAGTGTTGATTGAGGTATGAGAATATAAAAATATAATATAAAAAAGTAAGATGATAATGAAAAGAAGAAGTATAAAAGCGATCCTGTTGGGAATGATTGTTCCAATGAGTATGTATGCAGAGAACATAAGTGGCACATACGTTGCGAGTGATAATCCTAAGGAGATAACCATTTCTGTAGTAGGGAAAGGGGAAGAGGTGCATCCAGATAAGAAGGGACGGTTTACGATTAAAAATGTGGATGTATCGAAGGATTCGTTACGGATTTATACGCCGTATGTTGACACATCATTTACGATTGCGTTGGCGCATCCGCAAGGAGCGAAGCATGCCTCGTCATATATTATAAAGGAGTTCTCCGTGATGTCAGGAGGCGATACGGTAAGGATGGTGGATGTATGTTACAAACCCAAATCTGTATCATTGTCATATAGTACAGTATATGGTGGCACGATTATTACAAATCGGGAATTAGAGGCAACGGGAGAGCAGAATTTGATGGCTGCATTATCAATCAAATACCAACAGGCGGCCTATTCGACGCTGAATGGCAGTACGACCCCCCTTTATTTTGTAGATGGAGTGGAGACGAATGACATCTCTCACTATCCAGTTCGAGAGATAGCATACGTGGAGTATGTTAAGTCGACCAATGCGGCAAGTACCTCTTTGGGAGTTAGAGGGGCCAATGGAGCGATTTTATTGACGACGATGTCGAAGTATTTATCAGGAAAAGGCATTGACCCAGACCCAGAAGAAAAGCATTGTTTTTTTAAGTTTTATAATTCGGGTGAAAATCGTGAAAGTATTCAGAAGAAGTAGAAATATAAAAAAGAAGAATACTTTGATTTAGGGGATTTTCACTGATTGTCAGTAGTGATAGAAAAAATATATTCGTTTTTAACGTGTTATTTTTTATTTTTTTGTCGTATCTTTGCACGGTTTTTTGAGAGGCATCGTATGATGTGACAATTGGTGGATATTATAATGTTACATTTTATATATATAAAGTTTTATGATTAACACTAAAAATGCAAAATTGAACGCATGGGTTAAGATGTGGGCAGACATCTGTCAGCCAGAGAACGTCTACTTGTGCGATGGCTCCGATGAGGAGTTTACTCGTCTTATGGATGAGTGTGTAGCAAACGGTTTGGCTAAGAAGTTGAACGAGAAGAAACGTCCAAACAGCTACTATTTCCAATCAGATCCAAGTGACGTGGCTCGTGTTGAGAACCGTACTTTCATCTGCTCTAAGAAGCAAGAAGATGCAGGT
>JAFZLC010000014.1 GCA_017551675.1 Paludibacteraceae bacterium | reverse complement strand
TGTTCTTCAAACGATTTGACCAGTTTGGATTTGTCCAGTAATACGGCATTGACGGAATTGTCTTGTTCTTCAAACTATTTGACCAGTTTGGATTTGTCCAAGAATACGGCATTGACGTATTTGTCTTGTTATTCAAACGACTTGACCAGTTTGGATTTATCTAGTAATACGGCATTGTCAAATTTGGATTGCTGTTATAACAACCTAACCAGTTTGGATTTGTCCAGTAATACGGCATTGACGTATTTGTCTTGTTATTCAAACGACTTGACCAGTTTGGATTTATCCAGTAATACGGCATTGACGGATTTGTCTTGTTATTCAAACGACTTGATCAGTTTGGATTTATCCAGTAATACGGCATTGTCAAATTTGGATTGCAGTTATAACAACCTAACCAGTTTGGATTTGTCCAGTAATACGGCATTGACGGATTTGGATTGTTCTTCAAACGATTTGACCAGTTTGGATTTGTCCAGTAATATAGCATTGACGGAATTGTATTGTTCTTCAAACTATTTGACCAGTTTGGATTTATCCAGTAATACGGCATTGACGTATTTGTCTTGTTCTTCAAACGACTTGACCAGTTTGGATTTATCCAGTAATACGGCATTGACGTATTTGTCTTGTTATTCAAACAATTTGACTAGTTTGGATTTATCCAGTAATACGGCATTGACGCATTTGTCTTGTTCTTCAAACGATTTGACGAGTTTAGATTTGTTCAAGAATACGGCATTGGAAGATTTGTATTGTTCTAATAACAAGTTGACTACATTGAATGTGTCAAACAATGTTGATTTGACAGAATTATATTGTTACAACAATCAATTATCATCCATTGATGTGTCAAACAATGTTGATTTGACAGAATTATATTGTTACAACAATCAATTATCATCCATTGATGTGTCTAACAATACTGAATTGGTATGGTTTGAATGTTACGATAATCAATTGTCATATTTGAATATTTCTAATAATATGGCATTGAAAGAATTGTACTGTCAAAATAATAAACTGACGACTTTGGATTTGTCCAATAATCAGAATTTGAAATACTTAAAATGTAATTCTAATGATTTGACTGCTTTGAATCTGATAAACAACACAAGTTTAGTGGAACTGAATTGCAATGATAATCATTTGACATCACTAGATTTATCAGAAAATAAGGATTTGGAGTTGGATTCTTATTGGAATGAATTTGACTGTTCAGACAATACGTATACGGCAAAAATTGATGAAACTTATACATTTGACTTATCTACATTGCCAGGCCACTTCGATCATACAAGGATGACCATTACTTCGGGTAATGCTGTAGAAAATGATGGTATTCTGAAAGTGGATGAGGATAGTGAGTCTGATACGATAAAGGTGACTTATAAATATATGGCACGTGAAGACATTACTATTGAATATACATTGAATCTGATTCATAAGGACGGTGATGGTGTGCCATACATCAAGTCTGGTATTGCCTTTTATCTCTATCCGAATCCTGCAATAGAGTATGTTAGTGTGTCAGTTGCCGGTGATTATAAAATATACAATATCAACGGAACTTTGTCGCAATCGGGTACCACAGAGAAAGACGAAGAGATTAATATCTCCAACTTGGTTCCTGGTTCCTACCTATTTGAAATGGGAGGAAGCATAAAGAAACTGATTGTGAAATAAGTTATTACGATGGCCGCCTCCGTATTAGGGACGGCCGTTTTTGTATCTGTACATGATGTCTTGAAATTTTTCTATACCTTTGTCCAATAAATAAAATCATCCTCTGTATGATTTGCCTTATTTATAAATCATAAATTTTTTCGATGAATACGGATCTTTCCATACTATCACTACAGAAACATCGCGATTTGCTGCAGATGGAGTATGAGTATGATAAGAAGTGTTTTGAACATCAATCGGGATTTATGTCGGTGGATAAGAAGGTGGCGGCAGGTATCTGTCGGTATCCTATCTCTATCGGACGTTCTTATTATAACTCCTTGGATCAGTATGTCGTGGAGATTCATGCCCGTGGCTGCGATGAGGAGGATGATCATTTTGAATATGGAAGATCGGTCGATTTCTTCACTGTCTCCATGACCGATGAGGTTCGCCCGATAAAGGTGACGGGGCAGGTTAGCTATGCCACTGCTGACACGCTTGTGGTGGTGTTGCCGAGTCGGGATTCATCGCTAGTTTTGGAGAGTTATGATCGGTTGGGTATTCAGTTGAGCTTTGATGAGAGTAGTTATCGGGCGATGTTTGAAGCACTCGATCGGGTGATTCATGTAAAGGATGGTCGCTTGTTCGACCTTCGTGAGATATTGTTGGGCAATAAAGAGGCTGGCTTCCTTCAATTTAGTCCTGTTCGATTCCCATGGTTGAATGCTTCACAAGAGAAGGCAATCAATCTAATATTAAGAGCCAAGGATGTTGCCATTGTTCATGGTCCTCCGGGAACAGGCAAGACCACCACGCTGGTGGAGGCGATCTATGAGACATTGCGTCGGGAGAGTCAGGTTCTGGTCTGTGCGCAGAGCAATATGGCGGTGGATTGGATTTCGGAGCAGTTGGTGGATCGTGGTGTGAATGTGCTACGTATCGGTAATCCGTCTCGTGTGAATGATAAGATGCTATCTTATACGTATGAGCGTCGGTTTGAGTCTCATCCGCAATATGCTACGTTGTGGGGAATGCGTAAGACGGTGCGTGAGTTGTATCGTACCAACAAGGATAAGGCAATGGCAGTGAAAGAGAAAGCAGAGTCTCTTGAATATGAGATACGTGAGAGTCTGTTTGCCGAGTCGAGAGTGGTAGCCTGCACGTTAGTGGGGGCAGCCAATCATCTGCTATATGGACGGACCTTTCAGTCGTTGTTCATCGACGAGGCTGCGCAAGCCCTCGAGGCGGCTTGTTGGATTCCCATCACGAAGTGTCATCGTGTGATCTTTGCAGGCGATCATCAGCAGTTACCCCCAACCATCAAGTGCTTTGAGGCTGAAAAGGCTGGATTATCACATACGTTGATGGAGAAACTGACGGAACGTAAACCCTCTGTGGTGTCGCTCCTGAATGTGCAATACAGAATGAATGAATCGATCATGCGATTCTCTTCCGAGTGGTTTTATGATGGTCAACTGACGGCAGCCGATGAGGTTCGTTATAGGGGAGTGTTAGACTATGAAAAGCCGATGGAATGGGTTAATACAGAGCCTTTTGATTTCTCGGAGGAGTATGTGGAGCAGACGGCTGGTAGAGTCAACCGACAGGAGGCGGAACTGGTTATCAGTGTCTTAGAACATTTTATTGAAAAAATAGGCTTCCATCGAGTAAAGGAGGAGAAAATAGACTTCGGTGTAATCTCACCCTACAAAGCACAGGTCTATTATCTGCGTAGGTTGGTGAATCAGAATAAGGTGTTGAAGCCGTTTCGTCGTCAGATCACAATCAATTCGGTGGATGGATTTCAGGGGCAGGAGAGAGATGTGATTATCATTAGTTTGGTTCGCTCCAATGACGAGGGAAACATTGGCTTCCTTCGGGAACTGAGAAGAATGAATGTGGCAATGACACGTGCGAGAATGAAACTCTTTATTATTGGTAATGCGTCAACGTTAACAAAACATCCCTTCTATCGAAAATTATACGAGAGTATGGAATAGATTTGCTGAGTTGTTTACCAAAACTTATTCATCTCTTTGTTGTATTCAAATCCTGCAGAGGCAAGTTTGTGAATCAAGTCCTCTTGGTTGATATTTAAATCGTTGCAGAGTGTGTCGAGTGATGAATATTCGTCTCTCAATTTCATATTGATGAAACTGAAGAGCATATTGATGTCTTTTGGTAATTCGTACTCCATTTTCTTAATTGAAATTTATTGTCTTATTCGACTGCAAAGGTATAAAATTTTTTAATTAGACATCGTTCAATCTCTTCGTCGACCTCACCGTTTAACTGAACTATTTCTTCTTCTCGTCTAATTCAGCCTTTCTGGATATAATCTGAACTTCACTCTGATTGTCCATGATTAATTATGGTTTTACAATAATTTTTTGTCCGTTTACAATATATACGCCTGCTTTAACACTCTTGTTAATCTTCATGCCTGCTTGCATGTAGAATTGATCGATGACTTGTCCGAATAGGTTATGGATGTTAATCCATTTACCTTCATCAAAGGTTTCACATGTGATTTCACCTGTACCGCCATAGACGATAAGGGAGGCTGCGTTGATTGCTTTTTGAACCTCTGAAAAGTCACCTGCTAATGCTTTCACCTCCTTTTGTGATAGGATGATCCATCGTTGCTGACTAGCGGAGTTCTGATGATCGAAACGCGTGGCTGACACGCTGAGGTTACCATTGCTTTGGTTGGCAGTGAGAGCCATCGGACGATTACTTCCGTCGGAGAAGGTCATCCAATAAGATTTCAGATTGAAATAACTGTTGACCACTTTTTGACGGGACCCCAATAGTTGTAGTTTATAATTTGTGTTTGAACTCAACGTGACATTAGCGTTATTGTTGTTCAACGTGGTGTTAGTCTGAACGTTACGCATCTCGTAGGTTTGAGATTGTGGGTTGAATGTGATTTTCCATGCAAATGATTTGTCGGACAAAGCTTCTTTCCAGTCGAGGCTTTTCAGGGAGACACCGTTGGATGCGTTTGTTTGAAGCATGGTTGGCATGTTTCGGATGCTCTCATTGGCAGTTAGAAGATAGTAGACCTCATCATCTTCTTGCATGAAAGTATAGGCTGGGGAAGCGAATGCACCTGGAACAGGTGGCAGGTTGTCTTCTCCTAATGCTTGGATAATCAATGCGTTGGCATAGTATAGGATTCGAGTTCCATCATCTTCGTGTGCTCCATTGATTCCGTAAGGCCAGAAGTGGGTGTTGTCGCCATGCAACTGTGCCGTGTTGTCGTTGTCGAGGAACTGAACCACTTGGTCGGTGCGTTCACCCAACCAGAAACCTTTGCTGGTCTCTTGACGATAGATGGATGAGTTGTACCATGTCTCGGTGGTACCAACACCTGCTGCGTGGCACATCTCGTGTTGTATGGTTCCTGTGCGTTGGTAGCTTGCGTTAGGGCCTACACGCATGGAGCCTCCGTAGCTACAATCTGCTGTTTGGGTGCTTGCTCCGTAAGAGACGGATAAGCGTAGTCCTTGTATGCTTGTGATATGGTTCCATACATTCACGGCATCTTCGATGGCACTGTTGATTCTCTTGTTTTCCTCGTCCGAACCACCGTTGTTGTAGGTCCATGTGATGTTACCCATTGGAAGCGTGCAGATGCGGATGCAATCGCCGTAACCTACGGCATAGCCATTGGTGATGGCATAAGCTCGTATATAGTACTGTGTGGCGGGTTGCAGTCCGTCTATCACATAGATAGCTCCATTGTTGTCGTAAGAAAGGGTAGTGCGATTATCCAATACGGTTGGATCTTTATGTGTGCTCCAACAGAATCCTTTCTCCATGATGTTGTTGCCCGAGAAGGTGGCGCGACCAAAGGCCATAGTGGCTCCTCGTGCATGACGAGGGTCTGTCGTGACAGAAGGAACAGGTCCTGTGGCATTCTCCAATTTCTCTCTGAACTCAGCCTTCGCTAGGGAATTCTGTGCCTCTTGGATGGCATTGCGCAACGAACGAGATATGGAAGATAGTGTTTCCATGTTGGGACGACTAATCCAATTCTCCGTTTGTTGAATGGCTAAGTTTAATGTCTCTTGGCAACTGGTTCCTATGTTTTTTTGCATGAGTTGCTGTGCAACGTCAATGCGTTTTTGTAGTTCCTCTTTATAGTCGTCTGTGGTGGCTGCACCATAGTACAGACGGAAGTTGTCTGCAGCAATCCAATTGCCACTAGCCTGATGAGCTACAAACCCTATTGTCAGTTCATCTTCCATCTGTATGAATTGAAGGGTGTATTCTTTGGCTTCGGATACCTCCACGCTGTCAGTGCCTGCGATGATCCATGCACCTTGGGCATTTCGTCCATTCTGTGTGTTCTGAGCGTTGACTTTTAACAGATAAATACCTTTGATTAGATTTTGACTGATTGTCTGTATTACATTAGCATCACCCACTTGTGATCCTGTAGCTACCCATTTCTCAACGTAGGTATTGCCTGATTTTTGTGAAAATGAGGTGTTGGTTTGTGTTTGAAGATTAGCGTATGACCATCCGTCGAATCCTTTTTCAAAACTTGGATTGATGATTAGTTGGGTGACGTCGGATGGATGTTCCATGGTGGCATTTGCCAGTTCGTAGCTGACCAATGCGGCTTGAATCGCTTTGTTCTCATTGAAGAGATCTGCGTATGAAGCAGAGGTGTTGTCGCATACTAGTTGTGCCTTGTCGATGGCAGCTTTTAGATTGTCGGACTCTTTTCCTTCTCCATTGCCATAAGTGGAATTAGCGGATGAAAGGGTGTTTTTTAATTCTGTTCGAATATTGGATATCAATGTGTTATCGTTTCCGACAAGAATGATCTTAACAAAGTCGACCACCACTTTGGCAGAGTTGGCCGAACCTCCTGATGCCCCTTTGAAACCGATTTGCACACGTCCTTCCGTAGCAGAAGAGAGCGTGAAGGTAACTTCGTCGAGAGTCCAACTATTCATATTGAATGAACTGACAGAGGATAGGTGAGAGGAATTGTTGCTATTGTTGGGAATCCATCCCATTAGACTGGCACCATTGGCGGAGTTGCTACCATTGTAGAAGGCTGCTTGCAATTTGTAAGAACCGGCAGGAAGAGTCACATCTTGATAGTATTTGAGGGTTTCGTCCCATCCCGTACTCAAAGCCAGACATCCACCTTTGGATCCATCATATCCTGTTGAGGGAACCTTGCCATTGGTGTTGAAAGTCTTGGCGGTACCAAGCTCATAGATGCCTGTAACAGTATAATCCACCCCGATATCTTTATTCCAACCATGGATGGAGAGTATCTCTTGAGATACGTTTCCATAATCGGAGACTTTATAATCATAATAGTTGGCATCATCGAATCCTGCATTTTGCAAATATAGGTCGGTGATGTCAATATCAGCTTTCACGAAGGTGTGACACGTCAAAAGTAGGGCGATAAGGGATAAAATACGTGTTTTCATGATTCTAAGAGTATGTTCGATAGTCTGATTGTTGATTCTAAAGATGGGCTCTATAAATCCATTTCATACTGTTTTTGATTGAATTTATGGAACTTACCTCAAATTTTTGACGGCATAAAGATATAAGTTTTTTTGTTCAATTACGATATGTGGTTCTCGTTTTCTTATAGTGCGATCAGTATTAGCAATATGTTTGAAATGCATATAACGCTAAATCCTGTGATAAGCAGTCTCAATAGTTTCTTTCCAGAAAAGACGATTCCGTATATCATCTTTACAAAGTTGTTACTGATGATGGCTTGAAAGGCAGCTAATATCAGTAGAGATTCAGATACGTTATGTTGCGCCTGGAATAGATTGATGATAAATGGGTTGATATCGGTGACTCCGACGATGATGGAGAGTATGCGGAGACCACTATCACCAAAGTATAGAAGAGCATAATGAGTGACCAGTGTAAAGGCAATGAAAAGAATGGCGAATAGAATAGCCACCTTAAATTCCAATGGGTTCTTTTCCTCCTCTTTTATTTCTGTCTGTTCTGTTTCATTTGACATCTCCTTCTTGTTTTTCATGTAAAAATAGAATGCAACCAAGGCTGTGATGACAATCATGATGGCAAATAGATACCAGTATTTCATCATCAAAGGAAGATTGAAGATGCCCAATAGAATGAGAATTTTAAAATACATCATGGTGATGGCGCAGAAAATGGCTGCGGCGTATTCTGATAGGCCTTCATTTTTATCCTTTGCTTTCTTAGCCAGAATAAGGCAGGTGGCGGTACTACTATAGATTCCACCTAAGATACCTGTTATGATGACACCTCCATTAGGGAAGATATACTTCTTGACGAGATAACTGGCGTATGAGATTCCGGATATCACTACAGTGGCAAGCCAGATGGTGTAGGGGGTAAGTCCAGAACCTTCGATTAACTCATCTTTGGGAAGTATAGGTAGGATTACTCCGGCAATGATTAAAAACTTGGCTAGATTGATGAACTCCTCATCGTTCATGTTCTGTGTGAAACGGGTGAATTTCTCTTTCATCTCCGTCAGAATCAGGATGGCGACCACAATCAGTAAGGTGATGGTAATGGACATCTTATAGGTGATGGGCGCTAAGCAATAGGTGATGAGGGCAATCATGATGGATGTGATTCCCATGTGGTTGCGGACAAATATTTTGTGCGCATACATGATGCTTAATAGTAGGGTCAATGCCGCGCCTCCACATAAGAAGGGCGTCAGACAATCACCACCAATCACATAGAGTATGTAACCGAATATTCCAATTAGTGTGAAGGTTCGATCCGATCCAAAGATTTTAGGCTCATCACTGTTCTTTAAGTATAGTTTTCTTTGTGAGAGTCCGATGACTAATGATAAGACGGAGACTACTAAGAAGTTGATGAAGTCTGTGGAGAGTATGCTTGTTGTTTCCATGATGTTTTAAATTCGTTTATAGAAGACTTCTTTTGATTTAAGAAGTGTTTCCAGTGAATATTCTATTGAGGGAATTGATATGTATTCCCTTTATACAAATATAAAGATGATGATTGATAAATCAAAATATATGGTTCGTATATTTGGGGCATAGTTGCGGATTTTTCGGTAAATCTACAAAAAAACGCAGGGTCATCCATACGAATCATCCTGCGTTGAATTTGTTTTTATGAATTTTATTATAGAACTCACCTTATGATGATGGCATATGTGAATTGTAAAAACTTCTTCATACGCCTATGTGTTTTAAGTTGAGTTTTATATACTCGATTTTATTTCTGTCTGATAAAGATGTTGACAGGGGTTCCCGTTAATTCCCATTGCTCACGTAACTTGTTCTCAAGGAATCTCTTGTAAGGTTCCTTAACGTATTGTGGCAAGTTTGCGTAAAAGACGAAGGAAGGAATTTTGGTGTCTGGTAACTGACTCACATACTTTATTTTGATATACTTTCCTTTGATTGATGGAGGAGGATAGTTCTCGATAAGAGGCAAGAAGAATTCGTTCAATTTGCTTGTAGGAATCTTTCTCTTTTTGTTGTCATACACCTCTTTGGCAGTCTCCAACACCTTGAAAATACGTTGTTTGGTTACGGCTGAAGTAAAGATGATAGGGAAGTCGTTGAATGGAGCAAAACGCTCACGAACCGCTTTCTCCATGGTAAGAGTGCTCTTCGAATCTTTTCCTGTGATCAAGTCCCATTTGTTGATACAAACAACGATTCCTTTTTTGTTCTTTTGAATGAGTTGCACGATGTTCATATCCTGTGCTTCGATACCGCGAGTGGCGTCAATCATCAGAATACAAACATCAGAATCCTCGATGGAACGGATGGAACGAATGACAGAGAAGTACTCGATATCTTCAGTCACTTTGTTCTTCTTACGAATACCGGCGGTATCCACTAAGTAGAAATCAAATCCGAATTTGGTGAATCGAGTGTTCGTACTATCTCTTGTTGTACCAGCGATATCTGTCACGATGTATCTGTCTTCTCCGATGAAAGCGTTGATAATGGAAGACTTACCTGCATTTGGACGACCTACGACAGCGAATCGAGGAAGATCGTCATCCATTGATTCTTCTACCTTCTTAGGCAGTGCTTTAAGGATGTTATCCAATAAGTCACCTGTACCCGAACCAGAGATGGAGGATATGTTGTTAGGGTCGCCTAATCCTAATTTATAGAACTCGGCAGAGTAGTATTGAGCCTCTATATTATCTACCTTATTACAGATAAGGATGACAGGTTTCTTATTTTGTCTTAGAATTTGAGCCACTTGTTCGTCAAGGTCGGTGACACCGCTCATCACGTCTACGACAAATAGGATCACATCAGCCTCTTCGATGGCTATCTTCACCTGTTTACGTATCTCTTCCTCAAAGATATCATCCGAGTTGACCACCCAACCACCAGTGTCGACGATTGAGAATTCTTGTCCGCACCATTCCACTTTACCATATTGACGGTCGCGGGTAGTACCAGATTCGTCGTTAACAATGGCGCGACGAGTTTGTGTGAGGCGGTTGAATAATGTTGATTTCCCCACATTGGGTCTTCCTACTATAGCTACTAAATTACTCATAATAATACGCTGTTTAAATAAATGAAAAGAGGTCTGTTATTCGGGTTGGTAGCCAAACTCTTTCAGCTTTTTGTCTTTGTTTCTCCAATCCTTTTCCACTTTGACAAAGAGTTCCAGAAAGACTTTCTTTTCGAAGAATGCTTCGATGTCTTTGCGGGCTTCCATACCAATCTTTTTCAGCATCTTGCCACCTTGACCGATGATGATTCCTTTTTGAGAATCACGTTCCACACAGATCACAGCATTGATGCGAATCAGTTTGTTATCTTCCTTAAATTGTTCTACAACGACCTCCACGGAATAAGGAATTTCTTTGTCGTAATTAGTTAAAATCTTTTCGCGAATGATTTCGGTGACGAAGAAACGAGCAGGCTTGTCGGTCAACGCATCTTTCTCAAAGAATGGCGGAGAGTCGGGTAGAAGATCCTTGATTCTTTTCAAAAGGTAGTCGAGATTGAAGTTGTTTTGAGCGGAGAGAGGAATAATTTCCGCATCTGGGAGTAGAACCTTCCATTTCTCAACGAGTTCAATCAATTTAGGTTGGTCTGTCAAGTCAATTTTGTTGATAACCAAGATGACAGGTGCCTTTTGTTTCTTCACTTTCTCTAAAAAATCTGCATTCTTCTCAGCATTTTCCACCACGTCAGTCACATAGAGAATAACGTCAGCGTCGGTCAAGGCGCTGTTGGAGAAGTTGAGCATAGATTCTTGAAGCTTGTAGTTGGGCTTCAAGACACCCGGCGTGTCAGAATAGACGATTTGAAAATCATCACCATTGACGATTCCCAAGATCCTATGACGCGTAGTTTGAGCTTTAGAAGTGATGATGGAGATTTTTTCTCCCACCAAAGCGTTCATAAGAGTGGACTTGCCGACGTTGGGGTTACCCACAATATTTACAAAACCGGATTTGTGCATATTAATAGAAAATTTTTGCAAAGATAATGATTTTGTTGTGGATGTTAAAATTTGAGGAAGGGAAAAAGCGAAAAGGAGGGATTAATTGGATGGTTGGTGAAGATGGGGGGATTTGTCTAATCATGATGCTACGTAAACAAATCGAGAATCTTCTCGCTACATTCCGGGAGGAGGGTGGCTTTTCTGAAGGATTGACTGCTGAGAGACTCGCTTACCGTACTGGGCAAAGCGTACAGTCTAATGCACCAGCTTGTCCGAAATGTGGAAAACCAATGATCAAACGTGTTGCAAAGAAAGGTGTAAATGCAGGTAATGAATTTTGGAGCTGCTCGAGATATCCAGAATGCAACGGGTTGAGAAAGGTGGTGTGATACAATAGAGTAATTGCACCTTAAATTCTCCCTCATTTCCCACTATCTGTTTTTCTTTTTTTTATAATTTTGCATACAGATTAAAAAATTAGAATAAAATGTTCAGAACAAAAACGTGTGGCGAGCTCACGATTGCAAATGTGGGTGAAGTCGTTACCTTGGCAGGTTGGGTTCAGAAATCCAGAAAGATGGGTGGTATGACCTTCTTAGATATGCGTGATCGCTACGGCATCACTCAGGTTGTGTTTAATGAGGAGAAAGATGCTGCTTTGTGTGAGCAGGCTAACAAACTGGGACGCGAATGGGTGATTCAAGTAGAAGGTACGGTTGCAGAAAGAAGCAACAAAAATAAAAACATCTCTACGGGTGAAATCGAAATCATTGCTAATAAATTGGTGGTGCTTAGCGCTTCTGAAGTGCCTCCATTCACTATCGAAGACAATTCGGATGGTGGCGATGATTTGAGAATGCAATACCGTTACTTGGATATTCGTCGAAATCCTGTTCGTCAGAATTTGGAACTACGTCATAAGATAGCATTTGAAGTACGTCGTTACTTAGATGGTCAAGGATTCTTGGAGGTGGAGACTCCAGTCTTAATCAAATCTACTCCAGAGGGTGCACGTGATTTTGTCGTTCCTTCTCGTATGAATCCTGGTCAGTTCTATGCCTTGCCTCAATCCCCTCAACAGTTTAAACAACTCTTGATGGTGGCTGGTATCGACCGCTATTTCCAAATCGTTAAGTGTTTCCGTGATGAGGACTTGCGTGCTGATCGTCAACCTGAGTTTACTCAGATCGATTGCGAGATGTCTTTCATTGAACAAGAAGACGTGATCAATATGTTTGAGGGAATGATCAAACATATCTTTAAATATGTAAAAGGTGTAGAATTTGATGGTCCATTCCCACGCATGACATGGCATGAGTGTATGCGCCTTTACGGATCAGATAAGCCTGATATGCGTTTCGGTATGACTTTCGTTGAGTTGAAAGATTTGACAGAAGGACGTAACTTCCCAGTCTTCGATGCTGCTAAGTTTGTGGTGGGTATCTGTGCAGAAGGTTGTGCATCATATACAAGAAAACAATTAGATGGATTGACTGACTTTGTGAAGAAACCACAGGTTGGTGCCAAAGGATTGGTTTATGTGAAATATGAGGCAGATGGTTCTCTCAAATCAAGTGTGGATAAGTTCTATTCTCAGGATGATTTGAAGAAGTGGGCAGAGCGTTTCAATGCTAAACCAGGCGATTTGATGTTGATCCTTTGTGGTGAGGATGCTGATAAGACACGTAAGCAGATGAATGAACTTCGTTTGGAGATGGGAGAGCGTTTGGGTCTTCGTGATAAGAATAAGTTCGCTCCATTGTGGGTGATCGACTTCCCATTGTTTGAGTGGAACGAAGAAGATCAACGATTCTACGCAATGCACCATCCATTTACGAGTCCGAAGTTGGAGGATGTACAATACTTGGATAGTGATCCAGGTCGTGTACGTGCCAATGCATACGATTTAGCAATGAATGGAGTAGAGTTGGGTGGCGGATCCATCCGTATTCATGATTCAGCATTACAAAACAAGATGTTCGAATTGCTTGGATTCACACCAGAGAAGGCTATGGATCAGTTTGGTTGCTTGATCAATGCCTTTAAGTATGGAGCACCACCTCACGGAGGTTTGGCATTCGGATTGGATCGTGTTGTTTCCATGTTGGCAGGATTAGATTCTATTCGTGACTGTATCGCATTCCCTAAGAATAACTCAGGTCGTGATGTGATGATTGATTCTCCATCAGAAATTGATGAGCAACAATTGAAAGAGTTGTCGTTGGAAGTTAAAGTAGAAAAGTAAATTTATAAAATATGATATAGCCCTGAAAGTTGACCCGTTTCCCTTTCAGGGCTTTTTGATGTTTCAAGTATATGGATAATACATCGACGAATACAACACCGGAGAAAAAATCTTTCTTTGCCCTTACCCCCTTGATTTTGTTTTTACTCATGTATCTTGGAACATCCTTGATATTAAATGACTTTTACAAAGTTCCCATAACGGTGGCATTTCTTGTTTCCTCACTTTATGCCATAGCCATAACCAAGGGAATCAGTTTGAAAAAACGCATCGAATTATTTAGTCAAGGGGCGGGGAATAAAACACTATTGTTAATGGTGTGGATTTTTATTCTAGCAGGGGCATTTGCTCAAAGTGCAAAGGATATGGGTGCAGTGGAAGCCACGGTATCTGCCACGTTGAAAGTGTTGCCAGAGTCGTTTCTTTTTCCAGGACTTTTTTTGTCGGCATGTTTCATATCATTATCTATCGGAACATCAGTAGGCACGATTGCCGCATTGGTTCCCATGGCAGTAGGCATTTCGGATCAGACAGACGTTTCGCTCCCATTGGTTGTTGCCATTGTGGTGGGAGGGTCTTTCTTTGGCGATAATTTGTCATTTATCTCTGATACCACCATCATAGCAACCAAGAGTCAGGATTGCTTAATGAAAGATAAGTTCAAAGTAAACTCATATATAGTGATACCAGCCGCATTGATTATGATGATCTGTTATTACTTTTTAGGAAGAGATGTCTCATTTCATTCTGAAATAGGAACAGGAACCATTGATATCATAAAGATAATTCCTTATTTAAGTGTCTTGGCCTGTGCCATTGTCGGGATGGATGTGATGATTGTGTTGACGATCGGTATTATCTTAGCAGGAGTGATAGGAATCACAAGTGGCAGTTTCGATCTGTTTGGATGGTTTGCGTCGATGGGAGAGGGAATCAAAGGACTGTCAGAACTCATTATGGTGACATTGCTGGCAGGAGGAATGTTGGAATTGCTTAAATACAATGGCGCATTGACCTATCTGACGGAGAAACTAACCGCTAAGGTGAAGGGAAAAAGAGGCGGAGAGTTGTGTATTGCTGCGATGGTCATGCTGAGTGATGTCTGTACCGCCAACAATACCATAGCAATCATTACTGTCGGACCAATAGCCAAGGAGATTAGCAATCAGTATAAAATAGACAAACGAAAGGTGGCAAGCCTTTTAGACACCTTTTCCTGTTTCGCACAAGGCTTGATACCCTATGGAGCGCAGCTTCTAATAGCAGCAGGACTATCCTCCATCTCTCCGGGCGAGATATTCAAATACCTATATTATCCGATGCTAATGGGCGTGGTTGCCCTCGTAAGCATTTTGTTACGGTATCCACGTAAGTATTCCTAATTGGGTAGTAGGGGTGCGGGGGTTGGTTTATGTGAAATTTTTCGTAGTGAATTTACGATTTTGCTTAAAATATTTTAATATGATACGAGATTTTTGGGTAAAGAACTATCTTTCTTGAGCGGAATGGGGGAAGTTTCGAAAAGGCTGTAATTTCTGTGTTACATTTCTTTTTTCTACCTGTTACGAATAGGTTGCCACATTGGACACATTTTTTAGTCTTTGTCATGCTAACGATTGTTTTTGGTTCGACATCATTTTTCTCTTTAAAATAATGTACGTTTAACCAACCGCCACCTTTCCCCGTATCATCTACCACATTCTCTTTTTTTACCCCAAACAAAAAAAAAATTCAAAAATAATTTGCAAGAATCAAATTATTTATAACTTTGCATTACAAAGTACTTTTAAATTAATTATCAGTATGGAAAACAAAGAAGTGATAAATACGTTATCGGAGATTAGGAATATGATGGAACGCTCGACCAAGGTGTTATCATTAAGTGGTATGTCGGCTGTGGTGGTAGGCATATTTGCGATTGTGGCAGCTGTGTTGGCGAATCACATAATAGAGAATGAGTGGTTGCATGTATATAAGGTAAGAAGTTTGATGATTTTAGCCATTACGTTGTTTATTATATGTTTTATGACGATTCTTTTATTTTCCAAACGGAAAGCGAAGAAAAATGGCTTGAGATTCCAATTTGACAGAACGGTGCAGAAGATGCTTTGGAATTTCTTTTTGCCGCTTATCATCGGAGGCGTATTGTGTGTCGGATTAATTTATCAAGGACATTATGGGTTAACCTCTTCATTCATGCTGATATTTTATGGATTAGCGCTCATCAATTTGTCTAATTTCACTTTTTCAAACATCAAGTACTTGGGATATGTGCAGTTGATACTGGGATTGATTGATTTTCTAATGGTTAACCATTCATTGTTGTTTTGGATGATAGGATTTGGTGTTTGTCATGTTGTTTACGGAATCATCTTTTATTTTAAGTATGAAAGGAAGGAAAAAGGGGAGGAGTGTTAAACTCCAAACTGAGTGAGTAAATTTCAGTAAATCAGTTTGTTGAATTTCAATTAAATATGAATTCGGATTTAAAAAATATCAATAAAGCGTTCGAAAGTAAAGTTCGATTAGGCATCATGTCTGCATTGATGGTGAATGACGAGTTGGATTTCTCTTCTCTGAAGTCGCTGTTGGAACTTACGGATGGTAATCTGGCCAGCCATACGAGAAGTTTGGAGGAGATGGGCTATATCGAATCGAAAAAGCAGTTCATTGGACGTAAACCCAACACAACTTACAATATTACACAAGAAGGACGTGTGGCGTTTACCGACCATTTGAATGCATTGGAGGCTTTCTTGAAAAAATCAATGAATAAATAACAAAATTTTTTTAACCTTGTACTTTGAAATCCAAAGTACTTTTAAAAATAAACGGATATGGAAAATATGAATGAAAAGAGGGAAGCAACAACAGAAGTTATGGCTGCTAATCCAAACAAGAGATTGATTTTAAAGTCGATAGCAATAGGTATTATTACGTTGTTGCTACTTATACCCATAAAGATGGTGGAGAGTTTGATAGAAGAGCGTGAATACACGGCAAGAACTGCTATGAAAGATGTGTTTGAACAGTGGGGTGACGAGCAGTTGATTATTGCGCCGACTATCAATTATGATTTAAAAGTAAGGTATTGTCATATGGAGGGAAACGAGAAAAAATATGAGACATACGATCGTCATGTAAAATTGCTCCCTGAAGAATTGAAAATCAATGGAACCGTCAATTCGCAGCAGTTGAAAAGGGGAATTTATGAGATTGTAACGTATAATGCGCCAATTGAGATAACGGGTAGTTTTGTCTTTTCTGATGAGATTGTGGCTGATTTCGGACGAGATATATCGGATGAAAATGTTCAAATATCTATATCAGACATAAAAGGAATTTCGGAGGAGATAAAATTGACACTAGGAAATGAAACATATACATTAGTGCCGAATGGAGAATCCATGTTATCGACGAAAAGATTTTCTGCTTATGTGAATTTGTCGCAATGGAAAGCAGGAGAGAAGGTGCCATTTAAGATGGTTTTGAATCTTAAAGGTTCGCAATCAATAAAATTCCTTCCTATCGGAAAGGAGACAGTTGTTTCGTTGACGTCAAATTGTCATACACCAAGTTTTTGTGGTAATTTCTTGCCAACAACAAGAGAGGTGAAGGAGGATGGATTTAGCAGTGAATGGAAGGTTTCGTATGTAAATCGTGCATACCCTCAACAGATTGTAGGAAGTGTGGATGCATCTGAGTTTAAAGAGTCTGAGTTTGGTGTGAATTTGTTGATTCCTGTACAGCATTATCAAAAGACATTGCGTTGTGTGAAGTATGCAGAGTTGTTCGTAATCCTCACCTTTGTGTTGTTCTTCTTCATTGAGATTATTCAAAAGAGAAGGGTGCATCCATTGCAATACACATTGGTTGGTTTGGCGTTGACTTTGTTCTATTCATTGCTGCTCTCAATGTCTGAACATATAGGATTTGTGCCATCATACTGGATTTCAACGATAATGACTGTTACCTTGATTACGCTCTATTCCGTAGGTGTATTGAAAATACGTAAGACTGCAGCCTACATAGGGGCCTCATTATTCGGACTTTATACTTACATCTTTATATTGATCCGAATGGAAACATACGCACTGCTAGCCGGTAGTTTAGGATTGTTTGTTATCCTTGCAGTGTTGATGTATCTCTCACAGCGCATCAACTGGTCGAAGGCGGAATAATTATATCTTTTAAATTAAACGACGTGACAGCCAGGGAGGAAGATCTCTGGCTGTTTTACATGTCATAAACAAAAAAAGGAAAGCCTCTCAAAAGACTTCCCTTTATTTTGTTTAGTAAAGTTAAAAATTACTTGCAGCCGAAAAATGTTTTGTCATCTTCGTCACGGCTATAGATAGCGTTCTCGCGAAGTAACCAACCTAATGCCATGTAAAGCTCCTCGTTTTTACCTTTGAGTTCTTTCTTGATTTGAGCAAATGTCAACTCACCTTTTTCGTTTAGAAGACGCCAAACTTTTCCTGCGTTTTCTCCAATACAATGTTGTAACATATCAATATACTTATGGTTGTTAATATTTTATGCAAATATATGTAATTATTTTTTTTAGCCTAAATATATCGACTTTTTTTTTGATTAAAAAACCCAAAAAAAACGAAAAGAATACCAATATAATATAAAAAACATGATTTTGTTGTCTTGTATTTTTGAGTTTGACTTGCTTACGTTAAAATGTCTGTTTCTTTTTTGTTTTGTTGAATATATTTTTTGCTTCTTTTATTGTCGTGTATAAAAACATGAAGTAAGATGTTTTTATTCGGGAATTTTCAGTAAATTTGCAAGAATAAATTTATGTGAGTTCCATGAATTGATGGAATTTGCTTTTAATGAGATGGGTGCTTCTGTGTGTTGATTATATTATGGTTTGAAAGAGATTATTGTGTGAAAAATATTTCGAGAAAACCGAATCTGACACGAGATTGTCCATACATATTAAATGGAAATGCCCGTAAATAATGTTTAATGAATGGGGAAAGGATGGTTCCCGACCCTAATTATTTGATTAGATGAAAGCACGTGATACGTTGATTTTTCTTTGTAGCATCCTATTGGCATTGGTAGGACTGTGTTTTTTTTACCCTGATGATGGGGTGACTATTCATGGCAAGAAATTGCGTTTCCCTTCTTTGGCAGAGGCGATGGCCAAAGGAAATACGGATACGGAGACGGCTGAGGACAAATTGCGACGTGCGGAAGAAGAGCTTCGTTTGAAGATTGAGCAAGATTCACTGAATCGTGTTTATGAAGCAGAATTGGCAGATTCCATTGCTTTTACGGATACGTTAAAATCGTATCAGAAATTGTTGTTTGAGACTACGGCAAAACTATCATATCCTAATGATGATCCATCCATATTGTTTTCTTTGTTTGATTGTTTGGACAAATGTGCGGATGGTAAGGACGCTATTCACATCCTTCATTACGGAGATTCTCAGATTGAGCAAGATCGTATTTCGGGCTATATTCGTGAGGAGTTGCAAAACAGGTTTGGCGGATGGGGACCCGGATTGGTTCCTGCTATTCAGCCTATACCATCCTTGTCTGTAGCTCAAAGTTCGTCAGACAGTATTCCGCGATACATTGCTGATGGTACGTTGCGACAGAAATTGACTCACGATCGTTATGGTGTCTTGGCCCAGATGGCTGAAGTGGATGGCTCTGTTTCATTAAGTTTTGCATCAAGAAAATGGAAAAAGACGTTTGCTCATGCAAGAAAGTTCTCTAAAATCTCCTTGTTGGTAGGGAATACGAATGCTGGGTTCTCTGCTACTTTGGTGGCAAATGGAAAAGATTCGACACAAACCATAAAAAAGGAGCAGAAGGGAATGACGAAACTAACATGGCAGTTGGGTAGTCATGTATCTAATATCTCCTTAAGACTAAAGGGTAAAGCTGAAATATATGGTATCTCGATGGATTCGAAGAGTGGTGTCTTTGTGGACAACATTCCGCTTCGTGGTTCTTCGGGAACGTTCTTCACCAAGATCTCTTCGCAATTGCTTTCTGAGTCGATGAAGAAAATGAATGTGAAGTTAGTCTTGATGGAGTTTGGTGGTAATGCCACACCTCATTTGAAGAAGGATGAGAGTATCTCTAATTTTAAAAAGAATATCGGTCGTCAGATCGCATACGTTAAGAAGTTGAATCCGGGTGCGAAGATTATCTTCATCGGACCTGCGGATATGAATACGATGGTGGATGGAAAATTGCAGTCGTATGAGAAGTTAGAGCCGATTATCGACTCCTTAAAAAGCGTGGCATTGGAAAATGGAGCCATGTTTTGGGATATGTATGACGTGATGGGAGGAAAGAACTCAATGCAGAAATGGGTGAAACATTCTCCTGCGTGGGCAACTACCGACTACATCCATTTCACGGAAAAGGGAGCGAGTCGAATTGCTGAGGTGTTTATGCAATCGTTCAATAATAGTTATGAGTACTACCACTTCTTACGTAGAAATAAGAAATGGAGCAAAATAAAGTGATTGTGGAGGTGTATAGGTGATGAAAAGAAGAATAATTTTTTTAGCGCTTTTCCTCTTTGAGGTTTTGAGTCTGCAAGCCAAAGGCTTTTTGGTACGAGATACGATACCGTACGATTTTTTGGTGGATTCTTTGATGTCTATTCAATATCCTGATTCTATACATCATCATCGTCGGGATCTCTTTTTTGATAAGATAGATTCTATTGTCTTGTGTCGAAAAGGAAAGGTAAGTATCTTACACATAGGAGGTTCTCATATTCAGGCCGACTATTTTTCCCATACAGTAAGATGTCATCTAGATTCTATTAATGATGATTTTTCACCTTCTAGAGGAATCATTTTCCCGTATAAAGTAGCGAAGACGAATAATCCAACCAACTATAAGGTGACCTCGACGGGTAATTGGATTACCTCCAAGAATGTGAAGAAGGAGCGTATGGCTCAGTTGGGTATGACGGGTATGGCCGTAACGACAATGGATCCCAAGGCGGAGATTCGTGTTAAAATGGATGTGGATACCTCTTATCGTTGGAGTTTCACTAGAATTCGTCTGTTAGGTTATTCTGACTCCATGTGTATCCCATATATGTTAGAGAACGATAGTACGAACATCTATCCTTTATTTGATGATTCGACAGAATCTTATGTCTTCCAGTTTTTGCAACCTCGTGATTCTTTTGTGTTGAGAATCAAACAACTTGATATGACACCACATGCATTTACTGTATGTGGATTTATCGTTGAAAATGATGAAGATGGCATTGTATATCATTCCATAGGTGTGAATGGCGCATCTGTTCCTTCCTATCTTTCATGTGAAAATTTCCAACGTGATTTGGAACTGATAAAGCCTGATATGGTCATCTTTGGTATAGGTATCAATGATGCTGTTCCACAGAATTTTTCAGAAGAGAAGTTTATAGCACGTTACGACTCTCTGATAGGAGAGATAGAGAAGATAAGTCCAGAATGTTTCTACATCTTTGTGACCAATAATGATTCATTCAGAAAGGTACGACAGAAGAAAAAGGTTTCATACGTGGTGAATCGCAACGGATTGAAGGCACAGCATGCCTTCCTGACGTTAGCTGAGAAGTATGAGGCTGGTTATTGGGATCTGTTTGGATGGATGGGTGGCTTGGAGTCTATGCGAATTTGGGAGCAGAATGGCTTAGCCCAGAAAGATAAGATACATTTTACAAAAAAAGGTTATAAACTGATTGGCGACATTTTTTATAATGCATTGATCTCGTCGTATTTAGAAAAAGAGTAGGTTATGTTTGATACGTTTATAAGTTTTATAAAATATATATTCTCATTCGATCCGAATTGTCAGCTGTTGTTTACGCAGCACTATTTTTGGATCTTTTTCATCATGGTCTTTGCTGGGTTCAGTGCGATTCATAGCAAAGTGTTGATGCGTAATACTTTCCTGTTTTTTGTTAGTGCGTTTTTCTATTACAAGACGAGTGGATGGTTTACGCTCATCTTAATTTTTGCCACTTTTTTCAATTACGTGGATGGTGCGTTGATTTATCATGCGAAAAAGAATTGGGGAAAGAAGACGTGGCTGATTATCGGTTTGATTGTTAATTTGCTGACTCTCTGCTATTTTAAATACTCCTATTTCTTTGCAGATATGATTCATGATCTCTTTGGTATTGAGATTAATGTGTTCAATGCATTTGCTTGGATAGGAAATGAGATAGTGGGACGACCAAAGTTCACCGTAGATAGAATCATTCTACCTGTCGGTATTTCTTTCTATACATTCCAGTGTATCAGCTACTTGATGGATATCTTCAGAGATAGGGTAACACCTGTGAAGAACATTTTGAATTTTGGATTTTATGTAACCTTTTTCCCTCAGTTGGTGGCAGGACCGATTGTTCGTGCCAGTGAGTTCATTCCGCAGATATACAAGAAGTATTTCTTGTCTCGTCGACAGTTTGGTATAGCCATGTTTTGGATATTGAATGGAATGGCGAAGAAGATTATATTGAGCGACTATATAGCGGTCAACTTTGTCGATCGTGTCTTTGATAATCCAACCATGTTTACAGGTTTTGAAAATCTTGTGGCATTGTTTGGCTATTCACTTCAAGTCTATGCAGATTTTTCAGGATATACGGACATCGCCATTGGAGTTGCCATGTTGATGGGTTTCTATTTGCCAAAGAACTTTAATTCTCCATATAAGGCAACGAATCCAGGTGGATTCTGGAAGCGTTGGCATATATCTTTGTCTAAGTGGTTGCAAGATTATTTGTACATTCCGTTGGGAGGAAATCGTACAGCATCATTTGGTACGTATGCATGTATCATAACCATCTCATTGGTGGGAGCCATTCTATCAGGAAGTATATGGGTTGCCTTAATTTTGATTCTCATTGCTTCGATTGCAACCTATGTATGTTACAAGCATCCAGAGAAGAAAAAGGATCTGACATCTAACATGAACCGTTTGAACACGATGTTGTTGGGCGGACTTTGGCATGGAGCCAGCTGGAATTTCATGATATGGGGTGGTTTGAACGGTATAGGTATGATTGTATATCGTTTTTGGAAGGATCTGGATGTACTCGCACGTACGGCTGTGATTATGGCAATAACTGTTATTTGCATTGCTATTGCATGTTGGTTCCCTGCTCCTGTATGGAACATTGCAGTGGTATGGAGTCTTATTATCTTTATCGGAACATTCGTTCGCTTAATATATGCATATTTTGAAGGAATACATGAATTCAGAAGATTAGAGATGTGCTGGGCTGTTTTCCAAACGTTCGTCTTTATTACGTGGACACGTTTGTTCTTCCGTGCGGGATCCAATCTAGATCCTGCAGAAGCCAATGAGAAGGCGTGGGATACTGCTAAAAGCATGGTGAATCAGATCGGTAGTCGTTGGGATTTGTCTTTGATTCCTCAAATTTGTATGGGGTATAAGTATGTCTTCATTTTGATTATATTGGGTATGATCATCCACTGGTTGCCAGAAAATTTCAAACGTAGATATAGATTCTCCTTTGCTGCACTACCATTGCCTGTCATGGCAATATTCGTGGTGATATTTGTTTTTGTCATCTATCAGTTTATCACGGCAGATTTGCAGAAGTTTATTTACTTCCAGTTCTAAGAATCGAAATGGAACAGAGAGATGGAATGTGATTCCTTTGGGAATCTCATTGTCACTTCATAAATATAAAAACGATGGAAAAAAGAAACCTTCACATAGTATCAAGGAGGTCGTGAGAGAATATATGTAGGGTTGCAAGGCAGAAGCAAGAAAGATAGGGCTTGAGAGCAACATATACGACAATGTCCCGTATTATCGTGTATTAACGCACAAAGGGCAATTGCAAGTGATGATAAAGTATGTATATGCCAATGCAGAGCGAGCATGGCAGCACAGGAGAAATACTAAATACAAACAAAACTCCGCAGTCTATAAAAGATCTGCGGAGTCCCATTTGATGAAGAAAATATTAAAGCTATTTTTTTACCAGTTTCATTGAGTAATGGTTTCCGTTGATTGTTAAATTCAATGCATAAACACCTTCTTTAAGGGATCCTACAGCAATGCTGCCTCCATTGTCAACGTAACGGTTGATTAAGATTCTACCGCTAAGATCTGCGATTGTTACAAATGCTCTTCCTTCTTCTGCATATGAGAACCATAGGTAATCTTCTGCTGGATTAGGATATATGCGAGCTACATCCTCCGTCTCATTAGCCGCTAATGTCACAGATTGTGTTTCGATATCCACAGGAGCGTATACGTTTTTCTTTCCTAATGTAGGTATGGATGTGATGGTCCATGCTCCATTTCCTGTGTATGAGAAGCGGCTATAAGTCTGCTTGTTCTTATGAGGCAGGTAGGTGATGGAATCCAACACCTCGAGATTATTGTTGACCATTCTAGACAAGCAAACGGTTTGACTCTGACTCTTGTTCAACTTGAAGTTTGTGTGAAGAGGTCCTTGTGTGGTAGAGTCTTTGTCTGCCCAAATAATCAAGTATCCTTTAGCTGGTACCGTTGTTAATTTTGAGTTGCCAGTTGGAATACGATATTTCATCAGTGTATCTCTATGGTTGGTGATGTACATACCTCCTAAATCGACAGCTGCACTTCCATCATTGTATATTTCAATCCAATCTTCTTCTTCTCTGAATTCGTCAACATACTGTTTGTTGGCTGCACAAACCTCGTTGATGTATAGTTTTACGTTGGAAGGATTCCAACTGTTGTCTCTTTCGAAGATAGCATGTAATACAAGTTTGTCATTAACGTTCGTTTGGTATACTTCGCTGTTGGCAGAGTTGATGACACTGATACCTGTATTGTCGTCAATCATACTTAAATCGAAGAGTAGGGAAGAAGAGCCGGATGCGTTGTGAAGTTCAACGGCAATGACGTTCTGTCCCTCTACGAAGTAAGAGCGAGGAATATCGAAGTTAAGTATGGCGTATGAATCCATTTCCAAATTAGCCTTTATGGTATCGTTGACAACGTCTGGAAGATTGAATCGGTATACTTCGCGTCCATTCAAATAGATAATGGCACCATCGTTGATATGTGCGGTGCAGTGTATGTTTGCACCCATATTGTTTAGTTGCGAGATGGTGAATGTCTTACGCAAGTAGGATGTTGTGTTAGCACCTCCAATAGATGGCCATCCGCCGATGCCACCACCGCCGATGCCACCACCGCCGATGCCACCACCACCGATGCCTCCGCCACCAATGCCACCGCCACCGATGCCGCCAAAATCACCAAAGTTGAATCCACTGCCATTATTGTCTTCATTTCCAGAAGAGATGTTGGTCTTTTGGAAACTGGTACCCATACCGATAGGAGCCAATCCAGAGTTCCATGTTTCATCATTGAATGAAAGTTCTTTCCATGATTGGTCTATTGTATCTGTTTTATAAGAGAATTTCCAAGTGTCATTGGCATCAATGATATAGTTTTCTCGACATACATCCCATCTGCTGAACTTATATCCTGCAGGGGCTTCTGCCTTTACTGAAATAGCACTGTTGGTGAAGTATTTACTTCTGAAATCACGTTTTCTAATCGTTTCTAAGTTATTCAGTAAGTAAGAGGCTCCATCCACATCAGAATAGATTCTGAGAGCAACAGGAGTACCTAATCTCAAGGAGTCAGCCACATGGTTGAATAAGAAATGTTCACGAGCAGTTAGGTAGTTACGAACCTTTTCAGCTTCAGCTTTCCAGGAACTTACCTCCGTCTTCTTGTAAGATTGTAGGTATTTGAAGAAATAGTCAGCTTCAGGTTCCAGCAATGCAAGCATGCTATCTAGGACTTGTGATACATGTTCCGATTCGAATGTCGTACCAGCATGAGCGACGAATTTGGTCATCAAACGTCTTTTGAATTCATCGTTTTTGATGAACTGCGGGAAGAATTTACATCTTGCGGCATATTGGAAACCGTTGGTGGATAGGTAATTACCATAAAGAGAAGTGGAGTAGTCGGTATCGTATAAGATCCATCTCCATTTTCCATTATAGTTGCGGTGCCAAGCTTTGATGTTTCCTGCCGACCAATCCTCATTACAGATGTAGATTTGAGACATGAAGTAGTTCAGACATTCATCCACATCAATGATTTCGTCCATTTGATCAAACACATCGCTTGCGTTCATGTTAGCATTTTTGGCAATGTTAAGAACGCTTTGGTAATCGTCGCATTCAGTAGCTTTGTCGGAGGCCTCCTCAATGCAAATATCCTCTTCATCCAGTCCGTAGTTTGAATAGATGAAATCTTTGTTGGATCTCTCTCTGATACCTAACATTCCGTAGTATTCACCATTCATGAATACGACAGATGGCTCATAAGCTTGATGGTCGATATCCATATTAGAGGCAATCACCGTTTGTAGGAATCCATCTCTGAATAGCATACGACCGAAGTCGTTACCAGAGTTTCTTAGAACAACACTCTTCCACTTAAGGTTAGGTTTCTCCGTAAAGATAGGGTAGTCTAATTTATTGTTACCATACACTTTGTTAGCCTTCACCTTAATGGATTTGATATATTTCGTACGAGAACAAGCACCAAAGCAACCGATTTTCACCTCTTGGTTGATTTGTGAGCTTTTTTGTTCATCAAAAAGCTCAAAGTTACAAGGTCTGTCCCAGTCATTCATGTAGTTGGCTCTATTATCCATAGCACTACAATTGGTAGGCACAGTAGAACCGTTTCTACCAACCACCAAAGCACCCAGAGAATCACCATATACAAAGTTTCTGTCTGTTACCAAAGAGACTACTTTTGTACCAACAGGAATGTTGTTGAGGAAGAAGTAGGTGGCAGTGGTGATGTCACTAGGAACTTCTCCGTCTACCACTGCAATGGCACGAAGGGGAGTTGTACTACTTATGTTGATAGGACTGGTATAGAGCATACCATTCACCTTAGGTTCCGTACCATCTATTGTATAGTAAATTTTAGCGGCAGGGTTTTCCGCATGGATGGTTATGGATTGACTAGAATTAAAGAAACCACCTTTTGTTCCAAATGTAGGAGCTGCGGTTTGAGCAGTAGCTATGACTGAATTGTTGGAGCTACCCATGGATGGGGTGACAAAGAATCCATATTCGGTAGAACCATCGGTCACGCATCCGTATGATGCGTTACGAAATGGTTTAGGATACTTGATAAAGTCTAACATACTACCATTTGCATCTGTCAAATAGAGTTCGCCACCATCGCTATCTAGTTTGAAACTTGCGTGGTTGCCTTCATCTAATTCATCGAAATAGAAAATAGCGTATTCTCCTGGTTGGAGTATTAAGTTAGACTTGTTTTGCCACAAAAATAGGTTTTCAGAAGAATTGGAGAAAAAACAGTTACTCAGGTCTACACTGCTCGCTCCTGAGTTATATAATTCCACCCAACCCTCAAAGTTGTACTTTTCGTTGTATTGGAATGAAACATTCCTCACCATCATTTCATTGATGTTGACTGATGAATACATGCTATATGATGTAAACAAGGTCAGTAGAAGGAGTAATTTTCTTTTCATGATATTTTGTTTTTACGTTAGCAATAGTGGAACTCTTATACTTTTTACACCTTTATACTTTATACTTTAGTAAACATAAACATCTTTTTTCTAACCTTTATGACTAAGCAAAGATAAAAAGTATAATTCATAAATATACCATATTTTTTTGTCATTTAAGTGAAATTACGTTTTTATTCAGTGAAAAATTTTACTGTTTTTTTTAGGGTTGGTGTTGTTGTCATTTTTTTTCATCTTCTTGAAAAAATATTTTACTATATTTGTTCGATATTAGGTAGAATCATTAACCTCGTATTTTATTATTTTATGCAAAAAAAATTTCAATCTGTTGCTGCTGATGAGTCGTCTGAGTTAATCGGACGAGAGCATGATATTTATCAAAAAAAGAACGATATTCGAAGCGAATATGCTAGGGATTATACAAGGATACTCCATTCGCTGGCATTTCGTCGCTTGAAACATAAAACGCAGGTCTTTTTTAATGGTGCGGATAATGATCATATATGCACTCGTATTGAGCATGTTCTTCATGTTGAATCGGTTGCTTGTACGATAGCAAAAGAGTTGGGTTTGAATGTCGAATTGACAAGTGCGATTGCCCTTGCACATGATTTAGGTCATGCACCTTTCGGTCATCAAGGTGAGGAGGTTCTTGATAACCTTGTCGCCCACTATTTGTCTTCTGATTTTTGGCATGAACGTAATGGTCTTTATCTTGTTGATCAAGTTGAATTGCTTGCGGATGAAAAAGGAAACTTTCGAAATTTAGATCTTACGTATGCCGTGCGGGATGGTATCATCTCTCATTGTGGTGAATTGGATGATAATGATTTACGACCAAGGTCAGAATACATTGATTTGAAGGATTTTGATTCGAAAGGTAAGTATCAATCCTACACATGGGAAGGTTGTGTTGTGAAGTTAGCTGATAAGATCGCTTACTTAGGACGTGATATTGAGGATGCAAAAATGTTGGGTTATTTTTCGAAGGAGCAACTGGACGAATTGCAGGATTTATCACTTGTTCGTAAAGACAAGTCGGTCAACACCACAGTCATTATGCATGATTTGATACTTGATCTGTGTGAGAACAGTGATCCGTCGGTTGGATTGCGATTGAGTCCGACGATGTCAGAACATCTCAATCGCATTAAGAAGTTCAATTATAAGAATATATACAGTAATCCTCGACTCAATCCATATAAAGCATATTCTGAGTTGGTGGTGAGTCAGTTGTTTGAGTATTTGTCTAATCTATACGAGGGTCCTGAGACAATACGTTCCATTGTATCCAAGAATTATGAAAGGAAACAGTTTGTGGAGGATTTCGTCTCCTTTTTGGTAGTGTATTGTTATCCAGAGATTATGGACGAAATAAAGAAGTTTAAATCAATTGGGAATAAGTATAAGAATAAGAAGATCTATGGTGATTTATCGGACGAGAAGGTCTATATGAAGGCCATCGTAGATTTTATTGCTGGAATGACGGATATTTATGCTGTGAAGTGCTTTGATGAACTGTTGCGGTGTTGAGTTGTCATTTATTTAGGTGTTTTTCTTTGATTTACTTGTGATTTCCAAGAATTTTATTGAATTTTGTGAGGGATTCTACATATCTATAGGATTATAGCTTGATGGAATATTCTTTGCTAAAGTGTTGATGAATAATAAGATGTGAGATTTCCTTTGAACGTAATTCGACCACATAATTTAAAAGTAAGTGTATGAAAGCTTCGTATGTTTTAAACATTTTATTGGCTGCTGTATTGGCTTATGTATGTATTCGTCGTGCTGAAAATAATCCTCCACAACAAATGATGGATGATTCAACTGCAGTTGCATCTTCTCAGGTTTCTCCTGTGGCTTCTGATACCTTTAAGAAATTTGATGTGATGAGTGAACCTGATTCGTTGATGAATTTTTCATTCTTTACGGGTGATGGCGGACATGGATTGTTGCTCTGTGCGGGTGACACAGCCAGCAGTAATGCGATGACCATCGGGTGGGGTGGTATCGGTACATTATGGGGAATGCAAAGACCTGTAGTGACTGTTTATGTGGCAGAACGTCGTTATACAAAGGAATTTATGGATAAGTATGGCTATTTTACGATCATGCATTTTGCCGATACGAAGATTTTGGATTATATGGGCACACATAGTGGTAGAGATGGTGATAAAGCAAAGGAATTAGGCTTACATACACTTTATACAGAGAATGGTACTCCGTATTATGCAGAGGCAGATCTCGTGCTTGAATGTAGAAAAATGTATGATGGACATCAGTTTGACTCTACTAAGTTCTGTCAGGATGCCCCGAAGGAATTTTATGCTAATTCCTCTGCGGGTATTCATTATTTCTACATTGGAGATGTTGTGAATGCTATGAGAAAATAGAAGGTCGCTAATAGTCTCTTTGTATGAAATCACTCACATTAACACTGCTCGTTTGGATATCCTTCCTTTTCCCGATCTCTCTCTTTGCACAAAAGAGCCTTTATATTCCTCGGGAGTGGAAGAATCGAACCGACACGTTAATCTATAGTGAAAACGACCCCAACAATCAATATACATGGTCTAAATCACGTTCTAAAGAAAGTGATAACTTCATTGTCTACTGGGATAAATATTATGGCAATACGAATCCTTCGAATGCCTCATCAACCTACCGAGTGGATATCGACGACTTACTAAAAAAATGCGAAGGCTTTTATGCAATGAACGTTGGTATGCTTGCTTTCTGTGATGAGAACAACTCCAATGTGTCGAAATATAAGATGATGGTGCTTCTGAACCATACTACCGAATGGGTGTGCTATGGTGGCGGATATGATGATGTCATCGGGGCACTGTGGCTCAGTCCAAATACCAGCAAGCCTGTAGGACATTCCGTTGCTCATGAGGTTGGCCACTCTTTCCAATATCAGGTATATTCCGACCTGAAAGGCTATTCAGGCTTCCGTACCGCCATTGGCAGTGGTTCTACATTCTGGGAGCAGACCGCCCAATGGCAGGCCAACCAGTCGTATCCCGCACTAAAGTGGGAGCAGAGCTGGAATCTATTTATGAATACCCACAATTATGCGATGACGCACGAGTGGCACAGGTACCAGTCTTATTGGTGGCACTACTACCTCACCGAGAAATATGGTATCGATGTCATCGGTGAACTGTGGCGCTTCAACCCTGGCTATGGGGCAGATCCGAACGAGAGCTTTATGAAGATGATGAACATGGATGCCTCTGACCTGTATATGGAGTATTTCCTTTATGCCATGAAGATGGCTACGATGGACATAGATAACGTGCGGGATGAAGCAGATGATTACATCGGTACACTCCGATATGATTACATTGCGCTTGGTGCGACTAAATATCAGGTGACGTACAGTAGTTGTCCTCAAAGCACTGGTTTCAATATTATCCAGCTCAATGTACCGAAGGCTGGTACTGAGATCTCCGTCGATTTCACATCACTTGCGAAGGGTGCATATCTTCCTAAGGGAGATGCTAAACAGTATTTTAACGGAGAACGTTTTGTGACGGCTAATGTATCAACATATAATACGTTCAACCAATACACCTCCCGAGGTTTTCACCTGGGCTATGTGGCACTTATGAATGATGGATCAAGGAGATATTTTTATGATGAGGAGGTCTATTGCACCAGTTCCGATGCCAATGCGGAGGTGAAGGGGGTGGCAAGTTGCGTGGTGCCCGAAGGTGTGAAGAAACTGTTCCTAGTCGTTTTACCGTCACCTTCCACATACATCCAGCATAAGTGGGACGAGAACATCACGAACGATGATCAATGGCCCTATACCATTGAATTCAAAGGCACCAACATCTGGGGTGCGGCCAACATCTCCGATATGGAGGATATCAAGGACGTGGAGCTTACCTACGACGTCTATTTCCCTGCCTCGTCAAGCGTGTATCAAGGCATAACTCTGAAGGTGGAAGGATCGGCCGCCTCCAGCCTTGGAACAGCCTTCCAGATGCAAGCCTCGGCAGTGGGCTCACTTCTCACACAATGGACCAGTTCGGGACCAGCTGATGGGCAAGCCATGTTCTATGCAGTCGATGCCAACGGAGTGATTAACAACTCCGCCTCTTCGGCAAATGGCTACGGACATTGGTTTTCCGCTTCCGGCAATCGTTGCGATTATGCCTCTGGCTATGTCTTCAGCGAATTCGATGCCAGCAGTCTCACATTCTCACTTGGACAATATCCAGGCAAGGTGCCGAATGGTTCCAACTATACGATTCGTCAAGCCATCAAATATCAAAAGGGAGGTAAAACAGCGGTAGCCACCTTTGTGTTCCATATTCATATCACATCCGAACGCACAGGATACGAGCTAAAAGAGGAAGTTAGTAGCGTGATGATACCATCCTCCGAAGATGTTTATCCCGTTGCATTCTATTCGATTACAGGTGTGAGACTTCCTTCCATGCAACAAGGTGTTAACCTTGTGAAGATGAGTGATGGTAGTGTGAGGAAAGAAATCTTTGAGGGACGGTAATGGTTGGTTCTTGTTAAGGTTTATTCACCATCATTCCACAATCCCCGCAAATTCAAACAACTTGCGATATGCCTCTACCTTTTTATCTAAACTCAATGGATAGGCTCGCGAGGATGAAGGCAATCGGTATAATACCACATCATCATTTAAAGGGACAAAACCACCCACCGAAGGCAAAGATAACAAAGAATACTGATTCATCACGTTTTGCGTGGCTTTTTCTCCTGTGGTGACAATAACCTTACATTGGGGAATCGTTCTTAACAATGAATCGATATCGGTATATTCCAACACCTCAAGGAACTTGTCGGATGCATTATCCGCCAACCGTTTTATCGATGTGGCCGTATCAAAATATCCAATGCCTTTTTGCTGTAAAAATTCCACAATGGGTTCCAACCGAAACTTTTTCTCCTTGCTATCAACAAAATGGTTCTTGTCATTGAAAAATATAGAACCCATGATTCGCCAGTGATCATTGATGAAATTTGGATAATAGAAATTCATGCACCATCGTTTACGTTGAGGAGGGAAACTACCTAAGAACAAAACTTTCGTTGTTGCCGGAAGAAATGGCTTAAGCGGATGATACTCCGCCTCTTCTGTTGATCTTTCTATATTCTCTCTGTTCAAATAAGCTGATTCTATCTTTTCCATCTTTATTGTTATCTCTTTTGTTTGAAATTTAATGAATTTTGGTGGGTTTTATAAATTCATTTCGTGGATTTTTGAAATTATTTCGTTTCCTTTGTAGAGACGCAATATTTGCTAATATATTATAATTTTTATAGATATGAAAAGTTTTTCTCCTAAACCGTGGACTCTTCCACAACCCGTGCTGATTCTTGGCACGTATGATAAAGAAGGCAAACCCAATGCTATGAATGCGGCATGGGGTGGCACATGGGACACCAACGAAGTGATGATTTCCCTTGGTGCTCATGCCACAACGGAAAACCTTGATTTGCAAGGTGCCTTCACACTTGCATTTGCCACTGTTGATACGCTTGTAGCTTCCGATTACGTGGGAATCGTCAGTGCAAAGAAGGAACCCAACAAAATAGCAAAGACAGGTTGGAACGTGGTGAAATCCGAGCATGTGAACGCACCAATCTTCACTAATTTCCCTTTGACCTTGGAATGTAAAGTCAAGGAGACGCTCAACCGAGATCAATCGGGGTATATGCTTATTGGTGAAATAGTCAATATCGTTTGTCAGGAGAATTTCCTATCAACCGACGGATTACCAGACATTGAGAAGATGGGCATTATCTGTTACAATCCAATTCATCACGAATATATTCAATTGGGAAAGAAAGTCGGACAAGCCTTTCATGATGGAGAACAACTGAAATAATCTCATGATATCCCTTGAATAGGATAGTGTCGTAAAAAAGCAAGAGGGTGTTTCAAAAATGAAGCACCCCCTTAGAAAAACATCAATTATTATTTATTTGTTGCTATTTAGCAGGGTATACGTTTTTCCTTCTTTATTTTTCAGAATATAGAATCCAGCACCTAATTGGTCACTATTATTATGATTGATAGTGATTGTTTTAATGTATCTGCCAAGTACGTCGAATACGTAGTAATCACCTGCTGGGATTCCATTTAGATCAGATAATGTTAGGTCAACATTCGTATCTTCTTGAATCAGGTTGAATTTCAGATTGTCTAAATCAAACCAATCGCCCGTGATTTCTAACTTTAACACATGTTTGCCCTTGGTTAATTTATTCAACTTGACAGTCACCGTTTCAAATGATTCGTAACCACCCGTGTTAGGCACTTTGACGAATCCACCTGGGGTACCATCGTCGCCAGGGATGATGAAGGTATTGTCCATGTAGAGCGTGAAGGAACCCGATGTTTCCTTGGAAGCCACCCGACATTCCACTTCGTATTCGCCATCTTTTTCTACCTCTACTGTATATTCGAGCCATTCACCTGTTTGGAGGTATCCGATAGCGGTATTGTTCATATCCACGCCTTCGTTACGGTCGCCACCGTTGTGGTTTTGTTCGTCGTTATCGTGGTAAGCATTTCCTTCACCTCCGTAGTCAAATTCTTCCGCTTCTATTGTTCCTGGAATTTTAGCGGGAGAACCATTGAAAGGGGTTTGTGGTTTCATGATGGTAATCTTAATCTTCGATGTTGTGTACTCTTTGTTTTGGTTGTCGTAGCCGACAGCCCAAATGGTATGGTCACCTTGTGCAACATCTTCCCATTCGTAAGTCATTTGGTTGCTAGCTATCTTATTGCCATCAGCGTAGATGTCCACTCTGGTTATGTTGTCGTTTTCTTTGTTTAGAGAGATTTCAACTTTTCCTGGTTCTGATTCCACTGTGACAGCAGCAGAAACAGAGAGGTCAACCTGTTGAACAGGATTGTCACCTAGAAGTTCCAGCATCTTCTCTGCATATCGTTTTCCTAATAGCTTGTATCCATTGACGGAGAAGTGATATTCGTCGTTGGCAGCCTCGCAACCATTAGCAGATATGACGTGTGCGGTAGGAATAACATTCGGTACATTTCTGATAACGTTGTTATGACCGCTACAAGGACCTGTATAACGCACTTCACCTACCAATAGAGGTACTTCTGAAGCTTTCAGACCAAGGTCATTCAGCATGTTCTCATAAACACCTTTGAGTCGGTTAGGCCAGTTAGACTGTCCTGAGTTGGTCTCTCCTTGATGAACGAGAATACCTTTGACTACACCCACTTCTTGGGCGATTTTTGCCATTTCGATGATTCGTCCATAAGGGTTGCTTCCATATTCTTTGGCATAGTTCTGCAACCAGCCAGCAGCCGTGCTAAGATATTCGTTGTACTTGTCTTTTTCAAATAACTGAATATCAGCACCACCGACACCCACTACGATGACACCCACCCTGATTGCTGGGTCTAGATTTTCAACCATGGTACGACCGAAGTAGTCGATGGGACCGAATCCCAAGTTTTGGTTGTGGAAACAGCGAGCTAAAGGAGGAATGGCAGTGTACCATTGCCCTTTTTTGCGGTCTCCTCTGCTACAATCATTTGCAGAATATAGCAATTGAAATCTCTCATCTACATTTTTTGTTTCTGATTCAGGAACAGCAGCATTACCTTCCATGTTGGATTGTCCCCAGCATATGTAGATATGAAAATTAGGATCTGGGTCAGCTTTTACAGTAAAAGTTGCACTTAGAAAACAAGCTAAGCATACAATTAAGTTTGTGAGTTTTGTATTTTTCATGACTCGATTTTTTTATTGGTTTCCTATGCAAAAATAATACATTTATTCTTTTCTCATATACGATTTTTTATTCATTAGATGGAAAATTTTGTGCAAAGAGTCTTTAAAGTATATACAAACACAAAGGGATGCATCTTTTGAATGCACCCCTTTGATCATCTATTATAACTAAAACATTATTTATTGTTACCTATCAGCAACGTGTAAACTCCTTTGTCATTCTTTAAGATATAGAAACCTGGATTTAGTTCACATTTATTACCATTGACTGTGACTGTCTTAATGTATCTACCAAGAACATCGAGTACAGAATATTCACCATCAGGAATAATGTTGGAATCAGCAACTGTTAAGTCGACACCAGTATCTTCAGCTTTGATCAAATTGAATTTCATGTAATCCAAGTCAAGGTAATCACCAGTGATCTCCACCTTCAAGACGTGAGTGCCTTTGGTGAGTTTTTCCAAATCAGATTTAACTGTTGTGAAATCTTCCCAGCTACCAGTGTTTGGTACGTTAATATTGCCTTTGGATGGAATGATAGGTTCATTATCCATATAAAGAGTGAAGGAAGATCCACTGTTACCAGAAGCTACTACAGCCTCTAGCTCGTAGATACCTGTTGTTTGTACGTCAACTGTATATTCAATCCATTCTCCTTTTTCAGTGTAGCCGACAGCTGTACTGTTCATGTCCACACCTTCATTACGGGTATTACCATTACGGTTCTGCTCGTCGTTGTCATGGTAAGCATTGCCTTCGCCACCGAAATCAAACTCTTCAGCTTCAATCTTTCCTGGAATTGCTGCAGGAGTTCCGTTGAAAGGCTTTTGAGCTTCGTAGATGGTGATTTTTTTCTTGTTGCTGTTGTATTCCTTATTATTGCTGTCGTATCCAATGGCAGTAATAGTGTAACTACCTTTTTTGAGGTCTTGTAATAGATAAGAAGTTTCTCCACTAGCCACTTTCTCGCCATCCACATAGATGTCAACAGTTTGAATGTCGCCTTGCTCAAGAGAGATTGAGATCTCAGCCTCTCCTGGCTCTGAATTCTTGACTAACTTAACATCTACTACTACAGCAGGTTTCTCTTTACCACATGCTGTTGTGTATTGACTAACGAATCTCCAAATCTCACGAGAAGTGTGGTAATTTTCGTTGGTTGGCTCATGACCTCTACCAGGTACAGCTGCCAGTACAACGTCTGCATCACAATCACCGCCACTATATTTGGTGACGTTTGCAGTTTCCACTTTGTATGTGGTCTTTTCATTGGCATTGTTATGCTCTGCCCACTTCTTTGTGTATGCCTCTGCACCAATCCAATTGTCTTTTTGAGGGAAAGGTACGACATCGTCACCTGTTCCGTGCGTGTGGATTAGAGGCACAGGACGCGTTGATGCATTAACCGTAGATCCCATATATCCTGAGATAGGGGCGAATGCAGCGAAGTAGTCTGGTATGGTATTCATACAATGGTAGGTCAACATACCACCCATGGAGAATCCACTCATATAGACTCTTGTCAAGTCAATCTTATGTGTCTTGTGTAACTCTTCGATGATAGCAATCAAATAGTCAGTATCAGATGTTCCGTTAATTTCCCATGTTGTACCAACTGAAGAAGGGTAGGCAACGATGAAGTCTGCTGTATCTGCTACTTTCTCCCATTGCGTTTTACCTCTCTGATATTCGATGTCTTGGTTCATACCGTGGCATGAAATCATCAATGGTCTATTCGCATGAGCGTTATTAGGAGCGTAGATTGATACGGTTCTGTTTTGAACTTTGATATCAACGTATCTACCTGTGGTTACACCAGTTAACAACTCATTTTGAGTTTGGTTGTTGTTATTGTTGTTATTA
>JAFZLC010000013.1 GCA_017551675.1 Paludibacteraceae bacterium | reverse complement strand
GATCAACAAGATCAGCAGGATCTACAAGAGAAACAAAATCAAATGTCGAAGGAGAATGCTGAGCAGATATTGAAAGCTTTGGAAGAAAACGAAAAAGACAATATCAAAAAGATCAGAGTTGAAAAGAAAGGCACCTTGACAATCGAAAAAGATTGGTAATTTCATGCCATTCCATTTTATTTGTACGTCGTTTATATGTAATTTTGCAGAGATTTGAAGATAAGGAAAAATGAAAAGATTTTTATTTACCATTTTATCACTCATCATTGCTGTTTTTTCAGCATTAGCAGATGAGAATGTTACCTTTAGAGCAGCAGCTCCTAATGTTGTGGCAATGGGGCATAAATTCACATTGGAATTTCATATAAGCAATGTTCAGCCCAGCGATTTACAATTCCCTGATTTATCTGCATTCGATGTTATTTCAGGACCAAACAAGTCGGTTGCCAATTCCGTAACTATCATCAATGGTAACATGACAAGGACGCAAAACACGACATTCACATACATCTTAACACCTAAAAAAGAGGGAACATTCACTATCTCCCCTGCCCGCTTCACGCATAACGACAAAACAATCATGTCAAACGCTTTAACTATTAAAGTGGACAAGTCTGCACCTCAACAAAACGCTGCAGGAGGAAATGGCAATCAAGTTTACCAAGAAGAAGTGGGATTGTCAGACAAAGATGTTTTCTGCCTAGTTGAATGCTCTAAAAGGAAAGTGTATGAAGGAGAGCAATTAGTTGCCACCATCAAACTATACCACAAAGGAAACGTAAGAGGATTTGAAGACGTCAAACTTCCCGAATTCAATGGATTTATCCAACAGGAAATCAACCTAACCGATAAAGAGAGAGATTCTGGAATCGCGACTTACAATGGTGATCGCTATTACACCTACATTATAAAAAAATCAATTCTTTTCCCTCAAAGACCAGGAACAATTGAGATTGAAAATGGAAAGGCAACCGTCATTGCTCAGATTCAAAGAAGATCAAACAGAAGACGTAGTTTTTGGGATATGGACGATTTCTTCAACACCACACAAACTGTGAAGAAAGACATCGTCATCAAAGGATCAAAAATAGAAGTCATGGCTTTGCCGCAAGAAAACAAGCCATCTGACTTTAACGGTGCTGTTGGAACTTCTTTCAAGATGGAATCTTCTATCAATTCAACAACAGTGAAAACGAACGATCCAGTCAACCTAAAAATAAAAATTTCAGGTACTGGTAACATTAAATATCTGAAAAATCCAGAAATCAAATTCCCTAACGATTTTGAAATCTACGATCCTACAGTAGAATCGAAAGTTAATACAAAAGGAGACGAAGTATCAGGTCATAAAACAATCGAATATTTAACTATACCTCGTTATGCAGGTACCTACGAGATACCAGCTGCAACTTTCTCATATTTCGATTTAAAGACAAAGAGCTACAAAACATTAAAGACGGAAGCCTATACACTTCAGGTTGAGAAAGGTGCTAATGACAATGGAGGAAACACAACGGTTGTCTCTAATTTTGGAACAAAAGAGGATGTTAAATACTTAGGCAAGGACATTCACTTCATTAACACAAAAGATACAAGCATTAAGAAAAGCAGTAAACCTTTGTTTGGTTCGACTGGCTACTATTTATGGTTTATCATTCCTTCTTGCTTGTTTATCATGTTATTCATTCTTTACAGAAAGCAATTGAAGGAAAACTCCAACATTGTGCTTGTCAAGAACAAAAGAGCCAACAAACAAGCAACCAAACGTCTAAAACAAGCCAACATCCATCTACAAGCCAACGAGAAAGAGCCATTCTACGAAGAGGTGCTCAAAGCTCTTTGGGGATATACAAGCGACAAACTGAATATTCCAATGGCAGAACTAGATAAGGATACAATCGAAGCAAGATTGACTGATCATAATGTTGACACAAATACCATAGCAGACTTTATGAATATTTTGCAGACTTGTGAGTTTGCTCGGTTCGCCCCTTCTGGTGGTCATGAAGCGATGGATCAATTATACAACAAAGCAGTCGACCTAATTGGTCAATTGGAAGAACAGATAAAAAAATAAGGATATGAAACGAAATATTTTATTAAGTCTATTATTCATTAGTTCTCTTCTCTGTTATTCAGCAGAATCACAAAGGTTGATTGAAGCGAATAATCTATATCAGAAAGAGAATTACAAAGCTGCGGATAGTCTCTACCAATTGGTGTTAGAAGAAGAAGGCGCATCTGCTGCATTATACTATAACTTAGGTAATGCAAAATACAAACAAGGAGAGATCGCTCCAGCCATTCTAAACTACGAAAGAGCTTTGAAGTTGGATCCGAACAACGAAGACGTCCTATTCAACTTGGAGATGGCTAAACTTCAGACAAAGGATAAGATTGACCAATTAGACAACTTCCTCTTTACAGAATGGAGCAAATCAATTCAAAACTTATTTAGTTCCAATGGTTGGGCTATTCTGTCCATCATCGCCTTCCTAATCACCTTAGCTGGTATCGCTTTATATTTCTTTGGAACGAGCTCCAGCATCAAAAAAACATCCTTCTTTGCAAGTATTGCCACTCTATTGATATGCATAACATCAATCTACTATGCAAGCAAACAAAAGGATATACTTCAGACTCATGACACAGCCATCATATTTGCACCATCTGTAACAGGAAAAGGATCACCTGATAAAGCCGGAACTGACCTATTCTTACTACATGAAGGTACAAAAGTAAAAGTAAGAAGTAAATTAAATGGTTGGGTGGAAATCCAAATCTCCGACGGCAACATTGGCTGGATCGAAGAAAAGGATTTGGAAATTATATAAAGGACTGAAAATTTATAAGTAGATATGCAATAGAGACGGTGTTAAACATCGTCTCTATTGTTTTTTATAATGCATCTTGAATGATTTGTTGATGGTCAAAAGCTAGTTTTAATTCTGGTAGTTGTTTTATGTCATACCATTTGCATAATATCACATCACTATTAGCTAGTGGTTTTGCATCATCTTTCAATACAATTTTGTAGGCGACAGATACAATCCAACCCCGTGGATCGCGATTCTGTCCGCTTGACACTTTCACCAGTTCTAATTCATCTGCCTTGACAGTGATACCTGTCTCTTCTTCTAATTCACGAACGGCACATTGTTCAATTGTATCATCTTTAGGCGTATAAAAACCTCCTGGCAATGCTAAATAGTTGGCGTAAGGATGGCTGCCTCTCACTACCAGTAATATCTGTTGCTGATCTTTGGATAATACAACCATATCGGCGGCTACAGAGGGTGCTTCGTATTGTTTCCTGTTGTATTTTTCCAAATAAATAGCTTCTCCTTTTTCAGGGTTAAGAATGCGTTGCGCCATGTCAAACATCTCCTCTTTCGAACGCTGACTGTAAAACAGTGGTATGATACCGTATATATGATGAGCACCATATTCGGTTAAGATAAACGTATCCTCATCTGCAAAGTGCATCAGCTCATTCCTCTCCAGATAGTTTATCTCGTCAGCAAAGACCTTTCTGAAATCCTCATTAAAACGGTTTTGATAGGATTTCATGGAAATATATCCAAAATAGAACATCACAGATAATGCTTTGGCACGCACTTCATCTTTCGGCATATCTGCTATGTCATTAATGGGTAGTTCATTCCTGTCAATTGCAGCAAAATAACGATCCATTTTATGATTATCACACCCTAGGTTATAAGCTAGATAATCTCCCACAAAAGATTGAGCACCTAACCCCATGCCGATGTATGATGTTGCATTAACAACACGTGTCGTCAAATAATCAGAAGTGCCAAGATCACCATCCACTCTGCTGAAGGTGTTCTTTCCCACATTGGCCACGTATCCTGCCTCTTTCAAAAGGCGATAGGCAATATCATATTGACGATTGGCCTTAAACAAACTTACCCCTTGAGATTCCTTCTCCAATTTCGTTCCTTTGTATCGATTACGGTATAAAGTTACGTACTCTGGTTGCATGGCTATCGTATATTTCACGGTGTTGGCGAAGTCCTCATCCGTCTGATTCAAAAATCCATACATTAAGTCAATATTCAGTCGGGTGAACCCTGCAGAACGAATATTCTTGACAGCTCTTTCGTAGAGATAAGCACTGCCTTCTCGCCCTAATGACTCCAACAATTTTTCAGAAACGGTTTGAAATCCCATAGAGATTCGATCGTAACCTAATTCTTTTACATATTGGATTTTATCAGGTTCATTGGCCGCAATGACAGGCGTAGTCTCAATACTCCATGTCACTCCTTCCTTGAAGTTGAAAGACTTGATCTTATCAGTGATTCTTTTTAAATTTTCCTTGCTTAGGAATAATGGAGTGCCCCCTCCTAAATCATATCCAACAACTGGGAGATCACCCATAAGCTGTTTGTACATCTCCATTTCTCGTAGTAAATGATCTGTGTAAATATCTTGATTTACCTCGTTTGGATCGTTCATGACAACATACTCACAGAATTTACAGCGTGTCTTGCAATAAGGAATATGCACGTATAGATTTATCTCCTTTTGGTTCGATATGTTTTTTGCCACAACCTGATGGATCGTTTCCACGTCGTGTAGTTCATATTCAGCTAAAGAGTTCACACGCAATGGATAGGCGGTGTTGGTGTAGTGGTGAAATTTGATACCCATATCAAATAACTCCTCGCATGTGTAGTTTGTTCTTTTTTCCATATCCGTATAAATTTAAATGTGTAAATTTTACACAACAAAAATAATAACAAAATTTTAATCTGCAAAATAATTGTGTAAAAAATACACAAATTTAACAAAAAAAAGAGATATGGTTCAATTTGTAAGTCGAATTTGAGCGGACGGTGTTAAATAATTCAGTCGCTCGACACTCTTATCGATAAGAAACGTTGCATCGGCGCAATGCACAACCTCCTCTCTGGTAAGACAAGATTAAAGAATTTTAGTTACAAAAATTTCATTAACTGGTATTGGGAGCAAAGATTGTATTCTCTTTAGTGAAATCTCGGCAGTTTCAAAAGACATGTTATGTGAATTGATTGGAACCAGAACAAACCATGCTATTGTGTTTCAACTCTATTTAATGCATCAACACAAACACTACAGCACCAGCTAAATAACCCAAAACAGCCATCCATGAAATGTGTTTCAAATACCAGCCAAAAGTAATTTTCTCCAATCCCATAGCGACAACACCTGCAGCGGAACCCACAATCAACATACTACCTCCTACACCTGCACAATAAGCAAGCATTAGCCAAAAGACGCCATCTGGTGCAAAGGCACCAACCGATTCCGCTTCATACATTCCCATTGCACCTGCCACCAATGGTACATTATCTACAATGGATGACAAAAAGCCTATCACTATATTAATGGCATATACATTCTTATTAAAGACATCGTCTAATGTCTCCGACAAACTTGTTAGAATGCCAGCACACTGCAATGCTGCCACCGACATCAATATTCCTAAAAAGAATAGAATTGTTGTCATATCAATGCGCGACAACGCATAAGGGATTGTCACCCTAGAGCCTGAAGGTATATCCTTCTTCTGATACATTATCTCCGTATAGAACCATAGCACACTCAATCCTAACAATACACCCAAGAAAGGTGGAAGGTGTGTCAGACTCTTAAATATAGGCACGAAAATCAAGCTACCCACTCCCAAGAAGAAAATAATCTTTTGTTCTTTAGAAGAGATATACGACATAGTAGCATAGGATTTCTGATTCTTATTTTCCACGACTGGCACTACATTATCCTCACTTTCATGTAGCATTCTACTAGCAAAAAACAATGGAATCAAAACGGAAATAATAGATGGTAATATCAACGACGGAATAATAGAACCCGCAGAGACATTTCCCCTTACCCAAAGCATGATGGTCGTAACATCTCCTATCGGCGAAAATGCGCCACCGCTATTTGCTGCAATAATTACAAGTCCGGCGAACAACCATCGTTCCTTCTGATCTTGTATCAGCTTACGAAGCATCATCAATATCACAATCGTGGTGGTTAAATTATCCAAAATAGCCGACATGAAGAAAGTAACAATCACTATCGCGCACAATAATTTACGTTTATTCTTCAGACGAATTCTGTTAGTGATAATAGAAAAGCCTCCATGAATATCAATCAGCTCAACAATAGTCATAGCTCCCATCAAGAAAAAGAGGATTTCAGCCACGTCACCAATATGTTCGATTATCTCGACCCCTGTCACATAACTAATCACTTTTTCTCCAAAAGGAATTATATCATCGGGCGTATTCTTCCAATATTCTGCAAATTCTGATGAGTTTGATAAGATGGATGGAGATTCCACTATATAGAGCGTCCATAACAGTCCACACAGAACCAAAGCAGTAGCAGCTTTATTAACACTTATTTGATGTTCCAACGCAATAGCCAAATAGCCTAACAGGAACAATACAATCATTATCGCCAACATATCTATTTTATTATTACATCATCATACAACAGACACAAGTTTGAAAATTCGTCCTATTTATAATTCAATCTTCAAAAACTATTATGCTCAAAAAATGATCTGATGTACTTCAACATACTTCTCTAAAAATTAGAGTCACAAATTTACAAAATCTTTCAGAGAAACACTATCTTTGCAAAATGAAAAAAAGATGGTTGAGAGAAGAGTTTTACACTCTCCCATAAGTTAGTGTTACGATAATAAACAATAACCACTAGTACAATATTCAACATGAAAAAGGCGATTATCGTGATTGGCATGTTAGCATTCATCTGCTCATGTTCACAATTTAAAGTAAGAGACAAAAACAAGGAGAATGAGACAGTCTCTTCTAAAGATCCTGAATTGGTAGAAAAAGAAGCTCGCGCCTTCATTCAGAATGCGGCAGCATTACAGTATATCGATTACGCAACAGTCGTAAAGGATACGGCCTACATAGGACTTCCTTCACGTTACGGAAGAGAGCATTCTCAAGACAATACAGCTAGCGTGTTCTTATTGGATTTGCGCAAATCAGGTAAATTCACCAACATCTTCTGCTGTAAGGTGATCAATGTGGCTCAAGATTTCGTATGGACTGACAGTATTGTTTCCGGGCAGCTCATCGGCTATGCTGAACATACCGAGAAAAAATAAGGGTGTATCACATCGGTGTTACACCCCTTCAATATCATTCATCATTTTTCGTGTAATAAAGAGTAGGTAAATTACGGCCTTCCCCATCATAATCCAAACCATAACCTGCCACAAACTGGTTAGGTAGTTTTACACCGATATAATCAATTTTCAAATCATACTGCAAAGATTCTGGTTTGCAGAACAGACTCACAATTGCAATGGATTTAGGGCGGAATTTCTTCAATTCTTCCAAGAAGAAATGCATGGTGCAACCAGTGTCCGTCATGTCTTCCAACAAAACGATATCCTTTCCCTCTACATCCTGAGGAATAGGCAACACGGGAGTCACCTTACCCGTTGAATGCATACCCACATATGAGGTATACTTTACAAATCCCACCTTTACTGGATGTCCGATATTTCTAAGAAAATCAGAGGCGAAAACAAATGCGCCATTCATCATCACCAAGAAATAAGGGTTCTTATCCCGATAATCATCCATGACAGAATCAGCAAGGCGCCTAACCGTATTCTGAAGTTCCTCTGCCGATAATATCTCCTGAAATTCTCTATCCTTAATTATCATATCACAAACATTTATTTCAAACTGAACTATGCCTTCTGTTCTTTCACTGGGAATAAAATAGAGGCTAAAATGCTCAATCCTATGATACCGACAATAACCAACAATGAAGCTCCTGTTCCAATCTCAATATCAAAGAATGTATGCAACAACATTTTCAAACCAATAAAGATCAACAAGACACCTAATCCGGTCTTCAATCGACTGAACATATTCATCACATTACTCAACATAAAGAAGAGTGAACGTAGTCCCATAATAGCAAATATATTCGAGAAGAATACGATGTATGGATCTTGTGTCACAGAGAAGATTGCAGGAATGGAATCCACTGCAAATAAGATATCAGAGAATTCTATCACCAACAAAACCAAGAAAAGAGTTGTGATGTAACGCTTTCCATCTTGTTTTACAAAGAAATCATGTCCAGTCCACCCTTTCAACAATCTAAAATGCTTGGAAGCAAAACGAACAACAGGGTGGTTATCTGTATCTATTTTCTCCTCTTTATTTTTCTCAAATAACATCTTACCTCCAGAGACAATCAAAATAGCACCAAAGACTGCTAATATCCATGCAAAGCGTTGAATCAATGCTGCACTTAGGAAGATAAAGGTGAAACGTAACACGATGGCACCAATGATACCCCAAAACAAGACTCTATGATAATATTTCTGTTCAATACCAAAACTCATGAAAATCATAATCATGACAAATATATTATCGATAGAGAGAGCCTCTTCAATCAGATAGCCAGTAAAATATTCCAACGTCATGGCTTTGCGATAGTGCTGCAAGTTTTCTTCTAACCCCAGCAACGGATCAATGGAGAGTCCATGTCCATGTTTCGAATTAATGACAGCCAACTCTTCCAGCGAATCAACACCATGAATATATTCGCCAAAGAAATAGATGACACCGCCAAACACAAAAGCTACAGAGACCCATATGATGGTCCACATCATAGACTCCTTAAAACTTACCACATGATCATCCTTGTGAAACACTCCTAAATCCAAGGCCAACAAAAAGGAGATTATCAAAAGAAAACCTCCAAAAGACAAGACATCGTAAATATTCATTTTTTATCTCATTTTAGGATGGGTCCCATAAAAAGTTTATCAACCCATATTTCATACATTTTATCTAAATCGGCAAATTAAGACTCACCTTAATTCTTATGCAAAGATAAATTTTTAAACGAAGATAATAAAGGCAAGTTCTATAAATTCACTGTTTAAACAAAAAATAGTAGACTCACACTAACACAAACGTCATTTTTTCATTTTTGACTCTTTGTATTCTGTTGGCGTCATGCCATATTTTTGCTTAAAGCAGCGACTGAAATAACGAGAATCAGACATACCAATCATATAGGCTATCTGCGTCATGGAATAATCACCCTCCTCTATCAGTTTAGCCGCATGTGTCAAGCGTGTTTCACGAATGAACTCCATCGGCGTCTGACCCACCAACGACTTCACCTTCGATAACAAATGCCATCGACTCACCTTCAGTGCATCTTGCGCATCTTCCACCGAGAAGGTTACATTATCCATATTCGATTCAATCACCTCTATGAAACGATGCATCAATTCATCATCCTTTACAGACAATGGAGCATCCTGAACAGCGATTGTTTCATTCTGTTCCTCCTTCTCTCCTACCTCTTCCGTTGTTGTGTATTTTACATTCTGAATCAGTCCTTCTCTATACTTCTCCTGCCACAAACGTCTCTCTTCCAAAATGTTTTTAATACGAGCTTCCAAATAAGGCATATTGAATGGTTTCGTAATGTAATCATTCGCACCAATATTCATACATTCTATCTTACTTTGCAAATCGGTCTTGGCTGTCAACAAGACAATCGGAATATGTGAAGTCTGTTCATTCTTTCGAATCTTACGTGTCATCTCAATACCATCCATCTCTGGCATCATGATATCCGTGATAATAAAGTTAGGCATTTCTCTTACGGCCGTTTCATATCCCAACTTACCATTTGCCGCCTCTATCACTACAAACTGTTTCTGCAAAACACTCTTCAGGAACTCACGCATCTGATCATTATCCTCCACAATCAGCAATGTCAGATGTTCTTCGTGGGATGTGTTCTCCACCACATCTACTTCATTTTCCTGTATACTCTCTTCTTTTACAATTATATCTGTTGTATTGTCAAAATGATCCACTCCTGGCAAGAAGCTCAACGTAAAGGTAGAACCCTTATTTTCCTCACTTTTCACCTGAATGGTAGCCTTATGCAAATCGACGATTTCCTTCACCAGCGACAAACCAATGCCTGTACCACTCTGCTTGGTCAACGAGTAATCTTGCAGTGTCGTATAACGATCAAAGATAATTGACAGTTTATCCTTTGGCATACCACATCCTTCATCGGAAACGATGATAACGCCCTTTCCATCCTCTACTTTCACCTTCACAGAGACCCGCTTTCCTTCCGGTGTAAACTTGAAGGCATTGGAAAGCAGATTGAACATGATGGTGTCCAATTTATCCTTATCCACCCAATAGGTAGCCCCATTGGTTTCGTCTTCAATATCAAATTGAATCATGCGATTCTCCGCCAAGCGAAGGAAATTCGCACTGCACGAGGAGACAAACTGACCGAAATTAGTCTTCTCCACCTTCAAACGCATTTTATTACTCTGAATCTTACGGAAATCCAAAATCTGATTCATCATACGAAGCATACGATTGGCATTCGTACGAACCACCTCCAACTGCTTTCGGACTTCATCATTGATGGAGCCATTTTCCAACACATTCTCCAAAGGTGCATTAATCAAAGTGAGTGGCGTACGTAACTCGTGAGAGATATCTGTAAAGAACTGTAGTTTCGAATCCGATATCTCCTGCTCCATCTTCATATTTGTTCGCAATCGATAAACAAAAGCTACGATTGCCAACAAGCAGAGGAACAAAATCGCATAAAGAAAATATGCCCATCCACTCTCCCAAAAAGATGGAAGCACCTCGATATTCATCACTTGAACATTATCATACCAGGTACCCTCACTATTGGTTGCCTTGACCATAAAGCGATACGATCCTTTAGGTAGATTCGTATAGGTGGCCAAACGTTGTGTTCCCACATAGTTCCATTCTGTCTCAAATGGTTCTAATTTATAGGCATATTGTATATGCTCAGGGAAACGATAATCCAATGCTGCATAACCGATGGAAAAGACCGACTGATCATGTCTTAGTGTTATGCTCGACAATGATGCTACATCTTGATGAATAGGCGAATCCTTTTGTCGAATGTCTTGTTCCTTATTAAACAACAAGAATCGAGTGAACACAATCGGCGGAACATATTCTGTTGTAGTGATTTCCGAAGGTTTGAACGTATAAAAACCATCATCCGTACTAGCAACCAAATCACCCGAATAACGACGTACCAAACTACGTCCTGAGAAGCGGTCTGTACGGAATCCCCTAAACTGACCAAACGACTCAAACGAACGGTTCTGATCATCAAATTTTATGATGGACTCCTCCGAAAGAACCCATAAATGTCCTTGCTGATCTTCTTGAATATCCAACAACAAATCAGATGGGAACATACTATTTTGTCGGTTATAAGAGACAAACTCAGGTGTTTGGAACAACACAAACTCGTTTGACAAACGGAACAAACCTCCTCCGTATGAAGCTAACCATACATTACTTTTCTGATCCTGAAAGATATCGTATATACAACTGTTGGTCAGATTCGTATTTTCTGTGTTGTAGAAAAAGAAACGGATATACTCTGGAGAGTCAAAATCAGAAGAGAACAATGTCAATCCCTCACTGGAACCCAACCAAATATTTCCTTGCAAGTCTTCCATTAGAGCATGCGACTGCTCCACCGTAGGCGGATAACTATTTTTAAACAGATTCTCCTTGTGGATGAAACGCCAGTTTTTTCCTTTCTGTTGCAAGAGGTGCAAACCACCATTCCTTGTTGCAAGCCATAGATGACCTTTTGAATCTTCCAAAATATCGTTTATCTCATACGATAGCGGAGCATACGCATCCGAGTCGGCTTCACATTTCATCACCTGATACTTCGCATCTGTTTGCTTGGTTAAACAAAGCAATGAATGATTGGTTGCAATCCACACCTTTCCTTCCCTATCTTGATACATAGCTGAAACGATGGCGAAATTGGTCGCTGTATTTTGCAAATCACCTTGACTATTCAAATATCCTATGCGATTGGACTGACCATCATACAAACTCAATGAACCATCTTTTGAAGCCACCCAGAGTCGTTTCAGGTTGTCTTCCAGCAAAGCTGTGACATCCATATTTTTCTTATTGCGAGAGTTTTGAAGATCCGACACATGCTGGAACGACTCATTAAAGAAGACGGTTTTGATAACGCCCGTATTTTCTTTTGCAGACCAAATGACACCCATTGTATCTGCAATGGAGACCTGTTCATCATAATCATTTAAATAACTTTTATGCAAAGATAACGTGTGGGCATCCAACATATAGACATTCGTTTCATTCACCACAGAAAACAAGATATCACCTTGTTCATCTTGCCAATGTTTCTCAAATGGACTATCCATCTTCTTCGAAAAGGCAATCTGATTATCCAACAAACGGAACACGAAGAGCTCACCTTGCTGTGTTAAAGCGCCACAATGGGAATCTCCGATCAGATAAAGTGCGATGATTGTTTGTTGGGTGGGCAGTTGCACATCCGTCATTCGACGCTTTGCCTTCTCGTATTTATGAATAAATCCTGAGGTAGATGCAATCAGCAGTTCGTTCGGACTTTCAATCATACTGAAAACCGACGGATGAGAAGCGTTAATAGGAAACGCTGTTAGTGTCGTATCTAAGTCCTGAAGTGAAAAAAGCCCCTTATTGGTCATCAGCCATCGTTTTTCGGTTCGGTCCAAGAATACAGAATGAACCACTTCGCCCAAATCAGCATTGGTTTTAGAGCAAAACCGATCCAATCGTACAGAGGAAAGTGAATCAACCGTTATACGAATGGCACCCGATGTATTAGCGCCCAACAACCATATCTCATTGTCCTTTAATTGTAGCAATGCAGAGGTGGAAAAATAATCCTCTCCGCGATTCTCATCGGCAGAAGGGAACAAAGAGAATGATTCCATTTTTGGGTCAAAACGAAGTACTTGTCCGATATCATTCAAAATCCACAGGCAACCACAAGCATCCCTCTTAACTGAAAGAAACTGATTGCTGACACTTCTTTGCAACTCTTTCGAACTTGCCTTGAAATTCTTGAAATCATATCCGTCAAAACGACTCAATCCATCCTTTGAAACAATCCACAAAAAGCCATTAGGCTCTTTACACATATCCATCACTGTGTTTTGTGCAAGGCCGTCTTGTACAGTATAATAACTATAATAAGAAGAAAGTTGATCCCCATTCGTCTGGTGATTGCTCAACGACGACATCTGAGCTCCTGCAGCAATACAAGAGAAGAGCAGAGTGACCATTATAAAGAGTTTCAACCTCATTTGTTTTCTTTTCCTCAATCGTCAAGCGACGATTTACAATAATCAATCACAATTCTTCCTTATGCAAAGAGAACAATTTTTAAAATGGAAATCTTTTGCATAAAAAATCAGATGGGAAATCTAAAAGAAATCCCATCATTATGCAAATATATAAAAAATAAAGAAAATACCCTTACTTATTTGGAAAAGACGATTTGATGAATGGAAGCAAATAAGATGATGCCTCAATATTATTGGCAAACCAAATCTTTCCTTGATGGTTTGAATAGATAAAGCAACGTCCATATACATTTCCCGGATGCTCTTTGTAACATTTCACATCTGAGAACTTGATTTCTTTATGTTGTCCTGGTCTATCAAACACAAATGAATCTTTTGTCACGCAAAGTGTTGCTGATGTAAAATATATTTCCTTGATCAACGTAATCAAGACCACACCAAATGTGACAACTGAAATCATTGTGATGAACAAGAAATCATACTTAATGGAGATGCCAGTAACCATTAGTAAAAAAAGTGAAATCAATGTAAGATTGATTAGACCTCTCTTCGTGGTGTTCATATTGACGACATAACCCTTATCTGGATCTATAATGCCATCTTCATTCCATACATTCCAATACTCATCTATATTGTCCTCATATAGACGAACATCTTCTTTTCCCTTTTCTGAAAACATACTAAATTACCCAATTTTATTGTTAATACTAAGCTACGTTATGCTGTTTTAAATCGCATGCAAAGATACAAAAAATATTTTCTTTTCAACCATTTTATCGATTTTTTTCTGTCTCAACAAAGAATTATATTTAACTTTTTTGGGGGAAGACTTGTTTTTTCACCAGAAGGTTGGTATCATCCCGTAGTGTGTCACTTTTCACTCTCATTTACTTGATTTCCTGCAAAATGCTTGCAAACCACAATATTTTTTTCTAAAATTTGTACTGAAGTTGCGCATATCTAAGACAAGGTTTTTTGTTTTATATTCACATCACAAAAGCAATGAATAATCAAGAGAATGCGCATTTTTTGTCTAATTAAAAAATTTAGAAAAGTGGTTGTTCCCTTTATCATAGAAGAAACAATCATCACAAGTTACGATGATTTTTATAAAACCAATGTGGATTATTTCAGTGACGGATTGATTGCCGTCCGAATCAATGGTCGATGGTACTATGTGGATAAAAATGGAAATGGACTACCTCCGAAGATTACGAAAACCTCTAAAAAATGAGGTTATAGAATCCTCCATAATTGAAAGATCCGTTATTCACAAAATCACTGAATATATTTTGCAAATGAATCTGTATACTTCACTTGCATCTGTCCATTATCATCCGAATAGATAAAGAGAGCCGCCAATTCTGGATGAGTGGAAGCATACGCGTATGCACTATCCAGTCCCATCACCATAAAGGCTGTAGCAAAAGCATCAGCCGTCATACAGTCAGGTGCCACCACAGATGCACTCAATAAATTGTGCTCCACAGGATATCCTGTTGCTGGATTGACTGTGTGCGAATATCTTTTCCCATCTTTATAATAGAACTGACGATAATTACCTGATGTAGCCAAACCACAATTAGACAATGAAATGACAGTTTGAATATCTGGCTGAACAAACGAGTTGTTCTCATCCGGACGGGTAATGCCTATATGCCACAGAGTCCCCTTACTATTTACTCCAGAGGTCACTATTTCACCTCCAATCTCTATCATATAGTTGGATAATCCGATAGACCTTAGATAACGTGCCACAATATCACACGAATATCCTTTTGCAATGGCAGAACCATCTAACATAATGTTGGGATGCTCTTTGAGCACCTTACCATCCACCAATTTCACCTTCTGATAGCCTGTATATTGCTTTAGCGAATCAATCATCTCCGGCGTCACACTATCACTCTTCTTAAATCCAAATCCCCATACATTTACCAATGGAGCTACCGTCATATCAAAAGCTCCGTTCGTCTCCCTTGACACATACTGTCCTTTTTCAAACACTGTGATGAAAAGACTGTCCAACTTCACTGTTGAATCATTCACATTTACACGCGATATAATGGATGTAGGAACAAACGTCGACAACGAGGCATCAAACGCATGGAAAACAGAATCCAACGACTCTCGTACCAAACAGTCTGTCTCAGCTCCATAGGTGATTGTATAATAGGTTCCATGCACCTCCCCTTTTATAGTATAATAATTCGACTGCTTTTCCGAGCATGAGAGGAATAAAAGAGCAAATGATATTCCAATAATAATTTGTATAGTCTTCCTTAGCATAAATTCTTAATTAATTCGCTTGCAAAAATACAAAAAATAAGGTGAGTTCTATAAATTCACACCAGCAAACAAAGCCTTTTCTCACGACGACCATTCGTCAATCGCAAGAAAAGGTTTCTATTTTTAACCTAAATACTCATCATCTCTGACAAGCACTTTTTCTATCTTACCAATATACATAGTGTGCATATCGCCATTGGCATAGAATTTATCCAAAGTCGCTTTCTCAACAAAGCCACTCTCCTGCAAATCCTGAACATACACTTTCTTGCAGATTAAGACCAATTTAGCCTCTTTAAAATAAACTGACTGATCGGAATACACTGGAGTCAATCCTGCTTTTGCAATCTTATCCTCGTCACGTCCTGATACACTACCTAAATAACCCATCTGTTTCTTGAAGGACTTATCCATCACACATAGTGTGAAATGGGTCTCTGCATCAACAAATTTCTTGGTGTATCGCGATTGACGTATGTAAACAACTGCCGTAGGGTCATTACTTCCCCATATACTGCCTAGATGTCCCCATGAGGCAGTCATTGTATTGCATCCCGTCTTCTCATTCCCTGCACTGATAAGCATCCATTCATTTCCAATAAGATTGAACGGATTAATCTTCATCTCTTTACTATTAATTTCTTTCATCTTTTGTATTTCGTATTATTGTGATAAAATAGAACTTGACGAGTCCTATAAAATTCATTTCGTAGGATTACTTTACGGCTGGTTCCCACTTACAACGGACTGGAGAAACGATTGCTCCTTCTTTCTTCAAATCAGCCATTGCTTTGTCTACTACTTTTCTGTCAAGGCCAGTCAATTCTACCACCTTTCCCGCATTAACAGGCTCACCTGCTTTGCACATTGCTTGTAATACTTGTTCTTTTGCTTCCATCTTCTTTTATTTTTTTTTTGTAATTTTAAATCGAATATACTCTCGAAATATATGATTTCACATATCCCCACTTCCTATTTTGTAATCATAATGCCTGTCACCATGCGTCCGGAAGCGAAGCCATCTCTTCTTGCAGAAAAACAATCTTCATTCTGATACGTACAAATCTCCGAAACTTCAATCTTATCTGCAGACAATCCTGCCGACAGAGCTTGACACTTTACGGCCTGGCGTAAATCAATATGAGCTTTAACATAATGGTCTCGATCGATTATCTTCGCACACTCTTCTTTTGAAAAGTGTTCTTCAAAAGCCAGTACGACATCCTCTCCCACCTCAAAATGTTCTAACGAGATACAAGGATATATCTTTACATTCAAATAAGTCGGTTTTATACCCATCTTCGATTGAATAGCTTCTATTGTTTTAGGTAAGATTCCTCGTACAACACCCTTCCATCCTGCATGAACCGCAGCTACCACTCTTTCATCGTCATCATACACTAAAACGGGTACGCAATCGGCCGTTGTCACTCCAACACAGACACCAGGAAGTGTTGTCACCAACGCATCACATTCAAAATCTGACGATTGAGAACCATCTGACGTATTCAACGCATCTTCAGTTATCCATTTCAAATCTATACCATGGACCTCCTTAGGAACGAATAAGTGAGAAGGTTCAATACCCAATGATTCGCACAACAAGCGTCTGTTTTCCATCACATTGTCAGGTTCATCACCCGAATAGAATCCCAAGTTCAGTGTTGAATAGGAATCACAACTGACACCTCCATGACGATCGGTCATGAAGAATTGCAGTTTTCTTATTTGGGTTCGATGTAAAAACATTCGCTATACTAAAAAAAAAGTTTTCCTCTCCCGCACAGGAAAGGAAAACTCTCTATATTCTTTAAATTAGAAATTGAACATCATCACAGCCACAACTCTATGGTTATTCACCTGATGAGTATTCTCCACTCTTCCTGTTTCCAAATTCAAATCGCCATATCCAGCGGCAGTCATTTCATATTCCACACCAAATGACCAACGTTTGATATTATAGCAAACCATTGGAGACAAGCGGTATACATAATCCAAATTATTATATCCGAAGATATACGTGGTTTTATCACTAAGCAAACGATCATCCGATCCTAAATTCTTCATATAACCAGCGAAGAACCCAACTTGCCATACATCACCATAAGTGATATTAAACCATGAAGTAGAATTCTTAATGTTAGTATATTCATACGAGCCATCTTCCAACTCTTTAGAAACACCATATCCACTGAGGAGAAGAAGGTGAGCCATATTCTCACCATAGATGGTTTTCGCCTTCACTGAGAGTTTTTTGTTTGGTGTAGTATATTGCGTGAATGCACACAAAGAGAAAGAGTTCAGTGACTCATCCACCTTATGAGTCAATTGAGATTCTTCATCAATTTTTTGCACCACCTTCACTCTCGGACGTATGCGTAAGAAGTCTGCACCAGCACCTACAATCCAACCATTGTATTTCCAATCCAATCCGAAATATACTTCAGGAACCTTGCTATTGGTTTGATATTCAGTAGAAGCACCATTAGGTCCCCATGTTGTATATTGCAATTGATAAAGTCCTGCCACATACATACGCAAGTTGGATGGTCTCCAATCCAAGCGGATTTGTGGGCTACGGTTAAATGGTTGGAACGGACTACCCGTAGCCAAACTCTGAATATTAGGCACCACATCACCAAACATTGGATGCCAAGTCTGACCTGCCGTCACATCTGCTTTTTTCCAAGACATACGAGCAAAGGCCTGACGAATACGGAACATCGTCGTGCTACCATTAAAACCAGCAAAGTCAGTCTCTAATTGCGCCATCATCTGCGCACCAAGAATCGGTTGTTGGGCATACACCTTAAGTCCTAAACGGGCAGCAATGCTTAAAAATCGAGAAGAGGATACCTCATTAACATCTTCACCCAACGCATTGTAGTCATTATCCTTTGGGATAATATAGAACAAGCCAGATGCCGTTTCAAAATTCTCTCTGGAATCATAATAAAAGTCGTTACGAATAAAACCATACGGAACAAACTTAACCGCTTTGGTATTTAACTCAATCGGTGTAGCTAATACAGCTTTCTTCTCTACCTCTCCTTCTTTTACTACTAATGAATCCTGTGCCCACGCATATCCACTTAATATTCCTAATGCGATGGACAATACCGCTCTTCTCATATAATAAACATTTCAATTTTTGTGCAAATATATATCATTACACAAAAACAGACAACAGTATCAAATAAAAAAACATAGTCTATAGGAAGATACAATTTCCCCTCCTCTCCATCCCCCCTCAACTCTTAACTCTTAATTCTTAACTCTTAATTCCTAACTCTCAATCCGGTTGTTAATAAGTTTTTTTGCAACATCCAAACCAACAATATACTTTTGTGAGAAATATGAACTTATTAGTAAAACAATGGAAGTAACAGGAAAAATCATAGTCGTATGTCCAGTTAAAACAGGCGAAAGTGCAAATGGAACATGGAAATCGCAAGACTATGTCGTTGAATATTACGAGCAAGGATCTCAATATAGTCGTAAAATGGTATTTAACGTGTTCGGTGACAATATCGACAAGTTTGCCATCCAAGAGGGACAAGAATATACCATTAGTGTAGATGTTGATGCTCGTGAATGGAATGGAAAATGGTTTAACAACATTCGTGCATGGCGTGTTATGTCTCCACAAAATACGCAACAACAACCTCAACAGGTGGCTCCTATCGATGCACCTGCAATGCCTTCTGGTATGAAGACTCCTGATCCTTTTGATCCGTCACCTACACAACAAACAAGTGACACTTCAAGCGACCTTCCTTTTTAAAAAAACATAATGGGACGAACAAACATTCGTCCCTATTTTTTTTGTGGATTTTTGAATTAATTTCGGTTTCCATTTATAGATGACCGACTTACAAACAGCAATATGCATGACGACGAAAGAACGATACGATGCCATCTTCAATTGGTTTCAAGAAAACAGACCTGAGGCTGAGAGTGAACTACACTTTTCCAACCCCTTCGAAACTGTCGTGGCCGTCATGCTCTCTGCTCAATGCACCGACAAACGTGTCAACATGGTCACGCCAGCCCTTTTCCAACGATTCCCAACGCCTCAAGCAATGGCGGAAAGCAACTTCGAAGAGATTCTTTCTTACATCAAAAGTATCTCCTACCCTAATGCCAAAGCTCAACACTTGTTGGACATGGCAAAGAAACTGACGAATGACTTCGGTGGTGTCGTTCCTGATGATATGGATCTATTACAAACCTTACCTGGTGTGGGCAGAAAAACCGCCAACGTGGTCTGTGCCGTCGCTTTCCATCAAGCTGCCATGCCCGTCGACACTCATGTCTTTCGCGTAGCCAACCGCTTGGGACTCACCTCCAATTCCAAAACGCCTCTTGAGACAGAAACCAAACTAAGAAAACACATCCCTACCCATCTGCTCTCAAAAGCACATCACTGGCTACTCCTCCACGGACGATATACTTGCACCGCACGAAACCCCAAATGCCAAGAATGCGGACTACTCCCCTTCTGTAAAAATCCAAATTGACAGACACAAACGGCAAGAGACTGACATATTGTCACCTTTTCTCCTATGGCATATTCTTTGATAAGATTAGGTTGAATTGAATATTCGACAAAAACAAAATAATAAATATAAAGATATGCAAAAAGGTAACATTGGGGTAACGACCGATAACATCTTCCCCGTCATCAAAAAATTTCTTTATAGTGACCACGAAATATTCCTTCGTGAGTTAGTCTCTAACGCCGTAGATGCCACACAAAAGCTAAAGACCTTGGCTTCTGTCAATGAATACAAAGGCGATATGGGCGACCTTACCGTACAAGTAAAAGCAGACAAAGATGCTGGTACATTGACCATCTCCGACCACGGTATCGGAATGACAGAAGAGGAAATCGACAAATACATCAACCAAATTGCCTTCTCTGGTGCTGAAGAGTTCCTTGAGAAATATAAAAACGATGCGAATGCCATCATTGGTCACTTCGGACTTGGATTCTACTCTTCATTCATGGTTTCTAAAAAAGTGGAAATCATCACTAAATCATATAAAGAGGGTTCAAAAGCCGTTAAGTGGAGTTGCGATGGAAGTCCAGAATACACCATCGAAGAGATTGATAAGGCTGAGAGAGGTACCGACATCGTTCTTTACATTGAAGACGAAAACAAGGAGTTCCTAGAGGACGCAAAAATCACTGAACTATTGAACAAATACTGCAAATTCCTTGCTATACCAGTTGCTTTCGGTAAAAAGAAAGAGTGGAAAGATGGCAAACAAGTGGAGACTGCAGAAGACAACATCATCAACAACACCAAACCTGCATGGACACAGAAACCTGCAGATTTAACTGATGAGGATTACAAGAAGTTCTACCATGAGCTATATCCTTATGCTGATGATCCTTTGTTCAACATTCATTTGAACGTTGATTACCCTTTCAATCTGACAGGTATTCTTTACTTCCCTAAGATTAAAAACAACATAGAGATTCAAAAGAACAAAATCCAACTCTACTGCAACCAAGTATTTGTTACTGACTCTGTAGAAGGTATCGTTCCTGAATTCCTAACATTGCTTCATGGTGTAATCGACTCTCCAGACATTCCATTGAACGTATCAAGAAGCTATTTGCAAAGCGATAGCAACGTGAAGAAGATATCCAACCACATCACCAAGAAGGTGGCAGACAGACTACAGGAGATCTTCAATCAACAACGTTCTGATTTTGAAGAGAAATGGGACAATCTAAAAATATTCATCGAGTATGGTATTCTGACAGATGAGAAATTCGCTGAGAGAGCTGAGAAATTCGCTCTTTTGAAGAATGTTGATGGCAAATATTTCACGTTAGATGAATACAAAACATTGATAGAGGCGAATCAAACTGATAAAGATAAAAACATCATTTATCTTTATGCCACTAACAAGGATGAACAATATACTTATATCAATGCTGCCAAAGAGAAAGGATACGACGTATTGTTCTTGGATGGACAATTGGATGTTCACTTCATTAGCAAACTAGAACAAAAAAGCGAAGGCAAGTGTCGTTTCGTTCGTGTCGATTCAGATGTGATTGAAAAATTGATTCAAAAGGAAGATACTCAAAAAGTGGATTTGTCAGCCAACGACCAAGATGCACTTTCCATCATCTTCAACACACAATTGCCAAGCAATGACAAGAGCAGTTTCATCGTCACATTCGAGAATCTATCTTCTAACGGACAACCTGCTTATATCACGCAAAACGAATTTATGCGTCGTATGAAAGAGATGGCTGCCACACAAGGAGGCATGAACTTCTATGGTGAAATGCCAGACTCTTACAACATGGTAGTAAATGCTGCACATCCATTGATTCAAAGAATTTTGAAGGATGAGAACGAGGCTTGCCAAGCAAAAGCAGCTCCTATCTTAGAGAAGATTGCCGAGTTGAATAAGAAAAGAGCCGACTTAAAAGGCGATAAAAGTGAATCTGACTTGGCAGAGGCTATCAAAGATGAAATCAAGAAGATTGATGATGAGTTAACCGCTAATAACAAATCAAAGAAAGCAATCTTTGAAGAGTTCTCTAAAAACAGCAAAGAGGTGAAACAACTAGTTGATTTAACACTTCTTTCCAACAATCTGTTGAAGGGTGAAGCTCTAAGTGAATTCATCAAGAGAAGTTTCGATATGATTTAATAAATGAATTTGAAAGTCCGGTAGTAACTGCTATCGGACTTTTTCTGCTTTTACGAAACCGATTCACATACCCATGAAAAAAATTCTTTACACACTTCTTTTCTCTTCAGTTCTCCTCACATGTTGTAGCAACAAAAAACCTGTTGAGAACACCTCATCCAATCAAATCATCGCCTCTATCGCGATAGATTCCGTAGTAGACACATCCCTTTACAAAGGTGTTTATTTCGTCAGACAAGGTGGTGGCAACATTGAGTTTGAACTAATAAACCAAAAGGACAGTTTGACTATCCAATTGCATAAAATGCAATTTAAAGATACTAGTCTCACGCTAAATTGCAGCAAACTACTCTTTGACAGTGCATCCATTGCATTGGTGGACAGTCTTCTGCAAGGTTCTTTACCCATAAAAGAAGAAGTGCAAGAAAGCAAAAGAATCTTAATGACAGGTACATGGGTCTACACCTATGCTATAAAACACGATGGGGAAATGGATACCATCACACTTAAAAGGGCAAAAGATGCCATGCTCACCATCGAAGATTCTGTTCGAATCCAACTGGAAAAGTATTCTACAAATGCACAAGACTCTAAAGAATAGGCAGAAAGCATTGTGAAAATCCACCCTGAAAATTGCACGAACAGATTGTCTAACATACTTTGTTAGGCAGGAAAGATTTTGTAAATTTGCACTAACCAGAGATTATCTAACATCACTAAAAAATGATCGTTTGCATAGCAGAGAAACCAAGTGTGGCAAGAGAAATTGCCGCTATCTTAGGTGCCCGTAACAAAAGAGATGGGTACATAGAAGGAAATGGATACCAAGTAACTTGGGTGTTCGGACATCTCTGCACACTAAAGGAACCTCATGAATACCAAGAGAAGTGGAAACGATGGTCTATTGCCGACCTGCCTTTAATCCCCCAACGGTTTGGTATTAAACTCATTGAAAACGATGGGTCCATAAAGCAATTTCACATCATTGAAAACTTAATTAAGAATGCTGATGAAGTGATCAACTGCGGGGATGCCGGACAAGAAGGAGAACTAATTCAACGATGGGTGATGCAGAAGGCAGAATGCAAATGTCCTGTCAAACGTCTGTGGATATCTTCATTAACAGAGGAATCCATTCGAGAGGGATTTCAAAACCTACGACCTCAATCCGACTTCAACAAGCTATACGAAGCAGGAGCCATGCGTGCCATCGGTGATTGGTTATTGGGAATGAATGCCACCCGATTGTACACCTTACGATATGGACAGAACAAACAAGTTCTCTCCATTGGTAGAGTACAAACTCCAACACTGGCCCTGGTTGTCAAACGACATTTTGAGATAGTCAACTTCAAACCTGAAAAATACTGGGAATTAAAGACTGTCTATCGTGACATCACCTTTTCTGCAAGTAAAGGTAAATTCACCTCGAAAGAAGAGGGACTCAACTTCCTCGAAACAGTAAAAAGTGATGATTTCACAGTAACAGACATATCAGCCAAAGAAGGAAAAGAGTTTGCTCCTAGATTGTTCGATCTGACATCCTTACAAGTGGAGTGTAACAAGAAATATGGATTTTCCGCAGAAGATACACTCAAATTAATTCAATCACTCTATGAAAAGAAAGTCACCACCTATCCACGTGTGGACACCACATTCTTGAGTGAAGACATCTATCCAAAGATTGGTCCTATCATGCAAGGACTGAAGAGTTATGCTACACTGACGGAGCCCGTGTTAAAGACCAAAATACCTAAGTCAAAAAAGGTGTTCGACAACTCAAAAGTAACCGACCACCATGCCATCATACCAACTGGTATCAACCCTACCAACCTGACACAAGAAGAACTAAAGGTATTTGACTTAGTTGCCAGAAGGTTCATTGCCAATTTCTATCCCGTTTGCGAGACTTCCACCACAACCGTCTTAGGAAAGGTGAAAGATATTGAGTTTAAAGTGAATGGCAAACAGATTTTAGTTCCCGGTTGGCGTACCGTCTTTGAAAAAAGTGCAACCGACGAGGAGAATAAAGATGACGAGGAAAAGACTTTGCCAATCTTCACTGTTGGAGAGAGTGGTCCTCACGTACCCGATCTCACCGAAAAAGAGACAACACCACCCAAGCCCTATACAGAAGCGACGTTACTACGTGCAATGGAAACCGCGGGCAAACAAATAGATGATGAAGAATTGCGTGATTTGCTAAAAGAGAATGGTATTGGACGTCCTTCTACACGTGCCAATATCATTGAAACCCTGTACAAACGAAACTATATGCGTAAAAAAGGGAAAAGCATAGAGGCAACAGAAACAGGAATTAGTCTGATTAACACTATACAGAATGAACTGCTAAAATCAGCAGAATTGACTGGTCAATGGGAGAAAAAGCTTAGAATGATTGAAAAGAGCACATTCGAAACGGGCGCTTTCATGACGGAGTTAAAGCAAATGGTTTGTTCAATTGTAGAAAGCGAACGATACAGCTACACATATGGCAGAACGGTCAAAATAGAAAATCAACCAGAGCAAAAAGGAGAAAAGAAGTCTAAATAACGTTTCCTCCGATAACTATTGCTTTAGCAACAAGTGTTTCTGACTATATTTCCCTGATTAATCCCACCAGAAATACCAGAAACGAGATCTTTCGATGTAAAGTTCAATATCCTCAAGACCCATATCACTTTGCGTGATTATGTCTTCACAATACGCCAAATGTTGCAAAGAGAGTTCTTTTGCAATTTGTCTTGTTTTATCAACATCTACCTGATAAACTGTTTCACTGCCAGAAAAGAACACTGGAACGATGGCAAACTTATCCATCCAATACTTAACGATACTACGATGTTCCATTGCTTCAGGACTACCCGCACCGCCAAACGGAATATAACAAAAGACATCATACGCTTTTGAAAGTGTATCAATCGGAAGTGAGATAATAGCAAGTGTCTCCTCTGAATGGTTATTCAAAGGGATATTGTTCAGTTCGCACACCGTATCGCATTTCCTTTTGACAAACACATCATCCCAATCCACATCTGCATAATTCTCTTGGATCGATTCTAATCTACTATTAAGAATATCCTCCGCATCAAGACGTGGCATTGCTAATTTGCTTTGAAGGTATGGCTGCAACTCTTTCCCAAGGTAAGGTTCATACTCAATTAGCAGATTGTCAACAAACAAATCATCCAAGGCGACCACAATGGAGATACGTCCTCTTTTCAGTTTTTTATTTTGATCCACCTCATAGATTTGAGTTAATTTATGAGAATCAACAGGATCAATAACGTTTATCTCACATCCCAATTGTCTCAATATATAGAGTGCTTTTTCGTTCGGAGATAAATCTTCATAATTGAATGGCTTTTCTTGTTCCGTAGCCAACCTTTTCTCTCTTTCCTTAACTATTTGATTAATTTCAGCCTTCTTATCTTCCATCCATTTTCGTTCTCTATCAGCCTGCCGATGTTGTTCTCGGCGAACCATAGCTATTGTAATAGAGATAATAACAAAAAAGATAGTCAAGACAACACCAAATAATATTCCGAAAAATTCAGCTGCATTCATACCTTCTTTCTCATGGATCTTAGCCATCTCACGAATACGTTGATTGTATTCTTTAATCGTGATTGTATCAGAATCACAATAAACAGGGTAGTTGGGATTGTGTTTTTCCAATTTCTGTAACCATTCATCTATTTGTGCTTGAATAGGCATGCATAGAAGAATCATCGTCAATGTCGAAAGAAGAAACTTTACAACTAAATTTATAGAACCTGTCATATTCTTAAAAAATTCACCTCTCAGGGCTTTTCTCGTCAGAAACGGAAACATCTTAATTGTCATTAGCCTCATAGAAACGATTCCAAAACATTGGATAATTGGTCCGTTTTAATATTTCCTTCAATGAATAATTCTGATAATTATGTCCCGCCCGATTTCCTAAATACTTAACAAACGAGAATAACAACAGTTGGAAAAGCGAAATCAACCTAAAACGGCACAAAAGGGAACAAACACCAGACTTAACCATCTTCAGACCCTCGCCCACTTCATCTTTAACAGGAAACGCATCTTTATGCATGGCTAAAAAAGCACCCACATCAAAGTTTCTTTTATATTGTTGTTTGAGAGAATAATCATGTGAATGATAAACAATCGCAGAGGATTGATATGCAATTTGGTAACCTAAATGCAACAACGACGAGGCTATCAACATATCCTCATTGGTAAGGATTGGAGCTGCAAAGCCCCCCACTCTTTCAAAGGCATCACGGGAATAGAGAGAACACACATCCGATAGAAAGAAAGTTTTTATACCGTACGTCTCCACATCACGAATTGAGTGAATCCAATCATGATCCGGATAGTTATAACTACGTGTTAGTTTCTCTACAGAAGAAGCCGAGTCATACGCTTGTTGTCTAGCAAATGAGACTGCCACAGACTCATTCGTTTCGAAAGCCGCATAAAGATTTTCGACCAGTTTATCATTGGCAGGCAATGCGTCTTGAGAAAGGAACAGAATAAAATCAGACGATGTGTTTTTCACCGCCCAATTACGGGTTCCACCATGATCAAATTCAGACTTAGGAATGGAGAGAAACCGAGTGTTCCATTTACGAGCAATCGATTCTGTTTGATCGAAAGATTGAGAATCAACAACAAGAATTTCAGATAGTTTAATCGACTGGTTATGCAACTGGCACAACAGTTTATCCAGATAAGGCTCCGCATTATAAGTTGGGATAACAGCAGAAATTGAAGGTTGAAAAGGTAGAGACATACGTTAAATTCCTCTCATTTTTTCTTCTACAATTTTTCTGAAATAATAGCTATAACCTTTAATTTGCTTTAAGGTTTGGAGAGACATGAATTTCTGGGTGATTGGTCGTTGATAGTCATGAATAATAGAGATATAAGGGAGATAAATGATTTTATATCCTTTTTTCTTCAATCGTCTGCAGAAATCCGCATCTTCTGGTCCGTAGAAAATTCTCTCATCGAGGAAGCCCACTTTAATCTGCGCTTTTTTACGAATCAATTGGCATGCACCCACTACAAAATCTACCTCCATAGGTTCAGAACCGGACATATCATACAAAGTTCTCGCATAAGCATTAGGGAATAAGTTTAATCCAAATTTCACACCAATATTATGCAATCCACTCTTAATAACACCCACTCTTGTTGGATAATGTTTGCAGCTAGCCTGAGGCAAACCATCCTGTCCAATTAATTTACAACTACACAAGCCCACCTCCTCATGTTCTTCCATGTATCTCATCATCTCATCAAGAGCCTCCTTATTCACAATTGTGTCACTATCCAGGAAGAGAAGATACTCACTTGCAGAATTAACCATACCAATATTACGAGCCGCAGCGATACCTCTATTCATACCACAACTAATCATTTTCACATAAGGATAAGAGTAGGTAATAGCGGCACGTGTTTCATCTGTTGATGCATTATCCACATAAAGAATCTCCATCTCCGGATCATCCTTCACGAATTCCAGAGAGGCTAAATTCTTCTGTAAGAAATGCCATGAATTATGGCCAATAATAATTATGGTTAATTTCGTTTTCATAATCTTTAAGGAGAAGTCATGTCAAAACAAATAGGTCTGTCTTCCATGCAAAAAAGCGGAAGACAGACCCAGATATTATTACTTCAATTTCTTTATTTGTTCGTCAATTTCGTTATACTTAGTACCATTACCAAGACGATAATATGCGTTTTTCAACAAATTGAGATTATCAACATCTTTAGCATCGATAGATCTTGCTTTCTCTAAGTAAGTAACAGCAGTTTTAAACTGTTCAAGAGCAAGGTCTTTCGCTTTTTTGTACTTAGTATTATCCTTGATTTTGCCTGCAGCATCCATAGCAGTTTCGCCTTTTCTGATGTAAGAATAACCACAGAAATAATTAGCGTTGAAGTTGTCTGCTTGAATTCCGATAGCTTGTTTTGAGCATTCGATAGCTTTGTCGAAGTTCTCTTTTCTCAAGAAGATTTGAGCTTTAATCAAGTAATATTGAGTCTCTTTTGGATTGCTAGCAATTGCCTCATCAAGGTAAGACAAAGCCTCAGCATCCTTATTGTTTTCACGATAATAGTTGATCAAGGAACCAACGAAGTAAGAATTATCGTTAGGGAATTTCTTGATAGCTTCCTTCAATGTATTGATAGTCTTCTCAGAATCACCCTTCTTAGAATAAGCTTGATAACTCCACTCATACATAGCTCTTGAATATTTAGGATCAGCCTTCAAGTCTTCCATATATTTAAGAGCAGTTGCATCGAATTCTCCATCATTTTTCTTTACTGACGCATCGATAATGTATGATTTTACTTGGTTATACGTTGTATCAGACTTCAAATTCAATTTTTCTGCAGCTGGGCTATCAGCCAAATCTATATATTTACTCCACAAAGCTACTGCTTGACCATATTTCTGTTTAAAATAGTTATCTGCAGCTGTATTGAACAAGCAATCAGCACCAACATTTAACTTCTGAGTGATTTGTTTTGCATATTTAGGTTTAACCTGACCTTTTTCATTAGGCATAGCGTCTAATTCTGCCACCTTCTTATATGCATCAACAGCCTTAATCAAGTTGTTTGACATATCATCAATGTCATACTCTTGATTCATATCTTTCTTAGTACCTTGTTCTGAGAACAAGCCAAAATAAACTTGAGAAGCAACCCAATAAGTCTTTGCTTGGTTAGAAGTTGTAGGATCTTCCATTGCTGCCTCAATCAATTTTTTTGCTCCAGCATAGTCAACTGGATCATAAAGTTTCGCCTCTGCATTACTTACATTCTTTTTTTGTGCAAAACCACATGTTGCAAGTGCCAAAGCGAATACTGTAATCGCAATTTTTTTCATTTTAAAATTGTATTAATTGTTATTATTACTTGTTATCATTATTTGCGGATTCATCATTCTCTCCTTTGTCATCCACCTTATCAATCACATCTTCTTCATTCTCCTCTTCCTCATCCGAATGAATCACCTTACATACAGAAGCTATTTGGTCATTCTTCTTGGTCAAATTGATCAAGCGAACGCCTTGTGTAGCACGTCCTTGTACTCTCACCTCAGACATGCATAGACGGATAGTGATACCCGATTTGTTAATGATCATCAAATCATTCTCATCTGTAACGCTCTTAATAGCAATCAACTGTCCTGTCTTATCGGTAATGTTCAATGTCTTAACACCCTTACCACCACGATTAGTGATTCTGTAATCCTCGATGTCAGAACGTTTTCCATAACCTTGATCAGAAACTACCAAGATAGTCTCCTTCTGAGGATCCTCTATGACAATCATTCCTATCACCTCATCATCAGGTCCATCCAATGTCATACCTTTAACACCTGTAGAAACACGACCCATCTGACGAACCTTAGACTCGTTGAATCTAATAGCCTTTCCATGTTTATTAGCCAAAATGATTTCTGAATTACCATCAGTCAAACATACATCGATCACCTTGTCATCCTCACGAATCAAGATTGCATTCACACCATTTGCACGAGGTCTTGAATAAGCCTCCAATGATGTCTTCTTAACAACTCCATTCTTCGTACAGAAGATAATGTTATGACTCTTATTAAACTCTTCATCATTCAACGTCTTCACACAGATTAGAGCATTGATCTTATCATCGGAATCAATGTTCAACAAATTCTGAATTGCACGTCCCTTAGCATTCTTAGCACCTTCAGGAATCTCATAAACTTTCTGCCAATAGCAACGACCCTTCTGAGTAAAGAACAATAAGGTATTATGCATAGAAGCAGAATAGATATATTCAATGAAGTCTGCATCACGCGCAGCACTTCCCTTCGAACCTACACCACCTCTGTTTTGTGATTTGAACTCTGCCAATGGAGTTCTCTTGATATAACCCAAATGAGAAACAGTCAAAACCATCTCATCATCTGAATAGAAATCTTCAGGATTGAACTCTTCAGCAGTAAACATGATCTGAGTTCTACGCTCATCTCCATATTTCTCTTTCACCTCAAGCAATTCATCCTTAATGATCTGCATTCTCATCTCTTCGCTTGCCAAAACAGCCTTCAAGTGATCAATTAACTTCATCAACTCTGCATACTCAGCACGAAGTTCCTCGATAGCCAAAGCAACCAACTGACGCAAACGCATCTCAACGATGGCCTTAGCTTGTTCCAAATCGAAGTTGAAACGATCCATCAAACGTTGTCTTGACTCCTCTACCGTCTTAGATGAACGAATAATCTGAATCACCTCATCCAAATTATCCACAGCTACGATCAACGCCTCCAAGATATGAGCACGTTTCTCTGCCTCACGCAATTCGAACAAAGTACGACGCGTCACCACATCCATACGATGAGCAACAAACTCCGCAATCAAATCCTTCAAGTTTAACAATTTCGGACGACCGTGCACCAATGCAATGTTGTTAACACTGAACGATGACTGCAAAGCGGAATACTTATATAATTTATTTAAGACAACCTGACTATTGGCATCTCTCTTCACATCGATAACGATACGCATACCTTCGTGGTCTGACTCATCATTGATGTTTGAAATGCCCTCGATACGTTTTTCATTCACCATATCTGCTATAGAAGTAATCAACTCACTTCTATTAATTTGATAAGGTATCTCACGAACAACGATCTTATCGTGTGACTCGTCTGTCTCAATTTCACATTTAGCACGAATAACTACACGTCCACGACCCGTCAAATAAGAATCACGCACGCCAGAATATCCATAGATGATACCACCTGTAGGGAAATCAGGTGCTTTTATCAGTTTTATCAAATCCTCAATGTCAACATCTTTATTGTCAACATATGCGACAATGGCATCAATCGTGTCGGATAGATTGTGTGGCGCCATATTGGTAGCCATACCAACAGCGATACCAGACGCACCATTTACCAGCAATTGAGGAATACGGGTAGGCATAACAGTCGGTTCCTGATGCTCTCCATCAAAATTGTCTTGAAAATCAACAGTTTCTTTATCAAGATCGATCATTATATCCTCAGATATGCGACTGAGCTTTGCCTCAGTATAACGCATAGCCGCTGCAGAATCACCATCTATGGAACCAAAGTTTCCTTGTCCGAACACAAGCGGATAACGTAACGTCCAATCTTGCGCCATACGGACCAACGTACCATAAACGGAGGAATCTCCATGTGGGTGATACTTTCCTAACACCTCTCCTACGATTCTCGCTGATTTTTTTGTTGGCTTATTAAAGGTCAAACCCAACTCATTCATACCAAACAACACACGACGGTGCACAGGCTTAAAACCATCACGCACATCAGGCAAGGCACGCGAGACAATTACTGACATCGAATAGTCGATGTACGAGGATCTCATCTCTTCATCAATATCAATTTTGATAATTCTGTCTTGATCTTCCATTATCTATTTTTATAATATAATTACTCGTTACTAAAAACGCATAAAATTACAAAAAAAATCTAATAGGGACAAAAAAATTTTTAACATTATATGAAATATAACCCCTTTTGTTCTAACCCTTAAACACTTATATTTTCAACAATTTTTCACCCTCTTTTCAATTGACGTTTCATTACTTTCAGAAACATCAAAATTATCGCATCAAACACTCAACAGGAACAGAGGATTCATTCTAAATTAGTTTTCAACAATTTGCAGATTAACGCCCGAAAAAAGCACTTATTGGCATAAGATTATTATATATTTGCAAAAAAATGTAGATAACAACAAGCATACAATTATAGTTATGGACACGACAAGTTATTCACAAGGTGTAAAAGAGGTGCTTATGTATAGCCGTGATGAAGCCATTCGTTTGGGCAATAACTTCATCGGGCCAGAACATCTCCTACTGGGAATTTTACGAAGTGGTGAAGGCCTCGCCGTCGATATATTGAAATACTTGCAAGTTGATTTGAAATATGTGAAAGAGACGTTGGATGATAAACTTCGCTCTGAAACAGAAGTTTCTGAATCAAACGAAATACCTCTCATCAAATCAGCAGAAAAAATACTCAAACTGATGGCGCTGGAATCTCGCTTGTACAAAAGTCAAGTGCAAGAGACCGTACACCTTCTCTTGGCTATTATGAAAGATAATACAAACGTAGCTGCTCAGGTGCTACTCAGCGAAAATGTCACTTACAAAAGTATTCAGAACTATTTGACCAACGGAAACGTGAAAAATATGTTCGTGGATGAAAGTGACTCCAAACCGGAAGAGAACAACAATGCTTCTGGCAAAGCTACTAGTAATCCAACGGAAGAAAACAAAATCGGCTCTTCTACCCCAGTTTTAGACAGTTTCGGTAGCAATCTGACCAAATCTGCTGAGAATGGTCTGCTCGACCCCGTTGTGGGCAGAGAAAAAGAGATCGAACGTGTATGCCAAATATTGAGCAGAAGGAAGAAAAACAACCCTGTGCTCATTGGTGAACCTGGCGTTGGTAAGTCGGCTATCGTTGAGGGACTCGCTCAACGAATTGTCGATCGTAAGACTTCTCACGTTCTATTCAACAAGAAGATCATCTCTTTGGATATGGCTTCGGTTGTAGCTGGCACAAAATACCGCGGACAATTCGAGGAAAGAATCAAATCCATCATCAACGAACTGAAAAAGAATCCGGATGTCATCTTATTCATCGACGAGATTCATACAATCGTTGGTGCTGGTTCGTCCCCTGGTTCTCTAGATGCTGCCAACATTCTGAAACCTGCTTTGGCTAGAGGCGATATTCAATGCATCGGTGCTACCACGCTTAACGAATATCGTGAACACATCGAGAAGGATGGTGCATTGGAACGTCGCTTCCAAAAAGTGCTGGTGGAACCTACTACCGCAGAGGAAACCCTACAAATCCTTCATAACATCAAAGAACGTTATGAAGACCACCACTACGTAACCTACACGGAAGAGGCGCTTAAAGCGTGCGTCAAATATACGGAACGATACATCACAGACCGTTCCTTCCCAGACAAGGCTATTGATGCTCTCGATGAAGCGGGTGCCCGCACTCACATCTCTAACGTGACGATGCCTAACTCAATCACTGACCTTGAGAAGAAAAGACAACAATTCAAAGAACTTAAAGAAAAGGCTGTCTCCGATCAAGATTTTGAATTGGCGGCTAACTATCGCGACCAAGAGAAACAATGCACTCAAGCCATTGAAGATGCTAAGATTGAATGGCAAAATGAAATGAAAAATGAACGCCAAAACGTGGATGAAGAACAGGTGAAAATGGTCATCTCCATGATGTCAGGCGTTCCTATTCAAAATATCGCTCAAGAAGAGAGCGAGAAACTTCGTCACATGAGTGAAAAACTCATCGGACAAGTCATCGGACAAGACGATGCTGTCACTAAAATCGTCAAATCCATCCAACGTAGTCGAATCGGATTGAAAGACCCTAACCGTCCTATCGGATCGTTTATCTTCGTGGGTCCAACAGGTGTCGGTAAAACCTATTTGGCAAAAATGTTGGCAAAAGAGATGTTCAACTCCACCGACGCTCTTATCCGTATTGATATGAGTGAATACATGGAGAAATTCTCCGTTTCAAGACTGATTGGAGCACCTCCAGGATATGTCGGTTATGAAGAGGGTGGACAACTGACTGAACGTGTCAGACGTAAGCCCTACTCCATCATCCTACTTGATGAGATTGAGAAAGCTCACGCCGATGTCTTCAACCTATTACTTCAAGTCCTCGACGAGGGTCGCTTGACTGATAGTTTAGGTCGTCAGGTAGACTTCAAAAACACAATCATCATCATGACTTCCAACGTGGGAACACGTCAGTTAAAGGACTTCGGAAAGGGTGTTGGTTTCTCCATGACAGTAAACTTGGAAGACAAACAATTCGCTCATAGCGTCATTCAAAAAGCTTTGAATAAGACATTCTCTCCTGAATTCTTGAACCGTATTGATGACATCATCATGTTCGATCAACTTCAGAAAGAGTCCATCTTCAAAATCATCGATTTGGAATTGAAGAGCGTCTACGAGAGAATCGAGAAAATGGGCTATCATCTGTCGCTAACAGAAAAGGCAAAAGACTTTATCTCCGAAAAAGGATACGATATTCAATTCGGTGCCAGACCATTGAAACGTGCCATTCAAAAATATGTTGAGGATGAAGTGGCTGAGGTCTTGTTAGCAAACAAAATCAAACAAGGTGACACCATCACCATCGATTACGACGAAGAGAAAAAAGCTATACAATGCAAGGTATAGCCTCAACTCATACTAACTGAAAAAGAGTGTGTCGAAATTCAATTTTGGCACACTTTTTTTTTGAAAACAAAACGCATTTGTCACTAAAATTAACCATATTACCCATATTTTATTAATAGAGTTAGTGTAACAATAGGTTGATATTAATAATTCTTTTGAATCCAATATGTCAAAAAAAGATCATACACCGAATACTCTCCTTGCTCATAGGTAAGATAATCACGTTCAAGCAATCCCTTCACTGCCGACTGAACCATACTGGAGGATGGCAATCGATACTTATGTATAAAGGCCCCTGATGTAATTGATTTAGCATGCCCCTCTTTAGCAATGGCAATGAACACCTCTTTCTGTTTTTCTGGCATACGAAACAACGTCTCCCGATAGGTATAATCCATAGTTGAAAGGATCTCATCCAATGATGATTGTACCATCTCTTTCGTACAAGTCTCCCCTTTCGCCGTCTTAGCATATAACGTATTGAAAAGTTTCTGAACATACCATGTGATTCCCTGTGCAATACGAAACACCTCCGAAACGACTTCTGGTTGCAACTTCTTACCATTTTTTTCGAAATGATTGCAGGCAAAGACTTTGTATTTCTCTTCGTCAATCGCCTCCAGATGCATCATAGAAACACTTTGGAAGAATGGTCTCGCTGGACTAGAAAACATCACACCCATCGTATGGCGCTGACTACCTGAGAAGATAAACCTTGCATTCGCACATTGTTGTACGTATGATCGCAACAAAGCCTCCACATTCTTCTCTGGATAAGTAGCAATCTGTTGAAACTCATCGATGGCCACCAGACATGGACGGTCCGCATGTTTCAAATAGCTGAATATCTCATCCAACGTATTCTCCGATTGACGTAAATCACCCAACTGAAAATTAAAGGATGGCTCCCCCATCGGACTAAAAGAGATACCAGTCTGCAACGACTTAACACTGTTCCAAAATCCTTGGATTGCCTTCATTCCATACGGTTTCAACTTCTCTAGTATCTCTCGACTCAACATAAAAACAAATTCTCGCAACGATCTTGTCGAATAGATATCCACAAAGAAAGTATAATAGTTCGACGAGACTTCCTTTCGCTGAAAGGTATGTCTGATCAAACCACTCTTTCCCATCCTACGGGTAGCTATGATTGCCACGTTATTGCCATTTTCAACCTCATGCAATAGACGTTCCGTCTCTGCTTCCCTATCACAGAAATATTCAGAAGAGACGTAACCACTGATTATGAACGGATTAGACTGCATACACTACAAATTATTATTTTATAATAATGCAAAAGTAATAAAATTTCCATTCCTTGCAAATAATACAAGAAGAAACTTTCAAGAAGACAAAAAAGGCCATCCAACAATATGGACAGCCTTTTCTAATATAGGTAAAAACAAATTAGTTTTCTTTAGCGAATTCAGCCAATCGATTTTGAAGATCTTCGTATTGGTTATCTTTAATAAAGGATGTGCAAACGCGTAATCCTTGTTGCTTACTACCTGTAGTATCCAAACTAATGGCACTGATTCCGTAGAAGAGCAATTTATACATCAAATCGCCACCCTTCATATCCTTATAACCAACTGTGAAATAGAAACCATCACCGATATTTTGGTCGATATCCTTATCATAAACGATATGGAAACCATTATCGATAAATATCTTTTTCATTTTAGCAGCACGGTTTCCGTATTCGCGAACGGTCTCCAAGAAGTTGTATTCACCATCACAAGCAGCCTTAAACATAGCCGCCAAGGCATATTGAGCTGAATGGGAAGTACCAGAGGAGAGAACATAAAGAATTCTGTTGACGAAAATCATACCAAACTCACCAATTGTATAGCGGTCAGCCAAACCTTGGTAGAAACGATGGAAAATTTTATTTGAGATAGCAGTCACACCGATACGTTGACCAGCGTAGCTGAATGCCTTCGAGCCGGATATTAATAAGATATAATTATCGGTATACTTAGCCACCGTTGGTTGGAAAGGAGCTTTATAAGGTTGACTTAAATCCTTACGGAAATCCATAGCGAAGTAAGCCAAATCCTCCATCACAATCACATCATATTTTGTAGCCAATTCACCGATACCTTTCAACTCTTCCTCTGTCAAGCAGAACCAAGAAGGATTGTTCGGATTAGAATAGATAATGTTACAGATGTTTCCTTTTTGCAAATAGCTCTCCACCTTATCGATTAGCTCCTTACCTCTGTATTGGAACATATCGAAGGATTCATACTTCATACCCAAAACCAACAGCTGAGTCTTTTGAACAGGGAAACCAGGGTCGATAAACAAGACCGTATCTTTCTTTTTATCACATTGACCAGAAACCAAGAAAGAGGCGTAAGTACCTTGCATAGAGCCAGAAACAGGGACACAACCTTCTGGATTAACATCCACATCAATAAAAGCCTTCACAAAACGAGAAGCTTGCTTTTTCAATTCAGGATGACCATCCAACATAGGATACTTAGATGCGACACCCGCCTGAAGAGCTTCTATTTCAGCCTTTGTACCAATCTTGTCTGGAGCGAAACCTGGAACACCCATCTCCATACGAACATATTTCTCTCCCGTCAAGGCTTCCACCTTATTGGCAATTGTTACAATTTCACGAATTGTAGCCTTACTAAAATCTGGCAAATTGAGACTATCAATCACCGATTTTACCACATTCTTATCTAACATATCTATATTTTTTATTCATTAATCAATTGCATCAACCAACAATTTTTCCAATCCTCATCACGATACCACTCTTTCAGCAAGACTGTTTTCTGAAAGCCCGCAGAGGTAAAAAGGCGCAAAGAAGCATTGTTAAATTCTCCAACATACGCATACAACTGATGCAGACAGAGGAAACGAAAAGCATAATTTTTCATCAGTCTCAAAGCCTCCGTTGCATAACGTTTATTTTGATAAGGAGTATCAACCAAGACAGCCACTTCTGCTCTTGCAAAGCGAGGTTCAAAGTCGATGAGATCGACACAACCGACGGTAGCCTGTTCTTGATTAGAAACAATCATCAATCGCATTTGGCGTAATGAGAAGATATCGCCAGCGGTATCCACATACGATTGTAAATGATATTTGGAATAAGGAGCGATAGCACTTCCCTCTCCCCATAATGTAGCATCATTCTCCCACTTGTAGAGCAGATCCACATCAGATGGTTCAACGGCACGAAGTGTTACTATTTCTCCTACAAAATTCATTAGCGTATTCTATCAAGTGAACGAACCAATGCCTCATCTTTTTGAATGGCACGGAAGGCCAAATAAATGAGAACACAATTAATCACTGGAAAAGTGAGAGGCAGATGATAGTTCATCGGAGTAGAGACACCCAAGGAGGAAGTAATCTCATTGGATGTAGTCATCACAAATAAGAAGAACAGAGCATATACGCCCAAGTTCATCATAATATTGAAGATGCAGATTCTCATCTGAAGAATTCTTTTCTTATAGAGTACCACGATGAGCACATCGATCAACAGAATAAGAATAACAAGAATCAACAACGCAACAGAATGACTATAATAACCACTTACAGCACCACTAAAATTAGGATCTGTAAGATATTGTTTCACACCGACAGCCGTATATGAATATTTTTCAGCCAAAACGGTTCCCGCTGCAGATGTAAGACCTGTCACATCCAAATCAGCCATGGGAATATACAACAAAAGAAATGTCAAAGCAAAAGCAATCGCAATGTACAATGTTTGAATACGCTGTAACATATCAGTAGACCAATTATTCTATTATTTACCAGAAGCAGACTTTCCTGCTGCCAATGCTTTTAAATTCATATTAACGATATCCTCACCCTTACGAGCAAATATAGAGCGAATACCCTCCTCTACCATCTCAGAAGGAATACCCAAGAAAGGAAGGGAAGCACCCAACATAACGATGTTTGATACACGAGGTGAACCTACCTCTTTTGCAATAGAATCAACATCAATGATCACATGATTCTTCACCTTTTTAACTTCAGCGAGCACCTCATCAATAGAAGGGTAATCAGGTATATTGATAAGCGGAGCACTGTTGGTCACTACACAACCATCCTCCTTCAAATAAGGCAAATAACGAAGAGCCTCCATTGGTTCCAATGAGATAATCAAATCGGCAGCCCCCTTAGCAATCAAATCAGATGCAATAGGTTGGTCTGAAATACGCAAGTTTGACTGCACGTCGCCACCACGTTGACTCATTCCGTGAACCTCTGCTTGCTTCATATATAAATTGTTTTTTACAGCTGCTTCACCTATGACAGCAGCAATAGACAAGATTCCTTGTCCACCTACACCTGACAGTATTATATCGGTCTTCATTTTTCTATAATCTTTAAACTTGTTTAACTTCAACCATAATTAATTCTCCAAAGGACCTTCCCATGTCAAATTTGGAAATATACAACAGAAAGTACTTCGTTCTTTGCAAAGGTAAGAAAAAAATCAGACAAAAAGTAAGCAAAATAGTTTCTTTACAATCTTTTTGTACGAATAATATTTTTTTATAAATTTGCAAATTGAAAAAAAAGGAAGAAAACAAAAGTTAAAATATTGTTTTTCAGTATTTTAAACCGAAAGTAAACATAATTATCAATTAAAAAAAATGAATCAAGTATCAGATCGTATAGCCGCACTTGCTCCATCTGCAACGTTGGCTATGTCGCAAAAAAGTCAAGAGTTAAAAGCTCAAGGCATTGATGTAATTAATTTAAGTGTAGGTGAACCAGATTTCAATACACCTGATCACATCAAAGCAGCTGCACAAAAAGCTATCAGCGACAATTTCTCTTTCTATTCTCCTGTGCCAGGTTTTATGCCTTTAAGAAAAGCCATTGTTGAGAAGTTAAAAAAAGAGAACGGTTTGGACTATGAAGCTAGTCAGATTATCGTATCAGGAGGTGCTAAACAGTCGGTTTGTAATGCAGTTCTTTGTTTAGTAAACAAAGGTGACGAAGTAATCATACCTGCTCCTTATTGGGTTAGCTACATTGAAATGGTGAAATTGGCTGAAGGTTCTTGTGTCATCGTTAAGGCTGGCATGGACCAAAACTTTAAAATGACTCCTGCTCAATTAGAGGCTGCCATTACACCTAAAACAAAATTGTTAATTCTTTGCTCTCCTTCTAATCCAACTGGTAGCGTCTATTCTAAAAGCGAATTGAAGGCTCTTGCTGATGTATTAGCTAAGCATCCTAATGTATACATCTTGGCCGATGAGATTTATGAACACATCAATTACATCGGAAAGCACGAAAGCATCGCTCAATTCCCTGAAATCAAAGATCGTGTCATCATTGTCAACGGTGTATCTAAAGGATATGCAATGACTGGTTGGCGTCTTGGTTGGATCGCTGCTCCTGAATGGATTGCTAAAGCATGCAACAAACTTCAAGGTCAATATACTTCTGGATGCTGCTCTATCACTCAAAAAGCGGCTGAAGCTGCTTACACTGGCGACCAAAGTTGCGTGGAAGAGATGAGAAAAGCATTCGAACGCAGACGCGATCTTGTTGTTGACATGATTAAAGACATACCAAACTTGAATATGAGCCACAAACCAGATGGTGCATTCTACGTATTCCCTGAGTGTAAATCTTTCTTCGGAAAGAAAACTCCAAAGGGTGATGTAATCAACTCCGCTTCTGATTTGGCTATGTATCTATTGGTGGAAGGCCATGTGGCTTGTGTAGGCGGTGAATCATTCGGCGACCCTGACTGCATTCGTATGTCATACGCAACTTCAGAGGAAAACTTAAAAGAAGCTTTCTCTCGCATCAAAAACGCATTGGCTGCTTTGAAATAAATAAAACATGATAATATCTTATCAAAGGTGGGTTTGTAAAAATCCACCTTTTTTATTGCGACCCCGAAACCTTCATTCTAAAATTCTAAAAAAAACAACTATCAACACATAAAAAAGAGTATCTTTGTAGAAATCAAGAACGAAATTATATAAACATGAAGAACTTTAATTTTTACAGTCCGACCGAATTTGTTTTCGGTAAAGAAAGAGAAAATGAATGTGGACAATACGTCAAAAAGCATGGCGGTTCTAAAATCCTGTTACATTTTGGTTCCAACTCAGCTAAGAAATCTGGTTTGTTAGACCGTGTAAAAAAATCCTTGGAGAAAGAAGGCATCGCATACGTGGAATTGGGTGGTGTTCAACCGAACCCGCACGATTCTCTTGTATACAAAGGAATTGAGATCTGCAGAAAAGAGAAAATCGATTTCATCCTGGCCGTCGGTGGTGGTTCTGTAATCGACTCCGCTAAAGCCATTGCCATGGGTGTTCCTTACGACGGTGATTTTTGGGATTTCTATAGTGGCAAAAAGCCTACTACAGCCCTTCCTATCGGAACTGTCCTCACCATAGCTGCTGCTGGTAGTGAAGGTTCTGGCGATTCTGTCATCACCAAAGAGGATGGCATGTTGAAGAGAGGTGCCAGTGGCGACTGTATTCGACCTAAATTTTCTATCTTGAATCCTCAACTTACCTGCACACTTCCTGCTTATCAAACAGCATGTGGAGCGACAGACATCATGGCTCATACATTCGAAAGATACTTCACCAACACACAGGAGGTGGAAATCACCGACCGTCTTTGCGAAGCCATCTTACTGACAATGATTAAAGAGACTCCTCGCGTCATACAAGATCCTAACAACTATGAGGCACGCGCCAACATCATGTGGGCCGGCATGGTTTGTCACAACAATATTACGGGTGTGGGTCGCGAGCAAGACTGGAACAGTCATGGCATCGAGCACGAACTATCCGCACTATACGACTGCGCACATGGAGCAGGATTGGCTGTCATCATGCCTGCATGGATGGAATATGTGATGCAACATGACGTTATGCGTTTCGCGCAAGTGGCTACCCGCGTTTGGGGTTGTCAGATGAACTTCCAACATCCGGAAGTGACTGCCAAAGAAGGTATCATCGCATTCAGACGATTCCTTTCCAGCATCGGAATGCCAATCAATTTCAAAGAATTGGGAGCAAGAGGCGAAGACATACCTAAATTGGTGAAAAGTTTCGGTATCGGAGAAGGTGAAACCGGCGGTTTCGTTCATCTTAACAAAAAAGATATTGAAAACATTTACACAATAGCTTTAAACGCTTCCTTATAGAAGACAATTAACATGAGAGACATTAGACAGATTATCACCCAATTGGTATTATTGCTTTCCTTCTCATTGATGAGCATGTGCCTGAATGCCCATACACTCATCATGACAGAGATCATGCACTCTAACGTCCATGGCACAATGGACGATCTGAACGAGTTGCCCGACTCATGGGTGGAGTTGTACAATCCCAGCAATGATACGCTATCCACCATTGGATGGAAGATTGGAACGACGTCTAATGTCTCTCTTGCATATACTCTGACCGACTCTGTCAAAATCCCCCCTCATGGTTTTCATCTAATCTATTGCGACAAGAAAAAAACAGGCAATCATACCGACTTTCGAATCAAATCGGATGGTGAAAGTGAACTATTCCTCTTCAATGCCAATAATCAGATGGTAGACCATGTGAAGGTTCCTTCCATGCTTGCACCTGATATCTCATACGGAAGAATGGATGAGGAAACTAAGGGCTGGCATTTTCTAATGCGTTCAACTCCCCTACGAGCAAACGACTCTGCCTTTAGCGACAGTCTTTTAGGTAATCCTAAATTCTCGACAAAGGGAGGACTCTTCAAGCAACCTTTCTTCTTAAAAATCCAACCTAGCAAAACGGCTCCCCATGGAACAATCATACGATACACAACGAATGGCAGCGAACCCAACGAGTCAAGTCCGATAGTACCCGACTCCATCCGAATCGACAAAACCACCATCATCAGAGCCAAACAATTTGCCGATGGATGGCACTCCCCCATTTCAAAAACGCATTCGTACATTTTCCACAATAGAGAAATCACACTTCCCGTCATATCACTTGTAACGGACAGTCTAATGTTATACGACACCACTCCAACCAGAGAAGGCGTATTAGCATTCGATTACAGTGAAGATTGGTCTGCCGCATTCCGTCGACCATGCAATGTGGAATATTTTCCAAAAGAAGACTCTACCAGCGCTATCAACCAGATGATTGAACTTCGCGTAGGAGGCAACGGTTCAAGGTTCAAAGCAATGAAATCACTGAATCTATATGCCAATAAACGATTCTCAAAAAACGATTTCAACTATCCATTCTGGAAAGAGAAACCCAATGTACGTCATAGCAAATCCATTCAATTAAGGAATAGCGGACAAGACTGCATGTATACGCATTTTAGAGATGCCGTTTGTCTGCACACCTTCTGTCCGTATGTCAATCTGGATTACAGTGCATGTCAACCATGCATCTGCTATATCAATGGGCAGTATCAGGGCGTGTTAAACATACGAGAACGAAGCAATGGTGATTTTGTGAGGGCCAATCATCATCCACAAAAGAAGTTTGATCAAATCAGCAATTGGAAAAATGTTCATGCTGGCAACAAAGAGGAGTTTGACCGCTTAGTAGCGTTATACAACACGGAGCCCATCAATTATGACACCCTATACAAGCTCATTCAGATGGAGGAATACATCAACCTTCAGATTTTGAATTATATCCACATAAACGTAGATTTTCCAGGCAACAACAGTATACTTTGGAAAGAGCAAGACAGTACGGGTGCCAAATGGAAATGGATAGCCAAAGATTTGGACTACGGATTAGGTTATGCATACAGAGATTGGGTATATAAAAGAGATGCCTACCTTCACCATGCACTACGGAAGGATCCATTCATCGAACTATGGTCGAACAAAGAGAACCAAGTGAAGTTATTTCAAGTGATGATGAGCAACGAGAAATTCAGAAATGAGTTTATCGACCGCACCACCATTTACATAGGTGATTTCTATACAGCAGAGAGAATCTGTACGGAAATCGACAGTTTCGTCGGTCTCATCAAATATGAGTATCCCTATATGAAAGCTCTTTACCCCAACCTTCCAGAGCCCAATCACAGTTGGGAAGTGGAGATTCAGAAAACAAAAGAGTGGATCAATGGAAGATTGGATTATTTACCCTACGACATGCAGCAATTCTTTCAGTTAGGAGACACACTAGCTGTCACCTTTCAATGTCAGGCACAAACGCAGAAGACATTCAGAATGAATGACATACCACTTGTCACCCAATCATTCAAAGGGAAATATTACAAGAACAGAGAATTGCGATTCTCCATAGAAGGGAGCAAAGGCATTTGGGAGATTGAGAAGCAATATGAAGACAGTGTAGCAACGGAGAGGCAGGAAGATGTAGAGGCGATAGTGCTAACTGTGGCAGAAGATGTAAAAAGAGTGAATGTCAGATTCATCCAAGAAACGGGCAATCGAGATGCCAATAAAGCAGAGAGAAAAAGGGGGAAAAAGAGCTCTCGCAAATAAACAAAAGTTTATCAACCCGCAATTCAAATTTTTTATTTTAAAAACGTTGAACTTATAGAACTCACCATTAGGAAAAAAATTATAACTTTGCAGATAATTTATATCGATATTTAAAAATAGTAATATGGCTAAAATCAAAGGTGCTGTTGTTGTTAACAAGGATAGGTGCAAGGGCTGTCAGTTATGTGTCGTTGCATGTCCCGCAAATGTATTGGCAATGTCCAAGCAAGTAAATGCGAAAGGTTACAATTACGCCATCATGGCAAATGAAGATGCGTGCGTAGGTTGCGCAAGTTGTGGTATTGTATGTCCTGACGGATGTATTTCAGTGTATAAAACGAAAATAGATTAAGATAAGATGAGCGAAGAAGTAAAGTTAATGAAAGGTAACGAAGCGATCGCCCATGCAGCTATTCGTTGTGGGTGCGATGGTTATTTTGGTTACCCTATCACTCCGCAGTCTGAGGTGATGGAGACCTTAATGGAAGTAGAGCCTTGGAAGACAACAGGAATGGTAGTATTGCAAGCAGAAAGTGAAGTTTCATCCATCAACATGGTGTATGGTGGAGCTGCCACAGGTAAAAAAGTAATGACATCCTCTTCAAGTCCGGGTGTATCCTTGATGCAAGAGGGTATCTCTTATTTGGCAGGAGCTGAGTTGCCAGCCTTGATTGTCAACGTAATGCGTGGAGGTCCTGGATTAGGAACAATTCAGCCAAGTCAGTCTGATTATTTCCAAACCACGAAAGGTGGAGGACATGGTGATTATCGACTAATTGCATTAGCGCCAGCTTCTGTGCAAGAGATGGCAGACTTTGTAGGTCTTGCTTTCGACTTAGCATTCAAATATAGAAATCCAGCTATCATTTTGGCAGATGGAGTTATCGGACAGATGATGGAGAAGGTGGTTCTTCCTGATTTCAAACCAAGACGTACCGACGAGGAGGTTGAAAAGCAATGTCCTTGGGCTGCTACCGGAAGAAAGATGTCTCGTAAGAACAACATCATCACCTCATTGGAGTTGAAGCCAGAGGTAATGGAGCAAAACAACCTTCGTTTCCAAGCCAAATACAAACAGATCGAAGAGAACGAGGTACGTTACGAAGAGATTTTATGCGACGATGCAGAGTATCTATTGGTAGCATTCGGATGTTCCGCACGTATCTGTCAGAAAGCATGTGAGATAGCACGCGCAGAAGGAATCAAGTTAGGACTACTTCGTCCAATCACACTATGGCCATTCCCAACGAAAGCGATTGCAGGCTATGCTAACAAAGTAAAAGCCATGTTATCTGTTGAGTTGAACGCAGGTCAGATGGTTGAAGATGTACGTTTGGCTGTCAACGGAAAAGTTCCAGTAGAGCATTACGGACGTTTGGGAGGTATCGTATTCACACCAGACGAGATTGTCAATGCAGTGAAGACCAAATTAATGTAATTTCACTTAATCGGAAAAGAAAATGGCATTAGAAGATATAATAAAACCCGAGAATCTGGTATACAAGAAACCAGATATCATGAATGACAATCCAATGCACTACTGCCCAGGATGCAGTCACGGTGTCGTTCATAAATTAGTTGCAGAAGTAATTGAAGAGATGGGCTTAGTAGAAGACACCATCGGTGTAACTCCTGTAGGTTGTGCAGTATTTGCCTACAACTACATCGACATCGATTGGGAAGAGGCAGCTCACGGTCGTGCGCCAGCTTTGGCTACAGCTATCAAACGTCTTCGTCCTAACAAACTCGTCTTCACTTATCAAGGTGATGGTGACTTAGCTGCCATTGGTACAGCAGAGACCATCCACGCTTGCAACAGAGGTGAGAGCATCGCTATCATCTTCATCAACAACGGTATCTACGGTATGACAGGAGGTCAGATGGCACCAACTACCATTGAAGGTATGAAAACAGCCACTTGTCCTTACGGTCGTGACTATAAACTGAATGGTTACCCACTGAAAATCACCAACCAATTGAAAGATTTGGATGGAATCCGCTATGTGACTCGTCAGAGTGTGCAAACAGCAGCTGCTGTTCGTAAAGCTAAGAAAGCAATACGCAAAGCATTCGAAAACTGCATGGACGGTAAAGGTGGTGCAAGCGTCGTAGAGGTAGTCTCTACATGCTCATCTGGTTGGAAACTATCACCAGAGAAAGCCAATAAATGGATGGAGGAAAACATGTTCCCTGAATATCCACTCGGAGATTTAATTGACAAAGACGCTAACAAATAAAATCAGAAGATATGAAAGAAGAAATCATCATAGCTGGATTCGGAGGACAAGGAGTTCTCTCTATGGGTAAGATTCTTGCTTACTCTGGTTTGATGCAAGGCAAGGAAGTTACTTGGATGCCTGCATACGGTCCTGAACAACGTGGTGGTACTGCCAACGTAACCGTTATCTTAAGTGACGAGAAAATCAGTTCCCCTATCTTAAACTCTTACGACACGGCTATCATCTTGAACCAACAATCATTGGACAAGTTTGAAAAGTCTGTTAAGCCTGGTGGAACATTGATCTACGATCCATACGGAATCACTACAGAACCAACCAGAACAGATATCAACATCCACAAAATCAATGCAATGGATGCCTGCATCGAAATGAATGCAGCTAAATCCTTCAACATGATTCTATTAGGTGGATTCTTGAAAATCAGACCTATCGTAGAGTTGGAAAATGTATTGAAAGGTTTGAAGAAAACCCTTCCTGAACGTCACCACCACCTCATCCCAATGAATGAGGCTGCCTTGAAAAAAGGAATGGAGATTATTAAGTAAGGTTATCATACCTCCTATAAATGACGTATGTCGATCTACGACGTACGTCATTTTTTTGTGTAGAGACGCACGGCCGTGCGTCTCTACGGTAACCGACAGACAAATTCAATTATTTAAAATATTTAATACCATCATCCAAGGAACATCAGTGACTGGCATCTAGTATCACTATAAGCTCAGTCCACACAGGATTTGATCCTTTTATAACAACTCGTCTAAAATCAGGTGTAATATAAACAAAACCAATTTCTAAATCATTCAAGACAATGAAATTGCAGGTGATGATATCATTAATGTTTACTGTTATTACTCTACTGGATGGAAAATTGTATTTGAAACGAATCTCTTTACCTTCCACTTCAACAATTGTTATGAAGTTTCGTTTGTCTTCATATATCGAACCAACAATAACAAAAGCAAATAAAATAAAAAGAAAAGAGAGAAAAAACAAGTATTCATATCCAGGTGATTTAGCTAAGAAAAAAAAGAGTATGGCTAGAACAATGGACACCCAGAATAATATTATCTCGATTTTAAATGACAAAGGAGAAGTAAGCGAAGTAAAAGGATTATCGATCGCAGAATCTCTAGGTACAAAGTTCATGTTTGTAATCTGTGCAAATCTAGCTCTTAATTCATGTGGATTTTTGTAAAATCTTTCATAGAATACATATTCCTCATCCGCCTTTGTCCTTATTGAAAAACCATTCGTCACACGATCTCCCGAAATCCATTTTGATATAGGGAAACTATCTGTCAATTGAAATTCGCAAACATCATCGATTGAGATACGTTTAGACCACACCCAATAGCCGATGATAATCTCTGTGTTAGTTATCGTAACAGGTGGAACTACTTTAAAGTATTTCTGCATCCACCAACCAACTAGAAAAATCGACACAATCAGCATTAAAGACAACTGATAATGATTATTACTCAACAAGAATAAAAGAAGTACGCATAAAAGAATTTCCAAGAAAAGGATCATTCCAATAATTGCACAGAAACGTAGAGTATATTTTGATTTTGTATTCATGTTATTCAGTATTCTTTTTACACTTGTATGACTACAACTCCTCATCACAAATAAGAAGGGAGTATAAATAATACTCGAAGAGAAAAGATACAATGCTTGGCATGGGTGAATGGGTTATGCATATCTATGATACATTTTTGTTATTTTATCAATCATCAGAAGTAACTTTTACTTTCCATTCCGGATGTTTATTTATAAGGTACTTATATATCTTGTCATCAGATTTGAAATAATATCTAGAACGTTTAAAGTCTTTTGATGATGTCTTCTTTATAAGGAATCGAGCAATTTCACATACATCCCTATATGTATTATCGTGCGTCAAATCAATAAGGATTGATTTCTCATTCACACTACAACTATCATTTACTGGTTTCCCATTCAAATAGATAGTATCATTGCTTCGATAAATTACCGATTGTGCACGTTGAACATCATAAACAAACTTTTTTAATAGAGCTTCATCATCAACTTGTTTCATTACTTCATCATTTTGTTCAAAAGGAGACGTAGGTTGCATATCAAAAGGAGGTTCCTCATCTAATTCATATTCGTCAATATATCCTATTATCTGTTTTAAAGAATCTGTTAATACATAAACTGGCAAGTTCGAAACAGAATCAGCCTCACGTACATGAGGAGCCGAATGATACAGACAGATATACTTATCGCCACGTCCTATAGGTTTAGTTCTTACCTTATATATACCAAAAAAATATGTACACAAAGTGTCTATCAGTTCCACTGGTGAATTATAATCTATGAGAATAGGTCTATTGGGTGCATCAATTTCAAAGAATGCTTTATTATCATATTCTTTTATAGACGAAAGTTTTACGCCCTTGTAGTAGTAAGCAGAATCCTTAATCATAACTTCCGGCATAGAGAGAGACATTTTCGCTATCGAACCATCATGTTCATACACTGTACTATCCACAACAAGCAAACAAGAGTCCTGATTGATAAATTGTATAGTTGGATGCGTCAACAAGTAATTAGATGCAATAAAGATGCCTTGTGGCGTAGCAAACTCAAAAGACGAAGCAGAAGTACACTGAAATATTTCTGTATAATCAAGCTCTTGATATAGCGTATCCGAAAGAATTTTTTCTAAATGTTCTCCCTTAATACCCAAATAAGACTCCACAGCATCCCCTACATCATTATACTCTAGAAATTCTTCTTTCGTCGGTATTTCTCCTATATGCTTCATATAGCCATGCACCCAATAGGCAATACAGTTATAACCTATAGTATCATTCGTAGTCATTATTCTTTTTTCACTTGTATGACTACAACTACTCATCATAAATAAAAACGGGAGTATAAGTAATACTCGAAGAGAAAAGCAACAATGCTTGTAATGAATGAATGGTTTATGCATATCTATATATATTTTTGTTTTATCAACTATCAATAGTAACACCAGTGACTGGCACACCATTTTTTTCTAGTATCTCTACAAGTTCATTCCACACTTCAGCTTTCAGATTTGATCCTTTTATAACATTCCGTCTATAATCGGGTGTAATATAACTAAAAGCAATGCCAGTGTATCCATTGTAAATACTCAAAAAAGAGAGATTGCAGGTAAGGATATCATTAAGGTTTGCTGTAATCACCTTACCGGACAACAAGCGTTTGAAACGGATTTCCTCACCTTCCACCTCTATTGTTAAGAAATCACGTATGTTATCAAATATCATAGAACAACCAACACATATACAGACAATAGAAATAACGAATAATACTCCTGTTCCATATGGCAAATCGAACAGCAACGACACAAAAAACAATATCAAACCTATAGCAATGTTTATTATTTCGAACTTAAACGATATCGGACCTGAAAATGAAGTCAAAGGATTATCAATCGCAGAATTTCTAGGCTCAAAGTTCATGTTTGTAATTTGTGCAAATATAGCTCTTAGCTCATGTGGATTCTTGTAATATTTTTCATAGAATATATATTGTTCTTCTTCCTTTGTACTTATAGAAAATCCATTCGTTTCCTGCGGATTAACCCATTTGGATATAGGGAAACTATCTGTCAACTGAAATTCGCAAACATCATCGATTGAGATACGTTTGCTCCCCATCAAATAGTCAAGTACAATTTCATCATTAGTTATCGTAACAGAAGGAAATACTTTATAGAATTTCAATATCCATTTAGCAACTAGAAAAAACGGCACAATCAGTATTAAAAACAAAAGATGTTGCTTCTCACCGAATATAACGAATGCGCAAAAAAGAATTTCCATTAAAACGAGAAATCCAATAATTGCACAGAAACGTAGAGAATATTTTGATTTTGTATTCATATATAGAAATATTCGGAATTAATATTAGTACAAAAAACATTTCATCTTGTAATATGTGCTCGATTACCCACATACTCTGTATTGTTCATTTTTTGTACACCTTTTTCACAAAGGTAGTAATTTATTCCGAATATATCTATCTCTTTTTCATTTTCCCGCGAGACATTTCTGTCTCGCGGTTTTTTATCTATTTTCTTAACAACACAGCAGCCTTCACCATGTTAATCAAAGAGAGACGTGTTTCTTCCCATCCTCTTGTCTTTAATCCACAATCCGGGTTGACCCAAAGACGTTCTGCCGGTATCAACTTCTTAGCCTTCTCCATCAGATTCACAATCTCCTCAACAGATGGCACACGTGCAGAGTGGATATCATACACACCAGGTCCAATCTCATTTGGATATTCAAACTCATGGAAGACATCCAAAAGTTCCATTTGAGAACGTGAACACTCTATCGTAATCACATCGGCATCCATATCCGCAATCTCACGAATGATATCATTGAACTCAGAATAGCACATGTGAGTGTGTATCTGTGTGGCATCAGAAACGGAAGAAGAGGAGATACGGAAACTACTAACCGCCCATTTAAAATATTCATCCCATTTTGCATGACGCAATGGCAACGCCTCCCTGATGGCAGGCTCATCAATCTGTATGATAGCTATACCAGCCTTTTCGAGGTCGGACACCTCATCTCTGATAGCCAAAGCTATCTGCTTGCAAGTCTCTGACAATGGTTGGTCATTTCTGACAAACGACCACTTCAAAATCGTGACAGGTCCCGTCAACATTCCTTTTACATGCTTCTTCGTCAGACTCTGAGCATAACTACTCCACTCTACTGTCATTGGGAACGGACGACTCACATCACCAAAGATAACGGGTGGTTTCACGCAACGGGAACCATAGCTCTGAACCCAACCATTCTGTGTAAAGGCAAATCCTGCTAATTGCTCTCCGAAATACTCCACCATGTCATTACGTTCAAACTCTCCATGAACCAAGCAATCAAGGCCGATTTCTTCTTGCCATTCGATACAATCCTTGATAGCTTTTTGCAAATTAGACTTGTATTCTGCATCCGACATCTGTCCCTTCTTATGTAAAGAACGCCATGCTCTAACCTCCTTCGTTTGAGGGAAAGAACCGATGGTTGTGGTCGGATATAGAGGTAAGGTTAGTCTTTTATGTTGAAGAACGGCACGTTTACTGTATTCTGATACTCTTCTTTCATCCTCTGGTTTCAATTCTGACAATCTCTTTTTCACATGCTGATTGTGAATAAGGGAGGAGAACTTTCTAGCTGACAATGCACTCTTATTTGCTTCTAAATATTCAATCGCCTTCGCATCAGGATGAGCACTTGCCAACTCTGCTACCACCTCAAGTTCATTCACTTTCTGCCATGCAAAGGCAAGCCATGATTTCACTTCCGATGGCAAACTATTTTCATTGGTCTCCTGCGCTAAATCACATGGTACATGCAAGAAGGAACAAGAAGCACCCAAAATCACACGATCTGCACCCAAAGAATTGATTGCTTTCTTCACGATGTTGGCTGAGTTCTCCAAATCGTTAATCCAAATATTTCGTCCCTCTACCAATCCCAAAGAGAGCACCTTATCCGCAGGTAGTTTCTTTAACAAAGCATCTACCTGTTTCTCATCACTGACAAGATCTACATGCAACGCATAACCAGGCAAAGAAACAGCCAAATCCAAATTGTCACCCAATCCTTCAAAATAGGTAGTGATGATTGTTTTAAGTGTTGTACTCTCCGCTATTTTCTTATAAGCTTCTTGATAAGCCTTAGCTGTTTTCTCCGTAATATCCAATGCAAGATATGGCTCGTCAATCTGAACGTACTCTGCTCCACCCTTCTCCAACGATTGCAATAATTCAATGTATGCAGGCAATAGATTGGATAACAAATCTAAGTTTTCATCTCGATTGGTATGCTTGTGAGAACCACCACAGCCACATGAACAAGCTGATTCTTCACTGTGTTGATGCTCAAATTTACCAAGCAATAAATAAGAGATAGGTCCAAGCACCACTGGTTTAGTCTTATAACCAAGCGCTAATGCCTCATTGAACTCCTGTAAAGGTTTGTTATAGAACAAGCTAAACTGTTGATTCTTGGCAAACTCAGGTACAATATAGTGATAGTTTGTGTCGAACCACTTGGTCATCTCCATCGCAATCACATCCTGTCCCTCTTTCTGAATACCATGAGCCATGGCAAAATAGAGGTTTGTGATGTCATTCTTAAGTCCGTTATATCTTGAAGGAATAACACCTAAGGTTAACGACAAGTCCAACACATGGTCGTAGTAAGAGAAATCATTAGACGGAATCAGAGAAACCCCAGCGTCAGATAGTCTCTTCCAATTATAACTCTTAATAGTCTTGCCACACGACTTCAAATCGGACTCGGAAATTTTGCCCGACCAAAAACTTTCAAGGGCTTTTTTCAACTCTCTGTTTTGTCCCATTCTGGGAAGCCCCAATACATTTGTCTTGATTTGTTTCATATCTATTATTTACAATATTATTTTTTTCTTGCAAATATAGACCGAACACAATTAGCAGACAAATATTCTATTAAATTTGAACAATTTCACTATTTAAACCACAGTAAACATACACAAACAAAATATAATTCTAAAACAAAAACAAAAATTAGAATAAAATTTCAACAAAAAGACCCCTTAAAAATTTATAAACCTACTCAATTGATGGGTTTATAAGAAAAAACATTATTTTTTCTCCATCGAACGATTAGGATTGATATTGATAAGAGGTGTGTCACGCGAGCATAGCCATGCTCCGATAGCCATCAAAACCAAACCAATCCAATAGACTTTGGGTGGCATCTGTTGAAAGATTAGCAACGAAAGACCGGTAGCAATAAAAGGTGAAATGGCATAATAAGCACTGGTACGAGCAGCTCCCAAATAGCGTTGTGCATAGATATCCACATAGACACTCATACCGTATGAAATCAAGCCCACCACCAAGGCTGCGACTACCATCCATATCGATTCAATTGTCTCTCCCATATAAAAGCCAACCACCAAAGCGATAGTACCAGAGAAGAGTCCCTTCAGCAAAACAATTTGTAACGGGTCCTTATCCGAAATCATCTTCGTGCAATTATTATCCAATCCCCAACAGAAGGCGGAAAGGACAACAAGGAGCGAACCATTCGAGAAGCGGAGACTATCCATATCTTCGAAAGAGAGGACACAACACGAGACTGTCACAAAGAGAATGCCCACCCACAAACGTCGGCTAATTTTCTCCTTAAAAAAGAGCAAGGCAAGCAAAGCTGTCACAACCACTTCAAAATTGCTAAGTAGTGAAGCGTTTTCAGCGGTTGTCATCTTCAAGCCCATCATCAAGCAGACTGGGGAAATCACATCCAACAGAATCATGGCTACGATATAGGGCCACTCCTTCTCTTCCAGACTCTTCTCGAGTCCGATACGGCCATGCAACATACGCATTCCGCCCACCATTAGCATTGCCAAAGCAGAACCGATATAGAGGAACCCTGCCATCAGAATAGGTGGCATGTGTTCCAATACAATCTTTGAAAACGGAGCATTTATCGCATATAGAACAGCGGCTAACACCGCAAAAAAGATTCCTTTACGAATAGGGTTTTTCTTCGCAGACATCTAATCTTCCTCCTTGGTGTAATCTATCACCTGATTTAAATAAGCAATGAATGGTTGATTTCTTTTGAAGATATCCAGTAGATGTTCCAACAAATGTTCATCACACACAAAAGAGTCATCCAACGGTTTATCCAAACAATATGTCTTCAGACGCCAATAATCCTTATATGGAAAGTCTGTCAGATCTTTCGGCACCTTCTTCAAGGCATCGGTATAATCCAAGCGAAGTCCGTCCTTTGCTGCAGTCTGTATATACTTATCAAATCTTTTTCCATCATCTTGCAAATCCTCTCGAACAATCTCCACCACTTTTTTATCATAACAATAATGACCAATGGCAATCATACTCTCATCAGGATAACCTGTACCACCCACGGAAAGGTGGAAATAGTAGCCAGCATGTCCCGACTTCTTACCACCTGGAGAGATAAAAACGCCGAAATGTGTTTTATAAGGAGACTTATCTGCCGAGAAGCGAATATCACGATTAATACGATACGTACAGTCTTTCAGTTCCAAGCCTTCCGTACTTTTATCAAACTGAGTCACACCAGCTATCAGTTTCATAGCAAACTGTCCGAATTGATCACGCGCTGCCTCATACTCTTTTCTGTGAGCATGAAACCATTCCGTATTGTTGTTTTTTTGCAAGTCTCGCAAAAATTTGATTATCTCTTTCATAACTATCTTCACCCTCTTTCTAACATATACACAAGTGACGTCTTATCAACGTAAACATAGTTCCTGCTGATGACCTTATCAAATGTCTCTACGCCGATTGGGTATTTCATATATTAGTTTTATTGGTTTCGCACATCTCCATTTTTAAGGAGCAATACATAAGCTGCCTCTTGGAAATGGTACATTTACAAAAATAATAAAATAGAGAGCTTTCGCAAAATTTCTTACACCTATTCTAAACTATTGCACAAACGCAAAATTAAACTGTAAATGCATATATTTGGCGAGGATATTCCACCTTTCCATCTTTGGTTCTCACCCTAAGCATTTTAGCAGTATCGATTTCCTTCTCTATCATTTCAATGATTTGAACAACCTCATCGGAAAGATACCCAGGCTAATTAGAATTAAGATAAATACAAGAATAAAATATTTCACAAACGAACGTATTTTATAATTCATAAACCAACTTCCTGATCTTGTGTATGATTATTTATTTTTCGTCAACCGTTCCACCTCTTCAATCCATATCTTGCTGGATGCATCGCTCGGCATTCTCCAATCTCCACGTGGTGAGAGGTTGACACTACCTACCTTCGGACCATCTGGCATACAGCTTCTCTTAAACTGTTGTGCGAAGAAACGCCAATAGAACGTGCGCATCCACTTCAATATCGTAGCATCATCATATTTACCCTCAAACGCTTTACGAGCCATAAAGTTAATCTTTGTAGGTGACAATCCGAAACGAAGGGTGTAGTAGATGAAGAAATCGTGGAGTTCATAAGGTCCCACCAAATCCTCTGTCTTTTGTGCAATCTCTCCTTTATCGTCGGCAGGAAGGAGTTCCGGACTGACAGGAGTATCGCAGACATCCAACAATGTCTCTTTTGCAGCTTCATCCATCTCGTAAAGAGCTGCATATTTCACCAAGTATCTCACCAAGGTCTTTGGAATCGACGTATTGACAGCATACATACTCATGTGGTCGCCATTGTAGGTTGCCCAACCCAACACCAACTCAGACAAATCGCCTGTTCCAACCACCAATCCTCCGATCTTATTGGCATAATCCATCAAGATTTGAGTTCTCTCGCGTGCCTGCGTGTTCTCATAGGTAACATCAAGGACGGAAAGGTCATGATCAAGATCTTTCAAGTGTTGCAAGCATGCTGGCTTAATGTCCACCTCCTTGATAGAAATACCCAGACTCTTCATCATATTGAGTGAATTATGATAGGTACGACCGGTGGTACCAAAACCAGGCATTGTGATGCCAACAATGTTTTTACGCGGAAGACCCAGTTTGTCGAATGTCTTCACCATCACAAGCAGTGCGAGTGTAGAGTCGAGTCCTCCACTTATGCCCACAACAGCTTTCTGGATGCCTGTGTGATACAAGCGTGTTGCCAATCCACCCACTTGGATAGAGAAGATCTCGTTGCAGCGAGTCTTCATCTCGTCCTCTGGCGGAACAAATGGATGTGGCGCAAATGTGCGAGTCACATCCGACGGATTGGCATATATCTCGATTGACTCAAGACGAGTGATTTCAATCTCGTTATTCTTGTTAGGGTTCTGATTGCCAATGATAAAAGCAGAGTTGCGCAAACGATCCGCCTGCAATCGCTGTACATCAATATCAGCAATGGTGAGCTGTTCTTTGAAAGAGAATCGTTCCGACGTTGCCAACAGACTACCGTTTTCTGCGATAATGGCAGTGCCAGAGAAAACGAGGTCGGTGCTACTCTCTCCGAAACCTGAACCCGTATAGATGTAGGCACACACATTCGTGGCAGACTTCTGCTTCACCAATTGACGACGATAGGCCTCCTTGCCAATCAGTTCATCACTGGCAGAGAGATTGAAGATGATTTCTGCGCCCGCCAGACACATCTCGTCACTTGGAGATGCTGGCATCCATAAGTCTTCGCAGATCTCAATGCCGAATTTTAGTCCATCGACCTCAAAGATCTGTCTCTTTTCACCGAATCCAGGGGTGAACCAACGTTTCTCGTAAAACTCATTATTGCTTGGCAAGTATTGTTTATCCACCTCCGTATGGAAGAAACGGTCGCCCGTACCTGCCACGAAAGCCGCATTATACAATTTACCATCACGATAGTAGGGCGCACCCACAATGGCATAGAGTCCGTGTTGACCAGCAGCCTCATTTATTCTAATGAGTTGTCTTTGCGTCTCTTCAATCAAAGTGCGTTGATAAAAAAGATCGGAACAAGTATAACCCGTAAGACAAAGTTCTGGGAAACATACAATTTTAACATTCTCTTGTGCTGCTTTTTCTATCAGCGATATGATTCTGTCTGCATTCACCTTAGGATTAGCAATCTCCACCACTGGGATTGCACTGGCAACGCGAACGAATCCAATTTCTTTATTTTCCATATTGTATTAATTAAGTTATTCATTTTTCAAGGATGCACCAGCTCGAGACTCTCCGTGATTTTCTTTATTTAATTCCTTCCCCCTCGTCATTCAAGAAATACCATCTATTATTGAACCTCACCAATAGTAGTTCGTCTGAGAAGGAATCTATCTGTTGAAACTCTTTTTCTATGAGTTTGTTTGTTTCTGTATTTTTTATTTTATAGAGGCTTTTACGAGTAGAATCATCGTACTCTTCTCTGCGCATAAATTTCAAATTTAATTCATTATCTCTTCTGGATGAGGTGACATAATAATCGGTAAGCGGACTGTATTTATAATCATATCTTGACAAATCCGAAACTTTTATCAATCCTGCTTCCAGATAGGGAAATGGGAATATCATTCCACAAAACGCAGACTCAGGAAACCATGCAGTATCACCCGTAGCGATATCAATAAAAATCTCAAGTCCATTTTGTATACTTGATGCAGTTTGTATGGCGATTACCTTTTCTCCAAATTTACCAGACACCAGTTCTACTGGCTCTTTTATAATGGCATTGCCTTTTGCATCCTCATATATCCATGACGATACACCTTCTTTATCAACAAGTCTAAATCTGTTTTGACCAAAAGCTATGGATTCCACCTCTTTACCATCCAAGGTGTATAATTTTATTTTTTTTGCCGACTCTGGTGTTTTTATACCTAAGGATTGCTCCAGATAGTCCATGAACGAGGTTTGCCCCCCTTCAAAAAAAACATATTTTCCATACATTTCTCTGGTACAAAAAAGATTATTTGCTAAAACCTTTTTGTCCTTGTATATGGATGTGGTAAATGGGAACACCATAAGACCAAGATCACCATCTTCATGATAAACGACTTCATTAACCAGCACTGTACCATCAACATATTCCAAATGTGAGTTGTTGCAGACAAAAGGATAGACTTCCTTAAAATTCATGTCAACAATTCCAAACTTGTCATTTTTCTTCAATACCAAGCATTCTCCTGTTGTATATCCAAAAGAACCACAATGATATACATTGCTAACATCTTGAAATCCAAGCTTCTTCAGATCCTCTTCACCTAAATATTTTTTCTTTTTCTTTTGGGTTGTAGAAAGAATTCTCCCCGTATAATAATTCACCACTGGCCAATCATTATCCATAGTAAAGAGAAGCTTCCCGAATTCAAAGCAATAGGTAATAGTCTTACCTGGCTCAGTTTCAATTTGTACAATATCCAACGATTTAAAATCAGGAAATTTATTAATCTCCCAGAAACGTCCTTGGGGAATTTGGAGAATTCTTTTCACCTTTCCTTCTGGCACCAATCGATTGCCCATGCTGTCGATAACACCCACCGACTCATCACACCAAATTCCATTCCTGAATAGATTTCTAAAGGAAACAACTTTTTCATATTGTAAAGGGATAACCACATCACCAGACTTATTGATAAAACCAGCCTTATTGTCTTTTATCACAAGGGCTCTATTTTCGCTGAAACTTCCAACATAGTCATACTCCTTGATTTTCTCGTTCAAAGACTCTGTTTGTTCTTTTGTCAGTGAAGCCGATGAAACCACGGACATTACTGATAGTGCGAATAATGTGATAATAAGTTTTTTCATAAACCATTTATTTAGGTGGCGTCTATAATTTTTTAGCAAAAATCGAAAACCAAATCTTACATTTTATTCGTTATTAAAAACTCGAAGACCGCTCAGGTGCGCTGTTCAATGGGAAGCGTGAGCGGTCATATTGAGGACAAAATTATTGTTTTTTTCCGTTATAGCAAAATAAAAATTATTCATTTCCATACAGGTAGAGTTTCCCAATCAGGGGGAAATCCCATTTCTTTTAATGAAAGGAGACGATTAGGCTGATTGAGTAATTGAATCAGATTTGTCTTAAAAGAGTTATCGGGACTAATTATATCAACAATATACTTTATGGCAGAGAGCATTGCAAACAATTTGTTATTTCTAATTTTAGCAATCTTTTTGCGGGGGATAAATGCAGAGGTTGTATTGTATGGCAATTTGATTTGAACAAGAAATCGTCGATTCCATATTCTACTATGATGAGCGCAACAATTTCGCAAATTGTTAAATGCGTGTAACCAATTGGCAAAGATCTTTTCATCACCGATACCAAACTGATTTGCAATACTACGTTTCTCCACACTTGGAATTAGTTCCTTATATAATCGGCTAAGTACACCAAAAGAAACGACTTCCAAAGTCATCCAAGAAGGAGGCATTAACGGAGTGTCGTATTTTTGCCTATAATGTTTGATAAAATCTTCATCACTTCTATCAACATCAGACTTAATATCACTTATTATTTTCTGAAACTTGATAGGAGACTTATAGATATTCTCGTTTTCATACCACAATGCGTCATTTTTAGAAAGAGAATAATAAAGCGAGAGTTTTGTACGTACCGCAACTTCTATTTTTTCAATCTCGCTGAATACCAAGGAGCGTAATCGCTTATCAAACACATACAAATCAATAACATCCATGAAATCGATATCATCCCTAACAAATTCATGATCGGCGTTATCCATGTTATTTTGAAACGGATACGTAAATGCACGTAATCTATAATAACTTATGTTCTGTAAATATTTAGTAGACAAACACTTATTACAGAAACGCAATCCTCGTTTCTCAAGCTTGGAAATTTGCTCTTCAACAGATAAAGGTAGTTTAGTGTATTGCATAAAACAAAATATAGATAGAAAAACTCGAAGACCGCTCGGGTGCGCTGTTCAATGGGAAGCGTGAGCGGTCATATTGAGTGCAAATTTATTGCTTTTTTTTTATAAAACAAAACATTCATTCGATTTGTTTAATGTTTATTCAAAAAAAGTTTGTCACCAATTTTAATATCTTCGGGGAGAGTATTACTAAAAAATTCTATATAACACCCTTCAATATAGTTTAAACTTTTTTATCAACCATCTCTATCCACTTTTCAATTTGGTTAATACAACTAATATAATATTTACATAGACCTTTTAACGTCATTATTATCTATTTTAAAGTTCTACGACTATCATCAATTTTTCTTCATTCGAATCAAAGTTGCTCGGTTAAAGATAGTTTTTTTCATCGAAATAGATGTAAAAATCAATAACAAATAACATTTTATCATCTTAATTTCTAAATTCCTCTTTTTTAATGCTGAGACCAGCAACAAAAAAAGCCCCCAGCAAAGCAGGGGGCTTAATTCATCTATGAAAGTATTTATTATACCAAACTCTTAATCAACGTTTCTTTGTCGCCAGCCAACAAATCCATTGGAGCGATTTCAGGTAATGCGTAACAACCAGGACGTTGTTTTACAACTGCACGTGCACAAGAAGTCAAGACTTGAGCGGTAAGTGCTGGGTTGTTGATGTGCATACGGAACTCAAACAATTGATTTTGAGTCTTACCAGATACACCTTTGCGTTCGATCAATACGCCATGACCCATATCTTTGCAGTCATCTACACTATTAACAGGGATAACGTGCAATTCATCATGAGCGAAGTAGTCGTCAGCCTTCAATTCAGCGTAGACTTGTTCAGCAGTATAACCTGGTTCCAACTCTACATAAACCATACGGCTGTGAATACTTTGACCCTTAGGGATAGTCATAGAAAGAGCGTTCTTAACACCCTTCTTACCACGAGCCACCACTGAGTGACCCATACTCATACCAGGACCAAAGTTTGTATATGTTAATCCTTTTGGAGCCATAGCCATCAACAAAGTACGAACAACTGAATCGGTTCCTGGATCCCAACCTGCTGAAATGATAGCTGCCACATTATGTTGTTTAGCAACTGCATCCAATGATTGGTGAAGCTCCCATACTTGTCCGTGGATGTCGAAACTATCTACCGTATAGATACCTTTTTCCAAAATAGATTTTGCCACCTCAGGAATGTTTCTGGTTGGTGTGCAAAGGATGGCTACATCCACCTTGCCAAGTTCATCGATGTTGGCAACCACCTTCACGTCAGCCAATTCAGCTGGTTTGCAAGATGGGTCACGACGAACGACGCCCGCCAATTCCATATCAGGTGCTGCTTGGATCGCTTCAACACTGAAACGTCCGATGTTGCCATAACCGACAACAGCAACTCTTAGTTTTCCCATTGTAATATTTATTTATAGTTTTAATAAAAAATCCCCGAAGCGAGAACACGACGGGGATTTTTATCGTATCGGATTTTATTATACTAATCCTTGAGCAAGCATTGCATCAGCAACTTTTACGAAACCTGCAATGTTAGCACCCTTAACATAGTTAACAGTACCGTCAGCTTCCTTACCATATTTAACGCAGTTGTCGTGGATATTCTTCATGATACCCTTCAACTTGTTGTCAACTTCCTCAGCTGTCCAAGAGATACGACCAGAGTTTTGGCACATCTCCAAACCTGAAGTTGCAACACCACCAGCGTTAGAAGCCTTACCTGGAGAGTAAAGGATCTTAGCAGCGATGAATGCGTTAACAGCATCGATAGTAGAAGGCATGTTAGCACCCTCAGCAACTACCTTAACACCTTTAGCAAGAAGTGCCTTTGCATCATCACCGTCAAGCTCGTTTTGAGTTGCACATGGCATAGCTACATCAAGAGACTTGATGTCAGCGATTTGCCAAGGACGTTGGTTCTCGAAATATTTAGCAGATGGATATTTAGCTGCATATTCTTTGATACGGCCACGTTTTACATTCTTCAATTCGAAGATGAAATCCAACTTCTCTTTAGAGATTCCGTCTGGATCGTAGATAGAACCGTTAGAGTCAGATACTGTAAGAACCTTAGCACCTAATTGAGTACATTTCTCAACTGCATATTGAGCAACGTTACCAGAACCAGAGATAGCAACAGTTTTACCTTTCAAAGTATCACCCTTAGTCTCCAACATATATTGTGCGAAGTAAGTTGTTCCGTAACCAGTAGCCTCAGGACGGATCAATGATCCACCGAATGAAAGACCCTTACCAGTCAAAACACCTACGAATTCGTTTCTCAATCTCTTATATTGTCCGAACATGAAACCAACCTCACGTGCACCAGTTCCTATATCACCAGCAGGAACGTCAGTGTCAGCACCAATGTGACGGAACAACTCAGTCATGAAGCTTTGGCAGAAACGCATAACCTCATTGTCTGATTTACCCTTAGAGTCGAAGTCAGAACCACCTTTACCACCACCCATTGGAAGAGTAGTCAAAGAGTTCTTCAAAACTTGCTCAAAAGCCAAGAATTTCAAAAGACCCAAGTTTACTGAAGGGTGCAAACGGATACCTCCTTTGTAAGGACCGATAGCACTGTTCATTTGTACACGGAAACCACGATTGATTTGGAACTCTCCTTTATCGTCAATCCAAGGAACACGGAAGATGATTACTCTCTCAGGCTCACACATTCTTTCAAGAATCTTAGCCTCTTTGTACTTAGGGTTAGCCTCGATAAATGGCATCAAAGACTCTACAACCTCCTGAACTGCTTGGTGGAATGGTGCCTCGCCTGGATTCTTAGCGATCACCTTGTCCATGAATTCTTTTACTTTTGCATCCATTTTGTATTCTATTTAAAATTTAAATTACTAGTATTCTTTTTCCGAATCAATCTTATCTTACCGTTTTTATTCAAAAACAATGCAAATATACAAACTTATTCACTTACATAAAAAATTTTTTTTCAGTTTTTTTAAGCAAAAAGTTTATTATTCAAAATTTATAAAAAATTTTTGTCAGAGAAAACCTTTAAATAAAATCATTTTGTCACTTCTTGCCCCCAATATCACGCCTGGCATCTATTCTTCTCTTATTTACCGACACGAAACCACCCTTTTTTAAGCATCTGTCACCCTTTTTTACCTCTTATACTATCTTTTTGACAGATGTATATTTATGCGATTTTATGCATAAATCGTACGGATCAAATACTGATACAACCCCTCACAGGTCTCCTCCAACAAATCCATCACACGCTCAAACCCTTCATTTCCACCATAATAGGGATCTGGCACACTCGTGGCTGATGTCCGTGTGGTAAACTCCGTCATCTTATGAATCTTGCTCTCCTGCTCAATCGTTGTTGCTCGTTCCTTCAAATCCTCCACATTGGAATCATCCATACCAATAATTATATCAAATTGTTCAAAGTCATACCCTTTCACTGGTCTGGATATGGAAGTTACATCATAACCTCGTTGCCCAGCGAAATAGCGCATTCTCGAATCTGCTGGTTCTCCTTGATGATAACTAAGGATACCTGCTGAATCTACATAAAATCGTTCGTCGTTATGCTTCTTCAAAATAGACTTCATCACGGCCTCTGCCGCTGCTGAACGACAAATATTTCCTAGACATACAAATAATATGTTATACTTCTTTTGCTCCATCTGATCTTCTTTGTGTGTTTCCATTCTCTTCTCTCTTCTTATTTCTGTGGAAAGGTCTTCTTCGATGCTGAGATGATGTCTTCCCCTCTCCTTCTCGTCTCTCGTTCTCTTTATGCTCGTTTACAGGTCTCTCTTGTGGATTCCCTCTCCTCACATTTCTATGTGATGAAGACGACGAGTGGTCTCCTCTGTGATTGTGATGACCTCCTCTACCTCTTCGAGGGCCCTTACTCTTTGGCTTTGGAGCGTACTCTGGTCCGTCGCCCAAATCCTCCGGCATAGGCAACTTATCAATCACCTTATCCAAAAAGCGTTCTACTTTATAGAATCTCTCCTGATCTTCCTCCGAAATAAAGGTTAGACCTCTACCCTTTCGATTAGCTCGAGCCGTACGACCAATTCTATGGATATAATCCTCTACATCTCGTGGCACATCATAATTGATAACCAACTCAATATCATCAATATCAATACCTCTCGAAACAATATCAGTGGCAACAAGCACCTTCACTTTCCCATTTTTGAAATCCAACAAAGCGGCATCTCGTTCTTCTTGATCCAAATCTGAATGAATCTCAGCCACTTGTACTCCTTGGCGACGCAACTGTCGGGTCATCTCCTTCACCTTCAGTTTTGAAGAGGAAAAGACAATGGTTTTTAACGTTTCATCGTTTTTCAATATGGATGTGAGCAGGCGTAATTTCTGCGCTTCATAACATACATAGGCTCCTTGTTCTATGCCATCGGCTGGTTTGGAGATGGCGATATTCACCATAGCTGGCTCGTGCAAGATGGTTTCTGCCAATTTACGTATTTTAGGTGGCATCGTAGCAGAAAACATAATAGTCTGACGTTTCTCAGGCAACTTCTTCACAATCTGAATTATATCATCGTAAAAGCCCATATCCAACATACGGTCGGCTTCATCTAAAACGAAATAACTCACTTTCGAAAAGTCTACATTATCCAACGAAATGTGTGAAATCAAACGTCCTGGCGTAGCGATTACGAAATCGGCACCCATCTTCAGGGCTCTCTTCTGCTGGTCCCATGCTCCGGCATCATTTCCTCCGTAAACTGCAACGGAACTAACCGGTAAAAAATAAGAAAACCCTTCCAACTGCTGATCTATCTGCTGTGCCAACTCTCGAGTAGGTGCCATAATAATGGCATTCACCGCATCCTCATCATGTTTTTCCGTCAACATCTTATTTAACAACGGCAACAGATAGGCTGCCGTCTTTCCTGTACCCGTCTGAGCACATGCTATAATATCTTTACCGTCTAAAATCAAAGGGATTGCCTGTTCTTGCACAGGCGTCATATCTTGAAAATTCATTGCGGAAAGTCCTTCCATCAGACTTTGCTCTAAATTCAATTCATCAAACTTCATATTTTTTCAAAAAGTTATTTCTTTATTCAATATAGGCGAATACTATTCGCCCCTACATGAAATGAGCACCAACACACGGCGAATGTAATTCGACCATGCGGTGCAAAATTACGAAAAATATTGGAAGAAAACTACATTGGATCCACATCGACATTGACAACTACGTTTTTGTATGCCTTCTGTGCCAATAACTCATTCGTCAATTCTCTCAATAGCTCTTTTGCTTTATCGAAGGATGCTTGAGCCTCCACCTTCAGCATTATTTTTTTTAGGTAAAACGTCTGTATTCGAGCCACTAATGGTTTATCTGGTCCATATACTCTATCTGCAAAGACCTTTCTCATTCCATCGGCAAGGCAATTGGCTGCACTATCCAATACTAACGGGTCTTTTGATTTCAAATAGACAAAAATCAAGCGATAGTAAGGTGGATATTTATACTCATAGCGTTCTATCATCTGCTGACGAAACATTCCTTGATAATCATTCTGTCGAACCATTTGCACAACGGGATGGTCGGGTGCCCCCGTCTGAAGCACTACGATGCCTCGATTGTTCTTACGACCTGCTCGTCCCGCCACCTGCGAGAACATTTGGAATGATCGCTCAAACGACCGAAAATCAGGGAAGTTCAGGGTTGAATCCGCATTCATAATTCCCACCAAGCGAACTCTTTCAAAGTCCAATCCTTTGGAAATCATCTGTGTTCCCACAAGGATATCGATTTCACCCTGTTCAAATTGGGAGATGATTCCTTCGTAGCTTTTACGCGATTTAGCGACATCCAAATCCAGGCGTGCCACCTTCGCCTCTGGAAACAGCTGTTCTACCTCTGCTTCTATCTGTTCTGTACCTAAACCTACAGGTGACAACGTGGGCATTCCACATGCCGGACAGGTATAGGGAACAGGTATCGAATAGCCACAATAGTGACAGACCAACTGATTGGTATTCTTATGATACGAAAGGCTGATATCACAATTCATGCATCGTGGTGTGGCTGAACAGGTACGGCACTCCATATAGGGAGAATAACCTCGTCTGTTTTGAAACAAGATGACCTGTTCCTTTCGTTCCAAAGCCTTTCTCATTTGCGTCAACAGCAATGGGGTGAAATGCATCACCATCTCCTTCTTGCGTCTTGCTTCTTTTACGTCTGCCACAAGGATCTCTGGCATCTCAATGCCTTCGTAGCGCTCCATCAACTCCACAAAGCCATACTTGCCTTTCTGCGCATTTGTATAGGTTTCGATAGAAGGGGTTGCCGATCCTAACAACACATTTCCATGCATGATATGCCCCAATACGATAGCGGCATTGCCTGCATGATAGCGCGGTGCTGGGTCAAATTGTTTATAGGAGTTTTCATGTTCCTCATCCACAATCACCAATCCTAAATCTTTGAACGGTAAAAAGACGGATGAACGAACACCTAATATCACCTTCACATCTGAATTATCATCCAACAGGCGTTTCCACACCTCCACTCGTTCTGCATCGGAGAACTTTGAATGGTAGACCAACAGGCTGTTTCCTAACACACGACGCAATCGGTTGGTAATCTGAGTGGTCAGAGCAATCTCTGGCAACAGGAACAACACCTGCTTACCTTGCTCCATCATGTGTTGTATCAGATGAAGATAGATCTCTGTTTTACCTGATGATGTGACACCATGTAACAGAACGGTTTGTTTCTCTGCAAACTGTTGCAGAATACTTTCATACACCCGTTGTTGAACTTCTGATAATGGAGATAGAGGATTCACCTCATTCACCTTGGCATTCAATCGTCCGACCTCTTTCTTATATATCTCAAGCACACCTTTCTTCTCAAGTGTGCCAAGCGCCGAAACAGAATCGCATCGTTTCATCAGCTCTCTTTTGGAGACCTCTTGCACAGCTCTTTTCTGTAGGAATTGTGAAAGTTGCAGATAGGTCATTATCATCTGCTCCTGCTTAGGATATTTAGCCAAAGAATCGATGAGAGCAGAGAGTTGATCCTCTTTATGATAGAATTCAGAAAGACGTACAAAGAAATCCATTTTAGGTTTATATTTTTCCTCAATGGATTCCGTAATCTCAACCGCACCCATCTCCATCATACGTTTTACGAGAGGCAGGACATTTTTCATATCCATTGCCTTGTTCAGTTCGCTAATGGAGACCGACTTATTACCCAACAAGTCCAACAAGTGTTGTTCTCTATCTTTCAGGGGTGAAGAGGCCTCAAAATCAGGCACAGCAGATATGATTGTTTCACTCTCCATCTTAAGTCCGGACGGTAACGCCGCCTTGAACACTTCACCCAACGTGCATTGATAGTACTTGGCTATCCACTCCCATAGTTTTAGTTGTTGTGGACGAACAATGCTTTGAGAATCCAAAAGAGCGATAACCTCTTTCACCTCGAAACCTTGTGGTTCTGTGAAATGAACATTGTAGATCAATGCCGTATAGAATTTACTTTTCTGAAATGGCACAATCACACGCGCACCCACCTTGGCATCCGACTGTAGTTCTTCTGGCATCCTATACGTATAGGTGTTTGCCAAAGCCAATGGTAATATGACGTCGATGTACATTTGCATGAGGGTAACTGTCCGATGGATTGATAATGTTTTTAATTTCAAAAAAGAGGACCCAGCTATAGCAGAGTCCTCTTTGCTTTATTGGTATTGGATTGGATTAACCAACAATCTTCTTATACAAATTGCGCATGTTAACCGCATCACCGATAATCTTGTGCAAATCTTCGATTTTCACACGGTCTTGCTCCATTGTATCACGATAACGCAATGTTACAGTGTTATCAGTTAAAGTCTGATGATCCACAGTTACACAGAATGGAGTTCCGATAGCATCCTGACGACGATAACGTTTTCCAATAGTATCTTTCTCCTCGTAAGCACACTTATAATCAAACTTCAACTCGTTCATAATCTCTGTAGCCTTCTCTGGAAGACCATCTTTCTTCAACAAAGGAAGGATAGCACACTTAACAGGAGCCAATGCAGGAGGCAATGTCAAGACAACACGCTTGTCGCCACCTTCAAGAGCCTCTTCCTTGTAAGAACCAGCCATAACAGAAAGGAACATACGGTCCACACCGATGGAAGTCTCGATTACGTAAGGGATGTAAGATTTATTCTCTTCTGGATCGAAGTATTCCAATTTCTTCTTAGAGAATTCACCGTGACGAGACAAATCCCAATTAGTACGAGAGTGAATACCCTCCACCTCTTTGAATCCGAATGGCATTTGGAACTCGATATCTGTAGCTGCATTAGCATAGTGAGCCAATTTATCATGATCGTGGTAACGATATTTCTGGTCGCCCAAGCCTAATGACTTATGCCATTTCATACGGAACTCTTTCCAATGCTTGAACCACTCCATTTCTGTACCAGGTTTGCAGAAGAACTGCATCTCCATTTGCTCAAACTCACGCATACGGAAGATGAACTGACGAGCAACGATCTCATTACGGAAAGCCTTACCAATCTGAGCGATACCAAAAGGAATCTTCATACGACCTGTTTTTTGTACGTTCAAGAAGTTAGTAAAGATACCCTGACAAGTCTCTGGACGAAGGTAGATGGTAGTAGTGCTATCTGCAGTCGAACCGACTTCCGTCTTAAACATCAAGTTAAATTGCTTAACATCTGTCCAGTTCTTTGTTCCACTAATAGGACATACGATATCCTCATCCAAGATGATCTGTTTTAGTTCATCCAAGTTATTATCGTTCAATGCTTTTGCAAAACGAGCATGAAGTGCATCACGTTTCTCAATGTGTTCCAACACACGAGGGTTGGTGCTTTTGAACTTCTCCTCATCAAATGCGTCTCCAAACTTCTTAGCAGCTTTCTCTACCTCTTTGTTGATCTTATCATCATACTTAGCAATTTGATCTTCAATCAACACATCAGCACGATAACGTTTCTTTGAATCACGATTATCAATCAATGGATCATTAAATGCATCTACGTGTCCAGATGCCTTCCATGTAGTAGGATCCATGAAAATTGCTGCATCAATTCCAACAATGTTTTGGTGCAACAGCGTCATACTATCCCACCAAAATTTCTTTATATTATTCTTCAACTCGACACCATTCTGACCATAGTCATATACAGCGCCTAAACCACCATAGATCTCACTTGAAGGGAATACAAAACCATACTCTTTACAGTGAGACACTAATTGTTTAAAAACATCTTCTTGAGAAGCCATATCTATTTTTATATTATTTATTTAATTTCTCTGCTTTTAACCACTGACAAATTGGGCACAAAATTAGTTTTTTTTTCTCATAAAACATAAGGTAAGTTCTATAAATTCACCATTTTTAAATAAATAGCATGAAATATGGCTTGATGAACTTTTTATAGAACCCACCAAAATTTATGAACGGAAGGATTATTTTGCAATCACTTTGTCTGTCTTCTCTTGTCCGTTCACCAATAGTTTTACTACATAAACACCTTGTTTGCATGGAAGAGAGAGAATAGATCTTTTCTCGTTTGTCATGCGATGTATACATACGCCATTCACGTCATACACGCAGATATCCATGCTGTTTTCTGCTAAATTATAGATTTTTATGTTGTTTTTCTCACCAAAGACATAAGGCATAGCATCCGTATTATGCTCTGTCACAACAGACTCCTCACCTGTTGACTTGTATGTGTATGGAAATGCTAACACGCGCCATTCGCGATGGGCATTCTCACCTGTTGCACCGGCTTCCCAAACACCAACACTTGTACCTGATATAGTATTGACGCCTTCCAAATCAAACAGCTTGCCATTTGAGGCAGATATCACCTTGAAACAACAATCATCCAACGCTTCTATTTTAAATTGTTGTTGTTTATTGTTTTCATTGTATGAGGAGAGTTTCAAATAATAAGTACCATCGTCGGTAATCGCTAATTTCTGTCCATCATGTTTCGTGTAGATGCAATAATTACCATTACTCAATGGATGGAAATACCATCTTTGCAAGGTGTCTTCTGCTGAGAAGAGGGATAGTTTCAATCCATCTCCCACGGCTTTCACTACTGATGTGGCAGAGCGAGGCACCATCATGTATGGCACATCCTCCTTGAAGAGTTCCACACCATCACTCTTATCCATCTTTATGATTACCGTTGAAATCTCTTGTGGTCCCATCAAATAGTTCAACTGATGGTTTTCTATCTCGATGTCAGACATCTTCTTGCAGTCATATTTTGAGTTTGTGACATACAAGGAGGCGGTTGAAGAAAGATTCTTCAACATAGACAAATCAAGGTTGATCAACTTATCTGCTGTGTTCGTATTCAACATCACCACCACCAATTCTGTTCCATCCGGACTGATGGCTGCCATCAAGTCACTCTTACCTGTTGAAAGCAATGTATATCCCTGCTTGATGAACCGAGTCACCTGCATACGAACATAACAATTCTTCACAATGGAGTAGCTCTGTCTGCTGAAATCACCTTTTATCAAACACCATTGATCATTACCCTCCTCCACATACTGCCAATCAACCCAGGCCTGTGGCAAGAGATAATTCATATCATCAAACATACGTTGTGCCAACGAAAGGTTACCTGCTATACCTGTGCCTCCTGCACCTGTTTCCGACATCCAGAACGGCAGTTTCGTTTCGAAAATCAGATCACGAAGATTGGACTTATCCATCACATTACCTCCATAGGTATGCACATTGAACTGACCTAACATCGGTACGATATCACCCTCTTTGATATAGAGTTTCAACTCATCAATGGCAGTAGTGACACTTGTCTCATCACATGCCGAGATGACGGTCTTCAGACCCGATTGTTTTAATTTTGGATACAACGCGCGAATCAGACTAACTTGAGAAGAAGGATCAAAATGACAACCCTCCTGACCTCCGTTAGCACCCCAATAATTAGTGTTGGGCTCATTGAACGGATCCAACGTCTTAAATTCAACTCCATACTCGTCTTTAAAGTGTTTGCAGACCTCAATCAGATAATCGCAGAATTGATTGTAATAAGCAGGTTTCAGATTATCCTTTCCTGCATCGGAATTACCTGAAGAACATCCGCTGTAAGTCATCCAATAAGGAGCCGAATTGGAGAATGCCTCAAAAATGGCATCTGGTCTTGCCGCCTTAATCTTTTGCAACACCTTACGTTGTCCAGCATCCTTTGTCCAGTCATAACCTGTATTCTCTCCTGCCTTAAAGCCCTCCATCTCTGCACGTTTACCTTTGCCATTACACATGTGTCCGTTGTAATGTGATGGATCGTCACCACCTCCGATATTATATCGGAATATATTATAATTCAATCCATCCTCAGATGTTAACAATTGAATGATATCATCCAACTTACTGTCATCCCATTTACCGCACATATTGGCCCACCAACAGAGTGAGACACCCCAACCTTCCAACGTTTGCTGACGTTGTGCAGGATTGATGCAGGCGGTCGTCATTCGACTAGGATCATATTGTGCCAACAATCCATAGTATTCCGATTCTGTCAGATTGATGACCGATCCATGTCGCATCACCGATGGTAAGGAATACTGACTAGAACTCAACTGCGTAAATTTACCAGAAGACAAGTCACTTGTTATCAACGGATAATAACCTTTTCCTCCGAAATCATCCAGAAACAAGCACCATTTATCTTCATTATTCATTTTGAAACAAGTCGGACCTTCCACACCCGAAATCTGACTCATATCAGAACTGATTTCTGTCCACTGTCCTAACAAAGAGTTGGACTTCTCCATTATGATATATTTACCAGATGAAGGCATACCCGATTTATGAGCTTCTGTCGCCTCATTTTTCTTAAATCGATAGTAAGTGTTGCCCACCTTGATAGCCGTTGCATCAATCACACTGATGGTTCTTCCGCTTTGATTCTTCAGTTCCATCCAGACCTTTGCTTCACTGAATCGAACAAAATCTTTTGTAGTACAATAATAGACGCGGTGAGTATTATCGTTATTAGCCACATTCTGAGATGATGGTATCTTGGAAGACCAAAAGACAATGTATTCACCTGTCTCATCATTATAAATAGCTTCTGGAGCCCAAGTGCAACCCGCACCCTGAGGTGCCACCTGACACATACGTTGGTCTGACCAATGAATCAAATCGTTTGATTCCCATACCATAATAGATTTACTTCCTGTCGTTTGTGCTGCAGTCCAATTTCCATTCCCATAAATCTTCAAATCGGTAGCGATCACATAAAATTTACTACCATCAGCCGAGCGCATGATAAAAGGATCTCGAAGTCCCTTTTCTCCCAGCGAGGATGTCAAAACAGGATTTCCCTCGTTCAGATCTGTCCAATGCAATCCATCCTGACTAATCGCAAAATAGATTTGTTCACCTTGAGCCAAGCCTTCACCCTTGAAATAGGCAAACAAATATGCTGAATAGTTCTCTTCTGAAAAGAGAGGCATACATAAGAATGCGAGTGTCACAGAGACTACAATACGTCTCAAAATAATACCAAAAGCGTGTTTCATTTCATGGTTTTTTATGATGTAAATAATACAAATTCAACCACTCACAACAGTCGTCAGAGGCAGAACGACAGCGAAAAAGATGAGGAGATTATTTCACCTCCTCGTCGTCCCAATCTATTTCTATATCATCAGCATCATCCATTTCGACATCAAAATCTTCATCAGTCTCATCATCATCGACCTCCATTGGTCTATGAGTCAGTGTCATGTGTCGATCCACATCCTTACTTAGTTCCGCCCAAATGAGGTCTTTCAACTCCATCAAACCATCACCTGTCACAGAAGAGAAGAATGTTGTCGGGATATCCGTTGGAAGTGTTTTTTTAATCTCTTGGATCAATTCCTCATCCAGCATATCCGATTTAGATATAGCTAAGATTCTCTGTTTCTTCAACAGTTCATCATTATATTGTTCCAACTCGTTGAGTAATATATTATATTCTTTCATGATATCATCCGAATCGGCTGGTATCAAGAACAACAAGATGGCATTACGTTCAATATGACGCAAGAAGCGCAAACCGATACCTTTTCCTTCCGAAGCACCTTCGATGATACCAGGGATGTCTGCCATGGCAAAAGACTTTTGGTCACGATAAGCGACAATACCCAAATTAGGTTCCAACGTGGTGAATGGATAGTTTGCGATTTTTGGTTTAGCTGCCGAAACTACGGAGAGCAACGTTGACTTGCCCGCATTAGGGAAACCAACCAAGCCGACATCAGCCAAAACTTTCAATTCCATTACGACCGTCTTTTCGATGGCAGGTTCGCCTGGCTGTGCATAACGAGGAGTTTGATTCGTAGCAGATTTGAAGTGCCAATTACCCAATCCTCCTCTACCACCTTTCAAAAGGATCACCTCTTGTTTATCCTCTGTCACATCGCACAAGAACTCACCCGTCTCGGCATCATATACAACGGTACCACAAGGCACCTCTATGATTTTGTCCTCACCATCAGCACCAAAGCTTCGACTATGACCACCACTTTCACCATTTCCTGCAAGAACATGTTTTTCATATTTCAAGTGGATCAATGTCCAATAATTCTTATTGCCACGAAGGATGATATGACCGCCACGACCACCATCACCACCGTCAGGACCACCCTTAGGCGTAAATTTCTCACGATGAAGGTGAGCAGAACCAGCTCCACCCTTACCTGAACGGCAATATATCTTTACATAATCAACAAAATTCGTCTCCGCCATATCTATCACATACTAAAAAGTTACAACCAATTCTTCTTTTTGAAGAACAACAATGTTAATCCAGAAGCAACAATCATCAGAATGATTGAGAACAAGTAACCGAAGCGCCAATGTAGTTCAGGCATGAAATCGAAGTTCATACCATACATGCTGGCAATCAAGGTTGGTGGCAAGAAGATAACTGACACCACGGTAAATATCTTGATGATCTTATTCTGTTCGATGTTAACCAAACCGAGGAAGGTATCTTGCAAGTAGTCCAATCGATCAAAACCGAATTTCGTGTGTTCGATAAGGGAATTGATATCTTTGATAACCATGCTCAGACGAGGTTTCAAGTCTTCAGGTATCAATGCACTTTTCAAGACATTGGAAACCACACGCTGCTTATCGATGATGTTCTCACGAAGGTGCATGACACGTTCCTGCATGTTTTTGATAGCGAGCAATACGTCTTCATCCACATCCTCTGCTACCGTCATCGACTTACTTAGCTTGGTAATGTCTCTCGTTGCATCCTCGATCATATCCGCATCATACTCCACTCGCGTCTCCATCAATGCCACAAAGATATGATAGCCTGTTGGATAGTTACGCGGATTCGCAAACAACTTCTTTACGGTTTCATTAAACGACTTCAAGTTTGAATTATCACGTACGGAAACCAAGATGCCATTTTTTAAGATGAAAGAGACTGGCTCTTTCTCATAAGAATCTAACAAGAAATTGGAGTTTGCCACCATCGTATCTTCCGTCTCAATGTAACGAGAAGACATCTCAATCTCTTCGATTTCCTCTTCCTCCTGAATGTAGATTTTCAGGAACTGCTCCAATTCCGACTCAGTTTCCGGGGCAACATTATTCAAGTCAATCCATACAAAATTACTCAAAGGAATCTCTTTTAATATGTCAATATCCTTTGCTATCTTCAATCTGTTATTATCAAAGTAAAACAATCTGACTTGTTGTATATTTTGTTGCATACCTTACTTTATATTTTGTCTGTGCCGTCATTCGACAACCACATAGTCAGTACCACAATTTTTTATTTCATTTCTTTCTCTATTCGGTTCGTCAAAGAGACAAATTCCTGCACACTTAATTGCTCCGGTCTTTTCGTGGCAATTGGGTCTTGCAATAGCAAGGAATCCTTTGGAACCAACGGCGATATTGAGTTTCGAAGCATCTTACGTCTTTGATTGAACGAGGTCTTGACCACCTTTATGAACAACGACTCATCACAGTCCAACCGTTGAACACCATTCCGACGCATTCGAATCACAGCCGATTTCACCTTCGGAGGTGGGTCGAAAACATGTTCGTGTACGGTAAACAAATATTCTATATCATAAAAAGCCTGCAACAGCACGCTTAATATACCATAAGCTTTACTATTCGGTTTGGCTGCAATCCGCTCTGCCACCTCTTTCTGTATCATTCCAGAACATACTGGCACCAAATCACGATGCTCCAACACCTTGAAAAATATCTGACTGGAAATATTGTACGGATAATTACCAATCACACAGAATGATTCTCCTCCAAACAAATTGGAAATATCTAATTTCAGAAAATCTTCTGCCAAAATACGTCCCTTCAAATCAGGAAAGTTTTCGTTTAGATAAACGACAGACTCCCGATCTAACTCGACAACCTTTAAATTGATTTGTGGATTTTTTAATAAGAATTGTGTCAAAACGCCCATTCCAGGACCTACTTCAAGTACATTCGTTGGTCCCGTTATAGCCAGACTATCAGCAATATTCTGGGCAATATTCAGATCTTTCAAAAAATGTTGCCCTAAGAATTTCTTGGGCGTAACTATCATCTTCCATTGATTATCTAAAGTTGACACATTTATAATTACGCAAAGGTAAAAAAAAGGTTTAAAACCGAGCCATTTTATGTAAAAAAAATGCCATCAAGAATTCTTTATTTTCAAATGGAAAGAAAAAAAAGTATCTTTGCAATAACATATAAGGTGTGTTCCATAGGTAAGTTCGATAAATTCACCAATTTGAATTAAAAAGTATGAATTATGAATCGATAAACTTTTTGGTGCTTTTGCATTTATAGAACCCACCCATAAAAAATTATAATGATGAATAAGAAACTAAAAAACGCGATACAGATAATCATATCATTAGGCTTAGGTATTTTGATTTTTTATTTAGTCTACAAACAAATAGACCTCAATGATGTAAAGGAAAATCTAAAAAATGCACACTGGGGATTTATCATCTTTCCCATCATCATCTGCTTCCTCAGCACTTGGTTTCGTGCTTTGCGTTGGAATATGCTGATAGAACCTGTCGCTAAAGTTCCAAAAACAAAGAATACACTTGTGGCTGTGATGATCGGATATTTCGTCAACCACCTTATTCCAAGGGGTGGCGAGATTGCTCGTTGTGGCGTCCTAACTAAATACGAAGGAATTCCAATGAGTGAATTGGTAGGAACCGTCATAACAGAACGCGCCTTCGACCTTATCATCACCTTCTCTATCGTCTTCCTTGCTGCTTTGTTTGAATATGATGTCATGGTTGACTTTTTAGCCAACGTTAATTTGTTAGACAAACTTGTCAATTTCGTTACCAATCCCTATCTATGGGGTGTAATTCTTTTGTGCGCCATCATCTTCATCTTCTTCAGAAAGAAAATTGCGCAATTGAAATTCTTTCAAAAATTCAAAGGTGTGGGCGTGGGAATCTGGAACGGACTCAAATCATTCACCAAGATAAAAAAGAAGGGATTGTTCCTACTCTATAGTTTTCTCATCTTTTTCATGTATTATCTAATGCTCTACACCACCTTCTGGTTGTTCGACTTCTCCAAAGACCTATCTATGGAAGCTGGATTAGTGACATACGTGTTTGGAGCACTGGGTATGATCGTCCCTACTCAAGGTGGTATCGGCGCCTATGAGTACATGACCATACAAGCACTTATGCTGTATGGCATCACACAATCACAAGCTGGTACCTTCGCAGCAATCGCACACGTCATAGAAATCGTATTCTTCTGTGTATTCGGTTTCCTATGTACATTGATATTACCCATTATCAACAAAGGCACAACAAAAGTAAACGACAATGACGAATCAATATGATTACCAAGTCCACCAACATTTCTTCTTCGTGGGCATTGCTGGTACAGGCATGAGTGCCATCGCTCAATATCTGAGAGGCACTGGAAAGAAGGTGTCTGGAAGTGACAGACTCTTCAACAAAGAAAATAAAATGCTCATTCAAGAGCAATTCGAACAACAAGGTATTCAATGTTATTTTCAAGATGCGTCGGGTGTCACACCAGACGTTGACGTACTGGTTGTATCCACTGCCATAGAAGAGACAAACATTGAATATCAGAAAGCAAAAGAATTAAATATTCCCATCATAAAAAGATCTGAATTGTTGGCCTCCATATCAAGGACAAAGCGAACAATCGCAGTGGGTGGAACATCAGGGAAATCCACCACTACAGCTATGATCTTTCACATCTTGGAAGAAAATGGTGTCTCCCCTTCTATCATGAGTGGTGCAGGACTCACCTCCCTACAGGAAAAAGGATTGCCAGGCAATGCATGGGTGGGCAAAAGTGATTGGCTGGTGATTGAGGCTGATGAATCAGACGGATCCATCGTCAACTACACCTCTGAAATTGCCCTTTTACTCAATATGGACCGCGACCACAAGGAGTATGACGAACTGACAGCCTTGTTTAAGACTTTCCGCGACCATACCACCCAACGTTTCATCGTCAACCAAAGTCACCCAAAAAGCAAAGAGTTGTCAGTCGACAAACAATATGATTTCGGTGTTGATGTTTCATGCGGATTTAACGGAACAGATTTTAAGCAGGAAGGGTTTTCCATCTCATTCAAATGCAATGGAGAGAAGGTGACCATACCAGTTATCGGAAAGCATAACATGGAGAACGCATTGGCTGCTATAGCTTGTTGTCATTCGATTGGCGTCAGCATTGCTGATTGTGCAAAAGCATTAAGTCGTTACAGAGGCATCTACCGCCGCACACAATTAGCAGGCACAGCAAAGGGCATAACTGTGATAGATGACTTCGCTCATAATCCAGCTGAGATTGTATGTGCAATCAAAGCATGTCAGACCGTTGGAGAAAGAGTCTTCGCATGGTTTCAACCTCACGGATTTGGTCCGCTGAAATTTATGCACAAAGAGTTGGAAACAGAGACCATCGCAGCTCTACGACCTACTGACACACTGATTTTGTCTGACGTCTATTATGCAGGTGGAACAGTCACAAGAGAAGTGACAACCGCTGATGTAGTGAAAGAAATTGAAAAGAAGAGTCAACAGATTATCTACTTCCCTGACAGAAAAGAGATGATTCCGTTTTTACAGAAAAATGCAAAAAGCGGTGACGTCATCTTAATTATGGGAGCAAGAGACACTACACTCTCCGATTTTGCAAAGGAGATTGTGAAAGCGTTGGCTTAAAGCAAGTACAACAGACGAGGCACGCCACGTCCCTACAGAGTCCAAATTAAAGACAAAACATAAATGAAAAAGGGGAATGTTCAACCGAGCATTCCCCTTTCATTTTTAGTATCTATAATCATTAATATATCTTCAGTTTTTGGCCGATGTAGATATGGTCGGAACGTAGGTTATTCCATTTCTTAATCTTACTTACAGGCACTTTCTTCTTTTTGGCAATAGAATACAGCGTATCACCTTTACGAACAACATACGTACCCTTTCCACCTCCACCAGGAGCTCTAAAGTAAGGATCGGCAGCAGCAGGCAAAACCTGAACGCGCGTGATGACATTAAAAGAATCTGCCTTATAAGCAATGATGGAATCTTTCAGATTAATAAAATCATTCACTTTACGCTGAGGCAAACATAATGTGTACGTTTCTCCATTACCTGGAATAATATCTTTTCTATACTGAGGGTTAAGATTTCTCAGCACCTCCAAATTGATACCCATCACCTCTGATATTTGAGCCAAATGAAGTCGATCGTTCAAACGGATAGTATCACAGATGAAAGGCAATTCCACACGAGCCGGACAAATCTTATGTTCCTTGTAATAGGTCATTGCATAAGTAGCAGCGATAAAAGCTGGCACATAACCTCTTGTCTCCTTAGGAAGATAAGGGTAGATAGCCCAATAATCTTTTTTCCCATTAGAACGTCTGATGGCTTTGTTCACATTACCAGGTCCACAGTTGTATGCAGCAATAACGAGAGCCCAATCGTTGTAGATACGATATAGGTCTTTCAAATAGCGAACAGCTGCTGCAGTTGCCTTTATAGGGTCTCTACGTTCATCAATCAAGCTATTTCCTTGCAAGCCATACAACTTACCCGTACCATACATAAACTGCCATAGACCAGAAGCACCAGCAACAGAGAAAGCACGAGGATTCAAAGCCGATTCTATCACTGGAAGATATTTTAATTCAATCGGCAGTTCGGCAGCATCCAATGCTTGTTCAAAAATAGGGAAATAGTAGTTGCCAACGCCCAACATATACTCCATCTGTTTCCGACGACGGATGGTATACAATTCGATGTACTTTTTCACAATCGGATTGTAAACCAACTCGAAGAGAGCAGGAATCTTCTGCAATCTCGCCATAGTCAGCGAATCATCAATTTGTGGTCCCACGCTATCAGAGACACAATTTGAAGAGAGTACTGTATTAGGATAAATGCTTAAAAGAGCATTTAGATTAGATTCTAACGATTCTGGGTAGTCTTTTTCCATCTGATTAACGACAGAATCAGGTGTAGAAGACAAAAGGGAATCTGCAGCCAAAGCATCTTCAGTGAAAACTTCCTCAAGAGACAAAGTATCAGACTTCTCTACTGCATGCAAAGAAAAAGAAAAACCAAGAGAAAAAATTAAAAGCGCGCGTTTCATTATATATTATTTAAAACTAAAACTACATTGAAGTCCGACGTACATTGATTGATTATCATACATCGAACCGCCAAAGCCATTTGTATTAAAGACAGGTTCCAGTCTCATTGTGAGATCATCCGTCACAGTGAAATCGTAAAGGTGAGCATCTACGAACGCATCGACAACGCTAACAAGATACAAAGCCACCATACCAAACGTACTCAAATCACGAGCACGGCGGTAGCGTTCCGTCTTCGATTTCAAAGTGGATTGCAACCATGTCTGCGAGCCATCATACTCTGGTACTAACGACAAATAACTCTGAGTTGTCGGGTCGGAGTCCAAAATATCATGATAAGCATTATGATAATCGTTATACATACCTCCATTCCAACGAATCAAGTATGTAAACGTCAACATTCCGCCATAAAGTATCGGCAATTTCCAGTAACTACGATTGTAGATTTGTCCTAATCCCGGACACACAATAGCATACCACGTTGCTCTTTTAGGATCAGGTTTGAAGTAATCCTTCATTATATGTTGATCTTCAATCTTTTTTTTCGTTTTTGCTTGCACATTTTTTATGGAATCACCCGCATTATCCTCAACAACAAAGAATTCAGGAATGACAGCCTCAACGGTATCAGTCAAAATGGAATCGGCAGCAGAAGGTGAGACACCATCCACCGCATAACTGAAACCACAGTGCAGTGAAAAAAGAAAAACAAATAATATGCGAATATTCTTCAACAAAAAACAATCATTTTTGTATGGAATCAAAAATTTCCATGATTTTAGCGAACTCATCATCATTTTTGAAAGGAATGGTGATTTTCCCTTTTCCTTTTGAATCGCATGATAAATCGATCTTTGATTCGAACAAAGAAGAGAGACGAGACTTTAGAGAATCATATTCTTCTGGTAAACTCTTACTTTCCTTACTGGTTTTTGTAGATTTTTTACCAATGTTTCGAATCATCTCCTCCACTTTTCTGACAGAGAGTCCGTTTTTTAATATTTCATTATAAATGGACAATTGATCGACAGAGTTCTCTGCACCGAGCAATGCTCTGGCGTGACCCATATCGATTTTTTTATCCTTGATGCCCATTTGAATCTCAGCAGGCAAACGAAGCAAACGAACGTAATTGGATACTGTCGCACGTTTCTTACCAACACGATCGCTCAGTTGATCCTGCGTATAGTCACACTTATCCATCAAATTCTGGTATGAGAGTGCAATTTCGATGGCATTCAGGTCTTCACGCTGAATATTCTCAATCAGAGCCATCTCCATTACTTGTTCGTCAGACACTTCACGAACATAAGCTGGAATCTTTTTCAGTCCAGCCTTCTGTGAAGCGCGGAAACGACGCTCACCAGCAATAATTTGGTATTTGTGATCAGCTAATTTACGCAAAGTGATAGGTTGTATGACACCCATTTGCTTGATAGAATCTGCCAATTCTTCTAATGCCTCTTCATCAAACTCGCGACGAGGTTGGTCTGGATTGGCTTCGATATCAGCAATGTCTATTTCGTTGATGGAAGACGCTCCATCCACCTTCACATTGGTATCTCCGAAAAGAGCATTCACACCGCCACCTTTTCTCAGAGAAGAGGTGTCGATGTCCATATCATCCAAACCACTACTTAAACCACCTAATTTCTTTGCCATATCATCTACGATTAATTATTTACCTTATTACGTTCCAACAACTCCTGAGCCAACTGCATATAACACTGTGCGCCTTTCGACTCTGCATCATACGTGATAACTGGTTTGTGGAAACTAGGAGCCTCACTCAACTTAATGTTACGTTGAATGATGGTCTTAAACACCATATCATCGAAATGAGAACGTACATCCTCAACCACTTGGTTGTTAAGTCTGGTACGTGGATCATACATTGTCAGCACAAATCCTTCGATTTCCAAGTCTGGATTCAACTTACTCTTAACCAACTTAATCGTATTCAGCAACTTAGAAATTCCTTCCAACGCAAAAAACTCACATTGTACAGGTATAATCACTGAATCCGTTGCCGTTAGAGCATTCAATGTAATCAATCCTAATGATGGAGAACAATCTATGAAAATATAGTCGTATTCGTCTTTCAACTTGCCCAACGTATTTCTCATATACATTTCACGATTCTCCATCGATACCAATTCAACCTCAGCTCCAACAAGATTTATATGAGAAGGGATAATCTTCAAATTATCCAATTCGGTATCTAAAACTGCATCGTGCGGATCTATCGACCCTAACAAACACTCATAAACAGTCTTATCTGGATGTGCCAATCTACGAACATCATACCCAAACGTAGAGGAGGCATTCGCCTGCGGATCTGCATCCACAATCAACACCTTTTTCTCTAAGACAGCTAAGGATGCCGCTAGATTGACTGTCGTGGTTGTTTTGCCCACGCCACCCTTCTGATTTGCTAATGATATTATCTTTCCCATACAAAAGTATCTTTTTAATTGTTAGCGCAAAGATAAAATATTTTTTGACTATAGAAAAGAATGTCAAGTGGTCTCTTTCGTTTTTATTTTGCTTAAAGTCCTGATTTTGCTATCCATGAAATAGTTTTCAACCTTTTTTTGTTAATAACTATCCTCCTTTTGTTAATTAGTCCCGATAGCGTCTCAAGATCTCCGTATAAGAATCAATGCGACGATCTCGAAGGAACGGCCATATACGACGCACATCCTCGGAACGTTTCAAAGAGACCTCCACAACGGCAATCTGTTCTTCTGTATTGGATAAACGAGCGAGAAACTCTCCTTGCGGACCTGCCACAAAACTATCACCCCAGAAGGTGATGCCATTGGTAACACCCGATGGGTCTGACTCATATCCTACTCGATTGACAGAGACAACTGGCAAACCATTTGCAACCGCATGACCTCTTTGAGAGATAATCCACGCATCTAATTGTCTGTCTTTCTCATCTTGCGGATCGGTACTCTCCCATCCTATAGCTGTTGGATAGATAAGAAGATCGGCACCTGCCAACGCCATCAGACGGGCTGCTTCTGGATACCATTGATCCCAACAAACCAACACACCTAATGTACCTACTGATGTCTTTATCGGATTGAAACCTAAATCACCTGGTGTGAAATAGAACTTCTCGTAATAGGCTGGATCATCTGGTATGTGCATCTTACGGTATTTGCCTGCAATGGTTCCATCTTTCTCAATCACCACTGCTGTATTATGATAGAGTCCGACTGCCCTCTTCTCAAACAAGGAAAGGACAATCACCACCTTCAGTTCTTTAGCCAAAGCTGAGAATGTGTCGGTCGACGGACCTGGTATCGTCTCTGCCAAATCAAACTGATTGACATCCTCTTCCTGACAGAAATAGAGGGCATTGTGCAACTCCTGCATTACAACCAGTTCTGCACCTTGTGCAGCACACTCTCTCACTTTTTGAATCAAACGCTGAATGTTATCTTTAACATCAGACGTGTTATGTTGTTGAATCAAACCTACCTTCATAGAACGTAAATTTTATGTGTAGAACCTAACTAACTATAAAACGCCCAGTGGCAACTGCATTGTCACGCAATGCAAAGAGCCATGCTGACGTATCAATGTAGAACAATCGATCCCGACCACCTCGTGATTCGGGAAGGCCTTCTGTAACCTTCCTAATGCCACCATATCTTGCTTACACTGATAAGTCGGCACAAGAACGGCACCATTGATAATTAAGAAATTAGCATATGTTGCAGGCAAACGAAAATCATCCTCATATTGAGCATCTGGCATAGGAAGTGGCACTAAGAAATAGGGATTTCCATCTTCCATAGTGAATGATTTCAATTCCTCTTCCATCGCCTTTAACTCCTCGTAGTGCTCATCATTTTTATCTGTACAGTGTACATACGCAATAGCATCCTTGCCACAGAAACGTGCCAAGGTGTCAATATGACTGTCTGTATCATCTCCAGCCAACCAACCATGATTAAGCCACAGGATACGTTTTAATCCAAATATATCTTTTAGGAAATCCTCTATCTCATTTTGCTGTAGATGTTCGTTTCTGTTTTTCGACAATAGGCACTCCTTTGTCGTCAAAAGTGTTCCACACCCATCCGACTCGATACTGCCCCCTTCCAACACATAGTGCAGGAAGTTAAAATAACCCGTATGTGCAGGGAAAAGGTCTGAGGCATACAAATTACGCGTAATCTGGTTATCCAAATTAGCAGCAAATTTGAGTCCCCATCCATTGAATTGGAAATCGTACAAACAAGGCTGACCATCCACATAGACGGTTATTGGTCCGTGGTCTCGCGCCCAAGTATCATTCGTATTCATTTGACAGAACAAGATTCGGTCTTCTATATCAGACAATAGAGAACGAACCTTTTCCTCATCCTGACAAACAATCAGTAATCGTTCACGTTTTGCAATCTCATGTGCTATGTTGATATAGCAACGAGTGACATCCTCTAATATATAATTCCAATCCGTATTCTCATGAGGCCATGTCAGCATGACACAACACTGAGGAATCCATTCGGGTGGTAATTGTATAGCCATTTCATCAAACTTTAGGTGGGTATTATAAAAAGTTTATTTTCTATGGAAGACTTCAAACCTCGAACTTGACTTATATGAATTCTTACGTTGTCTCATACTCAAGCGATATGTAATCACCTCATTAGCCAACGACACAGGATCATCTTTCGAATAGGTTTCATTCCGCACGAATCCTCCTAACACGCCATCTTCCATCTGCTTATTAGGGTTCCATCCATTACCTATGTAGAAGAACATCTGATATTTTCCATTATCGATATTGAACGTATACGTACTGTCTGCTGCCACATATGCATGAGCCACCACCTTTCCATTTTCATCATTCTCTTTGATCACAGCAATCATATCAAATGCCACAGGTGCAACTACAACAACGTCTGTATTGAATTTCTTGTTTGATTTTGCATTTTCACCAAAAAAGGCTTGATATGGAAATTCTCCATTTGACAAGGAGTTGTTTCCATATTTTTCGATATCACTTTGTATTTGCAACAAAGAGTCTCTCAATCTTGTCGCCTCTGCAGTATATTTATCTGCAGGGAAGGCATGCAAGAACTCTTCATACGCACGAAGATCATCCTTCTTACGTTTTTGTGCAAAATAATCATCTTCCAGCAAAGATTTTCTCTTATTCGTCTCATTGATATATTTCCCTTCCGGATACCTATCTCGGAATGAGACGTACGCAGGTACTGTATTATCCCACACTGCTTCATAATATTCGAGAGTCTCAGTAAAAACAAAATTCAATAACAAGAAAATAGCCAATAAGGCACCAGCTACAATCGCAATAATTTTTGTTCCACTCATAGTCGTGTAAAATTAAATTTTTGTTATTTCTTTTAGTGAGTCCTAAAAATCAGATTCATGGCATCTTGCTGTTTATCTCTTGTATAACCTTCAAGACACCATCCGCATCCATTCCGTAAAGATGATACAATTCATCTGGCGTACCATGTGTTGCAAATTGATCTGGCAAACCGACACGAGACACTACGTGACCCGTATAGCCATTGTCTGCAAGGAATTCCAACACGGCGGAACCGAAACCTCCTTTTATAACACCATCTTCCACTGTCACAATCTTCTTGAACTTCTTAGCCACATCATGCAGCAACGTCTCATCCAACGGTTTTAAGAAGAGCATGTTGTAGTGAGCAACCGACAATCCCAATTCTTTAGCCTTTGAAATGGCCTTTTGTACAGTATAACCCAACGGACCGAGAGACAATACAGCAACATCATCTCCTTCCGTTACGCAGTATCCTTTACCCACCTCCATAGTTTGGAATGGCAGATGCCAATCAAGTAAGACGCCCTTTCCTCTAGGATAACGAATCATAAAAGGTCCGTGTCCTGGCTGAGAAGCCGTATACATCAAGTTTCTCAGTTCTATGACATTCATAGGTGACGCAATTGTCAGATTCGGAACGCAACGGAATGCAGCCAAATCAAATGCACCATGGTGAGTAGCGCCATCCGCACCCACCAAACCAGCACGGTCCAAGCATAAGACCATATCCAGATTCTGCAAAGCGACATCATGGATCACATTATCAAAGGCACGTTGCATAAAGGATGAGTAGATATTACAGAATGGCATCATTCCCTCCTTGGCCAATCCTGCGGAGAAGGTCACTGCATGGCCCTCCGATATACCTACGTCATAGACGCGGTCTGGCATCTCATGCATCATGAATGACATGGAGCAACCAGAAGGCATAGCCGGTGTGATTCCGATAATTTTCTCGTTTTCACGAGCCAACTCCAACAATGTATGGCCAAACACATCCTGAAACAAAGGTGGTGTATCCTTTGTGATTGGCGGAATAATACGTTCGCCCGTCTCCTTATTGAATTTACCAGGAGCGTGCCACTCGGCAGCAGACTCTTCTGCTGGTTTAAATCCTTTTCCTTTTGTTGTTTTTATATGAAGAACCTTAGGTCCCTCATACTCTTTTATCTCACGAAGGATCTTCACCAATTGCTGAACATCATGTCCATCAACAGGTCCGAAATAACGGATGTTTAATCCTTCGAAAATATTATGTTGATTCGTAATAGCAGCCTTTAAGGAGTTGTTACGACGAATCATCAGTCCTTTTTTCTTCTCATTGATCAATCCCCATTTCTGCATCAATTGAGAAAAGCGGTAACGCCATTTATTGTAGGTCTTGGAGGTAGTCAAGCGAACAAGATAGTCGCTCAAACCACCAACGGGCGTGTCAATAGCCATGTGATTATCATTCAAGACAATCAGCAGATTATTTTTGTAGAAGGAGGTGTTATTCAATCCTTCAAAAGCCAATCCGCCACTGATAGCCGCGTCACCAATCACCGCCACTGTATGTTTATTTTCTTTTAATTTAGCTGATGCTATATCAAGTCCCAATGCCGCTGAAATGGAATTAGATGCATGACCTGCAATGAAAGAGTCATATTCACTCTCCGCAGGATTCGGGAAACCGCACAAACCACCTAACTGACGGTTGGTGTGAAACAAAGTTCTTCGTCCCGTTATAATCTTATGTCCATAAGCCTGATGTCCCACATCCCATACGATATTGTCACTAGGCATATCATACACATAGTGAAGAGCCACGGTCAATTCCACAACTCCCAAACTAGCACCTAAATGTCCTGGATTATGCGACAATTCATCAATAATAAACTGACGTAATTCTTGGCAAAATTGAGGCAACTCCTCCTCCTTCAGCTTCTTTAAGTCTGATGGATATTCAACCTTCTGCAATAATGCTCCAACAGTATCCGACATCGTCTTCTCTATTTATTCCTTAATTTTGAGGATTATCCTCTTATTAACATTTTCAATATGAGCACTATAAAATCTTTTCGTAGGATTTTATAGAACTCACCGTCAATTTCTTCGTTTTATAAAAAACGGAGTTTTTCATAAATTCGCACGAAGATACAAAAAAAAAAGTTAGCTATGTGAAATGTAACATTTTTTGACAAAAATATTCTTCATTCATCTTTCATCTCGTAGAATTTATGTAAGTTTGCATAAGCAAAGGTGAGCTCTATAAAATTCCACAAAATGAGTTTACAGAAGCCACCTAAAGATAATTTCAATTTTCTCGAAATAAATTGTATTTTCAATGAAAAAACTCACAACCATTCTTTTAATAGGCGCACTTGCCACATCCTGTGTTAGTAAAAAAGAGTTAACCACAGCTAATTCAAAGCTTCAAGATTGCCAAACCACACGCGAAGCTCAACGTGTTGACATCAATGATATGAAGAAACATATTACTCAACTTCAATACGACTCAGCGGCTGCTCAAAAAACCATTCACAAGTTGATGGCTGATTCTATTTCTCAATCAAAAACACTTCACCAAGCTGAAATGGAAGTGCGCGATTTGAAAGCGGCTAACAAACAGTTGTCCGACAGAATCACTTCCGCAACAAACTCTGCTGAAGTAAAGGCTCTATTGGCCGACTTGCAAAAAACACAAGAAAAGCTTCAAAAAAGAGAGGATGATTTGAAAGCATCTGAAAAACAATTGGCTGAGAAAGAGAAAAAGGTAAACGAACTGAGCAATATCATCAGTAAGCAAGACAGCGTCTTGAAAGACCTAAGGAACAAAATTGCTGCTGCTTTTGCCAACTTCAAAGGAAAAGGTATTGAAGTGGTAAACAAAAACGGTAAGGTTTATGTGAGTCTTGATGAGAAACTAATGTTCAAATCAGGTAAATGGGAAGTGGATGAAAAGGGAGGAAACGCTCTTAGTACTCTTTCCAACTTCTTAGCTGAAAACAAAGACATCAACGTCGTAGTGGAAGGCCACACGGATAGCCTCGCTTACAGAGGAAACGGATACATCCTTGACAACTGGGATCTAAGTACCAAACGTGCCACTGCAATCGTTCGTATCCTACTACAAAATCCGAATGTGGACCCTGCCAGAATATCTGCCACTGGTCGCGCTGAGTTTTGCCCTATCAATGACAACCTAACTTCCGAATCTCGTAGCAAAAATAGACGTACGGAAATCATTCTTAGTCCAAATCTCGACGAACTAATGGAGGCTATGCTCGAAAAGAAATAGATCAGAGATGGATTCATTCCGAACGATTATTCCCATACAAAAAGAACTGGACATCAACCATTCAAACAAGGTGATGATGTTCGGTTCTTGTTTTACAGAGAACATTGGTCAAAAACTGATTGACCACAAATTCTCTGTATCCTGCAACCCATTAGGGATTCTTTTTAATCCCATCTCCATTCTACAAGCAATCAACAGAATTGTCGACAACAAGAAAGTGACTGAACAAGAGTTGTTCGAACACGAAGGGGTGTGGAACTCATTCTCCTTCCATAGTCAATTCGCACAATTATCAGTCTCAGAATACTTGGCAAACATCAACCCTATCATTGATGCATCGCATCAGTTCATCAAATCGTGCGACTTTCTCTTCATCACATTAGGAACCGCATGGATCTACGAAGACACAGAGACAAACGAGATTGTTGCCAATTGCCATAAAGTCGCAAGCACCAGATTCAATAGGCGAAGAGTGTCCACAACCGAATGTTGCGACGCCATTCTCAGTGCAATCGAGAAAATCCACAAAGTGAATGAACACGTCAACTTCATATTTACAGTCAGTCCCATCCGTCATTGGAAAGATGGTGCTCATGGCAACCAACTGAGCAAAGCTACCCTACTGCTTGCCATCGACAAGATATGTGACATGTATTCTAATTGTTCTTATTTTCCATCTTACGAGATTTTGATGGACGAGCTTCGCGATTATCGTTTCTATGCAGACGATATGCTTCATCCAAGCGAATTTGCTTTAAAATATATATGGGAAAGATTCTCTGATTGTTATTTCTCGGAAGAGACCAAGGCTATCAACAAAGAGGTGGAAAGCTTGAACCAAGCCCTCCACCACAGACCTTTCAATCCTGAGAGTCACTCCTACAAAACCTTTCAGGAGCAGACTCAAAACAGAATAACCGAATTAGAAAAGAAATATCCTTTTATCAAATTTTAGATTAATCCACCTTACGGAAGACAAACGCAGTACGTGAAGGAAGGTATAATTGCAACCAGCCCTTTCCTACAGCTGTTTTATTCACATCCTCTATGGTGAAATGCTTTTGGTTGTCATCCACCAATCCAAAACCTCCATAACATGGGTCATCCGTGTTCAGAACCATTTCATATGCGCCTTCCTCTGCTAAGATACCATATCCTTCAAATGATTTATATGGATGAAAATTATAGACAAAAACCAAATCACCTCTTTGATAAGCAAGCACTTGATCGTCCGATTTATCCCACAACTGATAGATAGGGGTTTCATTGAATTTAGTCACCGACTTCACCAAATTAAGCATTGCCTTATCAAAATCACCTAAATACTTATATTTCAAGTCTTGGTCGTCCACCAAATGCCACTGTCTACGAGCATGTTTATACGACCAACCATTTCCTTCACGAGGGAAATCGATCCACTCAGGATGACCAAACTCGTTACCCATAAAGTTCAAATAACCACCATTGATCGTAGAGATGGTAATCAACCGTATAATTTTATGCAACGCAATGGCACGGTCAACCATATAAGAAGATGGGAATAGACGAGACATGTGCCAATACATATCGGCATCCGCCAAACGGAACATCAAGGTTTTATCACCCACCAAAGCCTGATCATGGCTTTCTGCATAACTGATTACCTTTTCATCCGCGCGATGATTTGTCAAGGTATATAGAATATGTCCTGGCTTCCAATCCTCATCCCTACACTCTTTAATTATCTTAATCCAGAAATCAGGAATACCCATTGCCAAACGATAATCAAAGCCCATACCACCATCTTTTATTTTGGCAGCCAAGCCCGGCATGCCGCTAACATCTTCAGCAATGGTAATAGCCTTCGGATTCACTTCATGAATCAATTCATTAGCCATTGTCAAATAACAAATGGCATCTCCATCTTGATTAGGACTATAATAATCTGAATAAGAGCCGAAAGAAGAACCCATTCCATGGTCCAGATAGATCATGGAGGTGACACCGTCGAAACGGAAGCCGTCAAACTTAAATTCATCCAACCAATATTTACAATTAGAAAGAAGGAAATGAATTACCTCATTTTTACCATAGTTGAAGCAATACGAATCCCACTGATGATGTTCACCGCGCTCTCCATCATGAAAATATTGATACCGAGTTCCATCGAAGAGTCCAAGTCCCTCGTTCTCATTTTTCACCGCATGAGAATGAACCAAGTCCATGATAACAGCCAAGCCCAGTTCGTGAGCACGATCGATCAGTGCCTTCAACTCCTCTGGCGTACCGAAACGAGAAGAAGGGGCAAAGAAACTGGACACGTGATAACCAAAAGAACCATAATAAGGATGCTCTTGAATTGCCATCAACTGAACGCAGTTATAGCCATCCTGCACAATTCTTGGCAGGACATTATCTTTAAATTCTGTATATGTGGAGACCTTCTCCTCCTCTCCAGCCATACCAATATGAGCTTCATAGATAAGGAGAGGAGATACAGTTGGTTTGAATTTCTTTATTGAGAACTTATATGGTTGTTGAGGAGCCCACACCTGAGCGCAGAACACCTTTGTATAGTCATCCTGAACGACGCGGCGACACCAAGCCGGAATTCTTTCTCCACAACCACCATTCCAATAAACTTTAAGTTTATACAAGTCTAAATGGTTCATGGCAGATTCTGGCAATTCCAATTCCCACACACCATTAGGCAATGGTTTCATCTGATACTGCTCCGTCTCCTTCCAATCATTGAATGTACCGATGACACAGATGGAAGTTGCATTGGGAGCCCATTCTCTCAACACCCAATGTTTAGCAATCTTATGTAAGCCAAAATAGAGATAACCCGTTGCGAAATCCGCCAAGGATCCTTGTTTTAGTTCTATCTCTTTTTTTCTTTTATTATAGTATTTATATCTACCTACGATTGCATCCTGATAGGGTTTCAACCATGGGTCATTTTTTATCAGTTTCAACATTTCCATATAGCATCCATTTTAGTATTCTGTAAAGATAAAAATAATTGTCAAAAAAAAGAAAAAAAATTTATACCATTAAGACCAAAAATCAAAGAAACAAATTCAATATTCAGACGAGAAAAAAATTATACGTTCAGGATATAAATCTAGTATCCAACAAAAAAAGAGGGAGCCTCAAAGCTCCCTCTCTCTATATATAGGATTCAATTCTTATTTCTCGAATCTTACGATAAACTCTACACGGCGGTTTTTAGCCTTACCAGCAGCAGTCTTGTTAGAAGCAACTGGTTTGTCTTGACCAAATCCAGCAGAAGTCAAACGGCTATCTTCGATACCTTTGTTTACCAAATAAGCCTTAACAGCTGCAGCACGATCCTCAGACAATTTTTGGTTTTTGTCTGGTTTACCTGAGTTATCAGTGTGACCGTTGATAGACAACTTCCAACTTGGGTTCTCTTTCATAACAGTAACAACTTGATCCAAGATACCGTTAGAAGATTTCTTGATTTTAGCAGAACCTGTTTCGAATTGGATACCATTCAAAGCTTTTTCGAAGATTTGTTTAACCTCAGCCTTGATTTCAGGGCAACCATTGTTAGCCTTTACACCTGGTTGATCAGGGCAAACATCCTCGTAATCGAAAATGCCATCACCATCTTTATCAGTTGGGCAACCCTTCTCGTCTACAAATCCTTTAGCTTCAGCTGGAGTACCAGGACATTGATCAAGATAATCAAATACACCATCACCATCTGAATCCAATGGACAACCATTTGCATCTACAAAGCCTCTTGCAGCTTCTGGAGTATCAGGACACAAATCGATGTCATCTGTAACACCATCACCATCTGTATCAACAGGACAACCTTTCTCGTCAACCTTGATACCAGCTGGAGTGTTAGGACATTTATCCAAATAGTCAAAAACACCATCACCATCAGAATCCTTATCACAACCCTTCTCGTCTACAAATTTAATAGCCTCAGGCAATGTGTTAGGACACTTATCCAACTTGTTAGGCACACCATCACCATCTTTATCCTTGTTGAATGCGATGTTGAAGTATACACCCAAGCTATGAATCAAATGTTGGTCGTTGAACTTACCACATTCACGATTATCGTTTGCATCAGCTGTACCACCGATAGGATAACCATATTTGAAGAAGTAACGAAGACCCCATTTATCAGAAACTCTGAAATCAACACCAGCACCACCACCAATAACGAAATTGAATCCTTCGTTATCAGGTTGTGTAGTTTGGAAATCACTGCTTTCACCCAATCCATAGATTGCTCTTGCGCCTAAGCTCAAAAATACATACGGACTAAGACGTGTTGTATCAGAATGAATGAACTTATACTTTCCAGATAGGTCTACATAGCCCATTCCAGCCTTGAAATCAGGGTCTGTTGCATTGAAGTCGCCACCTTTTGTTCCATAACGACCCCACAAAGCTTGCAACTCTGCATCAAAATACTTATTCAAATAGTGAGACACTGTAAAAGAGGCACCGCCATAAAAACCATCTGCAATGTGGAAAAACTTGTTTCCCCAATCGTTGGCAGCCTCAATTTTATTGCCGTATACACCAATAGACCAAGGTGTATCCTCTGTTTGTGCAAATAATGACATAGATGCCAATGCTGCACATGCTGCTAAGAAAACTTTCTTCATTGTTTAAGAATTTCTATTATATTTAACTTTAATTGTTTCCTTACAAGATTTCAAAATACACATAAACTATTTGCAAATATACTATAAAAATTCACAAATAAAACTTAATTTAAGAAAATTTTATCATACTCGGTTCCTTGTGAATCATCCGCTCTAAATCCTTTGTTATCTAACTCTGAATAGTTTTCAAAAAGCTATTCTCTTTAAAAAATTTTGTATAAATTTGTCTAACCAAAACCATAAAAATTCCAATAAAAAATGAAACACAAACTATTAACATCAGTACTCCTTGGACTTTCATTCAACTTGTATGCTCAACAAAGTCCTATATCCATCACCATCGATACAGAAAGCGACAACATCGCCATCTCTCCTTATATGTATGGTAGAAACGGAGCTCCTTCCACCTCCTCTGAATTTTCATTGATAAAAGAGGCGGGAATACGATTCGAACGTATGAACGACGGTAATAATTGTACGAAATACAACTGGAGAAAGAAACTGACTTGTCACCCCGACTGGTACAATAACGTATACGACTGTGATTGGGACAAACGTGCAAAAGATTTCCAAGAAAATTTACCTAACCTAAAAGGTATGTTCGCCTTCCAACTATTGGGGAAGGTAGCCAAAAGCAAAGATTATAACTTTAATGACTGGGGATACAACCAATCAAAATGGTGGAGCGGATGCTCTAAAAAGATGTGCGGAGGTGGTTCCTTTGACGAAAATGGAAACATTGTTCAATTAGGCGACACGAGTCTATTCCTTCAGGATTGGCCTGCCGACTCCACTGTAGGCATCTACAATCACTGGAAAAATGATTTGAACCTCAATATGGACCAATTCGAATATTGGAACATGGACAATGAGATGGAGATCTGGGGTGGGACTCACAGCGACGTTATAACGGACGTTTATACAAATGACACGTATGAGGAGATTATGCAGAAATATTTTGCAGTAGCAAAGGCTATCCGTAAGATCAATCCTAACGTGAAACTTTGTGGTCCTGCTGCCGCTTCCGAATGGACCTGGTTCAATGGCTGTGGCAACACACAACCTACTGTCGACGGGAAGACCTACTCATGGTTAGAATATTTTATCATGCGCTGCGCTCAAGAGGAGAAAGCATCAGGTGTACGAATGATTGACGTCTTAGACCTTCACAACTACCCAGATGTATCCACAGAAGCTCAAATGCTACAAACTCACAGAATGTTTTACGATAAAAATTACAACTACCCTGGAGCTAATGGCGTCAAAAAGATCAATGGTGGTTGGGATAACTCACAAACTAAAGAGTATATTTTCGAACGATGCAAAGATTGGATCATCAAATACTTCGGTTCTGACAACGGAATCACTTTTGGTGTGGGTGAATACAACATCAAAAACACGGCTACTCAAATGACACAAGCCCTCTCCTACGCTTCTTGTATTGGTGAAGGTTCTCGTCACGGCATGGAATACTTCACGCCATGGACATGGTATGACAGCATGTGGGAAGTGGTTCACCTCTTTAGTAGTTGTGCGAAAGAAATCAACGTGGGTGCTGTTTCAAGCGACGAAAAGAACGTATCCGCCTACACTTCTAAAAACAGCAAAGGCGACTCTGTCACTGTCATCTTCGTCAACCGAAGCGAAAAGGTTCAAAATGCATTGACACAAGTGTTACACACAAAATTCCAAGATGGTGTCTACACCACTTACACGCTTCAGAATCTCCCCGAATCCAAGACATTCAATTCACACACAAACAACGCTTTGGAAACAGGTACGATTGAACTAACTGGCAACACCCTCGGCATGACATTACCTGCTTATTCCATCACAGCAGTGATATTAGGCAACGGAGAGACCAGTGTCAACAACACATTGACAGAAACAAAGCCAACCCTCTACCCTAACCCTGCAACAGAGGTGGCTAATGTGTCGAGCGACTTCATCATCAACAACATAGAGCTATACAACACTGTTGGTACACTCTGTAAAAGCATGCCATGTAACGCCAGACAAGCCAAAATAGAGGTTGATGACCTTCCTACAGGCATCTATGTAGTGAAACTCTATACATCCAACGGAATTCAATCCACACTACTGAGTGTGCAGAATTAAGGAGAGTCTTTCTAACGACAAACAATATTAAGCAAAAGGGTGTGTCAAAACGCAAGTTCGACACACCCTTTATTCGTTAAAACAATTTGTATTCTATCTCTGGTTAACGTAAAATACGTTTGATACGATTTGCCTCATCAATCAAATGGCGTAATGCTGCCTCATCATTTTCTTCCATAGCCACCTTGAATTGATTTAGTTTATCCATATAAGCATCGAGGACGGAAAGCACATTCTCCTTGTTTTGCAAGAAGATTGGCACCCACATGTCTGCATTACTCTTAGACAAACGAGCAGTTGAAGCGAAACCTCCGGAAGCCAAATCGAAGATGTTTTTCTCATTCTTCTCTTTATCCAAAACGGTCAATGCCAATGCAAACGAAATCACATGCGAGATATGGGAAACATAAGCCACATGCACATCGTGATGAGCCGCACGCATATAGATGATACGCATATTAAGGCTATCATACATTCTGCGAACCAATTCAACAGCTTTGCTATCTGAATCCTCTGCATTACAGATGATTCCCGCACGACCAGCAAACAGATTAGGGATAGCAGCCCACGGACCATTAAACTCCGTACCTGCCATTGGGTGCGATGCTACATAGTTCTTACGACGTGGATGATAATGAACAGAATCGTTCAACTTCTCCTTGGTGGAACATACATCCACCACATATTGGTTGTCGGATATCTTATCCAATATATCTGAAAGCATACGAATGGCAGCACTAACAGGCACTGAAAGTAAAATCAAATCACTCTTAGCAATCAGTTCATCCATCGTAACGATTTCATCCACCAATCCGATACGTTGTGCAGTCAACGCATTCAACTCCACATTATCACATCCTAGAAAATGGTCTGCAAACTTATTTCTACGTAAATCGATGGCCATTGAGCCACCGATTAATCCTAATCCTATAATTCCTATTGTCATTTTTTACAAATAATAATCAATTTTATAAAATCATATCTTTTCTGCAACGTCAACACGATATGAGTGTTTATCCGTTTCTACTCAAGAACGACAAGTAGTTCTCATCAATAATCTTGATTTTACGGCCGTCTATCTGAATTATATTCTCATGAGCCATCCATGAGAGGGTGCGTATTGCATTTGATGTTGTCATATTAGAAAGACTGGCGATATCTTCGCGAGACAAACTCACATCCAATGTAGCTCCATCTTCCTCTAATCCGAAATTATCTCTTAAAAAAATGAGTGATTCTGCCAATCGGCCTCTCACATGTTTCTGCGTCAACGAAACAGCTCGTTTGTCCGCTATACCTAAATCGACAGATAGTTTATGAATAAAATACCATGACAATTCGCTATTCTGCATCAATAAGTTCTTGATTACATCTCTCGGTATCATGTATATCACCACAGGTTCGAAAGCACACGCATTCGTCACAAAATTCTCCATGGCAAACATTGCACGATAAGCCAACATCTCTCCCGGCTTTACCACTCGGACAATCTGGCTTCTTCCACCTACACCAGTACGGAAAATCTTCAGTTTGCCTTGTGCAACACACAACACATGCGTAGGAACTTCTCCCTCGCAATATACCATCTCATTCTTCTTAAACTTACGGATCATACAGTTACGATTGAGATAAGTCAACTGCTCTTGAGTCAACACTCTCCACACGTCAGATACCTCTTCTATACCGACATAATCGGACTCATATTTTTTTACCATAAACTTAATTTTCGTAAAAGTTGAACAAAAATAGTAAAATAATGTTAATTAACACAATTTCAAGCGTAAAAAGTTGTAATGGCAAATATTATGGATGAGTTCTATAAAATCTTCATTAAAGAAAAGTCCTTTCAAAAGGAGTGAAAGAATCTGTCAAAGGCATCAAAAAAGGCAGCCTCAACAGCTGCCTTTTTATCTTTAATATGGTAAAATATTAATTGTTCGTATCCAATCTACCAAACACTTTTTTCAACAAATCAGAGGTACGCTCTGCTACGTTATGACGGATACCAGACTCCTTATCAGCCACCTTCACAAACAATCCATCCAACGCTTTTTCTGTAACATACTCTCCTAAGTTAGTATTCACTTGTTGAATTGAATTTACATTGTTATACAAATTTTCATCATATATCTTAAGTGCAGCGAATGCAGTTTCCACTGCAATTCTTTTAACTGTACCTCCATTTCGTGCAGATTGAATCAAATTTGGAATTTTATTGTAATACTGAGTAAAACCTGACCAAGCATCATTCAAAGAGCGTCCGCTCACCTTTACTTGATCGAAAGTACCAGTCACCACTTTACCAAAAGTCTTCGTCAAACTTGCAGATGTCTTCTCTTGCAAATACTCAGTAGCGGCATGTTCAGAACCGAACAAAATAGCCTCACCATCTGAAATAGACATACCAGTAATAGCCGTTTTAAAAATTCCTGCTGCTTCTGGAGCTGCAGTTTCTGCTGCTTGATTCATCAATGTAACAAGATTTTCCTCATCAAAAGCTTCGGCACCAATAGCAGAAAGGACTGCTTTACCCTTTTCTGAGCTACATAATTTCATGATAGTTTGCACCTCTTCAGGAGCTTCAATTCGAACGGCAAGATCATTCAAATAACCACCCTCTTGTCCTAAATTTTCAGAAGCCGTTTGTGCTCCAATGGACAAAGCCTCTTTCAAAGCAAGAACAGTATCATCTGTTGTCAAACTTTGTAATGTCTCCTCATCACACGAGGTAAATGTACATGTTGCCACACCCAATGTTGCATACATGGCAATGTGTTTAATCTTTGAAGTTAGTTTCATATTCGCTTAATTTTATTTTTCATTCTTTATTAGATAAAAACTCTCCGCAAATCTACTGAAAAGAGACGTCATAACAAACTAAAAAATTATAAAATTAATCATCTATAATCTCAATTCATCCATTTTTCATCACCCTACTCCTCGTTTACCTGTGGAAAGAATCTCTATCGGCTGAAAGACTATTTCATGTGGCATTTCGGCTCTTGCCAGTTTGGGTTTAAGCCATGTTTTCAGTTCATCGACTGTAAGATGGGAATCTTTCGCCAACTCCACTTGTGCTTTCAGTACGAAACCGAACGTCTCATCTGCCACAGGATAGACTTTTGTATTGACCACTTCTGGATATTGTGCAATCACCTGTTCGACATTCTCCGGATAGACATTCTCACCACCGCATACAACCATTTTCCCTGCATTCTCATGAAAGAAATAGCCATCTCCATCACAGCGTACTCTGTCTCCCGTACTCTGCCATATGTTTTGTTGTCCAATCATTGCCCATTTTGATCGTACCCATAGTGTTCCAACGCCTTTTTCATCCATATCACGCACTTCACACTCCACCCCCGTTATTGGTCTTCCTAATGTCACCTCATCCTTGCATGAAAGGTCTTGCGGTGTAGCCATCATAAAGAAACCTGCCTCCGACGTTCCATATAGGTTGAACAAGACATCTCCCAGTTTCTCACGGGTAGTGTCTAATAATTTTTTACTCAAACGGTCTCCTCCACTAATCACGCATTTCACACTTTTCATCTTTTCTTCCGATCCCTCTGTTTGCCAAATTCGGGCAAGCATGGCCGGTACAGTTGGCATCACCTCAATCTGTTCATTCGCAATCATCTCCAATGCATTCTCTTCTTTGAACCTTCTCGCCAGACATATCTTCTTACCCATTGCCATCGAAATGACAAGTGTACCCAAACCGAAACCATGATAAAAAGGGAGTGAGAGATATACACTTTTATAATTTTGAATGCAAATATCTTTCAACAATGCTAAAAATGGAGGAAGAAACTGCAACACACCTGTCTTACGTGAAGCCTCTTTGTATTTTCCACTAGATCCACCTGTGAAGACCGAAATTTGTCCGCCTCTAGTTATTCTTGGTCGTTTCACTTTTCCTGCGAGACCTCCTTGTACTTTCTCACAAACAGATTCTATGGTGAAGCTTTCGCATGGCATTTCTGCAGGCAGACATCGTTGCTGCAACTCTTCGTCATATACAATAGCATTCAAGTGCCACTTTTGCAAGAAAACCTCTATTTTCTCAGAACCCATATCACTATTCAACAGTCTGATATTCACACCTAATCGAGATAGTGCAGTGAACAAGGCAACTGACGCAGAATGATTTCTACATAATATGCCTACATAATCATGAGGTCGAACATGATATTCTGAATACAACACATCCGTCACCTGCAAGGCATAATCATATAATTGTTTATATGTAAACCGTTCACCTTCCGACACGAGAGCACAACAATCAGGATAGTATCGTGAAGCGAAACGCAACACTGCCATCAATGTCACTCCCTCTTTTATGAAGCAACATGCCAATCGAAACAATCCTCTTGGTGTGATTAGATGAAGTTTGAAAAGAGCTTTTAATATGGATGATTTCTTTGTCATGAGATATGTTTATAGACAAAATGAATAATTGGTGACAATAAAGTAGCCAAAGGAGAGGTGATCCGTGTCCACCAAGGTTTGTACGTCTCACGACATCCCACAGCGAGACGAATCAACAGTTCCGCCGCTTCCGCTGCCGTGTAGGCTGGCATCTTTTTATATGTAGCATTAACATCAGACATCTGAGTATGCACAAGTGGCATATAGGCTATCTTTACGTGAACGCCATGTCTACTCAATTCCGCATTGGCTGTTTCGCACCATGTGTTACCAGCACATTTAGATGCATGATAAGCCGACCATCCGGGAGCTGGAGGATAGAGGGAACTGACAGATGATGTATAGACCATTATACCCTTCACTGGCTTCATCAAAGGGATACAAGTCAAAGCAAGGGCAACCATTGCTCGATAATTGACATCCATGGTACGATCATAATCATGAAGGCGATCTAATGAGTTCGTAATCTCTCTATGAATAGATTTTCCAGCATTAGCGAAATAATAGTCGATTGGTGTGTTTTGCTGACGAAGTTCTTCGCACAAGGCATCCAATGCAGTTCTGTCACGAAGGTCAACAGATCTATACTCCGCCTCACAACCCATAGAAGCTGCTTTATCACACAGAGCTTGAAGTTCATTTATATCACGAGCCACCAACAGCAATTTAGTCTGACACGACATAAGTCGACATGCAAGTTCCCTGCCGATGCCATGAGAAGCGCCAGTAATCAGCACTCGTTTGTTTTCAAACTTCGAATGCAGCTTCTCATCGCTCAATTTCCAACACGGATATAATATCTTTTTTATCAACATAAATGCATATGTGTGTTTAATCTATAATATAACATGCCAAATGGCTTAACGAACAGCATATACCAATACACAATCCTCCATCACACGGTAATGTAACAGAAACGAACCATTTTGTTTGGTTTCATAGGCTTGAAAGGTGCCTTCATCATTCACCTTAAATGGCTCAACAATAATATCTTCCGAAAACTCTGGCAGTGATATGTCTGACAGTTTAAAAATGGTCTCCTTGGCACACCAATGAAGCAAAAGAGAATCTAAAGTTCTGTTCACATCAATTACCTCCAATGGGGAGAGTATCTTATGCTTTACGCGAAAAATCTTTTCTTTTTTCATTTCAATATCAATACCCACATCATGTCTTTCACTCACAATCACTGCCACGTAGCGATTGGTGTGGGAGATACTGATTTTCAGCGGACAATCTTTCAAAAAGGGTCTACCCTCTTTATCATGTTCAATAATAGGTTCTTGATGGATTAAATGCAACAACAGCAGGCGGACAGTGAGCAATTCCAAACGTCTATGTTTATTTGAGACAGAACGGAGTTCCTCTTCGTATTGTTCTTTCTGTTCGTGGAAAGAGGACCAAAGTTCCTCCTCTGTTTCATCCATCTGCCAAACAGCCAAACGGACATCATCGTCGAATGTTTGCTCCAATAACAGCATAACTATTTTTTACGAGCTAAAATTTCTCTTGTCAAGAAGAGGAAGGTAGCAGTCACCACCAAGAAGTAGATAACGTCACGACTATCAATAACGCCGCGGCTCATCGACTTATAATGAGCATCAATACCGATGGAGGCGATGAAACTTTCCGTTCCACCATTGGAAGCCATTCCTGACATGATGTCAAATCCAGCATATAGGAAGAAGCAAGCCACAGCGGCAATAATAAAAGAGATGATTTGATTGTCCGTCAACGAAGAGGCGAACAGTCCTATAGCAACATAAATGGCAGCCAAGAAGATCAAACCTATATAAGAGCCCCAAAAGCCACCAGTGTCGATATTACCTTGTTGCTCGCCCAAGAACCAAACAGAAAGGAAATAGACAAGCGTTGGAATCAATGAGAAGATGACCAACAGCAAGCCTGCCAGATATTTGGATAGAACGATGTTTTGAACAGTAATCGGATGCGTCAGAAGCAACTCCATTGTACCTGTTTTTTTCTCCTCCGCGAATAAACGCATGGTAACAGCAGGCACTAAAAAAAGATATAGCCAAGGAGCGAAATAGAAGAGTCCGTCCAAATTGGCATACCCAGCATTCATCACATTATATTCACCAGGGAAGACCCACAAGAATAATCCTGTTATCACCAGGAAGACACCTATCACGATATACCCCATAGCAGAGGCAAAGAAGTTACAGAATTCTTTTTTTAACAACGTTAACATACGATCAATATCTAATTATTTCGTTTCAAGCTAGTATAAATAGTTGTGGAACATTACGATTCAATGCATCAACGGGCACCTTGTCGTCCAATGCGTTGCGCATTGTTGCGACGGCCAATTCAGGAGTATTGTTCTCCATACTAAGATGGCAAAGGAAGACATGGCGAAGGGAGTCTTTACGATAAGTAGCCACCAGTTGAGCCGCATCTTCGTTACACATGTGACCAACGTCACTCGCCACGCGTTTCTTCAGTTCCATGGGATAGCTTCCATTCTCCAGCATTTGACGATCATGATTAGACTCCACAATCAGGTAATCCGCCTCTTTAACCGCCTGAATCAAGTGCGGTGTGGCATGACCCACATCGGTGGCAAGCACCAGTTTAGTATTCTTATATTCGATAATATAACCTGAATTATCAACAGCATCATGAGGCACAAAGAAGGAGGTGATATAGAAATCACCCAACTGTATTCGATCCTCATGTTCGATGTATCGGCGATTGACTTTTGAGACCTTCTTATGAATGTAGTTGGCCCCATCAATCATCTCATGTACTTTTCGGGTTGTATAAACGGGTATGTTCCATCGGTTACCGAAGATGCTCATCGACTGGGTATGATCCTTGTGAATATGAGTAATGAACAAAGCGCGAACCTGAGTCAAGTCCACGTTAATCGCCTTCAAATGTTTAACAATAGCACGTCCACTGATACCTGCATCTATCAAGAAACCATACTGACCATTGCCAATATAGTAACTATTGCCACTGCTACCGCTCGCCATGCTATAAAAAACGAAATCACCCATTTCTTCAACTTTCTGTCACAAACCAAGACCTACCGAAGCAGTACAAATCTGAAGTTTGCACGGCAAAAATAATAAATTTGTATGAAAGATAGGTAATTAATCGACGATTACATCATTATATTCTTTGTAACGCAGGATAATTTCAGCCACAAAATTATCAGTTTCCTCGCCACGCAGATATCCGTGACGCACGACAGGGTCGTTGAAAAATTCTGGTTTGGCTTTCATCAACATAAAGACGCGCACATCGCTCCATTTCTCCGGACTCTTACCATGTTTCTCAGCAAGAGCCATAGCATCTCTTACATGACCTACACCCGCATTATAGCTAGCGAGAACGAATTTTGTTCGTTCTTCTTCATTCTCTATGTATTTAAACAATCCATCGACATTATTCAAATACTTGACGGCGGCCTTTATGTTCTGTTCTGGATTCAAGATAGCCGCACTATCCACACCGAATCGTTTCGCAGTGTTAGGCATCAATTGCATGATTCCTACGGCACCCGCCCATGATTTAGCTTCGGGGTTGAAACGCGACTCCTGATAAGCGATGGAAGCTAACATCTTCCAATCCCAACGAACCGTACTTGCATATTTTTTGAACAATGCATCGTATGCAGAGATCTTTTTTGAATTGATGTATTTAGGCACATCCTTCGCATATCTCTTTTTGTTCTTTTCAAAATACTTGTTGTGTAAATACTGATACGTGAAATCTCCCTGAATTTCCGTAAACCAACTATTGATGGTATCCCTCAAATCGGCTGAACCCTTACGTACCGCCCATGCAGAGCGTTGCGGATGGCTCATTCCCATTCTCACGTCGATGTTACTATAATAGGTCTTATTGACAGCCGCTATGTTATCGTCTGATATAGTGTAAGGTATTTCTCCATTCGAGACCTTCTCTATCAACGACTCCTCATCTTCCTCATTCGAGACGGTTTGAATCAGAATTCCTCCACCTATCTCATCATCCACCTGAAGTAGATGTTTATGATACTTGGAGTTTTCCACCACATAGATTTCCTTACCAATCAAATCCAGAGCATCCTGGATGACTGATTTTTTCTTTTCTTTTCGTTGTACCAAGACCTGCTTCGTACGATATTCGTGTGGAATAAATTCTATGTGTTCCTTCATCTCTGGTGATATTGTAACAGGATAGGCAATTACATCCACCTCTTCCTTATTCAACATTTCCACCATCTGATTTTCGTCTCTTGCTGTAACCACTTTTAGATTCACATCCAGCGAACGAGCCAACTGCTGCGCCAATTCGAATTCATAGCCCATCTCCATACCTTTGTAGTCAAAATATGAGGTAGACCGAGAGAGTGTGACAACACGCAATGTGTCCGACATTATGATCTTCTCCAGATCAGAATATCGTTCACCCCTGTCATTTTTCGAAACGCATGCGAATAATAGAGGGATAACAAACCACATCCATTTCATCCTTTTCATATCATTGCGTTTTTCATGGTTAGTTACTCTAATAACAAAGATATATTAATTTTTTTCAATAAAAAAATTAATATAGGCAAATTTCTTCTTACTAACCAATCACAAGACATTTCTTCATACGTTTCATTTGCCACAAAATAGAATCTATAGAAACTCTGCTAAAAGCCGTCAAACGCTGGTATTCTGACTCTTTTTTGAAGAGGAACAGAAACTCCCACCTTCAATCCGAAACAGATAGGAAGCACCCTACTTGTAAGAGTAGTATTCAAGATGCTTTTCTTGTCTATTCCCAACTGTGCATCGTGATTAGACACCAAATCGTTTAGTCCATACGAAAAATAAGTTCCAATGTGCAATGCACTCGAATTATTGAGAACAAAACTCCACATCATATCAATATATAGTGAATAGAGGAGCCATTCTGTATCTATACTATTTTTCCCTTTGGCTTTTTGAACATCCGACAAATCCTCATTTGTATCTTCTCCCCAAAAAACAAATCCTGATAAATATTCATATCTGGATATAAGAGGAAAGGAAATCTTTGGACCTGCACCAACGAAGAACTGGGAATTACGACTTATATCAAGACGAAGATAAAGACCTACGGGCACATCAACCTGAAAAAACCTTTGTTTTTCAGTAATTCCATCAAAAAATACAACAGATTCTTCCTCACTTATCCTTTCATCTTCTTCTTTTAGATTATAGCCGGCCGTAAGATAAGAAAGCTGTCCCCCCACTGCATATCCAAGCTTTTCCAAGAAGAAATGCTGATACTGTCCCTCTATCATCACGCTTCCACCAGGGAATGATCTTCCTATTTCCTGTGTATAATTCAACACATCAAATCCACCACCCACAGAGACATGAAACAACTTATCTTGTGCCCATACAAACTGCGGTGTAAATGTCAGTAGAACCCATAGGACCTTAAACAACACACACTTCATTAATTTCACTATTTCACTAATACCTTACAATTCGCATTCTTACCATCATTCACGGTCAATACAATCACATATTCACCCAAACCTAAATGCATCTCATTCTCCATCTCCACATCATCTATGATACGTGCCACCACACCATTTGAACGATAAATCACGATACGAGCATCTTTCAAATGTGACTCATCAACGCCAGACACGGAGATGATGAAGTCTGTTCCTCTATCCACAATGTTCGGATGTGCAGAAACCGAATATACAGCTTCTTCTATCTGGAACGAAGTTGGTTCTATGAAGTAACACTTGCCATAAACATCACATACATAAACCATGTATTCGCCGTTCAAAAGTGTTTTATCATTGTAATACTGGTAAGAACTGTTTTCTTGTTTCTTTCTGTCCTTATACCACATATATGATTGGAAGATACCATCGCCGTTACGACAAATCACCACATCGTTCCACACTTTCACATAATAGCTGTTCTCCTTATTGTCTGGCAACATGACGTTGAATTCAAAATCGCAGGATGCGCGTCCGTCATTCTCATCATACATCACCAAGGTTGCCACATAGGAGCCAGGTGCAAGTTCCGCAGGACAATTCAGCAGAACGATGCTGTCATTTGGCACTACTCCCTCAGTAATTATTGCTCCATCGTACCATATCTCGTAGCGTGATCCTCCGCCTTCCAATAGCTCATAGCCTATGTTCTCGCTTCCGCCAGGCAAAACGAGGTAAAGTTCATCGTCCACCGTCAAATGGAGGGTGGCATAGTTGCTAAGATCTTCATACATGGCCGTAATGTAATATACAGACACATCACCCACCACCGTAAGGTCTTTATCCCAACCGATGAAGAAATAGCCATCACCCATGGATGGGGTTCCACCCTTGTATTCTGGAACTTCATCACAATTGATTGTATCTTTCCACAACACCGTACTGTCTGGATTTTGGAAGATGACCGTCACCGGACCTCTCAAAATTTCAAAGTTATTTGGCACTTCAGACACTCCATGCTTGTCGTATGTACTACCACAAGGGAAGATGAAGATACCTGGACCATCTACTCCGGAAACCCAATTTCTCGTTGCACTAATTTCAAAATCAGTATCCAATGTCATCACACCCACCTTGATATAATTCAGACTACTGCATTCTTCAAACATTCCATTATAGCATCCTTCCACCAACTCTGTAGCTGGCAATTCAGGTGCAGTGGTCAGACTCGTACAACCATAGAACATATCATCATAACAATCCTTTACCAAAGTCGTTGCAGGCAGTTCTGGTGCCTCCATCAGGGACGAACATTCAGAGAACATTCCCGCATAACATTTATATGCCAAAGTTGTCGCCGGTAGTTCTGGAGCTTTTATCAAACTTGTACATTCATAAAACATCCGTGTATAACACTCATTCGCTAACGAAGTTGCCATTAATTTCGGTGCTTCAGTAAGACTTGTACAAGCTGTAAACATCATAAAATAACAAGCCTCTGCCAATTCAGTCGCTGGCAATTCTGGTGCAGCTACCAAACTACTACAACCTTCGAACATATGACTATAACAACCATCTGCCAAACTCGTGGCAGGGAGTTGAGGAGCTATAGTAAGATTAGCACAAGATGCAAACATACCATCATAACAGTTTTTTGCCAACGTAGTGGCAGGCAGTTCAGGGGCTTTAGACAAAGATGTGCACTTAGAGAACATATGTTCATAACAACTTTCTTTCAAATCGGTGGCAGGCAATTCTGGAGCTTGAATCAAAGATGAACAATTTTCAAATAATTTATAAAAGCAATTTTCATTAGGGATGACTGTCGTCTCTCCCACTCCATCAATCAGACTCATCACACTACCAGAGGCAGCAATCGTACCCGTCATTCCAAAAAATGAATAATTGCCAGGGATAAGCACGTCTATCATTGTATAGTCCTGTTCATGAGAAAATCCAAATGAGTTATAACCTCGAACATAAACCTTATCTCCGGCAGAATTCAAAACCACATGTTCTAATGGAGCTAGCGGATTCCATGTACGTCCTCCATCTACAGAGTATTGTACATCAGGAACATTATCTAAATTATTCTCATACCACACTTCAGAGCCAGCTTCTTCAGCCGTAAAACATAGACATTTGCTAATATCCGTAATAGGCACTAGTTCTTCATACACTGCCGTATAATAGAACGTGTCGGGTTCTGGATGTACCGTCAATTCCTTATCCCATCCTTTGAAGACATATCCTCCTCCATAGGTTGGTGTTTCACCTTTGTATTCAGCCACCACATCACATGCTATCGTGTCGCGATACAATTCCTCTCCGTCTGGATTTTGGAATACGACAACTGGCGAACTGATGATTTTAAAATTCTCTGGCACTTCCGAAACTCCATGTTTATCATACTTGCTACCGCATGGGAAGATGAAGACGCCTTCTTTATTCACACCATTAACCCAGTTGTTTGTTGAAGCATCCAAAGACATAACACCCACTTTAATATAATTTAAATTAGAGCATTCGCGGAACATGTTGTAATAACATTTACCGACCAATTCTGTAGCAGGTAATTCTGGTGCCTTTTCAAGTGATTTACATTTTTCAAACATACCATAATAGCAGCCACTCTTTAATTCTGTGGCTGGCAATTCGGGAGCTTGAATCAAATTCGTACATTCATAAAACATATTTATGTAACACACATAAGCTAATTCTGTAGCTGGCAATTCAGGGGCAACAGTCAAGCTTTCACATCCATAAAACATACCATCATAACAAAAGTCCTTCATAACTGTAGCTGGCAATTCAGGGGCTTGTATCAAATTCGTACATTTCTGAAACATATAAGAATAACATGCATCAGCCAATTTTGTCGCTGGCAATTCGGGTGCCTTAGTCAGACTTGTACATCCTCTAAACATATATGAATAACAATTATCTGCTAATTCCATGGCAGGTAATTTGGGTGCCTCAGTCAGTTTATCACAGGCATCGAACATGTGTAAATAACATTTTTTAGCCAATTCTGTCGCAGGCAATTCTGGTGCCACTGTCAGTCTATCACAATTGTGGAACATGCTCGAATAACAACTATCTGTCAAAGTTGTAGCAGGCAATTCGGGGGCTTGTATCAGACCATTACAGTTAGAAAACAAATTCGCAAAACAACCTTTATTAGGAATCGTTTTAGTAACACCTATGCCATCAATCAAACTCATTACACTTCCACTGGCTTTTATAGTCCCATCCGTTTGAAAGCAAAATTTACCCGGAAGGCCATCTGGATTGAATCCTCTGAAATAGATCTTATCTCCAACATTCTCAAGGACTACTTTCTTATAATCAGACAATCTCTGAGTCTGCCATGTCCTTCCCTCATCAACAGAATATTGCAAATCCGGATTATCTTGACTCCAAATCGAATACCAAATCTCAGATCCTGCTTCCTCTGCCGTAAAGCAAAGGCACTTGCTAACATCCGAGATAGGCATCTGTTCTTCATACACTGCCGTATAGTAGTAAGTGTCCGGAATCTCATGAATAGTCAACTCTGGCTCCCACCCTTTGAAGACTTGGTCTTCTCCGTAAGTTGGCGTCTCACCTTTATACACAGGTAACACATCGCAACCAATCGTATCTCGATACAATTCCTCTCCATCAGGATTTTGGAACACTACGATTGGAGAACTGATGATTTTAAAATTCTCTGGCACTTCAGAAACTCCATGTTTATCATATTTACTACCGCATGGGAAAATGAAAGTACCCTCATTATCAATGCCCTCCACCCAGTTTGTTGTTGCTTCGAAAAAATTATCCAAAGATAGAACACCCACTTTGATATATGTTATGTTAATACAACTAGCAAACATATCCATATAACACTCACGTACCAAAGAAGTAGCTGGCAATTCTGGTGCTTCCGTCAACTTTTCACATCCTATAAACATTTCTTCGTAACAAGCATCTGCCAATATAGTGGCTGGTAATTCTGGCGCTTCAAGTAAACTTATACAGTCTGAGAACATAGAAGCATAACAATAATCTTTCATAACAGTAGCTGGCAATACCGGAGCCTTCGTCAAACTTCCACATCCTTTAAACATTTCCTCATAACAAGACACCGCCAACTCGGTAGCTGGTAATGCTGGAGCTTCCTCTAAATTCCAACAACCCTCAAACATACCATTATAACAACCCTTCGCCAAATGAACTGCAGGCAATGTAGGTGCTACAGACAGACCATAGCAACCAATAAACATGCCCGAATAGCAAGAATCTGCCATTACAGTTGCAGGCAACAGAGGTGCTTTTTTCACCTCTTTACAAGATGAAAACATGTGAGAGTAACACTCTTTTGCCAATGTAGTAGCAGGCAACTCAGGCGTTTCTTTTATCATGTGACAAGACAAAAACATATTTTTATAACACCGATCAGCCAGCGTAGTCGCAGGTAGTACAGGGACACTTTCTAAAGAAGTACACTCTTGGAACATTCCTTCATAACAAGATTTCTTTAACTCCGTAGCTGGCAATTCTGGTGCTTTAATCAATGCAGGTGAATCGGCAAACAAATGATAAAAACAATAATCATTAGGTATCTCAGTAGAAACGCCCTCTTCATCAATCAGACTCATAACACTTCCTGACACAAAGACTCTTCCTGTCGTCTTAATATGTGTATAATCAATTTTTCCTTGCGAGAAACCTGTTGGATTATTACCTTTTAAATAAACCTTATCTCCTATTTTTTCCAATTTCACTTCAACACTTTCCTGCAATGCCTCCCATGTTTTCCCTCCATCTATAGAGTACATCACATTCGGGTTATTGCTTCCAACATTTAGATATTGCACTACGGAGTTTGCCTCATCAGCCGTAAAACAAAGCCAATTGCCCACTTCCGGAGTCGTCTCATCATAAACAGCCATATAATAGTAGGTGTCTGGTGTGTCATGAGCTGTCAACTCCGGCTCCCATCCTTTGAAGACTTGTCCTTCTCCATAGGTTGGTGTATCACCCTTATACTCAGGCAACACATCGCAACCAATCGTGTCACGATACAGTTCCTCTCCATCTGGATTTTGGAACACTACGATTGGAGAACTGATGATGGTAAAGTTCTCTGGCACTTCAGATGCGCCGTGTTTATCATACTTACTACCGCATGGAAAGATGAAAGTACCCTCATTATTAATGCCATCCACCCAGTTCGTTGTTGCATCGAAAATATTATCCAAAGATAGAACACCCACTTTGATGGTATCCAAGGAGCGAAAGTTTTCAAACATCTCCTCATAACAACCTTGCACCAACTCTGTAGCAGGTAACTCGACAGATGACTTCATAGAAGCAACTCCATCTTTGAACATTCCTGCATAGCAATAGTCAACCAACTCCGTCGCAGGTAATTTAGGAAATTCACTCAATGAAGTTTTTTCGAACATATAGGCATAACATCTACTTGCCAAAGTTGTAGCTGGTAATATAGGGGTTTCTTCTATACTACCACAATTGGAAAACATTCTCTCATAACAAGACGGGGCCAACTCTGTAGCTGGCAATTCTGAAATTTCATCTAACGATAAACATTTTAAAAACATTTCTTCGTAGCAAGATTTTGCTAACTTCGTTGCTGGCAATTTTGGTGTTTCTGATAAATTCCAACAGTCATAAAACATGCCACGATAACACGATTCTGCCAAGGTGGTAGCTGGCAATTCTGGTGCTTGAATTAAACTTTCACAAGCGCCAAACATTCCATTGTAACATGATTTCTCTAATGCAAGAGCTGGCAATTCTGGTGCTTTTTCCAAACTGCTACAATAATAAAACATGTTATTGTAACAATTTTCAGCAAGTGTTGTGGCTGGCAACTCAGGTGCATCAAGAAGATTTTCACATAAACCGAACATACTCTCACAACAAGATTCTTCCAATGTGGTGGCAGGTATGATTTTCGGTGCTTTTACCAAATTGGTACAATTATAAAACATAGATTCATAACAATGTCCTTTCAATTTTGTCGCAGGCACTTCTGGTGCTTGCACAAGACTCGATTCACCTAAGAATAATCGACAGAAACAATATTCATTCGGAATCTCTGTTGTCTCTCCTTTTTGGTCAATTAAACTCATCACACTACCAGAGGCCGCAACACTACCTGTCAAATCAAACACACTATATTCTGATTCACTGGACGAAAAACCATTTGGATTGTTTCCTCTTATATATACTTTATCCCCTATGTTTTCTAACATCACATCGACTCCAGAATTCAAAGTATTCCATGTTCTACCACCATCAATGGAAAATTCCACATTAACTCTATTATTTCCTATATTATAGAATTTCACAGTTGACTTTTCCTTCTCAGCCGTAAAGCAAAGCCAATCGCCTACTTCTGGAGTTGTCTCATCATAAACAGCCGTATAATAGTAGGTGTCTGGAGTTTCATGAATTGTCAACTCAGGGTCCCATCCTTTAAAAACTTGTCCCTCTCCATTGGTTGGAGTCTCACCCTTATACTCAGGCATCACATCGCAACCGATCGTGTCACGATACAGTTCTGTTCCGTCTTGATTTTGGAAGACAACAATTGGAGAACTGATGATGGTAAAGTTTTCTGGCACCTCAGAAACGCCATGCTTATCATATTTGCTGCCACACGGGAAGACAAAGACTCCCTCTCCATCGATACCATCAACCCAATTTTTTGTTGCATCTAAATCATTATCCAACGTCAAGACATCCATCTTGATATAATTCAAACTAGTACAGCCACTGAACATTTCCGAATAACATCCTTTCTTCCACGAATCAGCTGGCAACTCAGGAGCCTTAACCAAACTGGTACAGCCACTGAACATTTTGTAATAACAAGAGTCTGCCAACTCTGTAGCAACCAATTTCGGAGCTTCAGCTAGACTTTCGCAACCTATGAACATAGAATTATAACATCTCGGTGCCAATTCTGTAGCTGACAACTCTGGCGATTTAATCAATTTTGAACAGTACGCAAACATACCCCAACAGCTACCTGTCTCCATCTTAGTGGCAGGCAACGATGCTGGTACATCTGTCAAACTTGAGCAATTGAGGAACATGCTTATATAACATCTAGCAGCCAACTCTGTAGCAGGCAGTTCGGGTGCGTTAGTCAAGTTGGTACATTTCTGGAACATCAACGCATAGCAATTCGGAGCCAACTCAGTGGCAGGCAACTCTGGTGCTTTCGTGAGGGAAACACAGTCACGGAACAGATCAGAGAAACAGTAGGCACATGGGATTTTGGTAGAGATACCCACCCCATCTATCAAGCTCATCACACTACCACTGGCTGCAATACGACCCGACATTTTGAAGCGAGAGTTGGTCGTTCCTGGTCCATTCGCATCATTAGATGAATTATCATGAGAAAAGCCATCTGGATTATCTCCACGGACGTAGACCTTATCGTCTATGTCTGCCAACGTAACAAGAGAGTCCGCAGGCCAATCAATCCAAGCTATGCCATTAAAAGAATATTGTACTTTAGGATTATTATCTGCGCCATTCACATACCACACTTTCGAGCCAGCCTCTTCTGCTGTGAAGCATAGCCATTTACCCTCCACCGAAGTTACATCATCATAAACAGCCGTATAATAGTAGGTGTCTGGAGTATCATGAATTGTCAACTCAGGGTCCCATCCTTTGAAAACTTGACCCTCTCCATTGGTTGGTGGCTCACCTCTATACTCAGGCATCACATCACAACCGATCGTGTCACGATACAGTTCTGTTCCGTCTTGATTTTGGAAGACAACAATTGGAGAACTGATGATGGTAAAGTTTTCTGGCACCTCAGAAACGCCATGCTTATCATATTTGCTACCACACGGGAAGACAAAGACGCCCTTTCCATCGATGCCGGCAACCCAATCTTTTGTCGCATCAAAATTATTATCCAACGTCATGACACCCACCTTCATGTAATTCACCTTTGAACATTTTTCAAACATGCCAATATAGCATTCTTCCTTCAATTCATCGGCAAGAAGTTCTGGAGCCTTCTCTAACTTTTCACACAAACCGAACATGTGGGCATAACATTTTTTTGCCAATTTAGTGGCTGGTAATTCAGGAGCCTCCGTCAAATTCGTACATTGATAGAACATATTTCTATAACAACCTTCCGTTATCGCCGTGGCAGGCAATTCAGGTGCAGTTGTTATACTCGTACATTTATAGAACATCTTCGCATAACAATATGGCGTCAAATCCGTGACAGGCAAGATAGGAGCCTCCTTCAAGTTCGTACAATTATCGAACATAGACCAATAACAGCTATCATTCAACACTGTAGCTGTTAATTCTGGTGCTTTTGTAAGGGAATTACAGTACAAGAACAAATCCAAGAAACAGCAAGTGGATGGAATTTTAGAAACGAGACCTTCACCATCAATCAAACTCATCACACTACCAGATGCTGCAATTGTTCCGGTCATAACAAAACGAGTATAACTATTGGCATTCTTCGAAAATCCATTTGGGTTATCTCCTTTTATATAGACCTTGTCGGCCTCTTTTTCCAGCGTTATCGTCTCCCCTTCCTTCAATGGTAACCAAGTAGTTCCATCAGAAGAGTATTGCACATCAGGATCGTTACCTACGTTCCTGTACGATATTGTAGAGCCTGCCTCTTCTGCTGTGAAGCATAGCCATTTACCCTCCACCGAAGTTACATCATCATAAACAGCCGTATAATAGTAGATACCTGGAGTTTCATGAATTGTCAACTCAGGATTCCATCCTTTGAAAACTTGACCCTCTCCATTGGTTGGTGGCTCACCTTTATACTCAGGCATCACATCACAACCAATCGTATCACGATACAATTCCTCTCCATCTGAATTTTGGAAAACAACAATTGGAGAACCGATAATTGTAAAGTTCGTAGGCACGGCCGACTTTCCATGTCTGTCATATTTGCTACCACAAGGGAAGATAAAGACGCCCTTTCCATCCACGCCAGAGACCCATTCCATCGTTGCATCAAAATTATTGTCCAATGTCATGAGACCCACCTTGATATAATTTAAGTTGGAACAAGCAGAGAACATATCTTCATAACACCCTCTTGCCAATGTAGTGGCAGGCAGTTCTGGTGCTTCTGTCAGACTTATACAACCATCGAACATACTCCGATAAGAATAATTTGCCATCACCGTCGCTGGCAACTCTGGTGCTTTAATCAATTTTTTACAGTGGGCAAACATACTACTATAGCAATAATACTTCAGTTCAGTGGCAGGTAATTCAGGAGCTTCCGTAATACCTGTACCTGCAAGCATGTTTGTATAACACGAATTTTCTAACTTAGTAGCAGGCAATTCAGGAGCAACGGTCAGGCTTGAACAATATGAAAACATATTTCCATAACAGAAATCAGCCATCTCAGTAGCAGGTAATTTAGGGGCTTCCCTTAAATTATCACATCCGCTGAACATACAATTATAACAAGAAGGCTTCAGTTCAAGAGCTGGTAATTCAGGAGCTGTCGTAAGGGGTTCGTTCATATAGAACAAATAAGAGAAACAATGATCACAAGGGATGACAGTTGATATTCCTTCTCCGTCAATTAAACTCATCACACTACCAGAGGCAGCGACAAGTCCAAACACACCAAACCTAGAACATTTTTTCTTATGATAATCGGGTTCTGCAGTATCTGGACTTTCATGAGAAAATCCATCCGGATTATTTCCACGAACATAGACCTTATCGCCTTTTTTCGCCAACGTAACACGAGTGTCAGCAGACCAATCAGTCCAATCCACACCATTTAAAGAGTATTGCACATTAGGTTTATTCCCCACTCCATTCACATACCACACACCAGAATTGTCCTCTTCTGCCGTGAAACACAAATAATTAGCTGCCATTCCCCCATAACAAAAGAGAAAAAGGAATAGCAATAGTGTGTTTATTCTACAAATGTTTTTCATTTTCATTCTAAATTTACAATCCCTTATCAAGATGAAGTCTATAAATTCATTTCATGGAATTTTGGAATAATAGAACTCATCACAAATAACTAAATATTTTTATTTCCCCTTATATCATTTCATCACCATCCGTCTGAAGCGAATCGTTTACCACCCTTCTTCAATGGGAGGGAAACACCTACCTTAGCTCCTATACAGATGGGAACAATTTTCTCTGTCAAACTGCTATTCAAGATACTTTTCTGACTGATACCCATGGTAGCTTCATGGTGCGACACCATATCGGTGATGCCATACGAGAAATAGAGTCCCATGTGCAACAAGCATGAATTATTGATGCTGTAGGTCCACATCATATCTCCGAAGATGGAGAGCAGCACTATATTTCGATCTATATCATTTCGTCCGTTGGCATCCTGTTTATGTAGTCCATGATGTGGTATCTCCGAAAGTTCTGCATCGATATCTCCACCGAAATAGGCTCTGGTCTCTACCGAACCTCTCGAATATTTATATTTGGAGACGAGAGGAAATGCCACTTTGGGACCTGCGCCAATGATGAAATGCGTACGGGAATTCATTTCGAACTTTCCGTAGAGTCCCACAGGAACCTCCAATTGGAAGGTCTGTTGCTTCTCATTGAAATCATTGAAGATGGTGCGGAGTGTATAAGGGATACCCGCATCCGTCTCATCTACGATCTGTTTCTCTATCGTCTCGTTGATATAGTAGTTGGCTGTAAAATAAGATAAACCAACACCTACTCCATATCCAAGATTCTTCAAAAAGAACTGCTGATACTGCCATTCGAACAATACACCTCCACCAGGCTTTGGTTTACCTATCTCCGGTGTATAACTCAATATCTCCATTCCCCCACCAAGAGAGATGTTGAACAATTTGTCCTGTGCTGGAGCCAATTGTGGCAACAGTGCCACGGCAGTCCACATCAAACGTTTAAATAATCTATTCATAATTTTTCCCTCTATTTTATCAATACCTTACAATTCGCATTCTTACCATCACTCACGGTCAATACGATTACATATTCACCCAAACCTAAATGCATCTCATTCTCCATCTCCACCTCATCTATGATGCGAGCCACCACACCATCTGAGCGATAGATTACGATACGAGCATCATTCAAGTGAGACTCATCCACACCCGACACTGTGATAATGAAGTCTGTACCTCTATCCACAACATTTGGATATGCAGAAACCGCATATTCTGCCTCTTCTATCTGGAACGAAGTTGGTTCTATGAAGTAACACTTGCCATAAACATCACATACATAAACCATGTATTCGCCGTTCAAAAGTGTTTTATCATTATAATACTGGTAAGAACTGTTTTCTTGTTTCTTTCTATCCTTATACCACATGTATGATTGGAAGATGCCATCGCCGTTGCGACAAATCACCACATCGTTCCACGCCTTCACATAATAACTGTTTTCCTTATCATCTGGCAACATGACGTTAAATTCAAAATCGCTGGACGCATGTCCGTCATTCTCATCATACATCACCAAGGTTGCCTCATAAGAGCCTGGAGAGAGTTCTGCAGGACAATTCAGCAAAACAATGCTGTCATTCGTCACCACTCCATCACTAATCTTCACTCCATTGTACCATATCTCGTAGCGTGAGCCTCCGCCCTCCAATAGTTCATAACCGATGTTCTCACTTCCGCCAGGCAAAACAAGGTAAAGTTCATCGTCCACTGTCAAATGGAGCAGTTCATTTTCTTTCTCCTCATATACTGCAGTATAGTAATAAACATCAGGTAATTCATGGATGGTCAGTTCTTTGTCCCATCCTCTAAAATAATAACCTTCCTTATTTGGAGTCTCACCTCTGTACTCTGGAACGACATCACAACCGATTGTGTCACGATACAATTCTTCTCCGTCCGGATTTTGGAAGATAACAATCGGAGAACTGATAATCTTAAAGTTCATTGGTACTTCAGACTCTCCATGTTTGTCGTATTTACTACCGCAAGGGAAGATAAAGGTACCCGGACCATTCACCCTAAGAAACCACTCCTTCGTAGCATCAAAATCATTATCCAGAGTCATCACACCCACTTTGATATAATTCAAATTGTCACATGCTGCAAACATCCGCATATAACATCCTTCAGCCAATTCAGTCGCTGGCAAATCGGGGGCTTTCGTCAAACTAGTACATGATACAAACATGCTTCGATAACAATTTTTCGCCATAGTCTTAGCTGGCAACTCAGGTGCCTGTGTCAAACTTGTACAACTCATAAACATAGAGCCATAACAATTTTCCTTCAAAACAGTTGCTGGCAATTTGGGTGCAACTACCAAATTTGCACATCCATTAAACATACACCAATAACAATATTCTGCTAAAGTTGTAGATGGTAATTCGGGTGCCTGTGTCAATCCTGTACATCTTAGAAACATTTCACTATAACAACCTTCCATCATAGTTGTCGCTGGCAATTTGGGTGCCTGTGTCAAATTGACACAGTCTGAGAACATAGCAGAATAACAATTTTTACTCAAAACTGTAGCGGTTAATTCAGGTGCCCGCGTGAGAGAACTACACCCTGCAAACAAAAGACTAAAGCACTCATCATTCGGAATGACTGTCGATTCCCCTACTCCATCAATCAGACTCATCACGCTACCGCTGGCCGCAATAGAGCCTTTCATTATAAAATGAGAAGGAATGCCATCAACACCCGAGAAGCCATTAGGATTGAATCCTCTAAAATAGACCTTGTCTCCCACATTCGAAAGCAGCACCATTTCATTTCCCGACAATATCTGCCACGTTTTACCTTCGTCAACAGAATACTGCACATCCGGTTTTAAACTTCCAATCCCCACAATCACTTCAGACTCTGCTTCCTCAGCCGTAAAGCATAGACATTTGCTAACATCCGTAATAGGTGCTTGTTCTTCTTCATACACTGCCGTATAATAGAACGTATCCGGTTCTGGATGTACCGTCAGTTCCTTATCCCATCCTTTGAAGACAAGTCCTTCTCCATAAGTTGGTGTTTCACCCTTATATTCTGCTACCACATCACATGCTATCGTGTCACGATACAACTCCTCTCCATTTAGATTTTGGAATACGACAACTGGCGAACTGATGATTTTAAAATTCTCCGGCACTTCCGAGCTTCCATGTTTATCATATTTGCTACCACAAGGGAAGATGAAGGTACCCGGACCATTCACTCCAGCAACCCAATCTTTCGTAGCATCAAAATCATTATCCAACGTCATAACTCCCACCTTGATGTAATTCAGGTTACTACATCCTACGAACATTCTATAATAGCATCCTGGTTTCAACTCTGTGGCAAGCAGTTCGGGAGCCGATTCCAGATTCTTACAGAAAAGGAACATACCCCAATAGCAAGAATCCGCCAATTCCGTTGCCGGCAATTCTGGAGCTACAGAAACACCACTATTAGCGAACATTCCTTCGTAGCAATGCTCCGACAGTTTCGTTGATGGCAATGCTGGAGCAACTTCCAAACTGTTACAATTATTGAACATAGAGAGATAACATGCAGAAGCCAACTCCGTGGCTGGTAAGACAGGAGCTTCCTTCAACAAGCTACAAGTACCAAACATATCTAAATAACATCCCTTGGTCAACGTGGTAGCTGGCAGTTCCGGTGCTTTTGTAAGCGCAGTTGTCATAATATCCTCTTGCATCTGAGAATTTCTTTGTCCATCAAACAAATGAGCAAAGCAGAAATCACAAGGTATGACGAGAGATTCTCCCTTTCCATCAATCAGACTCATCACACTACCACTGGCCGCTATTTCTCCCGACATTTTAAAATTTGTATACTGACCTGTTTCCTCACCGTCCGATTTTTGTAAATTCGCCATGTGAGAGAAGCCATCTGGATTATTTCCTCTTACATAAATTTTATCACCTACATTCTTTAAGATCAAAGCTTCATTCTCAGCCCATGTTTGCCATGTTTTTCCTTCATCTGCAGAGTATTGAACATCTGGAGAATTTCCCCCTGCGTTTCGATAAGAAATTATAGAATTAGTCTTCTCTGCCGTAAAGCAAAGCCAATTACCAGAAACTGGCTGGGTCTCTTCATACTCAGCAGTATAATAGTATGTGTCAGGCACCTCATGTATCGTCAGTTCCTTATCCCATCCTTTGAAGATAGAACCATCTCCCATGGTAGGTGTTTCTCCTATATACTCTGCCACCACATCGCAACCAATCGTATCTCGATAAAGTTCCTCTCCATCAGGATTCTGGAATACCACAATTGGAGAAGCAACTATTACAAAGTTATCAGGCACTTCTGATACTCCATGCTTATCATATTTGCTGCCGCATGGGAAAACGAAAACACCATTTTCTTCCACTCCATCAACCCAATCACTCGTTGCATTGAAATCATTGTCCAGGGTCATAACACCCACTTTGATATAGTTGAGACGTTCACAGTTTTGGAACATTTCACGATAACACTCCTCCTCTAACTTCGTTGCAGGCAACTCGATGGATTCTATCATAGAATTAGAGAACATACCTGCATAGCAATCTAGTGCCAATAAGGTGGCTGGCAGTACGGGAGCTTCCTCAAATTTGCAACCATAAAACATTTCCTTGTAACATAATGGCGTCATTTTCAATGCTGGCAACGATGGAGCTCTTTCCATACTTACACAACCATAAAACATGCGGAAGTAACAACTATGAGCAAGCGTTGTGGCTGGCAACTCAGGTGCTTCTCGAAGACTGCTACATTTTTCGAACATACCATTACATGAAGCTTCCTCCATTTTGGTGGCTGGTATAATTTTCGGTCCATTTATTAAATTGGAACAATTAAAGAACATATCTTCGTAACAATGTCCTGTCAGTTTTGTCGCAGGCAATTCTGGTGCTTGAACAAGGCTTGTTTGACCTATGAATAATCGATTGAAACAATAATCATTCGGAATCTCTGTCGTTTCCCCCTTCTGATCAATCAGACTCATCACACTTCCAGAAGCTGATATACGACCCCTAAAATCAAACTCAGTATATTCTTCATAACTTAAAGAAAAACCATTTGGATTATTTCCTCTAAAGTATGCTTTATCTCCTTTGTTTTCTAATAGCACTTCCACTCCTGATTCCAAAGCATTCCACGTTTTTCCACTATCGGTAGAAAATTCTACATTAGGACCATAATTACCTAAATCAAAATATTGTACAGTTGAGTTGGACTCTTCCGCCGTAAAGCAAAGTATATTGTCAAGATTAAGAGGTCCCAACTCTCGATAAGTTGCAGTATAGTAAAAAGTGTCAGGTTCAGGATGTACTGTCAGTTCCTTATCCCAACCAGTGAACTCATAACCATCCTTCCAATAAGGTGGGTCAACCCCTCGATAGACAGGCACTACATCACAAGGAATCGTATCTCGATAAAGCTCTACACTATCAGGGTTTTGGAAAATCACGATAGGTGAACTGATAATCTTAAAATCATATGGCACTTCTGAATCTCCATGCTTGTCATACTTACTACCACATGGGAAGATAAAGGTACCTTGATTATATATGTCAGAGACCCAATTAGAGGTCGCATAAACATCATTATCCAAAGTGAGAACGCCAACTTTGATATAATTTAGACTGGAACATTTATAAAACATATCAGAGTAACATTCGTAAGTCAAATTCGTAGCAGGCAATTCGGGTGCTTTTTCAAGGCTACTACATTCACCGAACATAGCCAAATAGCATCTTTTTGCCAAATTCACAGCAGGCAATTCAGGTGCTTTAGTAAGAGATTTGCAGCCAAGGAACATCGATAAATAACACTCATCTTTCAACGTCGTAGCTGGCAATTCGGGAGCATACGTGAGAGATTCATAAACTTGGAACATGTGTGCATAACAATCCTCTTCCAAATTTGTGGCAGGTAAAATATCAGGAATGGTGGTCAAATTCTTACAATATTCAAACATGCCAAAATAGCAAGACTCAGCCAATCGTGTAGCTGGCAATTCTGGTGCAGTTATAAGATCAAGACAATAATTAAACATAAAGTAATAGCAATATCCTTTCAAAGAAAGAGCAGGCAATTCTGGAGCAGTTGTAATAGAGGTTCTTTCAAACAATTGATAAAAACAATAGTCATTTGGTATCACCTGAGTTTCTCCTGTTTCATCAATCAGACTCATCACGCTACCACTAGCTGCTAATTTTCCTTTCGTTACAAAACGGGTGAGTTGCAGTGAACCATGAGAGAATCCTGTCGGGTTATTTCCCCGAACATAGACTTTATCTCCTACATTTGCCAATGTAATCTGTGCATCGGGTTCCCACTTAAACCAATTTTCACCTCCATCTATGGAATATTGCATATCAGGTTTATTTTCAAACATATTCTCATAAGAGACATAGGCTCCAGCCTCCTCAGCAGTAAAACAGAGCCAATTACCTTTTTGCGAAGAAGATGTTGATTCATATATAGCAACGTAATAATAAACGTCAGGTATCTCATGGACTGTTAGTTCCTTATCCCATTTTTTAAACTCATATCCATCCTTCCAATAAGGAGGCTGTACGCCTCTATATTCTGCTTTCACATCACAACCAATAGTATCACGCCATAGCTCTGTACCATCCGGATTTTGGAAGATGATAATTGGAGATGCTTTAATATCAAAATTGGTTGGCACTTCCGACTCACCATGTTTGTCGTATTTGCTACCACAAGGGAATTCAAAAAGTCCTGGTCCATCTATATAAGCCACCCAATTGTTCGTTGCATCCAAATCATTATCCAACGACATGACTCCCACTTTGATGCGGAACAAGTTTTCACAAGCGTAGAACATCATAAGATAACATTCCGACACTAACTCTGTTGCAGGCAACTCAGGTGCCACAGACAGACTTTTACAACCCAAGAACATCTCTGCATAACAGCTCGGCTTCAAAACAGTGGCTGGCAACTCTGGCGCAACACGCAAATTCGTGCATCCCCAAAACATTCCGTAATAACAAGAAGGAGAAAGGTTCATAGCAGGTAATGCAGGAGCCTCTTCCAAACTTTCACATTGGCCAAACATAGCACCGTAACAACCATCAGCCAAATTCGTCGAAGCCAATGTAGGTGCCTCCACAAGAGAACTACATCCATAAAACATAGAACCATAACAGGTTTCTGTCAAATCTAATGCAGGCAAAGCTGGAGCCGATATCAAAGACGAACAATTAAAATACATATTCGCATAGCATGCATCCGCTAATTGGGTCGCAGGCAAAACCTTAACCGTCGACACAATGTTTCTACAGTTCATGAACATACCATTATAACACTCCGTAGCCAAATTCGTAGCAGGCAATTCTGGAGTAGAGGTCAGTCCCATACAATTAGCGAACATGTTTTCATAACAATTGTCTTTCAAAGTAAGAGCCGTCAACTTAGGTGCTCGCGTAAGAGCGGAACAATGCATAAACAAACCGTGGAAGCATGATTTATTCGGAATCTCAGTAGTTCTTCCTGTTCCATCAATCAAACTCATCACAGTACCCGAAGCGGAAACAGAACCTCCTAATCCAATATAAGTATATACATTGTCGCCTTGAGAGAATCCATTCGGATTATTTCCTCTAACATAGATTCTGTCACCCACATTTCTGAACGTAACCGTAACATTTGCTTCCAAATCTTGCCATGTTTCACCTTCATCCGTAGAATATTGCACATTCGGGTTATTGTCTCCTTGGTTTCTATAGAAGAAATAACAATCTACATCTTCGGCAGTAAAACAGAGCCAATCTCCTTTCGAAGGATCCGTTGATTCATACTCAGCGGTATAATAATACACACCTGGTTCCTCATGGATAGTTAGTTCTTTATCCCATTTTTTAAATACAAATCCTTCTTTCCAGTAAGGTGGCTCAACACCTTTATATTCCGCCTTCACATCACAACCGATGGTATCTCGCCACAACTCCGTATTATCAGGGTTTTGGAAGACGATAATTGGAGATGATTTAATCTCAAAGTTGATTGGCACCTCAGAAACTCCATGTTTGTCGTACTTACTACCACAAGGGAAGACAAAAAGACCGGGTCCATCCACATTGCTCACCCATCGTTCTGTAGCTCTTGGTACAATATCCAAAGAATTGACTGCCACCTCCATATAATTCAAACTCGTACAGCCATCGAACATATACCAATAACAGAAATCAGCCCACTCAGTAGCAGGCAACATCGGAGCCTTCTCCAAGCTAGTGCATTTTGTGAACATGTAAGCATAACAATACGGTTCCAACTTTTCCGCTGGCAATGCGGGAGCATAGTTAAGACTTTCACATTGTCCAAACATGGCGTAATAGCATTTTTCTTTCAGAATTTTTGCCGGCAAATTCGGAGCTACAACAAGACTCTTACACCCATAAAACATATTTGAATAACAACTTTCAGCTAACGTCACAGATGACAATATAGGTGCTGTCTTCAGACTGGTACAATTCTGAAACATGCGGAAATAACAGCGACTCTCCATTATATTCGAAGGCAATTCCGGAGATTCAAGCAAGCTCGAACATCCGTAAAAAAGATCTTCATAACAATTAGGAGCTAACGTCGTTGCAGGAAGTTCAGGTGCTTTAGTCAGATTGACACATTCCTGAAACATTTGCATATAACATCCCTTAGTCAAACTGAGAGCTGGGAGCTTCGGGGCTTGTGTTAATGATTCACAGTATTCAAACAAACTGTAGAAACAGGAATCAGAAGGAATGACATTCGTCATACCCGCTCCATCAATCAAACTCATCACACTACCACTTGCAGCTATACGCCCCGTCATCTCAAAATAAGTATAATCATGAGTTCCAAAAGAGAAACCTGCCTCATTGAATCCACGAAGGTATACCTTATCACCTGCATCCTCCAGTGTCACCACCTCTTTTTCATTCAATTTATACCATTTCGTTTCATCTAAGGAATATTCAATATCAGGACTATTGTCCCTTACATTTTCATACCAAAATTGTGATCCGTCCTCTTCTGCCGTGAAACAGAGATAATCCGTATATATGGGAGATGTTGTTCCCCCATATATAGCCGTATAATAATAGACGCCAGGTTCCGAAATAGGTTCAATTTGTTTATCCCACCCCAGAAAAGGATGATCATCATCCAAGTAAGGATCTATATCTCCATCATCAGGTTTTTCATCGCACTTGATGGTATCTGTTTTCCATATCTTACCATCTGAATTTTGGAAGATTATTATTGGAGAACCTACAATCGAAAAGTTTGTCGGAGCTTCTGATATTCCATGCTTGTTGTATCTACTGCCACAAGGGAAGATGATGACACCCTCACCATCTACTCCTTCTACCCAATCTGATGTCGCATTAATGGAATTATCCAAAGACATAACACCCACCTTGATATACTTCAAATTGATACATCCATTGAACATCTGATCATAACACGACGAGACTAAATTCGTAGCAGGCAACTCTGGTGCTTCTATAAGGCTCTCACAATCAGCAAACATATTTAAGTAGCATTTATTCATTAGTGCCACTGCAGGCAAACCCGGAGCTTTTTTTAAACTTGTACATTTATAAAACATACTTGCATAACATGCCTGCGCCAATGTCAACGCTGGCAATTCAGGGGCTTTCTCTAACTTCTCACATTGATAAAACATACTTGCATAACAATGAGTCTTCATTGTAGTGGCAGGCAGTTCCGGCGCTTTGGTTAGATTTTTACAACCATGAAACATTAATGCATAGCATGAGTGTTTCAACTCCGTAGCAGGCACCTTTGGTGCACTCGTGAGCGCTGTACAACCATAGAACAATTCTGAGAAACAATAAGGGTTTGGAATCACAGAAGACTCACCTGTCTCATCAACCAAACTCATCACGCTACCCGAAGCCGCAATGCTTCCTGTCATACTGAAAAAGGTATATCCTTTTCCTCCCGCATCACCATAAGTATCATCATAAGAAAATCCATCTGGGTTATTTCCTTTGACATAAACATAGTCACCAACATTCGCCAACGTTATTCGTACATTTGGAGCCCAATCAGTCCAATCCTCCCCATTAAAGGAGTATTTCATGTCTGGATTGTTATCATTTCTATTCTGATACCTCACAGTTGAATTTGCCTGCTCTGCCGTAAAGCAAAGATAGTCGGCTGACCACCCACAGAAGTTAGTAAGAAGAAAACAAGAAAATAGGACTATAAGTCTATAACAAGTGTTCATGGTTACGTATAAATAAATGTTGTTTTCAGATACTTTTCACGAAATAATACAAATGGTGATTTTATAGAACTTCACCTATACAAATTTACTTCTTTTATACCAAAGAAGCAAACAATCAGGCTAAAATTAGTTTTAAAATCAACTATTGTTGTATTAACACAAGAAAAAGGCGAGTCAAAGCAACGGACTCGCCTTCTCAATATACTAAACGTATAAAACTCGATTTTATTATTCCTCTTTATTTACGTCTTCCACCTTCGTCACCTTACCCATGAAAAGCAACATGCCAGTTGTCTTTTCTCTAATAACGAATGCAAATGGACGATTGACCTTCATCTCAGCATGTTCAAGTACCGACGCGCCCCCTGCTGCAACAATAGATGTAACAGCAGCAGCTTCCGTACCCTCCTCATTCACCTTGATGTAGGTATCTTGTACTACATCTGTAACGAAGGAAGAAATGCTGATAGCATTAGGATAGCTACTGAAAATTTCATTCACACCCAATTCTAGAAGCACATCCTTAAGTCCCAGAGCTGATTTGATACCATATCTAGGGAACTTCAAATCCAGATCATAACGGCGCAATGAGATGCTATCCCATTTGATGGCATTGAATACTGCATCCAAATCTTTTCCTTCTGCAGGCAATACTAACAACATGCTATAAGTACCCATTCCTTTGTTGGATAATCTAAAGTCCTCTCCTCCATTTCCATAGACAAGCTCAACCATCTGGTAATCGTCTGTCTGAGTATATCCATACTGATCGTATGTATGCATCATATCAACAATTTGCTTTTCTCCTGTTATGGTCTTGAAGGTGTCCTTCTTTGTCATTTCCTCTCTAATTTCCACATTCCAGGCACCCTTGAAATAACATGCGTTGTTGATAACAAGAGTAGTAGCATCATCGATAAAGAAGCTTAATTCTTTAATACAATCGTTGGTCATCAACGCAGCCCATGCATCAATTGTGTCTTTTGAAGCGGAAGGAGCATGAACATAATCCAAATGACGCACCGTAGCATAGTATTCTTTACGAGCCACATCGAGGAATGGTGGCAATACCTGAGCACCATATACAGGCCAAACAGCATTATTAACCTTGAGAATAACACTATCAATCGGAGAGTTAAGCGAAAGTATGATATGGTTGTAAAATTTATTCATATCTGCAACAAGGCTATCCCCACTAAATCCTAACACCTCTGCTATTTCTCTCGAGCCTTTTTCAGATGCGCCATTGGCACACAATCCAAGTGCAATCTGCAAACTGATGGGTGAATAGAATAAATTCTCTTCAGCCTTCTTTTCCGACAAGATTGAAAAAGATTTTTTTGCAAATTCATTTCCTGTACGAACATATTCTTTCTGCTCACTAGTAAATGCCAAAGGAGACGGCGCTGTGTTTACTGGCAAGAAAGTCCATTCACTCAATGGTTTGAAATCCCCTAACGGATTGACACCAAAAGTGACGCTATCCACATCACCAATACTAAAAACTTGTTTGTCACCGTTTTTCAACCAAACATTCATATTATCCGGTGTGCCAGCAAAAGAAGCCATGCTAAGCCAAAAACTCGACAAAAACGTAATAATAAATCTCTTTTTCATAAGTCTATCTCTTTGTTTGTGTTGATGTAAATGTAATAAATATGGTCGCCAAATATACAAATGAAATACTTATTTTCAAAGACATTTTTCGAAAATATCGAAAAACCTCACTCGACATTCCACAAATGAATGGCAAAAACAGATTCTGCACCTGTTAAATCATGGGACAATTTCGATGTTAAGATGATTATCCGTTGCCCATTGGTAAGCATACGAATCCTTTTTACAATATACCTTCTTTAGATTTTTCATCTTCTCCAAAACACTTGGATAAATTTTCTCCACCTGTGGTGGAATATACAACTCCTCCACATTCGTTACGTTTATGAAACGAAAATCAAGCACTCTTAATGTAGAAGGAAGAGAAATGTGCTTAATTGAATGATTTTCAACAAATTTATGATTATACTTCTGTATCACATTCGTGCCCTCGGGAATATACAATGTATCATTGCTCATTTCCGCCGTATGTCTTTTTTCTTTTTCTATGGCGCTTTTCTGTTCCGATGTCAGACGATACGGTTTCCATTCTTTCATCTCTTTTTCATTCAGAGGCAATATTTCATATATGTATTCAACTCCAGAAAACTTCATACTTATATCAGTTTTCATCTCTTCCAACTCCCATGTTTCTGGATTAATGATCAAATTCCCTTTCGTCTTCTCGCTGCGAAAAGTAACGTTTTTCAGCAATGGCGTCCACCTATTGTCTCGTCCTCCCCACCCAAAATTAAGGTGAACTTCTGTCTCTCCATTTCTCACCCTAATTCCATCTATCACCACAGCATGGTGAAAGTCCTTCAACCCCGCATACAATGGGATATTTTTCTCCAATTTTTTCCGTATTAGATTTTCGATTTCCACTTTATTTTTCCAATTCACAGGATATCCTTTGTATTGAAAAGGAACATGTTCTTCTAAAGATGTCGATATTTCATCCCTTTGATGTTCTTTTCTCCATGGATGTTCACAAGCAATCGCCAGATTCTCTATATACTCGATTAACTCAGTGTTTTCATAACTATTATGTCCAAAGTATGCAGGTAATTGTTTCATATTCACTTTATTCTCGTCAAAATCCTTATAATACACATGGTCGGACGTGGCATAACTACGAGCACCAGACACTTTCAATCCCAAATGATAGAATATTTGAGCGTAGGAGATGATATAACATATACCATCTTCCGGATCCCATTCGTAGTATTCTCCAAACCCATATTTCTCTGGTGAATAAAAATAATCAAGCGGTTGATTCCAATGTGTTTTTAAAATGGGGCCGATGGAATTCTTAATTTGATCACGACTATAGACATAACTGTACTGCATCTTTTGGGCATATCGCTCCGCATACGAGCCCCTTTCAACAATTAAAAGCACATCCGTAGGGAAACAATGTACATACATATTCGTTCCTATATCTTTCACAGACGCAGGTATCTGAACCGTTTGCAAAGAAACACATCTACTAAATGCTTCGTCTTGGATTTCCTTACAACCATTAGGAATCGTTACACTTACAAGGCTATTACAATTTTCAAATGATCTTGGTCCTATGGTTTTCAGTGAACTGGGCAATTTGACCGTCCGTAAAGACGAACAACCGGCAAAAGCCTCATCAAGAATCGTATCGCAACTATTAGGTATGACTATATCTGTAACACTTGCACAGTTCTTAAAAGCCGAACGACCTATTTTTTTCAACGAGTTGGGGAGTTTAAGACTCCTAATTTCACGTCGACCATTATATTGATAATCATCAATCTCTTCTATTTTCTTTCCAGTTAAATCCAGCGCCGTTTCATACTTCAGAGTGCCACTGTCATTCTTCTGATTACGATCATACGTATACGACATACCCATTGCAATCGCATACTCTTCCGCCACAGATTTTTTTGCAACGATTAATTTCGTTTCCATGGGTATACTGCCCTTCTCTATATAAACCACAGAAGGAGGTATAGTAATTGTTTTCAATGACTTGCAGCCAAAAAAGGCACCATCAAGGATGTACTTGCAGCCATAGGGAATAACCAAATCTGTAAGACTCTCACATTCTCGAAAAGCCTCCTCCCCAATAACCTTCAAAGAGCTTGACAATTTAACAGACTTCAACGACTTGCAGCCATAGAAAGCTTTATCCTGAATGTCCTCGCATCGATCGGGTATTACCAAATCCGTAAGCCCATCACACCATTGAAACGCAGAAACACCAATAAGTAACAGGGAATCATGGAAGATAACCTTCTTTATGTATGACCTTCTCTTGTATTGTCCATCGTAAACTGTATAAATATCTATATCGTCCGACTCAATTGACAAATCCAATACTGGATTTCCCTCCTGAGTGTCATTTTCAGAAAACACATTGTTGAAAACAAAAAGAAGGGACAAAATTAAAATGATTGTTCTTTTATGCTTCATAGTATATACCCATAACGTTTCTTTTTTGCAAAAATAAAAATTTCAATTAACCTAAAAAATTTTTGTGGGTACCATAACAAAATTCATGGAATTTTGGCATTCCTTTAAGCAACATGGGCGAATGCTATTCGCCCCTACAGGTTCATTCCCCACGGGTTCATCATTACGCGCTATTCCTTGATAATCTTTTATGGCAACATGGGCGAATGCTATTCGCCCCTACAAGCTCATTCCCCACAGGTTCATCATTACGCACCATTCCCTGATAATCACCTAACTCTTAACTCTTAATTCTTAACTCTACTGAATGATTTCAATTGTCATCTTATGTCTCTTAGCCCATTTATACGCATACGAATCTTTTCTACACCTAATCGTCGTTTTTTCCGAAAAACAATGTTTTCCTATGCTTTGCACTGAATTAGGAATTGTAATGGTCTTCAAATAAATGCTTTGGAAGGCGAAGTCATCTATCTTTTTCACACTGGAGGGCAATTCTATCTCCTTCACATGCGCATGATAAAAAGCAGCATAACCAATACGTTCGATGCTTTCCGACCATATTATATGTTTCACCAAGACATTCTCATCAAGCATATACTTTGGAACGCACTTGACATTAGGGCCAAACTCTATCGTCTTCAATTTATTACACCCTCTAAATAAAGGACCATAGCATGTCGCCTCTTCTTCGGAATCATAATACAACTTCTTCAAATTTTTCATGTTTTTGAAAAATGCCAAATGCATGTACCTTACATGCCGCGGTATGTACAATTCCTCCACATTCGAGAGATCAATGAAACTTTTATAAAGAGACTGCAATGTGGAAGGTAAAGAGATGTGCTTAATTGTAGTATCCTTCTCAAATTTTTTATGATATGGAGGAATAGCACACGTTCCTTCTGGAATATACAAAGTGCCATTACGCAGTTCCGCAGTGGCCCTAGTTTCATTTTTCATAGCGTCCAATTGATTTTGTGTCAGACGAAAAGGCTTCCACTCCTTCAATTTTTTCTTGCTAAGGGGTGTCATCTCATAGATGCGTTCAACACGAAAATACCAGTTTTTAACAGCATCTCTGATGCGAACAGAAGAGTGCACGGGAGTCCATCTGTTAGCATAACCTCCCCATCCAAAATTAATATGCACCTCCGTGTATCCATTTTTCTCTCTTATACCATCTATTACAACAGCATGCCCCGTTCCACTTGCATATACTGGATTATTCTTTTTCAGATTTTTTCGAATAATTTTTTCTAAATTCACCTTACCCTCCGACCTCATATAGTGGAGTTTGGTCATGACAGGGACGTGCTGTTCTATCGTATAACCGATCTCTTGCACCTCCTCCTCATTGCTCCACCCATGTTCTGAGGCTATCGCCAGGTTCTCAATGTACTGATAAAAATCCTTATTCAAGGCTGGATTACGCTCCACATACGCAGGCAAGGCATTCATATCAGCTCTGTTTTGGTCAAAATCCCCATAGTACACGTGATCGGATGTGGCGTAACTACGATCGCCATAGACATTCAGTCCGAGATGATTAAATATCTGTCCTAATGCGATGGCATGACATACTCCATCATTATTACGGTCCTCGCCATACTTGTCTTTTTGATAGAAATAATCCATCGGCTGATTCCACTGCGTTCTTAAAATCGGACCGATAACCTTCCTGAGTTGTCGACGTTTGATATTGAAATCGATGCCATTATTCCTCGCATACTGTTCCGCATACGAGCCCTTCTCTACTAACAAGGTGACATCCAAAGGGAAAGCATCGGGTCCTATATATTTCACCGATGATGGAATCTTTATTGTCCTCAAGGAGGGACACCCTTCGAAAGCATAATCGTAGATTCTTTCACAACCATCAGGAATCGTCACATCAGCAAGATTATTGCAACCCTGAAAAGCACAATAACCAATACTAAACAACGAGTCGGGGAATATAATCCTCTTTATGTCATTTCGCCATCTATATTGTCCAAAAGAGATTTCGCTCAGATCCTCATTATCATTGTCTTTCGACACATCCAAAGTCATATCTTCAATCTTCTTTCCGCCGATATATTGCTGTTGTCCACGCTTATACGAATAGGTCAGGCCAAACTTCTTCGCATATTTCTCCGCGAGTGACTTCTTCTTAACTATCAGCACAGCATTCTTAGGGAAGGCGTTTCTCCCCACATAAAACACTGAAGATGGTATTTCAATCGTGTTCAAAGATCTACAACCATAAAACGCACTGTCCATAATCTCCTCGCATCCATTGGGAATCACCACATCCATAAGATTCCGACATCCATGAAAAGCAGACACTCCAATCAGCAACAATGAATCCGACAATGTAACATCCGTTATATCATTTCGATCCATATATTGGTAGTCGCTAACCACATAAGGGTCTATAAATTCAGATTCGTCATCCGACATTGAATCCATATCCTCCTGTTCTTGCGCAAGAGCCATATACCAAGGAAGGAGTTGAAACATTGAAACCACCAATACAGGTTTCACATACTTTCGCATTAACATTTTCACTAATCTCATCATATTCAAGTATATTTAAACATCAACGACAGAACGTGCCATGTATGTATTTCATCTCTTCATGGATAAAGAATCAACAACGCTTTTCACCACCTCCGGGACCGAATCCAATAGTATCATTGAAGATGTCCCATCATAATCGATTATACAACTTCTATTAATTAAACCATTATATGGTATGTTTGCGTTCTCATCATCCATCCATTCTACGGCAAGAATATTGAACAGGAAATCAAAATATATTTTTTCCACATGAGAATAGGACAAGGCATCAACATCTTTTTTATCGAACCGATATGCTTCATACGGTTGCCCATTCAACGTGATAACTTGTTTTCCCCTGAATTTTGTGACAAAGTCATTACCTGGAGGAGGTGGTACACGATCAGAATGTTCATAATAATGCTCAAGTGAATCATATGGGATTGAATCACCCTTCTCGTCCAAGACAAGAGGCGTAAAGTGATGTGTTAACGAGTCACGGACCATCAAAATCTTACGAATGGTATCATCCTGATATTTAATACTGGCAAACAACGTATCTTTATTTATACAAAATCGATACCTGTATGGTTGCTTCCGTTCACCATCCATACCGATTTCATACCAAGTCATATAACGATATTCCCCTTTGTCCAATGTGTTTAGAACCACATAATGAACAGGAACAGAATCCATAGAAAACAAGAAAACGGCTATGGAATTACGCTCCTCCTCAATGGATGCGTTTTCGTTGTTCGTATTACAACTAGCACAAAGGAAAAGCGTCAGTAGCCATCCTAAAACGATTAACAATGTGTGTTTATCTTTCATATAGATCGTTATTTATGATACGCACTCCTCAACCTCGACCCAGGGCAGTGCCCATGGACTATATCTGTTTAGGCCTTTCAGGCTTATAAGCACTGTCCTTGAGGGAAGCTTAATTCTTAACTCTTAACTCTTAATTCTTAACTCTTAATTCCACACGTCACATTCTCCTGTGCATAAGACTAACCATCCTCCTTAAATTACCACAACCAAAAATATCCGTTTTCTAAATTCACTTCATGATTATTTAAAATATTTAGTTTTCTTTCTTTTGCCAGTTGTAACATAAGCGCATAAAAAGGGCTTTCTTTATCAGGGAATTTTTTCCCTGCTCTTTTCATTCTCACAATTTGTAAATATTGACGATAATATGGCACATAGGAAGGAGGTACAAATTCATCTATATTATTTTCAAAAGAATCAATGTCAATGAATTCGTATTGTTCCATATTTGCATAGTAGCCACACATAAGAGGAATACAATATTCGGGGTGCTTTGCTAGCATATCAAAATTCTTATCAAAGTCCAACATATCTCTATACGCCCTTACTGCAAAGCATTCCAGTAATATCATCCTGTGCAGGAGATCCATTTTTCTCTCCTTGGATATTAGCGTATCATCTGTATTGTACAAAATAGCATATACACGTTTTGCGATCTCAGTTCCATTTTTAGCCGCCACAAACTCATGTTCCACACTATTATAATCAAAAATTAGGCGAATAGTCTTATCATACTCAATATCTTCCTTATTACGAGGCAAAGCCAAATTCTGTGCATCAAGAATCGTATCTTTGTAGGCTTTTATTCCTTTCAACGCATCATTCTCTTGCGCATGAAATGAGCTATCCTCCTCCACCCTAAATTGATACCCCCTTCGAGTGTTAAACAAATCGATGTAGAGATCCTTTGTGCCTTTAGGTACTTTTAACGTAATCTTAGATGTGTTAATCTCGTCAAATGGCTGTGGATACCTGAACACTTCATTCGGATCCTGCCAATGCATCTCGATACATCGGAGATTGGGACACCAAGTGACAGCATAGTCAAACACTTTTTTTATCGATTCAGGGAAAACAAGCGTATCGAATTGGCAACCATCAAATGCATTTTCTTCAACATACATCACATACGGAGGAATAACAAACCTATTTCCCTCTTTTGCTGGAGGATATTTGACAATAGTTATCTCTTTTATACTGTCACATGATCTTGAGTAAGTCATTACCCGATAATACTTATAAAGCACTTCATCCTGCGAGAAAAAAAGCTTATTGCCTGGCGAGACCGTAATGGAAGCAAGGCGTTTCGAACGAATTCCGTAATCACCAACAGTATGTATAAGATTCTGACCTATATGTAATTTTCTAAATGGACAATCGCCAGATAATTCCTTTATCCCTTTAACGGAATCAGGAACAACAAAGGACTCCAAATTAGGACAATTCGAAAGGAAGCAAGAAATATTCTTATAATTTTCAGGAAGCACCACTTTAGACAACTTCTTACAATTACGAATAGCAGCATATCCACTTCCCAAAACGGATGGTGAAAATATAATGGTCTCCACATTATTACAACCATTGAACGCCTCATATCCAACGGAGGAGACATTTCCTCCCACATAGACAATCTTTGTGCGAGGATATTTCGCCAATGCTTGTTTCACATGCTTCTGTTCCAGAGTTCCCTCTCCCGTGAAGGTCAAGGAGTCCCTCTTCGCGTCATAACTGTATCGAATGGGTTCTGCCATCACTTGCTGGAAGCAGAACAATAATACGATGTAGAGAAAAACTTTTCTATTCATTTAATTTTATAAATTGATTTTAAGACGAGCTCATTTTCAAACAATAATAAACGACCTCCAACAACATACCAATAGTAATCACTATACGGACAAGCGAGCATAGGGAGCATAGCATTTTCTATACTATATCCTCTCGCCATCTTATAAGTACCATTCATTTCGAATTTCAACACAACAGATAATGGATCTTTTACTAGTCTCTCAGCCACAGAATCACTTAAAACAATACGGAGACTATCATCATCTTGGAACGACACTCGAAAATCCTGCGCATTGAGTATAATCATATCTGTGCGTTTTCCCCTTATCGACGCATCATTATCTTGCGCATGAAATGAGCTATCCTCCTCCACCTTAAATTGATACCCCATTCGGGTGTTAAACAAATCGATGTAGAGATCCTTTGTGCCTTTAGGTACTTTTAACGTAATCTTAGATGTGTTAATCTCGTCAAATGGCTGTGGATACCTGAACACTTCATTCGGATCCTGCCAATGCATCTCGACACATCGGAGATTGGGACACCGAGAGACAGCATGGCCAAACACTTTTTTTATCGTTTCTGGGAAAACAAGCGTATCGAATTGGCAACCATCAAATGCATTTCCTTCAACATCCATCACATACGGAGGAATAACAAACCTATTTCCCTCTTTTGCTGGAGGATATTTGACAATAGTTGTCTCGTTTATTAATTTGGATTTGAAACAACTATCTTCTACATAGACACTACTTCCCTGATAATAGGTATAAAGCACACCATTCTGCGAGAAAAAAAGCTTATTGCCTGGCGTGACCGTAATGGAAGCAAGGCGTTTCGAACGAATTCCGTAATCACCAATAATTTCTCGAACATTTTTCCCTATATGTAAAGACTTAAAAGGGCAATTGCTTGACAAATTTTTTATTACGCTAACAGAATCAGGAACAACAAAGGATTCTACATTGGGACAATTGGATATGAAACATGATATGACTTTGCAATTATCAGGAAGCACCACTTTTGACAATTTCTTACAATTACAAATAGCAGCATATCCACTTCCCAAAACGGATGGTGAAAATATAATGGCCTCTACATTATTACAACCATTGAACGCCTCATATCCAACGGAGGAGACATTTCCTCCCACATAGACAATCTTTGTGCGAGGATATTTCGCCAACGCTTGTTTCACATGCTTCTGTTCCAGAGTTCCCTCTCCCGTGAAGGTCAAGGTGTCCCTCTTCGCGTCATAACTGAATCGAATGGGTTCTGCCATCACTTGCTGGAAGCAGAACAATAATACGATGTAGAGAAGAACGTTCCGACTCATTTAATTTATAATGATAAAATGGTTTTAATCTGTGATGATATTTGGAGTAACATCATTTCGTTTCACCCCCTCGGGGTTCCAATACCGTCCATCTCGTTCCACACAGGGATTGACACCCCAACAGGGGTTGACACCCCTGCCTGTGATGTGTTCGCCCATTCTGGGCTCAGGACGTACGCATAATTAGGGATACGCACTCCCCAACCACAACCCAAGGCGTTGTCCATGGGCTATATTAGTTTAAGCCTTTCAGGCTTATAAGCACTGTCCTTGAGGAAAGCTTAATTCTTAACTCTTAACTCTTAACTCTTAACTCTTCACAGCTTCGCCCTTGTCAATCCCCCTGACCGACAATAAACGAAAAGCAGAATTCACAAATATATTTATAAATCCTTAATATTATAACATTTTGGCAATTATTCGTAGATTTTCCATAGGCGAAGATATCAACACACCAAAAATTGAGAATATCAAACGTCTTTCGCAATGAATCACAATTGATTATTGCTTACGATACTCCTCTGGAGTAAGTCCAAATGTGTTTTTAAAATTACGATAAAAAGTACGCAACGATTTGAAGCCTGAAAGGATGGCTATTTCTTCGATTTTCGTTTTCTTGTATTGTTCATCTCTCAGCATCTCCTGCGCATGCTTTAAGCGATAAAACAAGACGAACTCACCAATGGTCTGACCTGTGTTTTGTTTAATGGCATTCGCCAAATATGTTCGATTCGTACCCAGTTCTGTCACTAACGAATCGACTCTAAGATCAGGATTCAGATAGCACTTCCCATTCACGACATACTCCTCACACTTCTTGAACAACTCATTATTTTGCAAAACGAGACGGGTTAATATCTGATCCATACCATCCTCTTCTTCATCATCCTTCTTGGTATCGAGGGTTGAATTGTCGAGCATTTCCTTGATACGGCTATAGGTCTTACTATAGTTGATATAATAGATAGGGAACACAAGATAGAACAAGAAGGTCACAATACGAAATATCACCTCAGTCGTATACGAAGGGAATATCATAATACTAATTGCGAGAACGCCCTCCAGCAATGCCGTAAGAAAAGCGATCTTAACCCACTCCAAGCGAACGACCTTAGAGGCTGTTGCTATAGCGGGAATAGCGTGTTCTATGTAGTGACTTCTTTCTCTGAAAAAACCAATTGTAAGAACAATCAATTGGAGAATATAAAACACAAAATAAGCAAATCGGATAGCTGAAGGCACATTATAATGCACAGCATCCATGAATTCGGATATATTAGTCGATTTCTGATTCTCTTGGAATTGAATGGCTATGAAATAGGCCACCGTGAGCAGAATCAATGGAATAAGATGTATGATGTGTTTTTTCACCACAAAATTTTTGCTGGTATACAGCATAATCAAAGATGCGGTGATCAGAACCGACTGAGTAGACGAAATCATTAAGGAAATAATAGAACAGACCTCAATAGGAGCATACACCAATCCATTTCTGAGAATATGTGCAACATTTCCAATTGCTAATCCGACACAAGCAAACGCAATAAGTCGACAAGTAGTTTTATATTTAGCATACGTAGCCTGTTGAACGTTTTTATCTACAACAAGTCGAACACCATTTATTAAACCAACAAGTATTGTTGCAATAAATCCAATTTCTACGAACATGTCAAATTCTAAGTTTATTTATTTCTATCACTCACATTTTAGTTTTACAAAATTACATAAAATAGTTTGTTTTTCATTGTGATAAAAGATAAAAATTTCAATCGCATTTTTTCATCTGATTTTTTATGACAAATACGCAAAATACAAACAAATTTCACCCCACAACCCCCACAAACAAACGAATACACGAAGATTCCCTAAAAAACAAACAGACAAACGAAATTGCGAAAATGTCATAGAATATTGTAAAATTGACAAGAATGTTTTTTTAAAATGACAATTCGCCCCAACCGTCACATCTTAATTTTGCAACGACAAACATTTAATTTAATTATCATAGTAAAATGAGAAAACAAAACACAACTCGAATGGTGAGAGTTCGTTTGCTTTTGCTGATGATATTCGGCGCAAGCATATCCTCATGGGCGGCAAAGAGTGACGAAGTCACCTCTGTGACGTGCGAAGGATCCACATTCACCATCACAAGAGCAGATGCATCTGCATCAACGTATGTTAACTACCGAACATTGGATGGTTCGGCAGTTGGTGGTCAAAACTTCACGCATCAATCGGGAAGATTGTATTTTGCGAAGGGAGAAAAAACAAAAAGTGTAGAAGTCGCCGAGAAAGACGCTGGAGAATCTATCTACGCTTATGGTAACGTCGACAGAGAGTACTATTTCGAAGCATGGAACTCCTTCTGCGACCCTGTGATTGTAAAGAAAACAATTGGTAACAAGTTTTCTTATACCAGTCACAACAGTGGTTCCAGATGGAAACTTCTAACAAGTTATTTTTTGTGGACTGATTCTCACAGAGACTATTTTGGATGTTATCTTTCCGACATGACAAGTTATGAAGAGCAACGTTATCGTGTAGCAACAGGACAAACAGAATGGTGGTATAAATTCCGTTTGGATTTTTCCACTAGATATATAGATCATGGATGGATGAATGCATGGATATTCTTAGGCGATCAACAAGTTCATCATTTTGAGTATGAAGACGCTGGTAATGCTCATCGATATGAGCCAGGGGGGTATCTTTGGGAACAATGTGGAAGTAACCGATATGTAAGGACAGAATGGGAAAATCATGGAAGTAGCAGTGACAATACCCATGTAGACTATCTGTATGTTGAATGTTACTTTTTAGATGGACAAGCTCCATCAGCAAGAGCATTAAGTTGTAATACTGCACACGCATATTCAACGGGTGATGAACTATATGCTACAATCTGCTTCGATGAGATTGTTAACTTTACCCAAAATCAGACTTCCTACATCATTCATACAAACATTGGAGATATGGAATATGTATCGGGAGCAGGAACCAATGCACTTTCCTTCAAAACTAAACTGACTGGAAATGCGGAAGTTTCTAAATTGGAAGTTACAGGTTCAAACTTTGGTGTAAGGGATATCGCAGGAAATGTTCAGAATGATCAACGCTGCGGGAACGGGAACTTTAAATATAAGCCATCCTTCATATCTTCATTATCTGTCATTCCTGAGGTGTGGAAGAGAGACAACAAACTTTCATGGAGCAACGATAACACAAGAGGAATCGACGGTGTTTGGTATATTTACCGATATAAAACGGAAGAAGGACCAAAAGACACTGTCGATTATCCTTATCCTCCGTTGAATAGCGAAACAAATGGGAAGGAGACATCTTATATTGACAACAGTGAAGACCTGTTATATGACGTGGATTACACCTATTTATTCCAATTTGTTCCTAAGACATGGAACGAACTGGCACGTCTTTTCTTGGATCGATACATCATTGTCACTTCAAACATTCAACGTTCTTTCATCATCAATTTAGACATTAAGAGTTATGACGATCATATTACACTAAATTGGGATGCAGACGACTTCCAAGATTCTAAGACTCATGAGTTTAAAATCTTCAGAAAGGAAGGCAAGAATGGCAAGTTCGTTGAAATCGCAAAGGTGAGCAGTTCTGTAAACACGTATGATGACTATAAAGTATCAAGTGGTTGTGCAACTTACTTCTACAAAGTAGTTGTTTCATCATTGTTCCCAGACATGAAGTATCCTTCTGGTTTGGAGTATTCGAGTGACACGACGAAGTCAGGTCAATTAACGACCCAATCTCAGGTTATCTCCTTAGAGGCTACCAAGGGTACTTATTCCAATACCGTAAAATTGAACTGGGATGCACAACAAACAGGTACGAGTGAAACAAAATATGTAGTGTATCGTCGAGATCTAAACTCAACAGATGCATGGGTAAAACTTCATACTACTTCTGGTACCGCTACAGTGTATGCGTTTGACGACAACACTGCCCTACCTGGTAAATATTACGAGTATAAAGTAGCATCTTCTTACATCTGTTCTGAAACAGGATTGGAGACTGAGCCTATTGAAGTAACAGACGATGGATTCTGTCGTGCTTTGGGTGTTATCTCTGGTCGTGTAGCATACGGTACAGGAACAGCTGTTAGCGATGTGAAAGTATCAGTTGAAAAGAACAGCAACAATGATATTCAGCAGTTCTATTCACTTCGCGTAAATGGTGCAAGTCAAGGTATCCAATTACCTTTAACTAAAAAACAAGGTGAAGAATACTTTAACAAGCCATGGACGATACAGATGTACGTTAGACCAGACGCATCAATTAGTGACACTGGTAGAAAAACTGTGGATACAATTCCATTGATTCAATCATATCACAACTTTGGATTGTATTTGGAACCAAACAATACAAACGAATATTCTGTAGCTGTGGCAGGTCCATACAAGGACACTATCAAATTACAAAAAACATCTGTTCTCATCAAGGCTAATGAATTCTCTCATTTAACATTCAGCTACGATGGAAAGAATCAACTAACAGTGCGTTTAACAGATGAGTATGGTGAGATTACCAAAGCGACAAAGAAGATTGACGCCATCAATTTCGTCAATATCAACGACACCACACTCAATCCATTGTTGTTTGGTAAATCCGTAAACAACTCAGAGATATTCCAAGGTTATTTGGATGAGGTCAGAATTTTTGCTGACAAAGAATTGAGCGATGATGAGATTTTGTCTAATTACAACAGAACCTTGTCGGGCACAGAACCTAAATTGGTATTGTATTGGCCATTGGATGAAGGTATTCAAAACCAAAAGAGAGCATACGACTACTCTAAGACTTCTGGCGTAACAAATAACAATCATGGTCAGATATCAGTTGGTAGCAAAGTCACATCTATAAACATTCCAACGAAAGATCAATTAAGCATCTTTGGCGTCACTGACTCAATGGGTAACTACACAATTAATGGTATTCCTTTCGAAGGAGATGGAACTACATATATGATTACTCCAGTATTTGGAATTCATAAGTTTTCTCCTAAATATGCGACACGTTTCGTATCTGCTTCTTCTTTGGTATATTCTGGAGTGGACTTTGAAGATATCTCTTCATTCCCAGTTTCAGGTACAGTCACTTACTACAACACCAACTATCCAGTGGAAGGTGCCAACATCTACGTGGATGGAACAGTTTGCAGCAAAGACGGAGAATTGATTGCTACAGATGCGAATGGTGCATTCACTGTCAGTGTTCCTATCGGTGATCACCACATTCAAGTAAAGAAGCAAGAGAATGGTATAACTCACGTATTCGTAAAGGACGGACGTTTCCCTTCTAATTCATTAGAAGAACACACATTCGATTCTGAACTATCTGGTTTAACATTCTTCGATTCTACATTCGTCACTTTGACGGGTCGTGTGGCTGGTGGTATACCAGAGAGCAAGAAAACTCACGGATTGGGTGAAGGTCAAGCTACCATCGGAAAGGCAACCATCACATTGACAGCTGGAGAAAAGCCTCAATTCAACTTAGACTCCGAAAAGATTCGTACATTTGGAAATCCTTCCAAATATGTAAACTCTGTTGTCACAACAGGCAAATACGATGATGGTGAAAAAGCAAGAATCATCACTATTCATACAGATCCTGTAACAGGTGAGTTTGCTGTCTCTTTGCCACCAGTTGATTACAAAGTTAAGAGTGTGAAAGTGGACAATAATCCAGAAATCACATTCTCTACGGATAACATCGAAATGATTCCGTTTGCAAGTAAGACATTGGTAGAGACTGAGGATACGTTAGCAAGAGAATCTGACACAATATTCTTCAAATATCTGTATGCATTAGATTTGATTTATCGTTCAAATCCAGTTTTGGAAGTAACTTCTGCTGATAACAAATCAGGTGCATTCGGTGATGTAAAATATGTATACAAAGATCCTGCAAAAGGCACAAAGGATACGATCGCATTGTTCAAAACAATCAACGATACAATCAAGTATACGTTTGGCTATCCATTGTTCACTCAATTAAACGAATATTCGTATAATTTATACGGATACGAGTCATACGAGAACAGAGATAGTGATGTCGTATTGACCAAGATTCCTTTGTATGGAGCTGAGATAAACATAGCAAATGATTTAGGAGCTACAATCGTAGCAGGTTCCGACGGAGAGGACGAAGAAGGTAACGCCTTCTCTGATGGCGACGTCATACAAACAGGTACTGGTGCATTAACATTGAACGAAGAAGGAAAGGCAACGTATAAGTTCCAAGCTTCCTATCCAAACATCGTTGAGCCATACACATTGGGTATGAACATCACCTACAACTACGAAGGTGCAACATATCAATGGGATCAAAATGGCGAGTTCAAAGGTATCGTATTGGGTGGATTGCAATCTGGTAACAACTTCGTTACTGGAGGTCCAGACAAGGTTTCCTTCGTTCTACGTGATCCTCCTGGATCTGCATCTTCTGCATACCTAGAGAAAGGAACAACTGTTTCCAACACCTATCACATGTCCAAAGCATTCGACTCTCAAAATGAGATAAAGACAACAACTCATTTGGGAACAAGAATGTCTGTAGGAACAGGTCTCGGTTTTGTTGTGATTAGCGAAGTTGAGACAAAAGGTGACTTGATTGTAGGTACAGAAATCAACGGAAGCTACACTAACGAGCACTCTTACACAACAACGACGACAACGACGGAGACAATCAGTACTTCCGACGGATCGGATTATGTAGGTGCAGATGGAGATGTCTTTATCGGTACTGGAACCAACTACATCTTCGGTATGGAGAGAACTGTAGCACCTCACCCATCGTCAAATGGTGGTTATGAAATTAACATGACAGAGGAATTAGGTATAGGTCAATCTTTCACAACTGCGTTTAAATATTCTCAGAATTATGTGGAAAACACATTGATCCCTAATTACGAAAAGATCAGAAATTCAATCTTTATCACAGACGTGCCAGAATCAGAATACAATGATTCTTATCCTAACAATACCGATGCTCCTATCTACATTACAAAGATGAGCAAAAATGACGAGCGTTTAGGTGCCAGAAACACAGACAAAACTGTCTGGGGAGACAAGGCAAGCAAAGATGAAGATCATGGTCCAAGTTATATCATGATTGTTCCTAATCCTGAAAAGACTTATTCTGATACAATCGTATGGTGTAATGCTCAGATTGAATCTTGGAAGAAGCAACTAGAGAAAAATGAGGAAATGAAGGTGAAAGCTATTGCAAGCGGTTCTCCTATCACCAATCATTCATTCGACTCCGGAACATCTATAGAACATTCTGTGGAGACCTGTAAAGACACAACAGAGACCACAACCAGTCATGCAGAGGCTTACCTTGTAGTAGGTACAGAATTTGGAGTTGCCATCAACCGCTTCGGTGTAGGCGTAGAAGTAACACTCAAAGAGGGTTATCAACAAGATTGGGGCAACGACACCACCACTTCTCATTGTACAAATGTGGGTTATGTTCTTGCTGAAGAGGATGGCGACGCATTGACTGTCGATGTTTATGAAGCAGGTGACGGTTTCGGTCCTATCTTCTACACCCGTGCTGGACAAACAACTTGTCCTTACGAAGATGAGGTGAAGACCAAATACTATCAACCAGGTAAACATATCATCTCCGAGAAAACCATGCAGGTTGAAATGCCTCGCATCACTGTAGAGAATCCATTTGCAACAGATGTACCAAGCGGTTCTTCTGCAAACTACACATTGAATTTGGACAACCTCTCTGAAACTGGTGATGATGTATGGTTTATCATGAGAGTATTAGACGAGACCAACCCTAATGGTGCTGCTTTGTCTATCGATGGTGTTCCATTTGCTACCGATCGTCAGATCTTGGTAAATGCTATGGAGACCACTCACAAGAACCTTCAGATCAAACAATCTCGTATGGATGTCATGAAGTATGACAGCATCGCTGTGGTTCTTTCTTCTAACTGTCAGGATGATATCGCCGACACGATTTACTTGTCTGCTGAATTCGTTCCTAGCTGTTCTCCATTGACTCTTCAAATTGATGACAGAACAATGAACAGTTCTACTGGCGACACTCTTCAATTGATTGTAAAAGATTTCGAGAAAGATTATTTGAACTTCAACGAAATCCGTCTACAATACAAGGGTGAGCGTGACAACGATTGGAACTTGGCTAAAAAATTGATGGTAGAAGATCTTGACGGAGCTCGTCAGGTTATCTCCTTCCCTATGTCTTCTAACTTGTTCAATGATCAAACTTATCAATTCCGCGCCATCTCTGTATGTGCGAAGGGTGCAAGCGACATCATTACCAACGAGAGTGAGACAATCGAATTGATCAAAGACATGGCTCGTCCACAAGTGTTGGGTATTCCTAACCCTTCTGACGGTATCTTAGATGCCGGCGACGAGATCAGCGTTACTTACAACGAGGATATCCGCAACAGTCTACTCTCCAACGCTGACAATTTCATTGTTGAAGCAGTGTTGAACGACGCTGAAGTGGATCACAACGTAGCTTTGAAGATGGATAGCACTGTAAATTATGCAGCTGAGACAGAAGCAAGCATCGTTCTTGCTAACAAAGGATTCTCTATCGACATGTGGGTGAACCTTTCTTCTGGCGGTACTTTGTTGAACCACTCTTCTAAAGACGAGAACTTCACTGTCTCTGTATCCAATGAGGGTAAATTGACAGTCAACATTGACGGCAAGAAGGTAACTTCTTCTGCTAAGATTCCATTCAACAAATGGTGTTTCTTAACGTTGTGTTGCTCTGTAGACAATGATTCTTCTTCTGTTAGCTCATTGGTAGCATACGATGATGAACAGAAAAAATTGTTGGTAAGCAAGAAGCTTCCTAAGTATGGAGCTACGGGTACTTTGTCATTCGGTAAGAAAATCCGTGGTGCTATCAGTGAGGTAGCATTGTGGGGTACCGATCGTTCAAACGCATTAGCTCAAAGCCAAATGCATTTCACGAAAGTTCCTTCTACCGAGAATCTAATCGGTTACTGGAAGTTCTCTGAAGGTCACGGCAAGGTGGCTAAGGATATCGCACGCAGCCGCAACATGGTATTGGCTGATGACAGTTGGTATCTAAACAATACAAACTTTGCAGTGAAACTTGATGGTGAAAAACACTTATCACTCGACATCACTCGCAGCACAGCTTTGAGTTCTGATGATTACATGATGGAGATGTGGTTCCGTGGTGAAAACCAAAAGAACGCAACTCTTTGGAGTGCAAATACAAAAGTGGCATTGAAATTCAATGCAGATGGTTACTTGACGTTGTTAACTGATAGTGTGGAGAATCTTCTTTCTACCAATAATTATCTTGATAACGCATGGCACCATGTAGCAATGAATGTATTGCGCAACGGTACAACTACTATCTACATGGATGGTTCTATCGTTAAACAAATCGCATCTTCTAAGGTTCCTGCTTTGCAGGCATCTGAATTGACAATTGGTGCTCAACGCTATTGCTCAAGCTACGCTACATACGACTACAAAGACAACTTCAAGGGTGATGTAGATGAGGTTCGCTACTGGTTGGCTACCTTCAATGCAAAAGCTATTGACCAAAACCGTTACATCCGATTGAATGGAGACGAAGCTGGTTTGGAAGCTTACTATCCATTTGAAAAGACTGTATACGACGCAGGTATTGCCAAATCTGAGCTTACTTTGGCTGATATGAGTGCAAATGCAGTAGGAAAAGCAAAAGGTTCATCAACTAAAGCTAATTCTGCTCCTGCATTGCAACCTAAACCAAACATGAGCAAGTTGAGCTACAACTTCGTTGCTTCTGAAAGAACAATCGTTATCTCTTTGAATGAGAACCCTAGTCGTTTGGAAGGTACAACAGTTAACTTCACAGTGAAGAACGTACGCGACGAGAACAACAACTTCTCATTGCCTGTTACTTGGAGCGCATACGTCAACCAAAATCGTTTGATCTGGGGTGACGACGCTATCTCATTGGAGAAGAACACTGAGGATGAGGCTTCCTTCAATGTCTCTGTTGTTAACCAAGGCGCTACAACTGAATCTTGGTCTATCAACAACCTTCCTTCATGGTTGACTGCAAGCAAGAACAGCGGTTCTTTGTCAGCTTTGAAATCTGAAACTATCGAGTTCCAAGTTAGCGACGCTGTACCAACTGGTTCTTACGAAGAGACGATTTACCTTGTTGGTAACGAGGGTATCAACGTACCATTCACCCTCAACTTGAAGGTGAACGCAGGTAAACCTAACTGGAGCGTCGATCCTTCTCAGTTCGAGAACTCAATGAGTGTAATCGCTCAATTGAAATTGGATGACAAATATAGCACTGACACAGAAGACTTGGTGGCAGCATTCATCAATGGCACTTGCGTAGGAGTGGCTTCTCCTAAGTACTATTCTCGCTACGATGCTTACTTCGTCTCTTTGGACATCTATGGCAACGCAACTGATGCAAACAAGAAGGTTGTCTTCAAAGCTTGGGATGCTTCCACTGGTGTGACATACCCTACTTTGAGCACATCTTCTAACATCAAGTTCTCTTCCAACGCATTGTTCGGTTCAATGACAGAGCCTGTCATTCTTTCTTCGAACAAGATGCAAGAGCAGAATTTGGATTTGAAGAAGGGTTGGAACTGGATCTCGTTGAATGTTAAACCATCTAACGATTCTATCAATGCTGTCTTCGGAGACATTGCTAACAAGACTAACATCTTGAAATCTAAGACTAACTTCTCTCAATCCAATGGCAATGAATTCTCAGGTGCTTTGAAGAAGGTTAACATCGGTTCTATGTACAAGGTTCAGATGAACACTGCTACCGACTATCAAGTGGCTGGTGAGGCTATCAACGCAAGCAAGGAATCAGTAACTATCAAGTCTGGATGGAACTGGATCGGATTCAACAGCACTGCCATCATGTCATTGAACGAAGCATTCGCTGATTTGAACCCAGTTGATGGTGATATGGTCAAAGGTCAAAGCGGATTCGCTTACTACGAGGGTTACGAGTGGGTAGGTACTCTTGATGCTTTGAATCCTGGCAAGGGATATATGTACAAGAGTGTGGCTAGTGAAAAACGCACATTCAAATATCCTGCTAAGAGCGCTTCTTTGAGATCACTCATCTCTAAGAAGACAACCACAGAAACCGTCTACAAGACTGTCGATGAAACTGCATACTCTGGCAACATGACCATCGTTGCAGTAGTAAAAGATGGCCACGATGTTCTTAATGACGTTCAGATAGGCATCTTCGACGAGAAGGGTAACTGCCGTGCAGCTGCCGCTACGGATGACAACTCTTTGGCATTCCTTACCGTAATGGGTGGAGAGTCTGCTGACGCGTTGAAAATCAAAGTGATCTACAACGGATTTGAATATGTATTGGATCAAGACCTTGTGTATGCTGATGATGCAACACTTGGTACTTTGAGCAATCCTTACATCATTCAATTGACTCCGGTAGATTCCAATTCTGATGTCTTGAACGGTTCTGTATCAGTTTACCCAACTTTGGCAGAGACATCATTGAATGTAAAAGCTGAATCTGTGAATGTTACAAGTTATTTCATTTCCGATATCTCAGGAAGAATCATGATGGGCGGCGAAGTAAGCAGTTCCGAGTTCACCATCAATGTTTCTGCATTAACACAAGGTGCATACATCCTTGTGATGGAGAGTGAAAATGGAACTATCATCAAACGATTCACAAAGAAATAAGATGGAAACAAACTAAAATGGAACATCACTATTAAGAAGGGAGGGGGGTGTATCGATGGATACACCCCTCTTCTCTTTTTTTTACACAATGTAGAGAGGCACAATATAATGTAGAGAGGCACGGCCGTGCCTCTCTACATTATATTGTACCGATTCTTATCTGAATACGATTATTTATTCACAAATAAAACTGATTGCTTGCTATCAAACAGAACAACTATATAAACACTGTTTTTTTGCAATGCTTCTTTTTGTATCTCATTGCCTTTAAGGTCATAAAAACGTGCATTTTCCATCGACAAGATGGTTGCCGCATTCAAGACATCAGAAGATTTAACAAAATCGTATGGTTCAAATTTCAACCAATCCACATTCACATAGCTACCCACAATAAGCAGTTTCAACAGATGTTCACCTTTAGTCAGACGAGTAACACCCACTCGTATCTCCTTATACACACTCCAATCTTCAGAGGTTTGTGCAATTGTATATTCATCCGTTATTTTCTTATCATCCACATATAATTGAAAGCCATCCAACTCACCTCCATTAGATACATAGGCAGAAATGAGATAATCATCCGTTTTCTCCACATTTACAGTATATTCCAACCATTCATCCTTTTCCGTATAACCGATGGCATACCCATTGTCCGACTTTACAATATCCACGCAATCCTCCCTATACTCTTCGCCCTTATTCTCTGCATCCTTGTCATAATAAGAGAATCCTTGTCCTGCCACATCATAATTTTCCGCTTCAATAACACCTGGTATAGAGGCTATTATATTTTGATAAGGGGTCTGTGGAACATCCACGGCCGTCATTGTAATCCGATATGCGTATAGTTCACTTTCCACCTTTACCGCAATTGTGAAACTATCTCCTTTGATTTCCATTTCCTTTTCTGATATCAAATCGGTTGATTTCACTGGAATATCCTTATCTTTCCATGTGACACGTTCCAATCGCACATTGACCGTTCCCTGCAGAAAGGAAGGCACTTTAGGGAACACTACATTGACATCCCCAACATAATTTCCTCCGAGTATGATACTTGCTTGATTATTATTCTTATCCACCGAAGCAAATCCATCCAATCCATCACTTTTATCATTAGGAGGTGTCACCTTTGCCATATAGCCGGACATATCACCATACCACTTATAGAGCCACCACCCTCCTCCTCGTTCATTACTCTCCGTCAATAGACTTCCCATGCGTCCTGGCAATCCAGGGAACCACCATGAGATAGTGGCACACTCCACATTGTTTCGTTCGAATTTAGCTATAAAAGGAACACTATAGCCAGGACATCCCTCATATTTTCTCTTCTCATAATCAGAGCTGCAACTATATTCGTTGATACAAAGAGGAATCTCTTGTATCTCTAACTCTTTCAACAGACTACAATAATCCTCCACCGCACGTATAAATCCGCCACTTCCCCATTGGTGCCAACAGACCAAATCTGGAAGACAATCATGATCTCGACAAAGCGTCAGAAAATTTTTAAACATATCTCTACTATAGAACGATGTAGCAGGGCCCACAATTTTAGTATCTGGAACATAACGACGAATCAGGCGATAGGTTGGTTCCCAAACCGTTTCAAAGAAATCACCATTCTCATCACGCCATGTTTCATTCGGTTCATTCCAAATCACATAACTATCAATGTTTTTCAAATCGGAATTGACATGCCTTTTCAAGACGTTCTCCACCTCGCCCAACCAATTTTCTTGTCCAGGCCATTGATAAGGCCAACCAGGAAGCAAATCGGCCATAAGCAACTGCACCTTGGCTGTTGTTCCACTCAATCTTTCTGCCACAAGAAAAGCATCACCAAAATCATGCTGGTTACCAGGTTTCCCTGAGGGTGGCTGACAGAACAAATTCGGTTTCAAAGGAGCTACCAATTCATTCACATCAACAGGCAAGGTTTCCGTCATACCATACAATGAACCTGATGCGCAGTGGGTTACAGGACGAATGTTGTTTGTTAGATCAACGATCAATTTCTCTGCAGAATAAGCAACAGAGAAAAACACACTCGTCAGGAAAGAAACAATTATACATATTTTAATTCGAACACACATACTCATAGAGTTTTGATGTAAAGCCACATAAGATGGCAAATTTGTACAGTTTACCCATAAATGGACAACCAAATATAGGAAAAAACTCTATTGTTGCAAGTGATTTTTTATAAAATTTCTCTCTATGTGGTTGGACAACATAGAGAAACAGATTAAATCTTGCCTACCACAACCTCGTAATAATCCTCCTTTCGGAAATACTTCTTTGCCAATTCAAGAAGTTCCTCCGAAGTGACAGATTGAATGGCAAGTGTCTTTTCATGATAGAATTTTGGAAGTTCCAAATGCTCCAATGTCATACCGATATAGGCATCCACCACAGTAAACGATCCATCCGCAGAGCGAAGAATATCACCCAACATATAGTTTTTGACGGTCTCTAGTTCTTCCAATGGAACCAATTCATTGCAAAGGCGATCCATCTCTTTATACAGTTCCTCCAACAATGGATGTACATATTGATTGGCGGCTTGTGTGGCAATCACCGACAAAACCTCCTTAGAGGTTCTTCGCAAGATGGAATTGATTCCGTAGGTATATCCCTTATCCTCTCGTATGTTCGACATCAATCGGCTACCAAAATAGCCTCCTAATATTGTATTTAAAACACTGACTTTATGAAAATCCGGATGTGTGAGATCAAACAACCGACGACCTACAAAAATGGCAGATTGCACACTATCCTCCTTCGACATAAACAACTTCTTTTCTGTCGATGGAGCAACGATATATTCGGGTTCTTTTTTATGATATCCATCTACAAAACGAACTGAACCAAAACGGGCATTCAAGGCTTCTCGAACTTCATCACCCGCATTTCCCGACAAAAAGAATTGGCAGTTATTGATAACATAGTATTGCTGATAGAAAGAGCGGATTTGGTCCAACGTCAATGTATCATAATCCTCTTCCTTCGGTGCTTTACCCAATGAACCATTCTCCCCGTATATACAACGTTTAAGACCTCTGTTTGCCATTACGGACACCCTACTCTCATTCATCTTAAACGACTGTCTCTCTGAAGCGAGCATCAGTTCAAACTCGTTTTCTGGGAATGTTGGTTCAAAGAGAATCTCATAGAAAAGGTCCAACATCACCTTCAGATGTCTTTTCAACGTTAGCAACGTGAAGACGGTATGGTTATCCATCGTGTTGGAAACGAAGCTGGCACCATAGAAATCAAGCATCTCCGAAATCTCCTTCGACGTATGGTGCATCGTCCCCTCCCGCATCAGTTTATGAGTGAATGAGGCCACGAAAAAATGCGATTGGCAAAGAGGGCCCGTTCCAACAACGCAATCAATTCGAACCATCTCTTCCGGTCCAAAAGGAATGATGGAAAGTGGACATCCGTTGGAAAGTGCTGAGACCTCCTTCTCAGGGAACATGAATTCGCCTATAGATTGTATTTCGGGGATTGTAATCATTTGGAAAAATTTTTCTGTAAAAAAGCTTCAGCCGCCTTCAAATCATCTGGAGTGTCGATACCGATGGTTTCCACCTCTGTGATACCCACCTTAATCTTATAACCATTCTCAATCCATCGGAGTTGCTCGAGCGACTCTGCCAGTTCGAGAGATGATTGTGGCAACTGCGTAATTTCTTTCAACACATCACCACGATAGGCATACAAACCAATGTGTTTGTAGTAAGTATGCAATTGAATCCACTCCTCTTGCTCTTTTCCTCGAATATATGGGATTACATTACGACTAAAATAGATGGCTTCACTATTTTTATTCAACAACACCTTAGGTGAATTTGGGTTAAAAAGAGCCTTTGTTCCATCTGTAGGTTTAAATGGTTTCACCAACGTGGCAATCTGTGTATCCTCCTGATCAAAACATTGGCAGATCGTCTCTATCTGCGACGTTTGAATAAACGGTTCATCGCCTTGTATATTGATGACGATTGACTTACCCGCACCCACCTTTGTGAATGCTTCGTAACAACGATCAGTACCACTCTTATGATGTTCGGAAGTCATCACCACCTTACCACCGAAAGACTCAACAGCATCAAAGATTCGCTGGTCGTCTGTTGCCACATAAACCGTAGGCAATACTTTCGACACCTGCTCGTAGACCCGTTGTATCATACTCTTACCGCCAATCAACTGAAGAGGCTTACCAGGAAAGCGAGTTGATGCATACCTTGCTGGAATAATTCCAATAAATTTATTGTAATCCATATTATTTCTTCTATCTAACAGAATGCAAAAATAAGAAAATTTTGTCTAAACAGTGCATATATAAACCTCACCTATTGTCTGTTTTCACTATCTTTGCATCATAATAGACAAATTAAGCATGATTCAATTACCATCAGATTTCATAGCACAAATGATCGTTCTTTTAGGAGAGGATGATTTTAAAAAGTTTCAGGAGGCTATCGAAGGCGAACGCATCACAAGCATTCGCACTAACGAACATAAAGTGACAAACGAGGTAAATGATGCCACCATTGTTCCTTGGTGCAGCAATGGTTTCTATCTTGAGAATCGTCCTGTTTTCACCATGGATCCGCTGTTTCATGCAGGCTGCTACTATGCGCAAGAAGCCTCTTCTATGTTTGTGGAGCAAGCTATCCGTCAGCATTGGAATGAAATGGATGAGGAGGAGCCTCTGTTTTTAGATCTTTGTGCCGCACCAGGGGGCAAGTCTACCCTACTCGCATCCTTACTCAATGGCAAAGGATGGTTGGTGTGCAACGAAGTGATGAAATCCAGAATGGGTATATTAGACGAGAATATCACAAAATGGGGTGCATCCAATGTGACCGTCACCAACAACGATCCCAAAGACTTCGGTCAACTGAACGGTCTATTCGATTTAATTCTTATCGATGCTCCTTGTTCTGGTGAGGGAATGTTTCGCAAAGATGATAAAGCCATAGAAGATTGGTCGCTCGACAACGTACAACTATGCTGCGAACGCCAAAGAAGAATCGTGGCGGATGTCTTCCCTGCACTAAAAGAGGGCGGATTATTACTTTACAGCACATGCACCTACAATGCAGAAGAGGATGAAAAAAACGTTCAATGGATAGCTGAAAATTTAGGAGCAGAGATTCTTGAAATAAAAACAGAGGAAGAATGGAATGTGACTACCCAAGGGGCTGGCTATCATTTCTATCCGCACAAAACAAAAGGAGAAGGCTTCTTCTTGTCCATTCTGAAGAAGACAAGTGACGAGGATTCCACCAAAATAAAAGCACCTAAGCAGATTGCTTACGCATCAAAAGAGGTGACATCAGTCTGCTCAAATTGGTTGAATAGGAAAGATGTGAAATTTCTGCAAGAGGGAGACCGTATCATTGCCACACCAGAGCAATGGTTGGAGTATGTATTATTTTTCAAACAGAAACTACGAGTTCTTCACAACGCACTACCCATCGGCGTTGTCAAAGGGAAAGACATCATACCCGACGAGGCTCTCGCCCTCTCATGGGAACTGAATCAAACGAAGTTTCCAACCATAGATTGCACTTGGGAACAAGCCATTCAATATTTGAAAAAAGAAAACATACAGTTAGAAGATGCACCTAAGGGCATTGTGTTGTTCCGCTTCAATGGCATACCATTAGGGTTCGGGAAGAACTTAGGCAACCGATGCAACAATCTATATCCATCGGAATGGCATATACGCATGAATGCCGAAAAAGAGAAGTATACCGAGGTGATAAAGTTGTAAATTTCCACACGAAGCAAAGAAAAAGGCTCATAACATGAGCCTTTATTTTTGTTCTTTCAGTAGATAGTCCTCAACAACCATCGCCACACCATCCTCGTCGTTAGTCAGGGTAACGAGGTCTGCCACTGCCTTCACTTCTGGTTGCGCATTACACATGGCAACGCCCAAGCCTGCATATTCAATCATCGATCGATCATTGAATCCATCACCACAAGCAATCATCTGCTCCTTGGTCAGATTCAGATGCTTCAACAATTTGCTCAACGAATAAGCTTTATCAATATGTTGTGGCATAATCTCTAAGAAGAAAGGTTCCGAACGATAAACATTCAGTCGGTCGCCCAACTTCTTCTTCAAACGTTCCTCCTCCTTCACCAAGAGTTCCGGTTCACCCACCATCAAACATTTCGTCACAGGCGAACGTAAGGTGTCAACAAAATCATCCACCTTCACCACCTTCATTCTATTTAAGAAGGCTTCGTACTCAATATACTTGTTGTCTGGTGTTTCTGTTACAATCACATCATCAAGGTAGGAGACGATGGAAACACCCGCATATTTTGATTCATTATACAAAATCGGAACGATACCATCTGGCAAGACTTTCTCAAAAACCACCTCTTTCGTCTGATAATTAGTGATGACGGCACCATTGAACGACAACACATATCCACCAAACTTACTCAACTCCAACTCTTCCGCCACATGAACAATACCAGGAGAGGGACGACCTGAAGCCAAAGCGATAATCACACCCTTCTCTTGCGCACGTATAAGTGCATCCTTTGTACGAGGTGTTATCTCTTTCTTGGAATTTGTCAGAGTACCATCTATATCCAACACTAAAACCTTATAATCCATAATTATCAAAATAATTTCGTTATCAGCATATTACATTTTCTCCATCACACTCTCCATGGGGTCTTTTCCCTCTTCTGCCAGATGTGTCAGGTGTCGTTGTAAGCGTTTCGTCATCGGCATAAATAACCAGAGTGAAATCAAACCAGATATGATGGCACATAAGATTGGCACCATCAAACTTACCCCATAGACCAACATATCCTTCGTCAGAACGATACCAAACCATTTTGCACACTGTCGGAGTGTATTGAAGACCATCAGTCTCGTAAGCATACGTACAGCAAAGCGTTGAATAGCCTGCTTAACTGCCATACCTGCAGCCGATTTAGCCAGACGCATCACCTGATGTTTTCCAATCATAATGGTGGAAATCAATAGCAGAATCCATTCAGCAGACCCACTCAAATTCTTACTATCCGATGAAAGGTTCTTACATCCATAGAGGTACAAAAGTTTCTGCATAATAACAAAAACGAAGACCTGAAACTGAATGAAGTCGAACGCGATTCCCAACCACATAAGCCAACCACTCTGAGGAACAGCAGAAAGAGTAGAAAGCAGAGTGACAATCAGTGCATGTTTGCGCACCTCCTTTTTGGCGATATGTTTCACCTCGTCCATCGACAACACAGACAAGGGACGCTCATTTAAGACGAGTTCCAACTCTTCGTCTGTCAGGCGATCCTTCAGTTTCCTTCGCAAATAGCGATTCTTATCCACCTTAATAAAAGGGATGCAAAGAGCCCGTTTCATCACAGAATCATAGGCAGCCATTGCAGAAGAGAATGCTTTGGAAAAAAACTTACTCATAGTTGAATCTTATCGTCCATTCAAAAAGAAAGCGGTTATGAACAAACCGCTTTCAAAATATCACTTGAGATGATTACAGAGACCACTCGTAACCATCTTTCGTATCTTTCACATTAAAGCCAAGTGCCGTCAATTCATTACGAATCTTATCACTTGTTGCCCAATCTTTATTTGCCTTTGCTTGTTTACGAATTTCGAGCAAGAGGTCAACAGCACCTTTATATGCATCATTGTGACTATCCGCAGAGCCTTCCAAACGCAAACCAAGAATATCTTCTAAATAAAGTTTGAATAAAGATTTCAACTCATCCAAATCAGCAGCAGAAAGCGTACCCTTACCATCTGTTACCGTATTGATAGCTTTAGCAGCTTCAAAGAAATAAGAGATGACAATTGGCGTATTCAAATCATCATTCATAGCCTCTTCGCATTTCTCGCGCAAGCCAGCCACCTCTACTGTTGTGGTAGCCGCAGGTGTGATACGTTGCAAACGAGCATACGCATCGACCAATTTATTCAAGCCCTTCTCAGAAGCTTGTAAAGCCTCGTTACTGAAATCCACTGTACTACGATAATGAGCTTGCAAGATGAAGAAACGAATGGTCATCGGAGAATAAGCCTGTTGCAAAAGTGGGTGATTGCCGGTAAAGAACTCATCCAATGTGATGAAATTACCTAATGACTTACCCATCTTCTTACCATTGATTGTAATCATGTTGTTATGCAACCAATAGTGAACAGTCTCTTTGCCAAGGGCAGCTGTAGACTGAGCTATTTCGCACTCATGATGAGGGAACACCAAGTCCATTCCACCTCCATGGATATCAAACTCCTCGCCCAAATATTTAGTACCCATAGCAGAGCACTCCATGTGCCAACCAGGGAAACCATCGCTCCAAGGAGAAGGCCAACGCATGATATGTTCAGGTTGAGCTTTTTTCCACAAAGCAAAATCCAGTGAACACTGTTTTTCCTCCTGTCCGTCCAATTCACGAGTAGTAGCGAGAAGGTCTTCTATGTTTCTTCCCGACAACTTACCATAACGATGATCTTTATTATACTTACGAACATCAAAATATACGGAACCTTGACTCACATAAGCATACCCTGCATCCAATATTTTCTGAACGAAGTTGATTTGCTCGATGATATGACCAGAAGCGTGAGGTTCGATGCTTGGAGGCAACACGTTCAATGCATCCATTGCCTTATGATAGCGATTCAAGTAGTACTGAACCACCTCCATCGGTTCTTTCTGCTCCAAACGAGCCTTCTTAGCAATTTTATCCTCTCCCTCATCCGCATCGTGCTCCAAATGACCTACATCCGTAATGTTGCGCACATAACGCACCTTATAGCCAAGGTGGGTCAGATAACGGAACAACACATCAAACGTGATGGCAGGACGAGCATGTCCTAAATGTCCATCACCATAAACGGTTGGTCCGCACACATACATTCCGACATGAGGTGCATTCAACGGCACAAAAAGCTCTTTGCATCGGGTCAATGTATTATAAACTAACAATTTGTGTTCCATCTGAATTTTACTGAAATTATTTTTTTGCAAAAATAAAAAATAAAAAGACTACTTTATGTTCTTTGGCAGAAAAACAATAGTCAAGAGGGAAAAAAAATTTGATGTCATTCATAGATATTCTGCACTTTTCTTTTTTAGGAGAGTCCTATAAACGATGAATTTACAGGACGAACCCTTAATTCATGTCAGCAACTTTATGTCTAAAATCATTGCTAATAAATTGGTTTTAATTAAATTTGCACCCAAAATAACAATAAACACATTAAAATTAAAGAGATGAAAATTAAACTGACCTTATTAGCAGTTCTTCTTGCCGGCTCCTCAATTTTAGCAGGAACCCGTGTGGATATAGTAAATGCAAGATGCAAAACATTAAGTGAAGCAATGGCTGTGATGCATCAACAAACGAACAAACCATTTGCAGCAGACGGACGTGGAGATAACGGCTTTGACAATTTAGGATTAGCTCTTTTCTTATACAAGCAAATGGGTATTGACTTACCAGAAGATATGATCAAGTTGAGTGAGGTTGGAAAGAAGGTTACGAAGATAACTAAAATGTTACCTGGTGACATTGTATTCTTCGCCAATCCACAAAATAAGAAAGAGATTTATAGAATGGGTATTGTGCAGAGTGTATCCATCGATGGACTTTCATTCACACTCTTCTATGCAGACGAGAAGGATGGTATCGTTCGTATCGCACATAGTTCAGAAGACGCATTCAACGGACGTTTCAAACAAGCCAATCGCATTGTTTCAGACTCTGAATTGAACAGCATCCGCGCTGAGCACGAAAAGGATCTTGCCAACATAGAGAAGGCAAAAGCTAATCTCGTAAAAGCTCAAAACGCAGTTGTTGAAGCTGAAGAGAACTTGAAACAGATGGAGGAAACTTACGCAAAGAAAAACGAAGAGCCTATCATCGTCAAATAACCAATAGACCTATATGGCAGGCCAAAGAAAAAAGAAAAAAGTAAGTACACCAAGCGTTAAAGACCGTTTGGTAAGAGATAAACGCATGTCTATCACCCTAAACGAAAAAGAGTATAGGGTGATAGAGCGTTTTTTCAAAGAATACAAAATCAGAAACAAGTCGAAATTCTTACGAGACACTATCATCCGCACAGTTTGGCAAAAACTGGAAGAGAGTGCCCCTACCTTGTTTTCAGAAAATGAAATGCGATGACCGACGAATACTACATGAAGCAGGCATTAGTTGAAGCTCAAAAGGCTGAGAAAGTGGACGAAGTTCCCATCGGCGCAGTGATTGTCTGCAAAGATAAAATCATCGCACGAGCACACAATTTAACAGAAACACTCACCGACGTAACAGCACACGCAGAGATGCAAGCCATCACAATGGCTGCCAATCATCTTGGATCCAAATATCTGACAGACTGTACGCTCTATGTAACCGTAGAGCCATGCACCATGTGTGCAGGCGCCATCGGATGGGCACAAATCAGCCGATTAGTCTATGGTGCGAAAGACCCCAAAAAAGGCTTCTCCATCATTGCGCCCAATGCCTTACATCCCAAATGCGTCGTAGAAAGCGGCATCATGGAGTCTGAATGCACAGAAATCGTCAGTAACTTCTTTAAAAAGAAAAGAGGTTAACCCTCCCCTACATATTCACATAAGGAAGAAACGCATCCTCATAATGCTCTAAACTATCCACATTTCCAGTCTGATCAATCGTCATGGAGATGATATCAAACCTCGTTTGCTTCGTCACATTAAACCGACGAATATAGGCATTTGCCGCATAAACCAGATTTCGAATCTTTGTTTTATTCACACTTTCAACGGGCGACAACAACGTGCCACTTTTCCTCGTTTTCACCTCTACAATCACCAAATACTTATCACTCTCAGCCACAATGTCAATCTCATACTTTCCACTGTGCCAATTTCGATGTTTAATCACATAACCTTTCGATTGTAAATACTCGACAGATTTCTCCTCTCCTAACATACCTAAATCATTATGAGCAGCCATAAATTTTTTCATTAAAAACATTCAACAATAGATTTATCAAGGCAAATTTAGCAAAAAAGAGTAGAAGACTGATGAAACAAGAGAAAATTTCAGCTAAATTTGCACACAATTAGTTTATTCAAAATGTTTACACCAAAGAAAAGCAAAGATCGCATCGTCAGCTTCTTAGTGAAAGAAGAAAACACGCTCTTCGATTTCGCATTCAAAAAAATGGGAAGCTTGAGCAAGACGGCTTTAAAAAACTATTTAGCAAAAGGTCAGATTAGCGTCAACAACAAGGCAATCACCCAATATGATTACCAACTAAAGGTGGGCGATACGGTCAAAATCGACTTTACCAAAGGCACTGCAGGGTTGAAATGTGCAAAAATCTCCGTCATCTACGAAGACGATTACATCATTGTAATCAACAAGGCTGAAGGTTTGCTTTCCGTTGCCACGGATAAGAACGAAAAAGATACGGCATTCCGCATCATCATGAATCATCTGAAAAAGCAAAACAAGAACAATCGACTCTACATCGTACATCGATTGGACCGAGAAACCTCTGGCTTACTACTCTTCGCTAAACAAAAGGAGACCCAAATGATTCTACAAGAGAACTGGCAAAGAATCGTATCCGAGAAGAAATATTACGCATTGGTGGAAGGCATCTTAGAACAAAAAGAGGGAACCGTTCACACCTGGCTGAATGAAGATGTGAAATCAAAGAAAGTAT
>JAFZLC010000012.1 GCA_017551675.1 Paludibacteraceae bacterium | reverse complement strand
TAAATCACGAAACGAATATCCATCCTAAATCCGCGCGTCTATGGGTCAAAAAATTCCAGATCGATACATCCGCCCAAATCCGCACGCACCTACCCCGTAGGGGTTTCCTTTTAATAGAACGTTCGTACAATATTATGAGAACCAATACCCCGTGGAAATACATTCCGGTCTATTAAGAGAAAGCCCCCACGGGGCAAATTAAATCACGAAACGAATATCCATCCTAAATCCGCGCGTCTATGGGTCAAAAATTTCAGAACGATACATCCGCCCAAATCCGCACGCACCTACCCCGTAGGGGTTTCCTTTTAATAGAACGTACGTGCAATATTATGCGAACCAATACCCCGTGGAAATACATTCCGGTCTATTAAGAGAAAGCCCCTACGGGGCAAATTAAATCACGAAACGAATATCCATCCTAAATCCGCGCGTCTATGGGTCAAAAAATTCCAGATCGATACATCCGCCCAAATCCGCACGCACCTACCCCGTAGGGGTTTCCTTTTAATAGAACGTACGTGCAATATTATGCGAACCAATACCCCGTAGGGGTTTTCTTTTAATCGGGGCACCCTACAAAGACGCTGATGGACGCAAATCCGTTGTCTGTAGAGACGATGTGCACATCATCTCTACAATGGAATGCACACAAAAAAGGATAATCCACACACCATTAATTTTTTATCAAAAATTTTATATTTGCATAATAAACAATAAAATATATGCTAAAAAAACACCTCACCCTTCTGCTATTCTTGTGCGCCACCTGTGCACTCCACGCCGCCAACTACCTTACCTTCACGGCGGAGGCGGACAGCTCCTCGTTTGGTATCCATAGTGAATGGTGGAATAACCCCGACGTGCAATACTCCTTGGACGATGGACAGACATGGATAAAACTCCAGAACGACACGCTCATTCCCCTGCATAACAAGAAAAAAGCATTGCTGAGAGGATACAATCCGCAAGGAATATCAAGAGAATTCGGTGAGGTCACTTATTTCATCATGAAAGGTCGCATCGCTGCCAGTGGTAGCGTCATGAGTCTGATCGACAACGTGGGCGAAAGTGTGATCATACCCAGTGACAGATGTTTCTTATCATTGTTCACGAACTGTGCTAGCCTAACGCAGGCGCCAGAATTGCCCGCTGTACATTTGACCGAAGTATGTTACGCCGGAATGTTTATAAATTGCGAAAATCTAAAAGTGGCCCCAAAACTACCTGCCACCCAACTAGCTGATGGATGTTACTCAAGAATGTTCTGGGGATGCACCAATTTAACAGAAGCGCCTGAGTTGCCTGCAACAAGCTTGGATAAAGCTTGTTATGCAAGTATGTTCAAGGGTTGCACAAGCCTCACAAAAGCACCCGAATTGCCCGCTACAACATTGGCGGAATGGTGTTATAGTGGAATGTTCGATGGATGTTCCAATCTAAAAGAAGCACCCAAACTACCAGCCACAGACTTAGCACATGCATGTTACTATCAAATGTTCAGCGGATGTGCCAGTCTGACGAAAACACCCGAATTGCCCGCTACAACATTGGCGAATTGGTGTTACTTTGGTATGTTCGAAAATTGCACGGGTCTAACAGAGGCGTCACAAATACCAGAGGATAAAAACCTTTACCAACCCGCCGATGAGATGTATGCGGGATGCACCAACCTCCCAGAGACATTCCAACTCATTCGCCAAACATCGTCTCCAAGGCTGGACACAACCGTCACACCCGAAGATCCATTTTCTACAATAAAAGAATCTTCATCAAACAACTACCTCACCTTCACAGCGGAATCGAGACATGCACAAATTAGCATAGAGACCATAGGCAAGGTGGAGAAACGCCCCAACGTTCAATACTCTACAGACGGAGGAAAGAAATGGAAGTCCCTCAAAAGCGGCGAACCAATCAAACTGACACACAAAGGAGACAAAGTCTTGCTGAGGGGATACAACCCACATGGATTCTCATCTCGTTTCAACTCATACACGCGCTTCGTCATGACTGGCCGTATTGCCGCCAGCGGTAGCGTGATGAGCCTGATCGATGGCACAGGGGAAAGTAAAAAGATCCCCGGTGTATATTGCTTCTGTAATTTGTTCGATTCATGTGCCAGTCTAACGAAGGCACCCGAACTGTCTGCTAGTCAATTGGACGAATGGTGTTACTTTGGTATGTTTCACAATTGCTCCAACCTGACACAGGCACCCGAACTACCCGCCACACAAACAGTCAAAGGGTGCTACAACAACATGTTCAGAGGATGTACCAGCCTGACGAAGGCACCCAAGCTGCCCGCTATGCAACTGACGAAGGGGTGCTACTTCGCCATGTTCGACAGTTGTATCAGCTTGAAAAAAGCACCTGAACTACCCGCCACCATCATGGTGCGAGAATGCTATGGCAAAATGTTCAACGGGTGCTCCAATCTGAAGGAGGCACCTATATTGCCTGCCACAAGGTTAGGTGTATACGCATATTATCGGATGTTTGCAGGATGCACGCAACTGAAGCAGGCTCCCTCACTACCTGCTATTGTATCATCCCAAGGCTGCTATGAGGAGATGTTCGAAGGGTGCACCAGCCTGAAGGAAGCACCACAACTGCCCGCCCCATTCTTGACGAAGGATTGCTACAAGGGCATGTTCAAGGGATGCACCAGCCTGACACAGATTCCCGCATTGAACGCCACAAAGTTGGTCGATGGCTGCTACACCGAGATGTTCGTGGGATGTACCAGTCTGAAGGAAACACCACAATTGCCGGAGGTCTCTTTGAACTACAGAAGAATAGACCAATCAAGGAAAGGCTATAAAACACAAAAAAATATTGTGAATTTAGGCAACGACACAATCCATTTAAACATCAAAGGAATTAACCCTATGGTTAAAGAAATCTTCACCGGTACCAATTTCAAGTTAGAAGACAACGGTGTCATGAGGGTTCCGAACATAAAGGGGGAAGACCGGTTTCTGAAATGCGAAGGCCGCGCCATCACCAACTTCACAGCCACTCCTTTGGGCGATGATCGTTTCTATTTGGAAAGCATCGACATAGCAACCCTTCCTACGGACAAAGAGGTAAATCTAAGGTTGACCTATCCCGAGGAGGAATTATTGGCGGAGGTGAAAATTCGTATCTCGAGACCCTCTTTCTATCTGGAAATAAACGACAGTCTGGTGAAAGTCGATACTACATCCCTCATGCCTTCCTTCAATGAAACGGATGATGTATGTTTTGTTGTCTTTGACGAAGATGGCAAAGAGATGAAGGTGATGTATCACAACATAATAAGAGTAGGTTCGACGCCCATGGGTGGAGTTATGATTCCAACAGGAAACGAACTTAGTTTTTATTATAAAAAATGGTTTATTAGCACTTCTCATATTCCACCTCTTGAAATCTACCTTCACTACAAGAATGAAGATGGAATAACCTGGAAAAAATATTTCCCATTCTTTCGGATGAAATAATTTTTACAATGAACATCGCAAAACAACGATGGCCTTGTGAATTCACATTTTTATTATTATTTTTGTTGAAACGGTGAATTTATATAACTCGCCATTATTATCTTTAACTGATTATGCCATGAATAGACTCTTATCATTAATCATAGCATTCATACTATGTCTCAATGTAACAGCACAAACGGAAGAGGCAAAGAAAGACAATATGCTCAAGACCTTGCACGTCTTCCATCCCGACAACGACACAATCCACGTGGACTTACCAAAAAAAATTAATATCTCAGGTATCATGTTCAAACGGGAGAGCAACAATGCCCTAAAATACTCCACCTCACAATACAAAGGTCGTCATCTTACATGCAAGGACCACAATATCACAAACTACCAACTTGGATGGGAAGGAAATCAAAACTATCTGAAAAGCATAGATATAGCGGTGCGTTCCACCGACCAAAAAGCATATTTGACCATCACCGATTCTGACCAAATACCAGTATCACAAATCGAACTTATTCTATCACCCAAAGTGAATATTTACCTACAAATCAACAACGACAGAGTGGAAATAAATTCCTCCACTGTATGGCCCACCTTCACGGTAGAAGATAACGTGAGCATAGTGGTCATTGCAGAAAACGGCAAGATGATGGAAGTAGTGGAACACCTAATAGTCGATTACGGTTCGATGTACAACATCATGCCGTCTTTCACGAATGGCGCTCAACTCAATGCTTACGATAAGAAAAATATAATAACGCGTCCATCGACTAATTTCGGACTATCCATTGTCTTCGGGAACGGAAAGGGAGACAAATGGAAAGCATACGTGTTACCAATTGTTACCAATTAGGAAAAAGGACAATTAATAACAAACTACTCTTAATTTATTTCCATGCGACAAGTTCTCTCACTTATCATTCTTATCTTCTTCTTCGGCACAACAAGTGCCGCCAACTACCTCACCTTCACGGCCGAGGTAGACAGTTCGTCGTTTGGCATCAAAAACATAGAAGGGAACAACCCCAATGTGCGATACTCCTTGGATGGAGGCAAAACATGGGTAGCGTTTAGAAGCGACACGCTCATTCTACTGAGACAAAAGGGTGATAAAGCATTATTGAGGGGGAATAATCCGCAAGGGTTCTCTATATCGGAAATAACACCAGAGTCTCCTACCGCAAACGCACATAGCAAATTTGTTATGACTGGACGCATCGCCGCCAGCGGTAGTGTGATGAGTCTGATTGATGGTGTGGGTGAATCGACAGTTATTCCGAATGATGGGTGCTTTAGAGGTTTGTTCATCGATTGTGAGAGCCTAACGAAGGCACCAGAACTACCCGCCACCAAATTGGCTGAAGATTGCTATGCCAGTATGTTTGGAGGTTGTACCAGTCTAACAGAAGGCGCCCGAACTACCCGCCACCAAATTGGCTGAAAATTGCTATGCCTATATGTTCTATAACTGCACCAGTTTGATCAAGGCGCCCGACTTACCCGCCACAACACTGGCTAAGTACTGCTACTGGGAAATGTTCTATAACTGCACCAGTCTGATCAAGGCGCCCGACTTACCCGCCACTATAATGGAATATTGCTGTTATGCCTCCATGTTCAAAAACTGTAACTCCCTGACACAAGCTCCAGAACTGCCCGCCACAACACTGGCTATGCACTGCTACAACAGTATGTTTAAAGGATGCAGTAACCTCACCCAAGCGCCAGCACTGCCTGCCACTGAATTGAAATTCTGCTGTTACGAATGGATGTTCGCCAGTTGCACCAGTTTAGAAAAGGCCCCTGAACTTCCCGCCAAAGAACTGGCGGCAAGGTGCTACAGAGGCATGTTCTTCTTATGCACCAACCTCACACAGGCTCCTAGGTTGCCTGCCACCACATTAGCCCCATGGTGCTATAGGGATATGTTCCGCAAATGTTCTAAAATCAACTTCCTCAGAGTGAGCTTCACAGACTGGGGGGAACAATCCAGATTCGCAGTGGAGCCACCAACATGGGACACCGACTCTTGGGTTTATGGCGTCGCTTCCAACGGCACCTTCATCTGTCCCGTAGAACTACCCGAAGAGTTCTGGATAAGCAGAATACCAGAAGGATGGAAGGTATTGAAAACCAAGGATTAATCGATATCCGCACGAGCGAATGCATTAGAAAACCCCTACGGGGTATTTTCCCGTAGAAATACATTCCGGTCTATTAAGAGAAAGCCCCTACGGGGCAAATTAAATCACGAAACGAATATCCATCCTAAATCCGCGCGTCTATGGGACAAAAATTTCAGAACGATACATCCGCCCAAATCCGCACGCACCTACCCCGTAAGGGCGAATAGCAATTCGCCCATGCAATTCGCCCATGGTGCCATACACGATGAACAATGAACGCCGCAAAACAACAAAACCATGCCATTCGCCCCTTCAATCAAAAAATTCATAATTTTGTAAAATTCACACACAAAAAAAATTCATAATATGGAAGAAAGACTAAAAGAACTTACAGATGCACAATTATGTGATGTAGTAAAGAACTACGTAAAATACAACTACTCAATAGAGACAAAAGAAATCGCATTGAAGATTTTACAGGAAAGAGGGTTCTCCTTAGATTACTTAAAGAACAACGATCTGATCTCCTCATCAAACAGAGAACAAGCCATAAATTATTATAAGGAATACAAGAAGAAAAACACAATCGGACTTATATTGTATTTCACATACATTATTTTACTGATTCTCTCTTCTGCATTCCATTCCACCATATTGACATGGGCAACAATTGCCGCCATCATTATGTTCTTTATATCCATTCTTTCCGCCTGCAGCTATGCTAATAAATGTTATAGTTTCATTTCGGGAAAAGAAAGTCCAATCAACTATCTCCTAGTATTGACTACAGGTCCCCTATTATACTTCGTTTTATATTACTACTACAACAAAAAAATAGAGCAAGATATAAATGAGATATAATCAGCCGGATATACCACAAGGGACGTGGCGTACCACGTCCTTACAGAATCAATATTTCACTAATTGAATTTAACCCCACAAAAATACAATACTAAATATATGGCCAATATTCTACGAATACTAGGAGTATTTTTAATCATAACATTGTTATTGTCCCTTATCATAGCTCCTCTTTGCGTTATGATCTTCGAACATCGAGGTTATGCGGGAATAGGGTTCTTCATAGCTATTTTCATCTCTAGCTTCATTACCTACCGAGTGTTCAAAAAATAACGGAATTTTCCGCTTTTTATTTGATATAAATTACGCCATTCTTAGCATTAAGACTTTAATTCATCTATAAATAGTCTGATTTCATCGAATATAATTGTTAAATATAATAAAAAAAACCTAAATTTGCATCAGTTACTTAAGGGTTATAGAGTTTCCGCCTAAGAGTAAGAAAAAAAATTAAAGGAAACTCATAAAGAATATTATTTATTAGAGTATGAAGAAATTATTTTTACTAGTATCTGCAGCATTGTTAAGTTTCAACATGTTCGCAGGTGAGCAAGGGGACGACAATGGGTTTGAAATCAAACTATTTGCTGGATTCGCAGGTGACAAGTATGGAACAAAAGAATTGTCAACTGATGTTTATGGTGCTGAAGTTAAACATGAATTACCTGAACTTCCAGGAATGCACAAAACTCCTGAATTAGGACTTGCTTTAGCTTCTCGTTGGTATGTTGCAACTCCTGCTCAATTCGGTATCGGTATCCAAGCACGTTGGTTGGATTTTGGATTCGCTCACAAAGAATGGGATATCCTCAAATACAAAGACAGTTACGGTGCAACAGAAACTAATAACTTTGTCAACATTGGTATGTTTGGTCCTGGAGTTGTTGGAACATTCTATTTGAATGACAAAATGGCTGTAGATGCTTACTACAACATAGTTCCAACACTTATGATCACTACAGACAAATATGAATATGAAAGTGAGTACCTTACTTACATGGGTTCTAATTTCGTTGAAAAAGAAGATAAAGCTAATTTTGGTTTAGGTTGGGGTCACTATTTTGGTGCTGCATTCCGTTACAACGTATTCCAAGTTGGTGTTGAATACAACATCGCAAAAATAAAAGCTATGAACTGGGGTGATGACGATGAAACAGATGATCTTCTAGATGATCTTACTGTAACGAAATACAACATGAATAACTTCCGTGTATTCGTAGGATTCAAATTCTAAGAAAGAGTTAACCCTTAATATAAAAAACGTTTGTCAGATTCTGGCAAACGTTTTTTTTGTGTCCATACTTCGTATATTTTTTTAGCGGATAGCAATATAATTTATCTGTTTCTATCAATAACACATACAATTCAACAATAATTATCCGTTATATGGATAGAAATTAAACTGCTAGCACTACTTAATTTTTATGAATAAACATTACTTAAAGGGTTTAGAGTTCTCGCCCCGAAGTAAGAATATGTTAAAGTGGGACTCATAAAAATTATTTAGAGTATGAAAAAATTATTTTTTTTAATATCTGCAGCATTGTTAAGTTTCAACATGTTCGCAGGTGAGCAAGGGGACGACAATGGGTTTGAAATCAAACTATTTGCTGGATTTTCAAGTGATAAATACGGAACATTACAAAGTACAGACGATCAACATGGCAATAAAGTTAAGTATGATGCGCCAGAGCAACCAGGGTTGCACAAGACTCCCGAATTGGGTTTCACTTTAGCTAATCGTTGGTATCTTGCCAATCCAGGTAAGTTTGGTATCGGTATTCATGCCCGTTGGTTGGATTTCGCATACGCTCACAAAGATTGGAACACCGATGAATACAAAAAGGGTGTTTATGGAGTTGTAGAGGAAAAAGACTATATAAAAATTGGAGTAGGCGGACCAGGTGTCATTGGTACATTCTACATAAATGACAAAATGGCCATTGACGCTTATTACAACATTGTTCCGACCATGGTAAACGCTATTACTAATTATACCTATAGCAGTGATTATCTAACTCACATGGGCTCTGATTTCGTTGAAAATGAATGGCATAACAGAATTTATTATAAGTTCTCTCATTACTTTGGAGCAGCATTCCGCTATAAAAAATTCCAAGCAGGACTTGAATACAATATAACAAAACCGGATTATCTTATATGGGAAAAAGATGACTATAATAGTTCGATGATAGCGAAATATAACATGAACAACTTACGTCTGTTCTTAGGTTTTAAATTCTAAAAAACAGAACCCACCTTAATCAAAAAAACGTTTGTCAGAATTCTGGCAAACGTTTTTTGATGCAGACACATATAATACTGCCCGAAATTAGACCCTGTGATAAATTTATGGCGAACTTTATTTATTACCATTTGTAATAAACATCCAATGCACATCATTTATTATTGGACTTTGTATCTTTGCAAGTGAATGTCATTCCAATAATACACATTAGAATATAATACACAGTTGATCGTATTTGCTTCATATTTTTACCATCCATTTTTCCACATGCTTTATTGTTTCTCATCCCAATTAATGGCTACAAACCTAATTCTTTTTTATACTTTACAGATCTATATTTCGTCATCACAACCTTATATGCAATTGAAATGACAAATCCGACTACTACACTCCAACGATCATAATGACCTTGGAAAACACCAGTAATAGGCAATATGTCAATGTATAGAACGCATAGGATTGAGATAACAAAAAAATGCGAAGAGATTTTCTTTACCCGTTTTAAATAGAATAAAATGAACGATAGAATAACTTCTATAATGACAAAGGAATACTGTATGGCAAAATACACAATAGGATAGAATATCCATTCATTAATCTTAATGTCGCCGGAGGATGACAAATGAAACATTGAGAACAATAAAATTGAATAAACGATAAAAGAATCCTTAAGAATATCTTTTATTACTTTTTTTGTAACGCCTCCATTATTTAGACTCATTAGTTCATTAGTAATCATGTTTCTGCAAATTACTGTGTCAGAATGTTTCATTCTCTCCTTACTGAGATTTCATGAATGGTGAACATTCCATTTTCGTCAATCGTAAAAGGAGCCGTCAACTCCGGCATGTCATCGTAGGTCAGTACAAGGCCTGTGGTGTATTTCACGCCAGGAACGAAAACAACCTGCGGTTCATCACAGCTCACGTCATAGTACAGTTGTTCGCCAATCCACAAAGGCTGCTCGTTGTCGAAGCCACCCATATCCGTAACAGTATTGGTGACGGTCGCCAACTGCTTATCGCCGTCGTAAAGCGTAATGGTTTCGCCCTCAATGGTATAGCGCATTCGATTCAATAATTCCTGTTGCACACCGTAGGGATTAACCTCAGTTTTCACATACGCCAACTCGTTCTCGCCAAAACGTATCTGATGAAGCCAATCGACATGCACGCCCGTACCCTCCATGGCACTTGTTGTGAGCCACAAGTCACCCGTCTGGGCATTATACTTTGCCATCGGTTGGCGTGTATTGCGCATGTTGATGAATGTGACAGATTGGGCACCCTTGGTGATAACAATGCCATAGCCCTGCGTGGAAAACTCCTCGGATGAATTCTCCTGCGTCAGTACGTCGATGGACTCAATGGAAATTTCGTTCGCCTCGTCACTCATCAGAGAGTGGTTGTGAAACCGCGATGCCTTGTTTAAAGCTTTCTGAATACTGTCGGGCATCACGTCGGAAGGCACAGGTTCATCCATTGTACCTACCATCTGACGGATATTAACATTGCTATTCTTGCATCCCTCCATCACAAGAAGGACGGCAATGGCTGCAATAGCCATACTGATAAAACTCTTCATATTCTTCTATTTTTCGTGGTCACAAACCTTGGAAGATGGCTTTATCATAATTCTCTCTTTGGTCTGTTAATTTGCAAATATACATTTTTTGAACAATTCCCCCATTAGTTTGACGACCATCTCCGTGTTGATATAGAGATGGTCGTCTTTCCTTTGTTTTATTGTAGCATATCCCATACCGAAATGGAGATATAGCTATAAAAGGATTTAATCATTGCTTAGCCGCCATAATCACTTTGATCTCATTTCCTTGATCTATCAGGCTCTTCAATACACGTTGAATATCCTCCTTGGTTATGGAATTTAATACATCCAAATAATCCTTACGCAAGTCAAATCCATCTTTGTAATAGGAAACCAAAGCATTCAACACCCATTTATTCTCCTTCTGATTCTCTGTATACTTATTTCTAAGGTTCTCCTTCACCTTATTATAATCACTGTCAATAGGGCCTTCTGCAATCAGTTTTTCAATCTCCTTATGAATCAAAGTCATCAACTTCTCTTCCAACTTAGGATCCGTATCAAACGTCATTTGTAAAGAACCTCTGTTAACCGGGATGTTACTCAACGAAGATCTAACACTCACACCGTATGTTCCTCCCTCATCCTCACGCATAGACTCCAAATAACGAATATCCAAGATATCGGCAATCAACTGCAAGGTAAGTCTATTCTTCAATGTGAAATCAAAATCACCAGAGAACAACACAAAATTAGAGGTCTTATTCACCTGCATCTCTCTTTCAAATCGATTGACAATCTTACCCTTAGGTACACGAACACCCAAATCCGTCCAATTCTCTTCCTTCATCTTCTTTTGTTGCGGAATACCTCCTAAGTAGGTCTCTACAACAGGACGAATGGAATCCAAATTCAAATTACCAACCAAGTATACAACGAAATCCTTCGGATCCTCAAAACGATCATCATAGATTTTCAGAGCTTTATCTTGCGACACCTCCTCCAAGCGTTTTAAATCAATGGAGAAGCTTCTTGGGTGATAGTTATTCACTACGTTTCTGATTGTATCTTGAAAAGCTCTGCCTGGATCTTTATCCGCATTCGCCAACACAGCACGATATTGGTTTATCAAAGCCGCATAACTCTCATCATCCTTACGTGTACCCTTAAAGGTCAGGTATACCAACTGCAACAGCGTCTCAAAATCCTTCACTGTCGAATTACCAGAAAAAGTCTCATCGTATGTACCCACAGAAGAGCGCAAGCTCACATATTTACCTGCGAGAGCCTTTGACAAATCTGTTTGATTGAACTTACCCATACCATTGTTTGATGCAATAGAGGAACACAAACTAGCAGAGACTAAATCCGCTGAATCAGAGACCTTAGATGTTCCACCCTTACTGAATCCATAGATAAGAATCTCATCCTCCTTCAACTGTGTTGGTTGAATAATCACGCGCATTCCGTTGCCCAACACCCACTCTGTCACACCTGCAATGGCAGGACATTGAGAGACCTTCTTTACCTTTTGAGCCTTCAATTTAGCATCAATCAACTTCGTATCAATCACCTTCTCCTCGTATGGTTTCACATCCATGCTCTTCATATTCGCCAACATCTCAAGGATACGAGTCTCAGATGGGAACTTAACCGATTCTTTCTTAGGACCCGACATCTCCACCACTTGGTTACGATCCGTTACAAATTTCCGAGCCACCTCGTTCACCATGTCGAGTGTGAGCATAGACATGATTTCCTTAGAATGTTCATATTCCCATTCAATACCAGGCACAGGAGAGAAATCCAAGAAATTACGTACATATTCATTTACATAAGAGCCATTCTTCGTTTTAGCTCTCTCATTGTATGCCTTTTGATAACCCGTTAACAGATTGAGTTTAGCACGATCCAACTCAGACTGCGAGAAACCGTAACGTTTAATACGTTCTGCTTCAATCAACAAAGCTTCAAAAGCCTGTTCTTCTTTACCCTCATTAGGAACTGCGATAAGAGTAAAAGCATCTATCGGACGCACCTCTTCTCCGTAACCCACATATCCAGCAGCAAATGGAGCGTCAGCCTTGGCAGCAATCTCATCCAAGCGATCACTTACCATGTTTTCAATAAGGTTGTATGTCAATAGCATCATATAACCAACCATACTCGCTTTCACACGATCAGGCATTGGTTCATGACGATATTTAATCTCCACTCTCGAAGTCTTAGCCTCCTCGTCAGTCAAAACTGCGATGATTGGTTTTTCATTCGGATAAACAGGATATGTTTTGCGGACATCCGGATTGACTCTCTTAGGAATATCCTTCCACATCTCTTTGATACGGTTCTCCACCCGATTCACATCCACATCACCGACAATAATAATAGCCTGCAAGTCAGGTCGATACCAACGGTGATAATAAGCTCGTAATGTGTCGTATGCAAAATTATTAATGATTGCCGTGTCGCCAATCACGTCACGTTTTGAATATTGAGAATTAGGATATAATATCGGTAATGAAGCCTTCCATATACGGCGATTGGCATTCATACGAGTACGCCATTCTTCACGAATCACACCCCTCTCCTTGTCAATCTCAGAGCCCTCCAACGAGATAAAGCCAGACCAGTCATGGAGAACCAACAATGCAGTATCGACAATGCTCTCACGAATTGTAGGAACTGACTTCAGATTATAAACGGTCTCATCCAAAGAGGTATAAGCATTGATGTTATTACCAAACTGAACACCAATGGACTCCATGTAATTGATGATTTGTTTTTCGGGGAAATTCTTCGTTCCATTGAACGCCATGTGTTCCAAAAAGTGAGCCAAACCATTTTGGTTATCCTCCTCCAAAATAGCACCCACATTCTGTACAATATAAAAATCCGCCCTATCAGGCACCACATCATTATGACGAATGTAATACGTTAATCCATTTTCAAGAATACCATAACGCAATGCCGTATCCATAGCTATCGGTTCCATGCCATTTGCCAATAGAGAACCAGAAAACACAAAGGATACAATCCCTAACCAAAATTTATTTTTTTTCATGTATAAAATATTTAAGTGGGTTCTATAATCACAACCCACAATTCGCAGTATTTTTTTTAATATGGTGAATTTATAGGACTCACCCGAATGAAAGTAGGAACTTTCTCAAAAAGATTACGACAAAATTAATCAAAAAGGAATAGACAAAAAAGATATATCCTCAATAAAAGTATTCCTTTTTAAGGAAATTAAATATAAAAATAGTAAATTTGCATAGTCAAAATAAACAGATGGTTTTATAGAAGAATCCATTTGTAAAAATTAATAATAATCGGGTGAAAGACCCCAAATGTAAAAAGGAAACGAAATGGCAGAAATGAATTTTGGCGGTGTTATCGAAAATGTCGTTACCCGCGAAGAATTTCCATTAGAGAAAGCTCGTGAAGTTTTGAAGAACGAGACTATTGCCGTCATCGGTTATGGTGTGCAAGGTCCTGGACAGTCTATGAATCTACGTGACAATGGCTTTAATGTGATTGTGGGTCAACGTCAAGGTAAAACATTCGACAAAGCGATTGCAGATGGATGGGTGCCAGGCGAAACGTTATTCAGCATTGAAGAAGCATGTAAAAGAGCCACCATCATCCAACTTCTATTGTCGGATGCTGCTCAAATCGAGTGTTGGCCAACAATTAAGAAATATCTTACTCCTGGTAAGACATTATATTTCTCTCATGGATTTGCCATCACATGGAATGACCGTACAGGTATTGTTCCTCCAAAAGATGTAGACGTTATCATGATTGCTCCTAAGGGCTCTGGTACTTCTCTTCGTCGTATGTTTGTACAAGGACGTGGATTGAACTCATCTTACGCTATCTATCAAGATGCAACAGGACATGCATGGGAAAAAGTAATCGCACTTGGTATCGGTGTTGGTTCTGGTTACTTATTTGAAACCACCTTCACAAAAGAGGCTACTTCCGATTTAACTGGTGAACGTGGTTCTTTGATGGGTGCTATCCAAGGATTGCTTCTTGCTCAATATGAAGTGCTTCGTGAGAACGGACACTCACCTTCAGAGGCTTTCAATGAAACAGTTGAAGAGTTGACTCAATCACTCGGCCCTCTATTCGGAGAGAACGGAATGGATTGGATGTATGCTAACTGTTCTACAACTGCTCAACGTGGTGCTTTGGATTGGATGGGTCCTTTCCATGACGCTATCAAACCAGTTATGCAAAAATTGTATCATTCAGTTATCACGGGTCAAGAGGCTCAAATCTCTATCGATTCTAACTCTAAACCTGACTATCGTGCAGGATTGGAGAAAGAGTTGGCTGCCCTTCGTGATAGCGAAATGTGGCGTGCTGGTGCTGTTGTTAGAAAACTTCGTCCTGAAAACAACTAATCATTGCATATAGTGCACAAAAAAGGTGATGCAAATTGCATCACCTTTTTTTATGGTGAGTTCCGAAAAACTCACCTTATATCCAAATCGAATTAACGAACTGCATCAATAGCCTTAGAGATAGATGCGAAAATCTCGTCGATTGAACCAACACCCTTGATATCAACACAAGTACCTTCCTTCTTGTAGAAGTCAATTACTGGAGTTGTTTGCTCGTTGTATGTCTTGATTCTCTTAGTGATTGTCTCCAAGTTGTCATCTGAACGTCCTGATGTTTTTCCTCTTTCCAAAAGACGTTTGATCAACTCCTCTTCGTTTACTTGAATGTTCAACATAACAGCAACGTCTGTACCACGTTTGTTCAACATCATCTTCAATGCTTCTGCTTGAGCGTATGTACGTGGGAAACCATCGAAGATAACTCCTTCTGCTCCTTCAACAGATGCTAATTCAGCATCCAACATGTTGATGATCAACTCGTCAGTCACCAATTTACCCTCATCGATAAATGTCTTGGCAATCTTACCCAACTCTGTTTGATCTGCAATTTGCTTTCTTAAGATATCTCCTGTTGAGAAGTGTTTGAAACCATACTTCTTGATGATATTCTCGCTCTGAGTTCCTTTTCCTGAACCAGGAGCACCAAAAATTACTACGTTTGTCATTTTATTTATTATTAAAATTAAATTTTCCTTTTACTATGATTCTTAATACTCGAATCTGCCCATCTCACTCTCAATAACCAACTGAGTCTTATCTGAAGCCTCAACGAAACCAACAATCTGAGCATCAACACCAAATGATTTAGAGATACGAATAACATCCTCTGCCTTCTCCTTTGGTAAATAGATCTCAAATCGATGTCCCATATTGAAGACCTTATACATCTCACTCCAATCTGTTCCTGATTGTTCTTGAATAGTCTTAAACAATGGAGGAATTGGGAACATGTTATTCTTCGTAATCTTCACATTCTCCACAAAGTGAAGCACCTTTGTCTGTGCACCACCTGAGCAATGGATCATTCCATGAATTGAAGGTCTCAACTCATCCAACACCTTCTTTATAATAGGTGCGTATGTACGTGTTGGCGACAAAACCATCTTACCTGCATTAACAGGACAGTTGGCTACTGCATCCGTCAATTTTAATTGTCCCGAATAAACCAATTCATCTGGTACGGCTGCATCGAAACTCTCAGGATACTTCTTTGCCAAATATTTAGCAAACACATCGTGACGAGCTGAGGTCAATCCATTGCTACCCATACCACCGTTGTATTCCTTCTCGTAGGTTGCTTGTCCGTATGAGGAGAGTCCCACAATAACATCGCCTGCCTGAATATTCGCATTGTCAATCACATCCGAACGTTTCATACGGCAGGACACCGTACTATCTACGATAATGGTGCGAACCAAATCTCCCACATCAGCTGTCTCACCTCCTGTTGCATAAACACCGATTCCCATCTCTCGTAATTCAGCCAAAAGTTCATCCGTACTATTTATGATGGCAGAGATTACTTCACCTGGAACCAACAATTTGTTTCGTCCAATGGTAGATGATACCAAAATATTGTCAGTGGCACCTACACACAACAAATCATCAATATTCATAATCAACGAATCTTGTGCGATACCCTTCCAAACCGACAAATCACCTGTTTCCTTCCAATAGATATATGCTAATGATGACTTCGTTCCCGCACCATCCGCATGCATGATATTACAATATTCAGGATCACCTCCTAAAATATCAGGAATAATCTTACAGAAAGCTTTAGGAAAAATACCTTTGTCGATGTTTTTAATCGCATTATGGACATCCTCCTTACTGGCGGACACTCCACGAAGATTGTACCGTTGATCGCTCATACCTCTATGATTATATTTAAGGGAAATCAATTCATTTTCCCAATTAATTCATTCATATTCAACTTATTCCAACTGAAAAATATCAGTCAGAAAAACACAAAGCATAGAAAACCTAACTTTGGGAATGCAAAATTACAAAAAGTAGGTGCATTTACCTATTTTTTTTACTATTAGTTTTGTTCACCCCGTAATAGTCTCCATAACCATAGCCGTATCCATATCCGTAGCCATAGCCATAACCGTAATTTTTCGATCCGTAACCCAAGACACCTTTCTTCGACAAAACACAGTTTACTGCAATGGCGACATTATTCAGGCGTTTCATTTCAGCTAATCTGTTGATACTATTAAACCAGTTTTTATTCGATGAATTGGCTCTGAAGATAAACAAAGTCAGGTCTGCCACCCTACCCAACACCAACGTGTCGGAGACAACTGCCACTGGGGCTGAGTCGATCAAAACATAATCATATCGCTTTTTCAACTCCTCGATTAATTGATCCCATCTTGGCAACGAGAGCAACTCTGTTGAATTAGGAGGAACCGGACCCGCGGTAATGAAATCCAAATGGGTATATTTAGTAGGTTTTATTAGCGAATCTACTGATATATTGTCTGATGACAGATATGTGGACAATCCTTTTTTATCGTTTTCACCAAAGAAATTTGTCAACTCAGGATTACGAATATCGGCACCTACCACCACCACTTTTTTACCCAACGAAGCAAACGAGATGGCTGTATTGGCTGAGACAAATGTTTTTCCTTCATTTGCCACAAAGCTCGTAAACAGAATCACCTTATCATCATTTTCCCTTAACATAAACTGCATATTGGTACGCAAGTGACGGAACGCCTCCACTTTTTGTCGTTCCAACTCTTTCTCTCCCAAATTCTCATTAAAGTATGGCATATCAACCAGAATTGGCAGTTTAGTTAACGAATCACTCTCCAACTCACTCGAATTAGCAATTTTTACATTGAAATATTTCTTCAACAGGACAATCGTAGATGCAATGATCAATGCCAAGAAGAATGCGAATAAAAAGACAATGCTCTTTTTCGGTTCTATCGGTTTGGGTTCTGCCAAACACTCCTCAACCACCTTAGCCTTATTGACTGTTGCAGCCATTGCCAAGGCATTCTCCTCTCTTTTCTGCAATAGCATCAAAAAGAGTTGTTGCTGAATCTGACGTTCACGCTCAATCTCAACCGAGAGTCGCTCCTGTGTAGGTATGTTGAAGATAAGTCCTCGATACTTGTCATACTGCTTTCTCAAATCCGACTGTGTGATTTTCAAGCCCTCCTCCGCATTCATCACTAAAAGACGAATGTTATCATACAAACCCTCTATCTGGGACGACTGTTGCAAAACGACTGGATTGTTCTCTGAAGTAGAACGCATCAAGCGATTTCTAGCCAACAACAGATTGTTGTATTGATTGATCTGATTCACCAATCCAGCATCTGTCAAACCCACATTTGCCGGAATCACAGAACCACGGTTGTTTTCATCATTCAGATAATTCTTCAGTGATCGAACCAAGTTCAATTGTGTTTCATTCTCCACACGTTTTTGCTCATATTCCGCACCCTGATGAACATACAATTGCGCATTTGACGGCAAATCAGTCAACCCCTCCTTTTTCTTATACTTCTCCAGATTCTTCTCCGTGTCGCCCAACTCCTTCGACAACATAACGACACGATCGTTGATGAACTCCGCTGTTTTAGCTGCTACTTCGTTCTTCTCTTCTATCGCCGATACATTATAGAGGGAAATCAGGGAGTTTAGAAACACGATACCTCTATCTACATTCGTCGTGTTTAACTTCAAGTTAACGACAGATGAGTTTTTGCTCACTGTCTGGATATTCAGATTTTTCAGATAGGTACGTGCCAACTGCACGGGAGGTGTGATGGAAATCTCAAACTCATCATATTCCATCATATCATCAAAATCATTGCAAATCAGTTCCAATGGTCCGTCTGGTGTAGGAATCACCATCGGACAAGAGGTATAAGTGGAGTCGAAGATCTCCTCTTCCTTGTAAGACAAGCGGACTCTAAATTCCGATTCAGATTCCACCTCTAAATTCAACAGATAAGCCTCTTTAAAGTTTTTCACATCAAATAAGGAATCTGCCAAATAGATAGGCGAATTACTAAACAAATCAATCGTTTTAACCGTTTTCTTTCCTAGATAATCCTTATAAATTTGTGTTGTATAAATCACATTTTTAATCAACGTTTTCGAACGCAAAACCTCCACCTCATTATCGGTATTAGAATTGGTCATTGCATTGATTCCATCAAAAACGGATAGCTCGGTCATAAAATCACCTCCACGTTTTTCATCACGCACCATGATGGTGGCCGTCACCTGATAAATAGGCATTACACAATACAGATACAATATAGCAGCAACCAAACAGACACCCAACGAGATGACGAACTCTTTCCAATGAGCAAGGAAATAAAAGAGATACTCTTTCACATCCACCTCATCATCAGTGCCATACGTTTTATATTTTTCATTATTCTTATCCATTACTCAAACATTCTATTTTGAATTTTTCGATAATGTCACCACCAAACTAGCTACGGAGACCAAGACAGAGACTCCAGAAAGGACCTGACCTGTCAGTGCACTATAACGACTATTTCTCGTCCTTGTTTTGTTGGGTTCAACATACAAAACATCATTTTGTTGTAAATAGAAATAGGGGGAATTAATCAAATTCTTATCTGTCAGATCCAGGGTGACCACCACACGTTTTCCGTCTGATGTTTCCCGCATCAACTTCACATTATCACGTTTACCGTATATAGTGAGGTCGCCAGCCAAAGCCAAAGCTTCTAGCACGTTCACCTTCTCATTGGTGATGGTATAAGTGTTAGGTTTGTTCACCTCGCCAAGGACAGAGATCTTATAATTGACCATTCTCACAATCACAACAGGGACCTCTTTCAAATAAGGTTTTAGTTTCTCTTTGATGGAGCTCTCCACCTCATTTTTGGTTAGGTCAGCCACCTTAATCTTACCCAAAACAGGGAAATCGATATATCCCTCGTTGTCGACCAGGTATTTCTGAATGGCCGTCTCATTACTAGTACCATTCACCACGTTAGCCGAACCTGTTGGATAGACCAAGTTGAACGGAAGAGAAGCCTCCTTATCGAATGTATTCACTGTGATTGTCAACAGATCCTTCGGTTTTATACGAGCATCGTATAATTCGGACGAGGAACGCAATGTATCCCCATAACTATCTTGCAGATAAGCAATCTTTTTCTGAGAAGAGCATGAAAAAAAAGAAAGAAGAGCTATCCATAAAATAACCTTCATGGAGAGCCTTCCTACAGTTAAAAAATCCATCGTACTTTGTTTCATTCAATGTTAAAACATTTTATTGATGTTCAGGCCTCAAAAGGTCTGTCACCATCTTGACCGGAGTAAATGTATCGATTGGCACCTCTACAAAGATGGTGTTCCAATCAGACATAGAACCATTCCACAAGCCTGGTCTTTCCAATGCTTTCAATTCCCTTCCATTCTTAGACTTATAAGATATAAAGCCCGTATTTTCATCCACGAATGAAAGCAAGTTATATTTATCTCCTTTATAATTTTTTACAGCGCATACCAAATCAACCGGATTAAAGTGGGTGGAACTTTTCATAATCTCCACCTGACTCTCATCGTTCATATCAAACTGGCAACTTTCCAAGATTTGACAAGAAACCGTACCATTTGGATTCTGGCATAAATATGGTCCACCACCCGGTTCACCTTCATTCTTAACCATTCCGCAAACACGCAATGGTCTGTTATAGATCATCTTAAGGTAATCCACTTTGTCTTTATTGGTGGAGAGTGGGTTATATTTATTGGTTACACACAATGTCTTCTCTGCGAAAGCAAACATTTTCTTCATCGTATCCTCAGAAATTCTGGAGTCAGAATCCAAGATTGCTTGATATTCAAAAATCGTTTTCTGAACATTCACCAACAAACCAGCGAGTACCATCTTATACTCCACCGTCGGCTGTTTATAAGCATCAGGAGCCACATTGTCGATGTTTTTGATAAAGATGACATCTGAGTCGATGGCATTCAAGTTCTCAATCAAAGCGCCATGACCACCCGGACGGAATAGGATTTCACCATTCTCTCTGAAAGGATGGTTGTCCATATCGACAGCCACCGTATCCGTAGAAGGTTTCTGCACAGAGAATGTCACATCGAAATCGGCTCCAAACTGATAAGAAAAATCGTCTATTCTAGACTTTAGGAGTTTTTCAAAATAATCAATATGTTCTTTTGATACAGTGAAATGAAGAGAGACTTTCCCTTTTGAATTTTTGGCATACAAAGCACCTTCCACCAAATGTTCTTCAAATGGCGTACGAGCCTTTTTACCCTGATATTTATGGAAAGCCAACAAGCCCTTTGGCAAGAAGCCATAATTCATACCTTTCTTTTCCAACAAGGACTCCAAGATACGAAGGTATTTCTTATCTGCAATCAGATGAGGAATATCCCATCCTTCGTTTCTCTTGCAATAGAAGTTCAGTTCGTCGTAAAATGCGAATTGTTCTATTTGTCCAAAAAATAATTTGTCATTATCTTTTATCAATTCGTTTTTCCCTGCGGACACAAATTCAAACAAGCTCTTGAACATACGACTTGCTGCACCAGAAGCAGGGACAAACTTCACCACTGAATTATTGTGTTTCAAATACTCAGACCATTCAGAAAGATAAAACGATTTGCTTTTATCATCCAGACACAAAATGCCATCTGATACAATCGCAGGCTTCTCCACCTTCATATAGGGAAACCCCGTTTGGAATTGCATCAGTTGAGCTTCAAACTCTTCTTCCGAAATTCCCCTTTGCACCAACTTCTGTTTATCATCAACATTCAACATAGCCTAGCAATTTTTAATTCAACAAATTATGCGTTTCATTTCATATAGAACAAATCAAACACCTACTCTATAAATTTAGCAATAATAAATAATAATAAATACGTTACCACCATTTTGCTTTGATTGTTTCAAAGATAAAAAAAATTACTTAGAAAAGAAAAATTTAAACGGAAAAATTTTAGGCTAATTCTATAATTCATCCCCTTAGCATCTCATATGCTTCGTTGATTTTAGTCATCATCGCTTCACATTCTTCAATTCTTCCCGCATTCTTCGGTAAATCTGGGTGGTGTTGCATGGCTAATGAATGGTATGCTCGCCTCATCTCCTCGATAGAACAATTCTCTTCCAAACCTAAAAGTTCATAGTATGGTTTCAAATTAACATGATATGTCGAGGATCGTTCATTTTTATACTCATATTCTTCAAATTCCGTTCGCAGTGAAGAGTATCGATTCTTGAAATATTCAAAGTAATTCTTGT
>JAFZLC010000011.1 GCA_017551675.1 Paludibacteraceae bacterium | reverse complement strand
CTTCTTGCAGAGGAGCTACTGGGCGGGAGTGACATGGAGACCAGACGTGCGAGACAAGATGCAACAACACATTTTGGCATTCACTCTAGGTTTTGATATTAAGAAATTCAGATTCGGTTATTCGTATGACTTAGGCATTGGAGCAGATAGCCAATTGCCAGCCAACACACACGAGGTGATGTTGTCATACGGTATCGGAAAAAAGAACAAAGAATAATGATTATAGATAAAAAAAATACAACAAAAATGGGAAAGAAATTCATCAATTCTATATTGTTTTTCATTATATGTTGCAACATCTTTGCAGCTGAATACAATAATTCGAATTATTATGTGAAGGTAGATGGTACAGGAGATGGATCCTCATGGGATAAAGCCATGAGTGCAGAAAAGTTTGCGGAAGTACTATCTTCAAAATCCGAAATAAAGGCGGGGGTGACATTCCACTTGGCTACAGGTACATATCATCCAATGTATGATCCGTTTGAAGAAGATCATGAGGGTTATGTCAACGCACAGAAATACAAGTTATATTATATTTCAAAACCAGTAAATATTATTGGTGGTTATTCCGCGAACCCCACAAAAGATGAGAAACCAAATCCGACAACCAATCCAACAATCATTAGTGGTGATATATTAGATGATGATTATTCTGGCACATCTTCATATATGAATGACGATTTGCTGAATTTGTTTTGCATTGATTTAAAAGAGAAAGATGTATGTTCTTTTTATGGATTGATTCTTACAAGGACTGATGATAACAGAGGTCGTACAGGCGGAGCATTTGCTTTTGGAGGTGATTATGGTTACAGCGAAATAGGAGCAATTTTGAAGGTGGATAGATGTACCATAAAGGATATGACAAATGCATTTTCAAAATCAAATCAAGAAACCGATGAACTAGAAGTAACCAATACGACATTCGAGAACGTAACGAATTTATACTGTAGTTTTAGCAAGGCCAATTTTAATTCATGTACATTTTTTCAAGAACTACCGGGAAGTGTAGGCTTTTCATCAAAGAATATGACTATAAAAAACTGTACATTTTATGAGTTTGCATTTTATGTAAACTTATATGATTATTTTACATTCCATAACAATACGGTAGTAGTTGAAAAAGCGAAGGAAGACAATATTGATTATATATCTATTTCATGTATGTCAGGATCGAAACTACAAGTGTCTTTAATTGGAAATATTTTTGATTGTAAATTTAATTTGGTTGACTCACAATCTAATATTGGCCTTAAAATGACCAGCAAATATAATCTTTTCAAAGAAGTTAATGATGAGTTGTATGATCAAATCTATACTTCAAATGGAAATTATTTTTCGTCATCAGTGAATAAGATCTTTGAAACGGATTATGCCGGATATGCTATGCTGAAGAATAATTATGGTTATACGCAAACGGTTAAACTTAAGAGAGATAAATTAGACAACACCCCCCTTCATTTTGATTTGAATGAGACTACAGTAGAAACCGACCAACGAGGAGTACTTCGTTCCGCGAATACCTGTTTGGGGTCTTATGAAAAAAGAGATACTACGTTTCTCTATGGGAAAGATACCATACCTGTGGGAAAGAGTTTCTTTGGGAAAATGTATAACAAAATAGGTATTTATAAAGCTTATGAGATTTCTAACAACGCAGATGGATACGATAGTGTCTCAGTTCATACTCTGTATGTAATGCCAAATAGCAAGCAAACAACATTCTATGTGAAAGTTGATGGAACGGGCGATGGCTCATCTTGGGAAGATGCTATGTCGCCAGAAGATTTTGCGTTGAGATTCCAACTCACAAAAACCACGGATACATTCCATGTGGCTGAGGGCACCTATTATCCTATTGAAATAAACGGTTCTAAAATGTATCAACGTTCCTATCCATTTGTATTGATAGGTGGTTATCAAAAAGATATTCTGGACGAACAAGAAAAACCAAATCCAACACTCTACAAAACAGTCCTTTCGGTGGATTTCAATAACAATGACAAATTTGACGAAACTTTAAATGAATTAATTAATACAGAAGATGATTTAAATAGTATTATATACTATTATTCTTCCGTTAAGGATGATAATGTATTTGTTTCTGGTATTGTGTTTGAAGGAGGATCAAGAACCGGTACTATAGCAGATTCTTATATTGGTCAATTTAGAATAAGTAGTGGAGATAAGTTCACTTTTGATAAATGTGAATTTAGAAATGGTAGTTATTATGCAGTAAATTCGATATATGGAGGAAATTCGCTGATTTTTAACAATTGTTATTTTTATCAAGTGAGATTCCATACTAATAAGGTTGTTAAATATAACTCTTGTACGTTTGAAAGAATTTATAATCAATTTATGATTCCAATGCCATACGAAGGCTCCTGTTCCATTATAAATTGTACCATGACTCAATGTGTTCCATGCCAAATAAATGTAGACGTACAATCAAAGTTGGATTTTGTCAACAATACGATATCTATGCCAAAAGGTGGAACTGCGTTACAAATTGAAAATAATAGTCAGGATAATGAAATAAATTTGATAGGTAACATTATTCAAGGATCAATCACAAAATCAGGCTATTCTCTTGAACATGTCAAATCCTCATATAATGTATACTCAGAAATAAATGATTTTAAATCAACAACAGATATCGTCACAGATGAATTTTCATCCTTCCTTTCTACAAAGACGGATGAGAGTTATATGCCGCCAGTACTTCCATTGAAGAAAGATTCACTGAGTGATGGTATTACCTCTTTAAGATTTAATCGTCAGACATCGGTGAAGACCGACCAAAAAGGGGATTATCGTTCCGCTATGACATGTAGAGGATCTTACGAAATAGTTAAACTTGACACGGTACGTAGCAATAATAAAGATTCCATTTATGTGGGAAGATCATTCGAAGGAGTAACGTACGAAAAGATAGGTATATATGATAGTATTCCTATTGTAAAACAAGGTGTGTCTGGACATGATAGTATTGTGGAACTGCACACATTATATGTATTGCCAAAAAGTAAGCAAACGACCTTCTATGTGAAGATTGATGGAACGGGCGACGGTTCTTCTTGGGAAAAAGCTATGTCATCAGAAGATTTCGCATTGAGATTCCAACTCACAGAAACCACGGATACTTTCCATTTGGCTGAAGGTACTTATTATCCTATCGAAATTCAGGGATCAAGGATATATGATCGTACATATCCATTTACACTGATTGGTGGTTATCGAAAAGATATTTCAGACGAACAAGAAAAACCAAATCCAACTCTATACAAAACTGTCCTTTCTGTGGATTTCAACGGTGATAACAAATTTGACGAAACTTCAAATAATTTAATTAACGATAACGAGGATTCATTTTATGTTATAATATATACATCTAAAAGTAATGATGAAGTTTTTGTCTCTGGTATCGTCTTTGAAGGAGGAAGAAGAAGCTATGGAGGCGATTCTTATATTGGTCAATTTACAATAAAAGATGGCAATAAATTCACTTTTGAAAAATGTGAATTTAGAAATAGTTATAATATGGCTGTTAATTCGACATTTGGTGGAAGATCCGTAATATTTAACAATTGTTATTTCTATCAAGTAAGAGTCGATGCTGTTAATGTTCTTAAATACAACTCTTGTACATTTGAAAACATTCATAACTCTTTCTATTTTTCAGCTTTCAAGAAGGGCTCTACATCTGTTTCAAATTGTAGTATATTAAACTGTATCCCCTGCTATTTATCGTTAAGTTCAAGTGAAAAAATTGATTTTGTGAACAATACGTTATCTATGCCAAGAGGAGAAAATGCAATTAAGATTAGAAATTATGATGAGGATATTGAAGTAAATATGATTGGTAACATTATTCAAGGATCAATCACAAAAACAGAATCTGAGAAATCTCTCGATATGGTTAAATCCTCATATAATGTATACTCAGAGAAATCTGAGATTACATCAGAGACAGATATCGTTACGGAGGACTTCTCATTGTTCCTTGCATCAGATGCATCTTATGAAAAGGATGTATTTACTCCGTTACTTGCTTTGGAAAATGACAAACTTGCTGATGGTACGTCCTTGAGATTCCCTCGTTCTGAATCATTGGTGGAGGTTGATCAACGAGGTGTGGTTCGTTCGGTTAAGACCAACATGGGATCTTACGAATTGTTTAAAATTGATACAATATCTCTTTCTGAAAAAGATACCATTTATGTGGGAAGATCATTCGAAGGTGTGACGTACGGAAAGATAGGTATATATGATAGTATCCCTGTTATGAAACAAGATGTGTCAGGACGTGATAGTATTGTGGAACTGCACACATTATATGTCATCCCAACAGGCAAACAAACCACCTTCTATGTGAAGACGAATGGAAAAGGTAATGGTTCTTCTTGGGATAATGCCATGTCGCCAGAAGACTTCGCATGGCAGATGGCTCTCTCTCAAACACCAGATACTTTCCATGTGGCTGCGGGTACTTATTATCCTATTGGAACGATAACGTCAACAAAACATTATGACCGAGTGTCTCCATTCTGTTTGATAGGTGGTTACCCAAGTGATATCACAGATGAAAATCAAAAACCAGATCCTATTAATAATGAGACCATATTCTCGGTAGATTTTGAAAAAAATAATACATACGATTCGGATGAACATATAGTGATAACAGGCGAAGATGATGAACGAAATATATTTGCATACTCTCCATATAAAGAAGGTGATTGTCTTGTTTCTGGTATTGTGTTCGAAGGAGGAAGAGAAGGAAACTATGGAAACATGGAACAATTTAGAATTCAGTATGTGTCGGATATAGTGTTTAATTTTACATTCGAAAACTGTACGTTCAGAAAGGGATTCTCAAGTGTGTTTAATTATAGTTCATATGCTTCAGTCTCTATCAAAGATTGCTATTTCTACCACATTAAAAGCCCACTTTCATTTGGTGATTTTGAGATGAGTTCTTGCACATTTGATGATTGCAATGTCGGAATAAGTTCACCTGCAAATAAATCGGTCAACGTATTCAACTGCACAATGTTTAACCTTTATGATTTCAAGGTTTATGTGTCGGAAAACTCGCAATTGAATTTCTACAACAATACAGTATATTCACCATCTGACGAGGGAACAATTGTAATTGATAACAATATTGCAGGTGACTTGAATCTAAAAGGTAATATCATACAAGGAACTATTCAATACAATGACGATAAAATAAGTCAGATTCATTCATCTTACAACCTCTTCTCTCAAAATGCATTAGCCTTTATGTCTACGACGGATCTTGTTACGGATGATTACACCTCCTTGTTTGATGATAAAACAGAAAAAGAAGAAGGCGTATTTACTCCTATACTTGTCTTGAAGAGTGATGTTTCTTCTAGTGGATCCTCACTAAGATTCCCTAACGATTCAGAGTCAAAGATAGAATACGACCAACGTGGAGTGAGTCGTTCTTCTCATACTTGCATGGGATCTTACGAAATACCAAAAGCAGATACCATAATTCTTAATAATATGGATACTATCAAAGTAGGAGAGACCTTTATTGTGGACGATTTTGTGGGTGAAAAATATGATAAGATAGGTATCTATGATAGTGTGGCTGTTGATTATCCAGACAAAGTGGTACTTCACACCGTATGTGTTATACCATCAGGTAAACAAACAACATTCTATGTAAAGATAAAAGGAAATGGTGATGGTTCTTCTTGGAAAGAGGCAATGTCGCCAGAACAATTTGCTTGGCAAATGGCACTCTCTGAGAATGTGGACACCTTCCATGTGGCAGAGGGTATATATCATCCTATCGAAATTCAAGGTTCAAAGGTCTACACTCGTACCAAACCATTCGTGCTGATCGGTGGTTATGATGAGGATGTCACAGACGAAAAAGAATCGCCAGATCCTATTCATCACGAGACTATCCTTTCTGCTGATTTCGATAAAAATAATGTATACGATAGCTCAACAGGAGTAGTGAAAAATACAGAAGATGATGGTTCGATAATCTTATCATACTCAGTCACTGGAAATACAAATAGTTTAATCTCTGGTATAGTATTCGATGGCGGAAAAGCAGGTCCAATGGGGCAAACAGAACAATGTGCTATTTTGTCTAATTCAGAAGCTACATCAGATTTCACTTTTGAAAAGTGCGAGTTTAGAAATGGATATATGAGTGCTCGTAATTATGCATCTACTGTATCTTTATATTTCAACAACTGCTATTTCTACCACACACCAAGTCCAGCATCTTTTGGTGATCTTCTAAATGTGACTTCCAGTACGTTTGAGGGTGGTAAAGTGAATTTCTATTCAAAAGGAACGATGACGATTTCAAACTGTTCAATGTTTGATTTGGAAATTTTCAATGTCTCTGTGCCTGAAAATTCACAAATGAATTACTACAACAATACCATCTATTCACCATCTAAAGATGTTGCAATTACATTTAAAAATCATGCAGGTGAATTGAATCTGATAGGTAATATCATTCACGGAGTCATTGAATATGATAAAGATAATTTGAGTCATATCCATTCTGATAAAAACATCTTCTCCGAACAAGATAAGACAGACGGATATAAGACAAGCGAAGATTTCTTTATAGATGACATCTCTTATTTCCTTGACGATAACCTCATTTCTAGAGGAGAGGGAGTCTTCACTCCAGTATTTGTTTTGAAACATGATACACTTAAAAATGGTACGTCAATACGATTCCCATTGTCTGAAACCAACTTGCTTACCGATCAACGTGGCGTCAATCGTGCAGATTTGACTTGCCCTGGTGTGTATGAAATTGCATGTCGTGACGTAACGAACCATCTTACAGAGATTGAGTACTACAGCATCGATAACCAATCAGAAGGATACAACTTTGAGACATACGGATTGCATGAATTTGTTGAGAAAAAGAAATGCAGATGCGGTTCTGACAGTATTGTCTATCATAATGTCTATATTGTACCTTCTGCAAGTAAGAAGAACTATTATGTGACAACGAAAGGAAGTGGAACAGGTGATGGTTCTTCATGGGAAAATGCAATGAATGATACTTCATTCGCATATCTCTTTGCAAATGCTCAAAATAATGTTACATTCCATGTGGCAGAGGGTACTTATTATCCTGTCAATATACAAGGTTCAAGAACTTATCAACGTTCTTATCCATTTACATTGATTGGTGGATATCGAAAAGAAATCTTGGATGTACAAGAAGCTCCAGATCCTATTCATTATAAGACCATTCTTTCTGTTGATTTCGATGGAGATAACAAATTTGATGCAACAAACTTGAAAATAAAGAATTCGGATGAAGATGAATATACCATCATCAATTTAACTTATAATAACCAAAAGGATGCAGAGGTTCTTATCTCCGGCATTGTGTTTGTAGGTGGTAGGGCTGCTAATATGGGAAGAGTTGCCCAGTGTCAGTTAACTTATGGAAACAAATTCACTTTCAATCAATGTGAATTTAAAAATGGTTATGGAAGTGTGGAGATGTTGGTCGGCGTTGAAAACGTGATTTTCAACAACTGTTATTTCTATCAGGTGGGTGGACCGTTGACTGACGTTGCCCATTCAGAATACAACGCATGTACATTCAACAAAGTTTATGACAGATTAGGTTTCACAGCTATTGACAATACATCTGTTTCTAACTGTACCATGATTCAGTGTGCTCCGTGTGGTTTTTATATGATGAATTCTGATGCAACATTAAATTTCGTCAACAATTCAGTCTGCATGCCACTAAATGAAAATGCATTGAAGTTGTCAACTTATTTAGGTGGTAATTTGAATCTAATGGGTAACCTTATTCATGGTGCGATTGAAAAACCTGATTATATAGAGAATGTTGATTTCGTCACTTCTTTATACAATGTATATGCTAAGGAAGGGGAGACTAAATCTGATAAAGACATCGTTACAGATGAGTTCTCGTCATTCCTTGCCTCTGACGTTACAAATGAAGAGAATGTCTTCACACCAATACTTGCCTTGAAGAATGATAAACTTTCTGGTGGCGAAGTTTTAAGATTCCCACGTGCTGAAAATGTGATACTCGACCAAAGAGGTATTGAACGTCCATCCATGACAAATATGGGATCTTACGAGTTGGTTAAAAATGACACGGTATTCCTTGAAAAGATGGATACCATAAAATTGGGAGAATCATTTGAAGGTGTGACATACGAAAAATTGGGTATTTATGATAGTATCATGATTGTTAAGCCAATTACGGAAGAACGTGACAGTGTGATATTCCACACCGTGTGTGTCATCCCTACAGGCGAACAAACAACATTCTATGTGAAGACGGATGGTGATGGTGATGGTTCCTCTTGGGAAGAGGCTATGTCTCCAGAACAATTCGCATGGCAAATGGCACTATCTCAAACAATCGATACTTTCCATGTGGCAGAGGGTACCTATTATCCTATCGACACAAAACAAACGAATGGAAGGACCTACAACCGTACTTTGCCATTCACTCTGAAGGGTGGTTATCGAGATGAAATCACCGAAGAAGAGGAGGAAGCAGATCCGGTTCAACACAAAACGATTCTTTCGATAGACTTCAACAATGATAATTCTTACGAAGATGGAGCAATATCCAATATAGATGATGATGGTTTTAGAATTTTAAAGTACAATTCTTCTAAAGCAGGAAAGAGTTTAATCTCAGGAATTGTCTTTGATGGAGGAACTTGTGATAGAAATTGCATAAATGCACAATGCGAGATTTCTAATTTGGAATCTGGAATAAATGAAATCACCTTTGATCAATGTGAGTTCAGAAATTCAAGAACTAGAGGTATCTTATGTTCTTTCGATAAAGATACTAATGATGTATTAAATATAAACAGATGTTATTTTAATCATGTGGGTGAATATCACCTTTATTATCCTGCGCAATATGAAGGAACTGGAATGGTTAATTTCAATGCTTGTACATTTACTGAATTTAAATTCATGCAAATCTATTCTTCTATTGGTCAAACTGTAACATATTCTAATTGTACACTGTATGATTGTGCTAATATTAATCTCGAAACAGGTAATGATTCTACGTCAATCCTTAATTTCATAAACAATACAGTCTATACTTCGACGAAATTAGAAGAGTCAAACAAGTTCAAAATAGAGTCCCCTGCAAATATTCATTTGACAGGAAACATTATTCAGGCCGATGTAACGACAGAGACTTCTGATTTATCTGGTATTCGTTCAAAGTATAACGTATATAACAAACAAAGCAGTTTGAGATACGAGACAGATATCACCACCGATGATTTTTCATTCTTAGATGATACAATCTCCTCAGACAAGAGTCTTATCGCACCAATCATAGCATTGAAGTCTGACTCAATTGATGGTGCATCCTTGAGATTCCCTCGTCTTGAAAATGTGGAGACAGACCAAAGAGGTGCAATCCGTGCTTATGAGACTTGTAGAGGTTCTTACGAGTTGGTTAAGAATGACACGGTGTTCCTTGATGTGATGGATACCATCCGATTGGGTGAGTCATTTGCAGGTAAGACGTATGATAAGTTAGGTGTTTACGATAGTATTGATGTGGTATTGCACACAGTGGGACGCGACAGCGTGGTGGTTCACACCGTGTGTGTCATCCCTACAGGCGAACAAACAACATTCTATGTGAAGACGGATGGTGATGGTGACGGTTCCTCTTGGGAAGAGGCCATGTCTCCAGAACAATTTGCATGGCAAATGGCACTCTCTCAGAATATCGACACCTTCCATGTGGCTGAGGGTACTTATTATCCTATCGAAACAAAACGCGCAAACGAAAGGGCCTATAATCGTACCTATCCATTTACTCTGAAAGGTGGTTATCGAAAAGAGATAACAGATGAAGCAGAAGATCCAGACCCTATACAATACAAAACAGTTCTTTCTGCGGATTTCAATGGCGATAACAAATTTGACGAAACTTCAAATGCATTGGTTAACTTTGAAGAGGATTCATATGAGATTATAACATATTCTCCTGGCAAAAAAAGTAACGATAGTGTATTCGTCTCTGGCATCGTCTTTGATGGAGGTGGAAAGTTAAATACTATGGGAGATGTTTATATCGGTCAATTTACTATTGGATCCGGCAATGATAAAATCACTTTTGAAAAATGTGAATTTAGAAATTGTGCAAGAGACGCTGTTAATTCATTATATGGAGGAAAATCCATAATCTTTAACAATTGCTATTTCCATCATCTGGGAGTTGGAGCTGTCAGTGTCATTAAATATAACTCATGTACATTTGAAAACATTACTGGCTATCTCAGTCTTTCATCGACTAGAGTGGATGCTCTTTCTATTTCCAATTGTACAATGGTAAACAGTGCTCCATATATATCGTTGAGTACAAACTCAAAAATTGATTTTGTCAACAATACGATATCTACACCAAGGGATGGTTATGCAATTAATATCAGAACTCTTAATGAGAATGCCGAACTCAATATGATAGGTAATATTGTACATGGTCCAATTCAAATACCTGACCAACCTCTCGATATGGTTAAATCCTCATATAATGTATACTCAGAGAAATCTGAGATTACATCAGAGACAGATATCGTTACGGAGGACTTCTCATTGTTCCTTGCATCAGATGCATCTCTTGAAAAGGATGTATTTACTCCGTTACTTGCTTTGGAAAATGACAAGCTTGCTGATGGTACGTCCTTGAGATTTCCTCGTCTTGAAAATGTAGAGACAGACCAAAGAGGTGCAATCCGTGCTTATGAGACTTGTAGAGGTTCTTACGAGTTGGTTAAGAATGACACGGTGTTCCTTGATGTGATGGATACCAT
>JAFZLC010000010.1 GCA_017551675.1 Paludibacteraceae bacterium | reverse complement strand
CAGAAAGCCCCTACGGGGCAATGCAACCTGCACGTTATGTGCTATATGCCTTATTATTGGGGGACTACCCGATGGAGAACGTGTCATGTTTTTTATGTGCGATACACGTAATTTAACCATATACAATCATTTAGACCAAGAAGGCCGTCGCATAACCAAATGCCCCGTAGGGGCTATCTCTTAATAGCAAAGAGCATAGGTTTGCATTAACATATACCCCGTTAGGGGTTTTCTATCGCCAACATCATTCCATTTTGCGGAATATATAATTATCGTTGTATTTAATTTGAGAGAAAACCCCTAAATGGGGTATCTTGTTCGTCTCGTGCATGCACTATTAAGAGAGAGCCCCTACGGGGCAATGCGCTGGGTTACTGGTCAGGGATGCTTAGTGGTTGTTTTAAGTAGAAATTCTACGAAAAAAACTTCATCATCATTGAAACACATTGACGTTGAATATAGAGAGCGTAATTGATTTTCTTTTCATTTTTTCCTAATAAAATAGATAGAGACCTTTATCCACATCGCTCTTCGGCGTCTCCTCCCCACGGGCGAAAGAGCCGAAAAGCCAAGCTTTCAGGACGGTTGCGTCTTGAAATAATCGGCTATCACTTGTTGCATCGCTTGGGTACTCATATTCGCATAGTTTAAAATTGGCTACAATAATACAAAAAAATGGAACAAACGGTGTAATGTTGGGTGAAATAAATTAAGTTGGGTTCTATAAATTTCAGCTAAAATAATCAGTTTGCCATCCATGTACAATCGATGAAAATGGACAAAATGTGAACTTCACAACTTGTACATGCACTTTTCCTGTTTTGTCCGTTCTACCCCTCAAACTGCCTCTATCTTTGCTTCGTCAACAGGAACGAAACAAGTTCTCTACGACATCACATTTATTTATTCATTTAAAATTTAAGCGTATGAAAAAGATATTATTTACAATCGCATTTTTGACGATTACTTTAATGGCTAATGCGTTCGAAACACGCTACTTCTCTGTGAATTTCAACAAAATGGAATTAAATCAAAACGGAGAGGTCTATGAGTTGGTGGAAGTTAGCAACAAAGAGCTGGTGAGCGGTCGGGTGGTCACCTATTACTGCGTCGACAAAAATTTGCGCGCCATCGCTTTCAAATTGTTGGTCTCAGAAAAAGGAAAGTTCTTGAGATACAGGAAGTATTGTTTGGGATAAGTAAGTTTGACCATGGAACAGTCTTTCTATTTCTCTTTTTACATGCCATTGATATGTTTTTCTTGTCTATATGGATAATAATTAAAAAAAACAATATATTTGTATATTATTAACCAACCGACAAGAATATGAAAAAAACAGTACTCTCTTTCCTAACTTCTGTGGTGATTGCCTTGAATGGTATGGCGGCTGATTGGACCTCCGTTGGAATCAGTTCGCAAGTGACTCATGTACAACCAATGACAGGATTGGTCTTGTGGCCCGAAGAGGCATCTGAACAGTTCAGTAAATATGGAGAGGCTCACGCTTTGGAGTTTTCATATGTGGCGCCATGCAAAGTCGTGAAAGATGGTGTGGTGGATGGTCCGATAACATACGATTGGAGTTACTTGGAAGACATCTTGAACGATATCAAGAGTCGTAATCATCAGGCGGTCATCCGTTTCTTCTACGAATACCCAGGTGTGCCGATGGTGGATAATAATCCGGGTACGACAGGTGTCCCTGAATACATAAAGAAACTGTCTGACTATAAAGAGAGTCACAAAGAGGTGAAAGGGGATGGCTTGACTTACTATGCAAACTGGAATTATGGCGAACTCCAACGCTTCAACAAGGTCTTTTTTGCTGATTTTGCCGAGCGGTATGATAATGACCCTCGTATTGCCTTTGTAGAGGTGGGCTTCGGTCATTGGGCTGAATACCATATATACGATGAAAATGGTGTGAAAATAGGTGAGGATGGAAACTTCCCAACCAAGGAATATCAAAAAGAGTTCTTCCTGCACCTTTCTTCGGTGATGAAGAATATCCCATGGGCGATTAGTATCGATGCGGCGGATGATGAATATACAGACTTTGCTGATGATAGAGATTTACGGAAGTTGAAATTCGGTTTGTTTGATGATTCCTTTATGCATGAGGAACATGAAAAGAGTTCGAAGGATGGATATAACGAGGAGTGCTGGGAAACAATGGGCAAAGACCGTTGGAAAACGGGTGTGTGCGGAGGTGAGATCAGCTACTATGACGATTCTGATCAGAAGAATTTCACCAAAGAGAGTGGCATGTACGGACTTACATGGAAAGATCAGTCGAAAAAATACCATATCACCTTTATGATAGCTAATGACAATCCTTCGTTGAATGGCTATAAAAATGCAGATCGATTCAAAGAGTGCAGTATGATGACGGGCTATCATTTTGTGGTTACAAAATGTGTGACAGATGGTACTCAAACGAAAATCACAGTAAAAAACAGTGGTGTGGCACCTCTCTACAAGGATGCCTATTTCGCCATTGGTTCAACACGTTCTGAGGAGTCATTGCGTGGATTGTTGCCAGAAGAGTCAATGGAGGTGACTATCAACGCACCATTGAAATATGATAACAGCGGACGTGCACTTTCAAATCCTGTGATTGAGAGTGACTTTATCCTTGATACGCAGACGATTGAATACGATTGCAACCTTGAAACGTCTGACCTTCAAGAGGTTGTGCAATCCGACACTGAGGAGGGACAACGATACAACCTATGGGGAGAGAAGGTCTCCGAAGAGTATCAAGGATGGGTGATTATAAATGGTAAGAAGGTGCTGAATAAGACGAAATGAATCTTATTTATACAACCCCATTAGCATAGATCTTTAGGAAGATCTGCTCCAAATCGGCTGGGTCTGCTTCTATCTCCAATTTCGCCAATCCTGTTTTCATATATTCGATGAAAGCGGCTTTTTCTTGTGGCGTGTATTGGTCTTGATAGCGACTCTCGTGGTTGAGAATGTCCCATGCCATGTAATTGGTTTTGTATACCTTGTGTTGACTTCTGATTCGCTCGTCAATAATTCTACCCAATTCAGTGTATTTGTCGTTTTTCTCTTTTTGGTTGCAGAACTCAAGCTCTTCTCTCGAGATAGGAGGGGTGACTGCAATATGAACCTTTCCTTTGTACTGCTTTATACCTGTCAGAATACTGTTAAGATCCTCATTCTCGCCCTTCACATATTTTTGAAGTTGTGAAATATATAACTCTGCCGTTTTGAGGAAGTCGCATGGCTCATACTCGTAGGAGATGGAGACAGGTGTGATGCTTAACTCATCCAGGTTGTCCACAAATGGTTGGTCGCTACTCAGGGCAAACATTTTCAAAACGCCCAATTCGGTCTTGTCATTACCGTCTTTTGTGCGTCCGTTGCGCTGTGCGATCCACACGGATTCGTCCTCATCTTTGATGACATGTCGCATATAAGCGGAGACTTCCAAGGATTGCTTGTAGAAGTCGCGTATGTTGCCTCCTCTCATGATGCGAAACATCTTGTTCAACTTTCCGATGTTGATGACAAGGTTTCCTTTCATCAGATTGCTTCCGAAAGTAATCTGACAGGTGTCGATGCCATTCTCTGCTAACAATACGTCTAAAATAGCTGCATCCAGCACGATGTCTCGATGATTGGCAATGAATATGTGACGCTGTTTGTTGTCTATATTGTCAAACCCATCAAAAGTGACGCCGTCGGTGGTCTTCTCCATAACGCAGCGGATGGCTTTGTGCATGACAATCTCCTGAAAATCATCAACCGTCTTAATGGTGGATAACCCTTGTTTGATGAGTTCCATATCTGCTCCTGGCTGGATATAGTTCACTACCATGGGGAATAGATTGTCGTGTAGGATCGACCGAATTGCTTCGGGAACCTCGGCATCCTTATATGGGCGTATCTGCTCAAAATTGAATGTGTTTTCCATATTTGAATCGTTGTTTTATGTGTTCTTAGTTCGTTTTTCTACTATCTATGAATTTTGTGGGCTTTCGTTTTATCTCAGGCAACACAATCTTCTGAATCTCGTCAATTGGCTTGAATTGCACGTCGGGTGCCACGCGTAGCTTTGCACGGAAACGATCTTTCAAATCTTTGATGAGCTCTTCATTAGGATTCTTAACACCAATGTAGGTGGTGAGATGGTCCATACCTATCTCGTTGGAGGTTACCTCCACGTAATAGTTCTCCACGTAGTCTGCATTATCCAACACGTCGAATACGGATGCTGGATACAATGTTGTTCCTTTGAATTTGATCATCTGCTTCTTCCTTCCGACAATTGGACTGATACGCATGGAGGTACGTCCGCAACTGCACTTCTCGTAGTGGAAGCAAGCCACATCGCCCGTCTTGAATCGAAGAAGAGGCATTCCCTCCACACCCAATGTGGTGATGGTCAACTCTCCAATCTCTCCTTCTGGTACAGGATTGCCGTTTTCATCGATTAATTCGCAAATAATCAACTCTGGATGATGGTGTCCTCCCTTACCTGCGGAACATTCGCAGAACGAGGTACTCATCTCTGTTGAGGCGTATGTGGAGTATAAATCAATATCCCATTTCTCTTTAATCTTGGTACCTAATAGATTGAGTGAGAAATCTTCATTACGCAAGTTCTCACCAATGCAAACAGCCTTCTTGATACTTGAACTACGATAATCGATACCATGCTCCTCTGCATAACGGATGATGCGAAGGATAAATGATGGTACACAGATGATGGCATCTGGTTTCATGCGTCGGATAGTGTCCCACTGCAACTCAGGGATACCGTTACCCACACGAATCAATCCGCCTCCCATCATGCGTATACCCAAGCAATAGGCATAACCTGCCATGAAGCGCTTGTCGATGGTGGTCATCAACTGATAAACCTCACCTGGATGTCCGCCTGCACCCACAAATGAAATGGCCTCATTGTAAGCTAAACGTTGCAAGTCTTTCTCTGTCATGGCAAACGTTGTAGGATCGCTAAGCGTACCAGAAGTCGTTATGTAATCACGGATTTCAGAGGGTTCTACACAGAAAAAATCTTTGTTGTGCATTTGTAAATCCTCTTTTGTCGTGAAAGGTATATTGCGTAGGTCTTCGAGTGTCTTAACCTTATCAACATCGATGCGATTGTCGGCAAACATCTTTTTGTAAAAAGGTGATTTGGCGTTTAGATATGCCAAAGCTTCACGCATCTTCTCCTCCTGAAATCTCTTGATGACTTCTCTTGGCTCAAATTCAATGGCTGGTTCAAACTTATTCATGGTGTATAGTATCTAATAGTTCAGTAAATTGTTCTGTTTTAACCACTTCTCTAATATGACACCCCAGTTGTGGGTCTCTTCGCTCCTTGTCCGTATCATGCCAAATCCATGTCCGCCCTTATTCAACAGATGATACTCGCACGGAATATCTTTTTCCTTTAAAGCTTTGAATAAGACTTCGCTGTTGCGGTAGTCCACCACATCGTCATCTTTGCATGCCAGCAGGAATACAGGTGGCATGTCGGTAGGAATCTGTTTCTCCATCGAGAAATGTTCAATGTCCGATTCAGTGTACTTTTTTGTGAGCAAATCTACTCTCGACTTATGGTGTACAATGCTGTCTTGCATTGATACAACGGGATATATGGGACATACAAATGCGGGACGTAATAAATCATCCGCCACGTCAATTCCTTTTTTCTTGAGGTAATTCTCTTTGTACAGAGCACCTCCCATAGTCACTAAGTGTCCACCTGCCGAAAATCCAATGGCACCGATTGTCTCGACTCCCCATTTCTTGGCATTTTCATGAATAAGCTGCATAGCTCGCTGAAAATCCTCAATCATTGCAGGATGATGGTTTCCTCGCATGGATACGCGATAACGTAGCACAACTGCGGTAACCCCCCATTGGTTGAAGTACTTTGCCACCTCTTCTCCCTCGTTGATGAGGCCTAGATGGTGGTAACTACCTCCCGGACATATTAGGATACACGTCTTGCTCTTTCCCTGCTCTTTAGAGGGATGAAAAACGCGGAGTTCTGGACGAGTCTCTTTTCTGTCCTTTGGATTGTCCCATAACTTAATCACTTCATAATTCTGTGCGGCAAATGTTGTTGCTCCAAGTAATGAAAAAAAAATCGTTAATGTGAATATCAGTCTTTGCATTCTATCTATATTTAGCTTTGCAAAGATAATAAATTTATTTAATTGGAAACTGTTATGTAGAATTCTATAAAATTTAATTTGAGATCTCTTTGGGCGAATTGCTACAATAGAACTATTTTTAATTGATAATAATCAATAAGTGCAGAGAGAGGTGAATTTTATGAAAGAATGGTTGCGTGTGTTTGCTAGATTTTGATACATTTGAAACCAAATTCTTATCATATATTATTTTGTGCACAATTGATTATCAAAAGAATAAGCGAAAAATATAGAACTTTAAAAAATTTGTGATATGCTTAAAAGAATGTTAACCTTGTTGCTTTTCACCTTTGGGATCTTGTATGTAAACGCTACGGTTAGATACATGACGGTGGAGCAAAACGATGGCAAGAAATACAGTTTTCTTCTTGCCGACAAACCGGTTGTGACCTACGAAGATGGCAACCTAGTAGTGAATGGTAATGTGTCTACCAGCTATGCTATTAGTGATGTGAAAAATTTTCATTTTACAGAGGGAGATGAGTCTGGTGTAAAAGATGCAGATGTTGAACTGTTACGTGTTATTACGATAGATAATAACACTATCCGCGTGGAAAATGCGCTTGCGAACGCAAAGGTGATGTTGTTTAATATTAATGGAGCAACAATCTTTACTACAACAACTGATCCGTTGGGTACAGTGACTATTAATCTGCCTAATCAGAAAGGCGTCTATGTGCTTACTGTAGGTGAGCGATCTATTAAGGTGATACGTAAATAATTGTTAATGAAAATGTATATGAGAAAAATTATACTATCAGCATTGATGTTGGCATCAATGATTTTTTCTGTGAATGCGACAGTGTATATGAATGTGAAATCAGTAGGTGGAAAGACTGACAAGTTTGATGTTGAAGAGGTGAAAGAGGTAATATATGTAGAAGAATCCGTGGTTTTAACCCAAGACACTGCTGGCTCTGGAATACAGGGGGTATCTGTAAGTGGTAAAACGGGAGGTTATACGTATGTTGATTTGGGGTTGTCAAGTGGTACTATGTGGGCAACATATAATGTGGGTGCATCGAGTCCCAAAGAATATGGAAGTTATTTTGCATGGGGAGAGACTGAAACGAAAGAGGAATATGGATATAACAATTATAAGTGGGGATATAATATTGGTTCATTCATTAAGTATAATTCCGAAGACTTCAAATCAATTTTGGATCCTGATGACGATGCTGCGACGGCTAATTGGGGTGGAGCATGGAGAACCCCTACACAAGAAGAACGGAGTGAACTGTCGTCAGGTTGCGACTGGGAGTGGGTTTCTGACTTTAATGGGAGTGGAATTTCTGGCTTAAAAGGCATAAGCAAAAGAAATGGTAAATCTATTTTTTTCCCTGCCGCAGGTGTGAAAGAGGATAATAGTTTATATGAAGATGGGGAAAGAGGCTATTATTGGTCATCCGCATTGAATAATCTGTCAGAGAGTAAGTCTTTTCAAATATCAAGCTCAAATTTTGAGACAAAATCGAATGGACGATGTTGGGGATTAAGCGTACGTGCTGTTACGTCAACTAAAATCTTATATATGTGTGTTAAATGTGCAGACGGAAGTGTGACAAAATTTGATATGCATGATATTGTTGAAATTAAATATGAAGAGTTCTCTGAAGAATATGGAATTACTATTTCTGGTAAAATCGGCAATTATGACTATGTGGATCTTGGTCTGCCAAGTGGATTGAAATGGGCTACATACAATGTTGGAGCAAGCACTCCTTTGGAATATGGTGGCTATTATGCATGGGGCGAAACGTCACAGAAAAGAGACTATAGTCAGGAGACTTATATATGGTTTGAGGGAAGTTATACCAATGTTACTTGGTACACAAGGGCTGGTGAGACTTTGTCTTTGTCAGATGATGCAGCTGCTGCTAATTGGGGTGAATCTTGGCGCATGCCTACACCTGAGGAACTGCAAGAATTGGTGGATAATTGTACGTGGGAAAAAGTGAATAAATTCAAGGGATCAATGATTAATGGTTGGCTTGGAACTTCAAAAACGAATGGAAACGTAATATTTTTACCTGCTGGAGGAATGGGTAATGGAGAATTCTCAAATTATAAGGGCGATAAATTATTTTATTGGTCATCCACAATGGGATCTTATACTTACACGATTACTGAAACTCTTGATGTGAAGGACTTAAAAGAACTTAATAATAAACTAAAAATGGATGATTCTTATCGATATTATGGCGAAAGTGTTCGTGCTGTCTCGGAGTGATAGGCAACATTTGACGAATGAAATATTAGAAAATGATGGGGCATCAAAACTAAATATTGATGCCCCATCTTAGTTTATGAAGTTTTTACCTCCTTATGGCAAAATAACCTTATTCGCCTCATAAAACTCTTCCCCTTGGATGACAATGATCACAGCCCCACTTGGAATGTCAATGTCCAACTGAATATTCTCTCGATTAATCTCTTCCACACTTCTCAAACAGCGTCCATCCATGGTGTAGATGCTAATGCGCAATGTTTCATTGCTTATAAAATGTAGACTTGGCGTGATTGTCAAGAGTTGATTTTGATAGGATATGATGGATGGAGAGGCTGTCTTGCTTCTCTCTTCCTTCAAGTCTGAGGTAGGGTCTTCGTTCTCTCCTAAGATTCGCCAATATGCGGCATCACCTGATGGGAATGAGTTTTGAATCACATCTCCCTTGGCGGTCTGTACGTATAGATTGCTGTGCGCAAATTTTAGGGTGATTACCTTCTCTGTAAATTGATCTTGCCCCTCCAGGTAGAGTTGCTGGTGACTCTTCCCGTTCCACTCCCAAAGTCCTACACTCCTGCCGGCTTCTGCTGATTCATTGGGTATCTCTAAAACGTTATCGCCAAAATTAATGCGGTAGGTGCCACTTCCTAAACTGGTGATGGTGGCCAGTGATGCTTTGTCATTGCAATCACCCAGTACGATGTCGTTGCCTGATGCTTGCATGCACTGCTTCTGATCGATCGAATAGAGCCGTATGGTTTCTTTCGTCAGTGTCGATTGCTTGGGTTGCCATACTCTCACCCAGTCGCATTCCAAATAGGCTGGATTACTGCTGGTCACTTCAATGGGATTGCCATTGCTGGTGGCCCATCCTCCGATGGCGAGGTTGATGATGATGTATTGCGCACTAAGCTGTCCTACCTCCGATGGCCTATTGTAACTGGCTACTAACTTGTCGTCGAAATAAAAACTTAGGTTGCCTTCACTCCAGGCTACTCCGTAGTTGTGGAAGTCTGCCGATTTGTCCGGACCTTTATGTACGCCACCAAAAGAGGCCTCATGATCCCATGCCGAACCATGACTGGCATACCAGTCGGTATTGGTGTAATGGAGATAGTAATGGTGGTCTGTACGTGCATGTGGCACCTCAAAGATGTCGATTTCGGGTGGCCACCCATCTTGTAATGTCCAAAAGGCAGGCCATGTACCCAACTGCTTTGGCATCTTAAAACGACCCTCTATGTAGCCATATTTCACCTTGAATTTGTTTTGCGTGTCGATGGCGCCTGATGTGTAGTCGAGGGAATAGGTGTTGCCTCCGTTAGAGCAGGTGGCTGGCGCACTGGGATGCCTCTTGGCTTCCCCTTTTATTCTTAATAAACCATTTTCAACAAACACGTTCTCTTCCACGCAATAGGCTTGATGATTGTGCGTGTGTCCCCAGTTGTAGGTCGGATTCCATTTGCTCTTGTCTAATGAGTTGCCTTCAAATTCATCGCTGAATACTAACTCCCATCCATCGTAATTAGATGGTGGATTGGCCACTAATAGGGTGGGAATCCCGACTAAGCATGTCGCGATAAGTGCTTTAATGTTTTTCATGTTCAATATTTACGGTAATAGAGTATTATGATTGGTGCGAAAATACACAATAGTTCCGACTTGACAAAATCCTCTTATTTCCGACGCCCATTCTTCTTTTTCGTTCCCTTTTTAGCGGATTTTCGTTCGCTTCCTTTCTTATTCTTTGTGGTTGAAGTATTGGTGGTGGAAACATTTACTTTCGTCTCTATTGGTTCTTTCTTTTCTTCTTTTTTCTTTTCCTCTTTTGGAGCGACAACTGCTTTCGCCTTACTTTCCAAAGGTTTCTTCTCTTCTTTTGGTGTTGATGGCGTATCCTCCACTTTGTAAATCAGATTTTGAGGTACAGAGGTACAGTTTTGAGCGATGGATATTTTATCTTTATCCTTGTCTGTTGCAGTGATAGTCAGTTCCTTCTTGACGAGGGCGGCAATCAGTGCCCACTCGCCTTGTCCGCAATCTTTGATGGTGTATTCTCCTGTTTCTGGAAGGGAGTTGACCCATTCGTTGAGACCCTCTTTGCGTAGGTTCTTTTTCGCCTCCGATGCGATCTCACGTCCCTTGTAGATATAGTTGTGATAAACCAAATCTTTGAAATAGTCTGGTGTCTCCACCTCTTTTGCGAATTTCGCATACTCTGCTTCGTAGTAGTGGCGGACAAGCTGGGCAGTTCGCTTTACCTCGAGCACTCCTCGCATGTCATTATCAGGTGTGATAGGAGGAAGCACCTTCACATCCACTCTACCTTTTCTAAGTAAAAACTCGCTCTTTGGGAATACATGTCCGATTCCGTGAATGAGTATAGGAACCACATCTATTCTGAATTTGTCTGCCAAATGAAAGGCTCCTTGGTGGAAACGAAGGATGGAGCAGTCTTCCGACCTTGTCCCTTCTGGGAAGATTAGGATGGAGTATCCTTTGTCGATAACGGATTTCAGTTTGTCCATGGCATTTTCTATACCATCACTGACAGGGTAGAAATCGGCATAACGGATGATTCGTCCGTAGAATGGACAGTTCCATACCCAGTTGTTGGTCAGACAGATGATTTTAGGGTGCAACATCAACGTGTACATCAAATCCAAATGCGATTGGTGGTTGCTAATCAGGATGGATGGTTTGTTGAAATCATGGTTCTCAAGACCTGTCACATGATGTTCGATGTTAGGTATCAGCTTGGCAAGTCTTCGGAAGGTGTTGCATAGCAGTTTGTGGTAGGTCAGCTTGTGAGATTCACTTTTCCCTCCGATGGTCAGTAGGAAGAATCCGATGATGGAGAGCAGTATGCTTCCGAAGAGGAATACGGTGAAACTGACAATGGTGGAACCTATGTTTCTAAACGTGATAGGCATCAGTCTATTCTTTCCCTTAATGGTGGTTAACCATTTGTAAAGAAGAGGAGGGAAGAGGTAGGTCATCAGGATGACGGAGCTCATTCCGACGATGGTGACTTCTGCCAGCGACTTCATGGCTGGATGTTTGGCAACAATCAGGGCACCAATACCGATGAACATAATGCAGGCTGACAGCATCACTGAGTTCTTGTAAGATGCCAGCACTTTTTTCTTATGCGTATATTCATACATCAATCCTTCTGTGACGAATATGGTGTAGTCGTCGCCCTGTCCGAATATGAAGGTAGCAAGGATGATATTGACGATGTTGAACCTGATGTCGAGGAGGTTCATAATACCTAAGATCCAAAACCATCCAATGGTGAGTGGAATGAAGGCGAGCAGACTTAATTCGAGTCTTCCGAATGATATGGTAAGGAATAAAAATACGATGAAAGCGCATATAAATAACACGTTGTTGAAGTCGTTGGAGAGACTTTCAATCATCTTTTGGAAGAATGATTGGTTGTCTAACGTGTATATGTTAGCATCGATGTTATTGAGCGTTTTTTCAATGGCGGTCACATTTGTTTCGTCTGATTCGAGTAGTGTGTAGACCAATGTCTTATCTGCGCCCTCGTAGATGTAAAGGTCTGTCAAAGCTTTTTGAATAGGTTTGAATTGTTCTTTATCTTTGACGTAGATGGTATCTTCTATTTTGTTGATAAAGGAGTTGAAGAAGGACTTGTCGAAACCTATTTCCGTGCCTATCTCCGTTAGATCGTCGATGAAGAAATCTCTGTATTTATCCCAATAGCTGTTCCAGCGTTCCACACGTATCTTCTGTTGCGACAGAGATGGCGCAAATATGCTGATGCCAGACTCTCGAATAATTCTACCTTTTTGCTTCAGAGAGTCGAGTGTCGGACGAAGTGCCTCGTATCTCTCAAGGGCTTCGTCTCGTGTTTTTCCTTCACATACACAATAGGTTTTGTGGAATCCACTCTCTGTCTCTTGAATAAGCTTGTCCAACCGTTCCTTTTGTTCCGGCTTCATGTAGTTTATCTTGTGAAGGTCTGTCTCAAATTTTGTCTGCGTACTGAAATAGACGAGTGGTATGGTTAGCAGCAAAACGGTGATGACAATCCATTTCTTCTCTTCGATGGGATGGTTGACGATCTTTCCGAATAGTAGTTTTTTGCTGGTGTTGTTTTTAAACAGACTCTTTTTGCAAAGATGTGGCAGAAAGATGAGAACGAATAGGATGGTTCCCACTAAAAGCAGGGAGGCAAACAATCCCATGTCTCTCATCGCATTGGAATTGATGAAGACGAGGCTTAGGAATGCTCCCACTGTGGTGATGTTGCCGGTGATGAGCGGACTGGCCATCTCTTTGATGCATTCTTCTCGCGTATGACCCTCTTTCAGATGTGCCAGGAAGTGAAGCGGATAGTTGACAGCTATGCCGACAAGGATGGATCCGATACCGATGGATATGAATGAAACGGAGTCTTTGAACAATGCAAGAAACCCGAGGGCAAACACTCCTCCAAAGAGAATGGAGAAGAGGATAAGTCCGATTGCCCGAATGTCTTTGTAGAATAGGAGAAGGAGCAGGGTAATCAGAATTAATGCCAAGGCAGAGGATTTGATGGTGTCATCCTTGATTTGGTTGGCGTTTTCGAGTGAGATGACAGATGCTCCGATATGGCTGATTTCGTATGCACCATGGTGTCTGTTCATGACGGTTGTCTGAGCCGACTCGATGGCTTGGTCCCATATTCGGTTGATGCTCGTCTCGCTGGATGGCGTGGCCGATTTTAATGTGATGAGAAGTTCATCCCCCGCTTTGTTGAAGATGTATCCTTTATGTTGTTTAAACTGATTCTCCTGATAGGTGGCGTTCAGTTTTTTTAGTATTCGGTTTGAGATATGCACGGGGTCATTCAGCATGATGTTCTGAAGGAATCCACCTGCAGGGGTGAAGAGCATCTCATGGTTCCAAATCAACTCATTGCGCATTTTTGATTCGTCAATCAGGATGGAATCGAGTCGCTGGTAGTCGCGCTCATCCATGAAGTAAGGCATGTTTTGAACGATGAAATCGGTCATTTCTCCCATCTCCTCATCTGCCACGCGATAGAAGATATCGTTGGTCAGATTGGCGGTGTCACGTTCTTTTATCTCTTCAACCAATTCATTGGCTATTGAGATCAAACTGTCTCGAAAGCCTTCTGTCGTGTCGCGTGCGGCGATGAAGACAAGTATGTTGTTGCTTGTGTTGACATGTTGATAGGCATCTGCGATTTTCTTCTGATCCTTTCCGGTGGAAAGGAAGTCGCTGATATCTTCGGAGAAACGAAGGAAGTAAAGCGAACCAGAGAGCAATAGGATGACAGCTGCTAAGATGATCTTCAGCAGAGTCGGCTTTTGCTCGAAGAAATGATAGATATTTAGCAGTTTCTGTTTCATCCTACAAATGTTTTTTAGTTGGGTCTATAAAATTGATTCGCAATTTATACTGTTTTTTGTTTAAACAGTGCCTTAAGTTTTCGGAAAATGGATCGGATAATCATCGATGGGTATCCATAAACGATGGCAAGTACGCACAGAACAGTGTTGAGAACGCTTATTCTGAAGAAATCCTTTCCCGGACGGAAGTGAGAAACTCTCTCTTCCTTAGGCGGGTAGTATACGTGGATAGGAATACTGACGATGGGTAGTAAGCGCCATGCACTGCGAACAAGCAGTTCCAATTCAGCCTCGTACCGTTTGTTGAAAGGCGTCATGTAGTGGTTGGCTGCCAATGGGTAGAGTCGGTATCCCGTTTGTGTGTCGGGTAGCCGATGTGCAGTTTGGAGGGTAAACCAGAAGTTGGAGAAGCGATTCGCAAAGGAGTTTTTGTTGGGCATGTTGGGGTGGTCGAAAGAACGACTTCCAATGATGAATGCATCTGGGTGACTCTTGTGTGCTTCCACGAATAGAGGGAGGTCACTCAGTTTGTGCTGACCATCTGAATCGATGGTGATAACATGTGTCAATCCAAGTGATTTAGCCAACAGAAAACCCTCTTTCAAGGCGTTTCCCTTTCCTCTGTTTTGTTCGTATGAAACAGTATGTATTTGCCCCTTCCATCGGGATATAATATCCTTGGTTTGGTCGGTTGAGCCATCATCTACCACCAAAACATCGGCGCAATAAGAGCTTGCTTCGGTCGCAACCTCTTCGAGGGTCTGATCGTTGTTGTAAGTCGGTATCAGTATGCCGATTCTATGGTTGCTCAGATATGTCTTAACCTCTTCCTTCGTCATTATTTTGTTTCAAATATTAGGTCACCCTTGGCGTGAATGAAATTGTCGCTTTGAATGACAGTTTTGACTCGTATCTGGTTCTCTTCTCCCTCACTTATGTTGAGAGATAGATGGAGCACCTTTACTTCGTCGGGAATAATTGGATGGATGAATTTCAGGCTATTCACTTTCCTAAGTCTGCATTTCTGTTCTTTCTCCATTTCGACGGCTGTGCGTATGATCATGGTGCTGCATGATCCTGGCAAAATGGGGAAGTCGGGAAAGTGAGTTTCGAAGAGAGGATGTTCTTTGTTCAGAAGAACGTCGTACATTGGACCTTCTACTTTTTGTAACTGAAAAAAAGACTTTTGTTCCATTCTTTATTTGATAATGAAAAATGCTCCGATTAAAATAAATAAAACACCGATCCATCGAGTATAAGGGATGGTTTCGTGAAGGAAAATCATTCCTAATATCATTCCGAACACATAACTCAGACATGTGAGCGGATAGGCTGATGAGAGTGGGTAGTGTTTCAGAATATACATCCATAAAACTGTTGCACTTCCTAATGTGATGCCTGTGAATAGGAACCACCAGTTGGTGAGTTGTGCAACGAAGAAGTTGATAGACCATGAGAAGGTCCCCGCTTTGACAAGCGCTTGCTTCAAACACAACTGTCCGCCTGCGAGGCAAAACGATTGTAGTACGGATAAAAGCAGCAGTTTCAGCATGACTTCAAAAGAGTTATGGAGTAATCCAATTGTTTGAAATGATTGAGCACTAAAATCGTTTGTGGGTTTTCTAGTGCTTTGTTATCAATCGTGATGTGTGATGGTACGCTCTTCTCCTTCAGACAGGTGGCGCCTACGTAAACACCAATGCCCGACATGGTGAAGGATTCGCCAAACAGATGCTTGTAGATAATCTGCGTAGCATCTGGCGCAAGCAGTTGTACCAATCGACGGTATTCCTCGTCGTTTTCTTTATCTCCATTGTTGCCTATGACAACTGCGTCGATTCGACTGACGTTGTGTTCGAGAGACATTTTCTCAACACATGCTTTTAATCGTTGGTCGGATGGACGATAGAGCAGTTGCGTGTCGCATAGCTCGCATAATGGTTGGTCGGATGGTTGGTCGGTCAAGAGCAGACTTACACTGTTCTCGCCGGCAAATGTTCCAGGAGATGTCGCTTTGCGTACATCTTCGATGGTAACGTCCCGATCTTTCCAGTAACCAATCTGGTCGAATAGTTGAAAATATTTTTCAGTCATCTCATCCACACCATTGACAAGGGCGGATTTGAATTCGTTGAGTCGAAATTTAATTACGGCGTTCATCAGTGCACTATCGAAGGAGGTACCTCTGTGCGCGTAGGTGATGTTGTAGCCATGACAGTTGAATGCGATGGCCACTTGTGAACCTAATGTGTTGTGAGTTGATTGCATGAAATTAGAGGGAGAAAGACCATCTTCCCCTTCCAACATAGCTAACAGGAAGTTTTCTGTGTTCTCAATGCTTCCTAATCCCGTACCTGTCAGGATACCATCTAGCAGACTTCTTTTTTCTTCTGGTACGCATGCTAAAGCTGATGAAAGAGTGCATTTTAGGGCTGTCCCCATTCGTCTTGATACGGCAGGGGAGAGATATTGCTTGAAATCTGGACGGACGAATTTACATAATCTGCCGGCTGGCGACAACGGATTAGTGAACCATTCGTTGGAGAGTGGTTGCTGGATGGAAATCTGTGCGGCTTTATCTATGTAAACACTCATGATGGTTGGTATTTGGAAAATATGCAAGAAGAATCGTTACCTCCGAAACCGAAGGAGTTGGTCATCACATGATTCAATGTTCTGTGAAGTGTCTTTTGGACGGGGATCAATCCGGTAGCCTCGATGGGTTCGGAGAAACCAAGGTTAGCTGGGATGAATCCGTATTGTAGTGCGAGGATGGAGATCACCGATTCGACGGCACCTGCGGCACTTGTCGTATGTCCTGTGAAGGCTTTGGTGGAGGAGAAAGGCGGTATTTTTTCTCCGAAGACTCTTTTGAGCGCGATGCTCTCATGCAAGTCGTTGTCGGCAGTTCCTGTTCCGTGTGCATTGATATAGTCAATCTCCGAGGTCTTTAGGTGGGCGTTGAGCAGTGCGTTGGTCATGGCTCTATAAGCCCCCTCGCTTGTCTCCGACGTAGCTGTCTGATGGAAGGCGTCGCAAGTGTTAGCATACCCGCTTAGTTCGCAGATGATGTGCGCACCACGTGCTTTCGCCACAGATTCTCTTTCGATGACAATGTAGCCCGCTCCCTCACCAAGGTTGAGTCCCTGGTTGCTCTTCTCAAACGGACGACAAGGCTGGTGTTCCAAAATCATCAGGGAGTTGAACCCATTTAGGTGAAATTTGCTGAGAGATTCCGTACCTCCGACGATGGCGGCATCCACCCGACCCGTTTTGATAAGGTCTGCGCCAAGGATTACTGAATTGGCGGCGGATGAACAGGCGGTCGAGATTGTTGTCATGAGGTCGAAGTGACCAAACAGATGACTGACCAGTTCTGTGCCTGCACCACAATCATGTGCTGAGATGTATTCCGTATGTTTGCCTTCGAAAAAGTCGAAATAGTATTTTTCGCTTTTTTCCATTCCTCCAACTGTAGTTCCGTTGATAAAGGCGGTGGGTGTTTTGTCGGTCAACTGAGATGTGCTGAGAGCCTCCTTCAATGCCATCAAGGCCAATAAGGGTGTTCGAGTGACCGTCTGCTCAGGAGCGATTCCCAATATCTTTTTCAACTCTTCGTCGCTCTCCTTCACTTCGCCACAAGGGATGTCTGTGTGACTCGTATTTAAATGAGCAACTCTGCCAATGGATTTTTCCTCCTTTAGCAGAGCCTCTCTTGTTTTTTCCACACCGGCACCTATGCTGGTAATGATTCCATAACCGGTAACTACAATTTTCTCCGTCATCAAAACTTATTTTGTTCTGTTTTTGGAAATATAGTCGGCCATTACTTGAATGGATTTGAATATATCCTTTCCTTCATTGGCATTCTTGAGTTTTATACCGTAGTTGCGTTCCATCAACACGATGAGTTCTAGTGCATCGATGGAGTCTAACCCCAAACCTTCACCAAACAAAGGTGCGTTGGCATCAATGTCGTCTGGTGTCATGTCTTCCAAGTTAAGTGCCTGGATAACTTTCTCTTTCAATTCTTGTACTAATGCGTCCATATTGATTTTACTATGTTTAATATGTGCAAATTTATATAAAATATTTTTTTATTCCAATTATATTCCACGGACAAATGGTGTTTCCATCCTTTTCCGTGCTTACGTGGAACAACAATACGTCGCACTTATCATCGAGGTATTCAACCCATCCGATTAGGAGGTGGTGAATGCCTTTTCCTTCGGCTAATCCGATAAGACCATTTTCGTAAAGTTGCGTTTCATCGAATTTTTCCATGATATAGGAGCAACTCTCTCCCATGATTTTGTTGCGGATGGCGATTTCTCCCGTTACAATGTTGGATAGTGTGTAGACAAATACGGCTGGACTTGGGAAGTAGTTGGAGTCGTCGGCTATCGTCTTCTGATAGTTCTGGTCATTGTCGAGTGAAGAGGAACGATTGAATAGTAACACTGACCAATCTCTCTTCTCTTCCGATGGTTCCAAATTTGTCCCTTTCATGGCGAATTCTGATGCTAAGAACCCTGCTTTGCAGAGATTGTCCATCTTGAAAAACTTAGGATATTGAATCTCTAAATGACGATAGATGTCAGTCAGCCACGCACTCTCTTTCTCATGCGTGATGTTTACCTTCTCCCCATTCACCCAGACTTGGTCTGAGGTGATGCGAACTGCCGATTGAATGAATAATTCAGCCATTATTTTTTGAATGATATTTGAACTGTTTTATAACCTAATGCGGTGAATATATTTTTGAACTCCGTTTTGGCGTTCTCCTCTGCTATGGCGATGTTCTCCTTTTTGAGGGCTGTTGCCTTCATCTTCTTTTTAGCACTTTGTAGCATCTTTTCCTTTACACTGGCGCTGATTGTGCCACTTTCGTAGAAGGTGCGCGTTTGTGTGTCGTCGATGATGGACTTGTCTAACAGCTCGATTGCAGGTAACGTGATCGTTGCTTTGGTGCCTTCACAAACAATCCAGTTCTTGTTGGCCTTCTTGGTGTCGATGCCCAACCTCGCTGTTCCTGTGTAGATCTTGACTGATTGTGCGGACGATAGTTTTTTGTTGACGGTGGTGTCGACAAACTCTTCTAGCTGAAGCGTCAGAAACTCCCATTCGGCTATCTCCTTGATGGAGGTGATACAGGTAGGGGTGGCATCGATGGTCGCCTTTTTCTTCTCTTTGTCTGAATCACGAAGGAAGAAGAAATAGACCAAACCTAAAATGACGAGTCCTACCCAGAACCAAGGACTCCTAACCATTTCGTCGGTGACGAAACTTTTGCTGCGAGATTGCCTCTTTTTGGTTGTACTCTTGTTTGTGAGTGCCATATCTGTTATTGTTAATCTTCTATGATACTTAGTTGTTTGATGATTCCCTCAGAATGCTTGTTTTTCTCGATTTCATCGGAGAAAGTGACGGTTATGTTCTCGGGAGAAAAACCTGCAGAGACCAAAATGGGTTGCAACGCTTTGAAGGCGTTGACTCTGCTTCGATCGATGATGTCGCTGTTAGCCATGCTTGCTAAGATACTGGCTCTGCCTTGCTTGATGAAGTTCTCTTTCTCCTCGTTCGAGAATTTGGATCGGTTCCATGAAAGATATTGCTTCTCATTTTTGTAGTCAATCTTGGCAGATGAGAGTACAATCTGAGGATTGGGGAGGGTGATGGTCACCTTTTCTCCATTGTTGTCCACGTTTATGTTCTCTTTGGTGATCAAGCTGAAATCAACGTAAGCCTTGATGGTGGCATCGATGGGAACGACCAGTTTGCGCTCTCCCGGAATGGGTATCGATATCTTCTCGAAAAAGATAGAGCCCTCTATGGCAGTCATATCCTCGTAGGTGAGGATCTTATGCACGTTGTATTGCGCCGTGTGGAGCTTAGAACAGTTGTTAATCATCGGAAGCGCTATCTCCATAGGGCTCTTCTGATTGCTTTTCGAACAACCTAACAGAAATACACTGAGGATAATACATGTGATGAATAATACTCTTTTCATTTTATTCCATATATGATGGCGGCATTGCTGCCTCCGAATCCAGAAATGATTTTCAAGAAACTGGTGCCGTTCCCTTTTCGTAGTTCTGTGTTGACGGTCATCTCTTTCACCACACCTTTTGTCTCATGTCCCAACGTAGGTAGGATTACCCCCTCCTTCAGTGCATGACATGAGATGACGCACTCGAGTACGCCCGCCGCACCTAACGTGTGACCAAGGAACCCTTTCAGACTGTTGGTGTAGACCTCTTCCAATCCACTTCGACTGATTGCCCACGACTCCATATCATCGTTGTAAGGAGTGGCTGTTCCATGCGCATTGATGAAGGATAACGACGATTTCTCCACCAATCCACTCGCATAGGCTGCCGTGATGGCGTTGTATAATCCTTCGCCCGTGCGAGACGGACCAGAGATGTGGTTGGCATCATTCCGATTACCCGTACCTAGAATACAGAGAGAACCAGCAGGTGCGACATCCGCCTTTTGTAGGATAATCGTTGCAGCTCCCTCTCCAAGGTTGAGTCCGCGTCGGTTCAAATCAAACGGTTTGCACTGCTCTGGTGAGAGGGCTTTGAATGATTGGAATCCCGAAACGACAAACTTACAAAGTATATCCGCTCCGACCACGACCGCATAGTTGTACCCTTTGGCTTCCATCATCTCTTTGGCATAGATCTGTGCCACAACACCAGATGTGCAGGCATTGCTGATCACCATGACTGGATTGGGGTTGCCGAAGTATGCACCTAACAGATCAGCAGAGACACCCATGTTGATGCGATTTTTATCGAATCCATCGAGATTTTCCAAAAGTTGTATGTTTCCTTTTGTGGAGGATAATACAAAGAGAACCTCTTTGCTGCTTGGGTCTATCTGTGTTTTCTCAAGTGCTTTGTGGGCAGATAAGATGGCTAGTTTTTCAAACCTGGTATAGCGGACGCCATTGGATGGCAATTGAGCAAATTGAGACTCCACTTCATCCCAGTTCAATAGAGAACCGTAAAAAGGTTCCGGAAGATGAAACGTGCCTTGATGAAAAGCCCCTTTGGTGATGCCTTTCTTCATGTTTTCGTAATTCTCTTCAGAGCTATAACCAAGCGGTGAAATGATGTTGTCGCTGATTTTGTATATCATGATTTAGCCAATCTTGTTTGTTAATACTACTCTGATTTCTCCCTCTGCTATCACCTCGGTTTCATCGCTCGAGTTGATGATCTTTGCTTTGTAGATGGAGACTTCACCATAATCGTCGAGCGTCTCGACAATTGTTGAAATAGATTCACCCACTTTCGGATAACGATACACCTCCATCTCTTTGATTTGTGCCACCATGCCTATGCGGATATGGGGACTTTTACGAATATGTATCTCGACATACCCGATGTGGGCTGCACAAGTCTGTGCGATATTTTCCAGAATACCCGATTCTATGAAATGACCATCATTCACCAATACATTATCTTCTTTGATGGTAAGTTCACCTCGACATCTAGATTGGTCAACCTCACTCATTCTTTCGATGAAGATGAATGGATGCTTCTGGGGAAGATAAGATTCTATAGGCAGTAGTTCCATGCTCTAATTCTTATGCTTTTTTACAGACAACCAAACTGTGACCTTGACCTAATCCATCGTGGATGGCCTCGATCTTTAATCCTGCTGCCTCTATGCAGCGGAACATATCGTATGAGTAATACATCTTACTGTTTCCATTGGCCATTGCAGTGAAATAGATACTTGTTTGAGCCAAACAGTAGGAAGCTGTCTCGAATCGTTGACGATCCCAGAATGTCTCCATAATGTATAACTTCGTTTCTCCATCCATTCCTTTGCAGGCACGGGTGAGTATGCTGATAACCTCTTCTTCACTGAAGCAATCCAAGAACTGACTCATCCACATCACATCAAAGCCTGTTGGGAATGCCACCTTTGGATCCAATAGGTTGACGCCTAATCCGTGAATACGATCTTTTCCCTTGACATCTTTGGTCTTCTCTCTCATCAGTTCCAATTGCTGAGGTAGATCCATGATTGTCACTTCCACACTGTCGTTGAAGGTGACACATTCTGTGGCGAAGCGACCGGTGTTTCCTCCTACATCCAATAATTTCTTGCCTTTTCCACCATCTTTGAATACGATCTCCATAGCTTGTTGGAATGAACAGTTGGAATAGAAGTGGTCGAATCCGAACCAACTGTCTTGTACTTGAGGAGGAAGACTGGACAGACCTTCGTAGATGGTTGGCCAGTTTCCGAACACCTTCAATCCAGCAGGTTTCCCCTCTTTGATGGCCTCTTCTAGATGGAATAGTCCCAAATAGTTTACATCATGATTGAAATCGAGGTTTACTCTCGCTGCTTGATCATTCATCAAGAACCACCCTGCTTTTGAGATGACGAATTTGTCATCTTTCACTAAGACGGTGCCAATGGTAAGAGAAGATTCCAAAAGACATTGAGCTCCGTAGTGGGAGATTTTGCATTTTTCAGCGATTTCATCGATGGTTAATCCATCTTTATTGTCATCCAATAATTGTAAAATACCGAATTTCAACATGAGTCGGGACACTTGAAAAACCACAGGTCCAAATGCGATCTCATGAGCTAGACGCTGAGCCTCGAGGGCTGTTAGTCTGTCCTTAGAGTACATCTCTTTTTGAGGGGATTCTAGTTTCATTTCTGCTTGTGTTTTATTGTTTTTTTATATTATTATTGTCGTTCCAATAAGGGAAAAAGTTGAACCACTGAGTAGGGTATTCAATCATTTTCTCTTCCATCTTTTTGGCAAACTCTTTAGCCATGGCTTCGGCACGTTGGACGGAGTTGGGGAGTTCGTCGTGAGAGTCGATGGCACCTTCGTATACGGTGTAGCTGTTGTCCTTCTCTTTCATGATGAAGAGGGTGAAGACGGGAACACCTAGTTGAGCTGATAATCTGAATGCGCCCAACGGCAGTTGAGCCGTTCCGTTTAGTAGTTGGCAGGTGACACTCTTAGGACTTCCATAGATTCTGTCGCAAGGGATGACCACCACTTCATTATTGTCGATGGCCTCTTTGATGGCAAAGAGGTGAGACATATCCTCTCGAACGGGGATGAGGTTGATGTCCATCTCTCCGAACGCATCGTTGCGTTTCTTCTGAAATTCAGCTCTCTCACCACCGAAAATGATGGTGTTCAACCTTTTTCTGCCATGAGGAATGCTTAATCCCGACAACTCCAGATTGCCCATGTGAGCACTCGCGATGATGAATCCGGCATCCTTGGCTAACATCTCACGGATGCAATTGCTTGTGAAATGCAATTTGAATTGGTCTTTGTTGCCAGCCATAAGGGCGAATTTGTCGAGAACGATTTTTCCGAAAATAATATGGTTCTTGTATGTGCACCAAGTTGATTTCCAACGAGAATACTGGTGTTGATCTCTAAAATAGCGATAAATTGCGTTTCTTCCCTTAGCAGCGAAAATAAGGTAAAAAGGGATGACTAGGTAAAGTATGGGGTAGAGATAACAAACATCCACCCGCTTCAGGAAACGAAGCAGGAACTGTTGTCCAAACTGACCACCACCAGTTTTACCTTCCCATTTTTTTTCTTCTTTCTCTTTCACGTATGCAACCGTTTTATGTTATAGGTGGTTTACCTTATAGTTCAGTGCCAGTTGTTGATTCGTCATCATCTTCCAGCAATTCTTTCATCTCTTTGAATGCACGTTCCAAGTGACACATCTCTTTGGATAAGAATGGATAGAATTCATTCCATTGTTCACGTCTGTGAATGTCCAGTCCGCCTTGAAACTTATAGATCCTCGACACGATAGTGCCGCAAGGTTTCTCGTAGTTGAGTTCCCAGATGGCATCTCCAAAGTATTGGTCAAAAACGACTCTGTATTTTTCGAGGGTGGCCATTTTCTTCAGCCGTTTGTCCTCGTTATGATCGTTGAATTCCAAAATGACATAAGCACCCTCACGATTTGCGTCGAACTTAAGTTCCACACCTTTAATTTTGGTGTTGTAAAGAATCCACTTCTTTTTTCTGTATTTGAAGCGGGGCAAGTTCTCGCAAAAGGAGTCAAAGCCATTCCAGAAGTCTCTTTTCAACTGTTTTACCTCTTCTTTGGAGTACATGTCTAAGTTTTTTTTGCACAAAGGTAATTATTTTATTGATTAAAAGACGAGTTTTTGTGTTTATAAGATAAAATCTTTTACCTTTGTGGGGTAAAATAAAAAAAGAATGGATAAAATTAGTTATGCTTTAGGTCTATCAATGGCCAACAATCTTAAGGCTTCAGGCTTTGAGAATTTAAATATGGATGAGTTTATGAAGGCTGTATCAGAGGTATACAATCAACAACCTACATCCATGACATCAGAAGAGGCAAAGAATCTTTTAAACAATTATTTTGCCGAGTTGCAACAGAAAGCTGATGAACAGAACAAGAAGAAGGGCGAAGCCTTTTTGAGTGAAAACAAGAAAAGAGCTGAGGTGATTACAACGGCGAGTGGTTTGCAATATGAGATTATCAAACAAGGTAATGGTGCAAAACCATTGGAAACGGATACAGTACGTTGCCATTATGAAGGACGTTTGATAGAGGGTAGAGTTTTTGACAGTTCATATAAGAGAAACGCACCAGCTGATTTCCCTGTTAACCAGGTGATATCAGGATGGGTTGAGGCTCTACAGTTGATGCCAGTTGGTTCAAAATGGAGATTGTATATTCCATCTGAACTCGCTTATGGTGTTCATGGTGCAGGTGATGTGATCGGACCAAACGAGGCATTGATATTTGATGTTGAATTACTTGAAATCGTTAAGTAACAAAAGGTGAGTTTTTATAAAATCACCGTTTTATAATAGTAACTGTGGGTTAATGAATTTGTAGAACCCACCAAAATACAAATTCAATATGAAGAAAATAGGATTCTTATTATTGGCCACAGCCTTCTCAGTGTCTATGGTTGAGGCTAAACCATCAAAGTCGGCGGCTCAGACAAAACTGACCAGTGCCAAAGATTCCGTTAGTTATGCAATGGGCATGGAATTTGCCAAGAGTGTTCGTGAGAACATCTCTCATTTGCCAGGTGGACCATTCAATGAGACAATCTTGTTTGAGGCATTCTCTAAAGTCTTTACTAATGATACCACCACATTAGCTATCAAACAGAATCAAACGGGTGATCTCATTCAAAACTATCTGCGTGCTGCGCAAGAGATAGAGATTGAGAAGACAAAGGCGAAAGGCAAGTTGTTCTTGGATGAGAATAAGAAGAATCCAAATGTGAAGGTGACTGCTAGTGGTCTTCAATATGAGGTGATCAAGGAAGGAAATGGTATCAGACCTACTCAAAATGACAAGGTGAAGGTTAACTACAAAGGAACCTTGACGGATGGCACTGAGTTTGATAGTTCCAAAGAACCTGTAGTGTTTGAATTGGGTAAAGTGATCCCAGGCTGGACAGAAGGCTTGCAACTCATGCGCTCTGGATCTAAATATAAGTTCTACATCCCACAAGAATTGGGATATGGCGCTCGTGGAGCAGGTTCCATCCCTCCTTATTCAGTATTGATTTTCGAGGTGGAATTATTGGATGTGGCTAAAGCTCAAATGGCTCCAGCTTCAAACGGAGCAAAATTTCAGTTCCCCGCATATCAGAGAATAGAAAGATAAATAGATATTAAACTAAAAACAAAAAAATGAGAAAATTATTCATCGTAGCAGCTTCAGTGGCTACATCTTTATTGGTGATTTCTTGTGCACCTAAAAAAGAAAATAAAATTGAGTTGAATTCGGAAATGGATTCAGTAAGCTACGCTATTGGTATGAGCAACGGTATCCAATTAAAAAGTGTTCCTGGTGTTGATACTTTTAACGTGGAGGTTTTAAACGCAGCATTTGAGGCTTCTTATAAAGGAGATTCTGCAAACCTACTTTTGACAGAGGAACAAACGCAAGAAGTATTGACTGCATACTTTACAAAAATCCAAATGAAAGCAAAAAAAGAGATTGCTGCTAAAAATAAATTGTATTCTGATAGTGTGTTGAAAAGTAACGGTGCTAACGAAGGCGTTATCACACTTGAAAACGGTTTGCAATATAGAATCATCAAACAAGGTTCAGGTCAAAAGCCTAAAGAGGATGATGTTGTAAAGGTAAATTATGTAGGTAAACTTTTGAATGGAAGAGTTTTCGATTCTACAATTGGTCGTGAACCAGTTACATTCAATTTGATGGGTGTGATAAAAGGATGGTCTCAAATCCTTCAAATGATGCCTGTTGGATCTAAATATGAAGTATGGATTCCATCTGATTTGGCTTACGGTGATATGGGTATGGGCAACGTGATAGAACCTGGTTCTACACTATACTTTGAAGTAGAGTTGTTGGGTATCCAACCTGCACCTGCAAAAGAATAAGTAATATAATAATTAATTCAATCGGAGGGTGCGGCTTACTGCACCCTCCGATTTTGTCATAATGTCAAATTCGAAAGAGAAGTTCTTTCTTTTTTGTAATGGAAATTAGGTGAATATGAAAATATCTCCCTATCTTTGTTGCAAAATGTAAAGTGAGTTCTTAATTCCACCATTTAAACAAAATAACAAAAAGGGAATATGGATAAGATAGATGATTTGGATAGAGATATCCTAATGATTATTACGAAAAATGCACGTATACCATTCAAAGATGTAGCTGTAGAATGTGGTGTCTCAAGAGCTGCTATCCACCAACGTGTTCAGCACTTGTTCGACTTGGGTGTGATTATCGGATCAGGTTATCATGTTAATCCAAAGATTTTAGGATATCAGACATGTACTTACATCGGAATAAAACTGGAGAAAGGTTCCATGTACTCCGAAGTGGTGCCGGAATTGGAGAAAATTCCTGAGATCGTGGAGTGTCACTTCACAACAGGTCCGTATACCATGATGATCAAGTTGTATGCAAGAGATAATGAGCATCTAATGCAGTTGTTGAATGGAAAGATACAGAGTATAAAGGGTGTATCTGCCACGGAGACGCTTATCTGTTTGGAACAGAGTATCAAGCGTGAATTGCCTATCTCATTGTAAGTTTTAGATATTTTTATGAATATTCTTTTTTTACACGGAATGGCTTCAAGCCATGAATCTCCGATAGCTGCATCTATACGTAAACATATCCCTGACGCTACTGTGTGGGCGCCCGATTTGTCAGTCAACCCCGCTGTGGCATTCCCTCAGATTGATGAGTTTCTTGCCACTCACGACGTGGATGTCATCGTCGGACATAGCTTGGGTGGCTTTATGGCACAGAAGTATAGAGGCAGACGTAAAGTGCTTATCAACCCTAGTTTGGGAATGACGTACATGTATCTGTTTCAGGGCGACAATCACTATAAGGAACAACGAAACGATGGAAATCAGATTTGGCACATAGATAAGAGTATGTGTCAGACTTATAAAGAGATGGAACACAAGCAATACGATAATCTGACGGAAGAGGAGCTTCGCTTGACAGTGGGCGTTTTTGGCAAATCAGATATCATGACGAGATTGTCAGCTCATCGTTTTGCTAAACACTATTCCAACAGGGTGTTTATGCCAGGTGGTCATTATCCTACGGATGATGTTGTGCGTGACTTTGTGGTGCCAGCTATCCTTTCTCTATAAGGTATTGTAGCTTTTATTCTATCTATTCGCATCTTTAGATAATCTTGTGTATATACATATAGAATACTGCGCATAGAAAAATTACTGTTAAAAAGAGAAGAAGAATGTTGATTATGGTTAGCGTGATGGGACTGAATATTTTTGATATTCGTGAGCATTCCTCATACTCTTCTTGACTTAAGGCTTTCGCTTCTTCACTCTGTTTGACATCTTCCCTTTCGCTAATTAACACCTTCAACCCCATTCTCATGCTGAGAAGTATGGGGACGCCTATTATGAACAAATCCACGGTATAACTTGGAAATGGTTCTTTTAATAAAGAATGGTCGCATCCCGATAGAAGAAATCGCACCAATAGAGGTATTATTATGAATAATAGTATAAGGACCAAACCAAAGATGAACGTTGCCATGTCTTTAGCATCTTTGAAAAGTTGCATGACAGTTGCGATCCTTTCCGGTATTTTCTCTTCTTCCTTTGCGGGCTCTTCTTTCTCCGGTTGACCGATACGTTTCTCTTCTTCGCAATCCTCTTCGACGGCATTGTCTCTACCACTCCAATATTCAATTGCTTTCGTTATTTCATCGCTGTCGTAGAGATAGCGGCTCAAATCGTGCATGTCGTGGACGATCTTCCCTTCATCACTATACAATACGTGAAGATACCATTTTGACTGCTTCTTCTTTCTGGCATAATTGACATAATGCATTCTCCTTTGGAAATCTTCGATCTCTTCTTGTTCGGGGGTGACATCCTCGGCTCCGAAATAAGCCTCAGTCACCTTATCCCAAGGGTAGGAGATACCCTCTTTCTCTACTTTTATGCCCTCTTTACCAATAATGATACCCTTCTTGTCAGAGAAGTAAGTAAAATAAAGGCATACGCATCCTATAACGATTCCTATCGCAAAATGATAAATCTCATTTCCGTTTCCCAAAGAGGAGGAAGAGGAGTTGAATGCCACAACTATTTTGTATATGCAAAAAGATAAAAAAAGGACACCAGCACCTGCAGCAATTAGCATAAAACGATAGCTCGGTGATGCTAAATTCTTCCTGATGATCAAATTCTCTCCTTTCTCCCACATGTTCGTATACGTATGCGAAATAAACAATTTTATTTCGCTAATGTACGAAATAAGTTTGGCGTGACAAGGTTAATTCTTCCATTTTCTTTACAAAAATCGCCAAACGGTTTGTTTTTGTGGATTTTTTGTTATATCTTTGCGCACAAGATGAAAATCTGTGGAGGGGACTATTTTAGTCCCCCTTTTTATTGTCAAAAGTGAAGGTCATGATAGATCAGAAGAAAGTAAGAGAGATAGTAGAAGCGTATATAGAAGGAAGCCCCTATTTCATTGTGGATGTTGTGGTAGATAAGAACAATTCCATATTGGTGGAGGTAGATTCAGATGAGAGTGTTCCGTTGGATTATTGCGTGGAGTTATCTCGACACATAGAGTCGCAGTTGGATCGTGACGCGGAGGATTTTGATTTAGAGGTAGGATCAGCAGGATTGACCTCTCCGTTCAAGGTGTTGCGTCAGTATCAGAAATACGAAGGCTCAGAGGTGGAGGTGCAGGTGAAAAACGGACCTAAGTATGAAGGTGTGTTGGTGAATGTGACACCAGATACTTTTGGATTGGAAGTGACCAAAATGGTAAAAAAAGAAGGTGAGAAGAAAAAGGTGGCAGAAACCGAGACGCTCACATTTCAATATGATCAAATAAAACATACGAAATATTCAATAACATTTAAATGACATGGCAAAGCAAGAAGCAGTTAGTTTGAGTGACACTTTTGCAGAGTTCAAAGAATTGAAGAACATTGACAGAAGTACGATGGTTAGTGTTCTTGAAGACTCTTTCCGTAGTGTAATATCCAAGATGTTTGGTACAGATGAGAACTATGATGTGATCATCAATCCGGATAAGGGTGATTTTGAGATTTATCGTAACCGCAAGGTGGTTAAAGATGAGGAATTAGAAGATTCAAATACAGAGATATCCCTAACAGATGCACGTGCGATGGGAGAGGATTTCTCATTGGGTGAGGATGTAACAGATAAGGTTGATTTTGCTTCATTTGGACGTCGTGCCATCTTAAACTTAAGACAGACCTTAGCATCTAAGATATTGGATTTGCAGAAGGACACTTTGTATAACAAATACAAAGAGAAGGTGGGAACTATCGTGATTGGCGAGGTTTACCAAGTTTGGAAGAAAGAGATTTTGTTATTGGATGATGAAGGAAATGAGATGTTGCTTCCAAAGCAGGAGCAGATTCCTTCAGATTTCTATCGTAAGGGCGACGCTGTTCGTGCAGTGGTTGCGAAAGTGGATAATAAGAATAATAATCCGAAGATTATATTGTCAAGAACATCACCATTGTTCTTGCAAAGATTGTTTGAATTAGAGGTCCCTGAGATCAACGACGGATTGATTACCATACGTCGAATCGCCAGAATCCCTGGTGAGCGAGCAAAAGTGGCTGTTGAATCGTATGACGATCGTATCGATCCAGTTGGAGCATGTGTCGGCATGAAGGGTTCTCGTATTCATGGCATCGTTAGAGAGTTGCGTAACGAGAATATTGATGTGATCAACTTTACCAATAATCCATCTTTGTTGATCTCAAGAGCATTGAGTCCAGCAAGAATCTCATCCATTCATATTATGGAGGAGCACAAGAGAGCGGAAGTGTTCTTGAAACCAGAGGAGGTTTCACTTGCTATTGGTAAAAATGGTATGAACATTCGTTTGGCTGGTATGTTGACGGAGTATCAAATAGAGGTGTTCCGTGACATCGATGATTCAATAGACACAGAAGATATCTTCTTGAATGAATTCTTGGATGAGATCGAACCATGGGTAATCGATACATTCAAGAGCATTGGATGTGATACAGCTAAGCAGGTATTGGCTATTCCTCGTGATGAATTGATTAAACGTACTGATTTGGAGGAGGAGACTATTGACGATGTATTGCGAATTCTGAGCGCTGAGTTTGAAGACTCAGATGCAAGATATGATTCTGATGAAGAATATGACGATCAGAATGAGCAAGAATAAAGATTAACACTTAAAAGGTAATATGTCCATAAGATTAATAAAAATAATTAGAGAATTAAACGTCGGTGCTGACACTGTCGTGGAGTTTCTTGCCAAAAAAGGGCATCAAATTCCATCCGATAACCTGAACGTCCAGTTAACCGACGAACAGGAACGCTTGTGTTATGAAGGCTTAGGTGCTAATAAGAAAATCAAAATCGAATCTGAAAAAGTTACTCAGCAACGTCAACAAAATAAGAAGGAGAGTGTCTCAATTGAAGGATTTGATACAAATAATGAGGTCAAAATCCCTACTCCTGAGGTTCATTCACCTAAAGTGCTTGGTAAAATCGATTTAAATAATCTGTCCGGTAAGAAGCAGGAAACTCCTTCTCAGAACAGAAAAGAGGAGAAGTCAATCTCCGAAACTAAAACAGTTGTTACTGATACGACTGAAAGATCATACAACACCTCCGAGTCAAAGTCTAGTCAGTATGAAGATTCATTTAGCCAAAATCAATCTTCTGCTAACTCAGAGGATGTCTTCTCATTGTCAAAACCTGCGAAAACATCCATCAATGTCGTAGGTAAGATTGACCTTGATTCGTTGAATCAACAAACTCGTCCGAAGAAGAAAACAAAGGAAGAGAAGAAAAAGGAACGTGAACTTCGTACCAACAAACCTCTTTCTAAGCCTTTTGAGGGTCACGGCTCACAAAAAGGTGTTTCTGAAGGTGGTCCTGAAGATTCTAAGAGAGGTAAACGTAAGAGAATCCAAAAAGAAAAAATCGATATCGCTGAATACAAAGATGTAAGAGGCGACGATGGTAAATCATTCCGCGGTAACAATGGCGGTGGTAATAATAACAACAATGCTGGAAAAGAGAACCATAAAAAGGGTATCAAGAAGAGCTTTGTTAAGCCAGAAGTAAGCGAGGAGGATGTACAGAAACAGATCAAGGAGACATTGGCTCGCTTGACCAGCAAGGGTCAAAAGACGAAAGGTTCTAAACACCGCCGTGACAAACGTGAAATGCAGGCAAACAGACTGCATGAACAGGAGGAACAGGAGAGATTGGAACAAAGCAAACTCAAAATCACTGAGTTTGTGACTGTCAGCGAATTGGCTACCATGATGGATGTTCCTGTTACTCAGGTTATCAGTACTTGTATGAACTTTGGTTTGATGGTATCCATCAATCAACGTTTGGATGCTGAAACCATCAATATCGTTGCGGATGAATTTGGTTTCGAAACAGAATATGTGAGTGCCGAGGTAACTGCCGCTATCCACGAAGAGGCTGATAAGGAAGAAGATTTGGTTACTCGTCCGCCTATCGTTACTGTGATGGGTCACGTAGACCATGGTAAGACTTCCTTGTTGGACTATATTCGTCAGACCAACGTGATCGCTGGTGAGGCGGGTGGTATCACACAGCACATCGGTGCTTATAATGTGACATTGAAGAGTGGTCAACAGATTACCTTCTTGGATACACCAGGTCACGAGGCCTTCACGGCTATGCGTGCTCGTGGTGCGAAGGTGACGGATATCGCAATCATTATTGTGGCTGCGGATGATGACGTCATGCCTCAGACTATCGAGGCCATCAATCACGCTTCAGTCGCTGGTGTACCTATTGTCTTTGCTATTAATAAGATAGATAAACCTACTGCTAATCCAGATAAGATCAAGGAGGCTTTGGCCAATATGAACTATTTGGTGGAAGAGTGGGGTGGTAAATACCAATCTCAAGATATCGCTGCTAAAAAGGGTATTGGCGTACCTGAATTGATGGAGAAGGTGCTTTTGGAGGCTGAAATGCTTGATTTGAAAGCAAACCCTAACCGTCGTGCTACAGGTTCCATCATCGAGTCTCAGTTGGATAAGGGTCGTGGATATGTCTCTACTGTCCTTGTCAGCAACGGTACACTTCATGTGGGTGACGTGGTTGTGGCAGGTATCAACTATGGTCGTGTGAAGGCTATGTTCAACGAGCGTAATCAACGTGTGACGGAGGCTAAACCATCAGAACCAGTCGTTATCTTAGGTTTGAATGGTGCTCCTCAGGCTGGTGATAACTTCAACGTTTTGGAGACAGAACAGGAGGCTCGTGAAATCGCTACGAAACGTGAGCAGTTGCAACGTGAGCAGGGATTACGTACGACTAAGCACTTGACTTTGGAAGAAATTGCTCGTCGTCGTGCATTGGGTAACTTCCAAGAGATGAACATCATCGTTAAGGCGGATGTGGATGGTTCTGCAGAGGCATTGAAAGACTCATTGGAGAAATTGTCCACTGAAGAGTTCGCTGTTAACGTTATTCATAAGGCAGTCGGTCAGATTTCCGAGTCGGATGTGATGTTGGCTTCTACAGCTGATGCGATCATCGTCGGCTTCCAAGTTCGTCCTTCTCAGGCTGCACGCAAGATTGCAGAGAAAGAGGGTGTGGATATCCGCTTGTACTCTATCATCTACGATGCTATCGAGCAGATGAAGGATGCTATGGTGGGTATGTTGTCGCCTGAGGTGAAGGAGGAAATTACTGGTACGGCTGAGGTACAAGAGACCTTCAAGATTAGCAAGGTGGGTACTATTGCAGGATGTATTGTCCGTGACGGTAAGATCAAACGTGGTAATAAAGTCCGCTTGATTCGTGACGGTATTGTAGTCCACACCGGAGAGTTGGCTTCTCTGAAACGTTTCAAAGATGACGTCAAAGAGGTGGCTAATGGTTACGAGTGCGGTTTGAATATAGCCAACTACAATGATTTGCAGATTGGTGATATAATAGAAAGTTTTGAAGAAGTAGAAGTGAAGCGTTCCCTATAAGGAGCGCTTCCTTGTCTTAGGATAGGATAGATAAGGATATGGTTGCTTTAGATATCATATTGATTGCTTTGTTGGTGTTCGCTATTATACGCGGACTTATGAAGGGATTCGTGATGGAAATCGCTTCATTGGTGGGTATTGTGATAAGTATCTTCGTAGCCAAACATTTCGGAGAGACCCTTATTGGGTGGTTCGTCTCTATTATGGGTTGGCAGACGGAGGTGAATAAGATGGTTTCGATTGTAATCGTCTTCTTATTGTCTATGCTAGCTGTCCGTTTTGCTGCCATTCTTATTTCGAAAGTGCTCAAACTAGCTATGTTGGGCTGGTTGGATAAGCTTTTAGGGGCAGTAGCCTCTTTTGTGAAAGCATTACTGATAATGGGGGTACTGCTTTATTCTTTTGATCGGGTGAACCATTTCGTTCACTTCGTTTCTGACGAGACATTAGGGAAATCTATACTATACGAACCCATTAAATCATTGGCTCATATTGTTTTCCCTTCTGAATCGAACGAGAATGAGGAAAATGATAAAAACCAGAGTTGATACACTTCTGGAGATAGAGAACACGTTTATTAGGGGTAATTCAATCGAAGAGAATAAAATAAATAATAGATTATCATTGTAAACAATTTGCGTAGAGACGATGTGCACATCGTCTCTACGCGTTTTTCCCAAATAAATACTATATTTGTGACAATAAATTTGAATATATGTTCGGAGTTCCATTTCTTCAATCGGTTGCAGAGGATATCGTGCGTAAGTATGGAGATGACTTGTCTGATTTGATCGTCGTCTTCCCTAATAATCGTGCGCAACTCTTCTTTAACGATTATCTGTTGGATGCAGTCGGTTCGAAAGGACAGAGCGACCATCCGCTATGGTCTCCAACCTATACTACCATTAAATCACTCTTTCAGTCGCATTCTAATTTGCAAATAGCGGATTCTATTAAGCTGGTCTGCTTGCTTTATAACGCCTATATGGAGGTGTTACGAGAGCAGATGAGTGAGTTGCCTGAGGAGGATGAAATATTGCTGAATGAGACGCTAGATTCGTTTTATCATTGGGGTGAGATTCTTCTCTCGGATTTCGATGATGTGGATAACAACATGGTGGACGCACAAATGCTTTTTCGTAACATCAAAGAGAGCGTCCCCTTTGAAAAGGAGAATGTCTATCTGACGGATGAACAGCGTGAGTGCCTGGAACGATTTTTCTCTGTTTTTCGCGATGGAAACGAGACAATTTTAAAAAGACGCTTCTTGTCTCTGTGGAATTTGTTGGGTCCGTTGTATGCTCGTTTCCGTGCTCAATTGCTTTCTGAACAGATTGCGTATGAGGGTATGCTGAAACGGTCTGTCCTGGAATCTTTCGATGAAAGCGATATTCTTTCGTTGGATAAGACGTATGTCTTTATCGGATTCAATGTGCTTAACAAATGCGAGCAAATGCTCTTCCAGAAATTACATAAGGCACAAAAGGCACTCTTCTATTGGGATTGTGATGATTTCTATATCGGTGGAAAGGATTCGGATAAGAGTAAGGAGTTCCGTGAGGCGGGACTCTTTATGCGCGATAACCTCTCCAAATTTCCTAACGAACTGCCTACCTTCAATCTGTTGGAAAGCAACAAGCGTGTGGTGGAAATCATCGGTTCTTCTACCGAGAGTGCGCAGGCAAGGTACGTCTCTAATTTTTTACGTCAGAAACGTGCAGAGGGAGCCTCGGATGAGGATACTGTTGTGGTCTTATGTAATGAGACATTGCTACTGCCAGTCTTACATTCCATTCCTGAATTATCCGATGAAAGCGATTTTCTTGTGAATGTGACCATGGGTCTGCCAATTGTGCAGACCCCTATCTACGGTATGATGCAGTTGCTTCTCTCGTTTCAGGAACGATTGTCCCTTTTGAATGTGAAAGAACAGTTCTCGTTGTTGAGTACGAGCATCTCACCTTTATTGCACAACTACTATTTGCGCACGACATTCCCTTCATTGATACAGTTGGATGAACTGATTCTGAAAAACCACAGACGATATTTTAAGTCTGATGAACTGACATCCAACGAGGAATATGGCATCCTTTTCCAACGCTGTCAAACTCCAAAAGAACTCTTAACTTGGTTGTTGGAATTGGTTCGTCGTGTCGCCGTTTTGTTCCGTGAAGAGGAGTCGGACGAGGAAGATGAAATAGAAGAAAAAGTGGATGAAAGCGCACTTTTATGTGATGATTTGTACAAAGAGACGCTCTATCGAATCTATACGGTTCTAACGAGACTCTCTTCGCTGTTGGATGAGGGTGTACTACAGGTGGAGTTCTCGATGATGATACAGTTGCTGAGAACCATGCTTAGCTCCACTTCGGTTCCGTTTACTGGAAATCAAATTTTGGGTACCCAGGTGATGGGATTCTTGGAGACTCGTAACTTGGATTTCACCAATGTCATTCTTTTATCGGCCAACGAGGGCGTTTTGCCGAAATCAGGAAAGGAGAGCTCCTTTATCCCTTATTCCCTACGCAAGGGATATGGCATGACCACTATCGAGCATAAGAACTCTCTGTATGCCTACTATTTCTATCGTCTGCTACAGCGTGCGGAGCATGTCACTGTGATGTATAATAGTTCGCCAGATCATTCCACCAAGGGACAGATGAGTCGTTTCCTTTTGCAACTGATGGTAGAGGCGAAAAATAATCAGTATATACGCAAGCAAATTGCCTCAGAGGCTCCTATTGGAGAGTCACACAACGTCATCGTGGAGAAGAGCCCTGAAGTCATACAACGACTGCATCAGTTATATGATTTAAATGCCGATGGAACCGTCTCTTTTTCCCCATCTTCACTCAATAGCCTGATCAGTTGTCCACTTCGATTCTATTTTGCCAAATTGCTTGGATTGCAACGACAAGATGAACTTTCAGATGAGGTGCAGAGCAATGAGTTCGGTACCATCTTTCATGCTGCCATGCAGTATTATTACGAGGACTTGGCTGTGCAATTGAATCGTAAACTCATTCAACCTACGGATTTTCCTGATTTTATGTTCCGTGATGAGGAGGATCGAGATTTGAAGCGTACCAACGAATACAAGGAGTTCTATTCCAAAATAGAACGTTATGTGGACAAGTCTTTCAAAATCAATTATTTCAGACTTGCCGATGATGAGGCAACGATGCCAGAGATGTCAGGTCTTCAATTGATGAACAGGGATGCTGTTGTGCGTTATGTGATTAAGATGTTGAGGGTGGATGCTCAGTATGCTCCGTTTGAGATTATGGGTACTGAGGAGAAATGCGATATTGAGTTGCCAATTGAAATGCCAGACAAATCGCAGGTGAAAATTAGGATTGCAGGTACAATCGACCGTCTTGATAAAAAGGAGGGAATCATCAGGATCTTGGATTATAAAACCGGAGGTGAGTCGTCGGCTTTTGATTCTGTTTCAGAATTGTTTGTGCAGGATGAGAAACGGTATGCGTATGGATTGCAGGTTTTCTTGTATTCATACATGTATGCGATGAAGAATGGGAATAAAAGTGTGAAACCAGCTATTGCCTATCTGCAGAAGTGTAAAAGTCCGGAAGACACGAATGTAATGATCGGAAGGAAGTATAAACAAGAGGTTGTTTCTGCCAATGAATATTTTGACGAGTTGAGAGAAGGGTTATCGGGAGTGATTCGAAACCTATTCGACCCAACTATCCCATTTGAGGGAGTCCGCAATGATCATGATTGTAAATATTGCGATTTCCGTTCTATTTGTAATGTGAAGATTAAAGAAGATCGTTGATGATCTTCATCAAAGCATCCCATCTGATTTTAGATAAAAAGAGAACACAGAGGTATCCGTTTAAGAAACCTGCCAGTAGTTGTAGGGGAGTGTGTCTTTTCAGTTGCAGGCGAGCGCTTGCCAACAATCCAGCTGCTAAAAGAGCTATCATGAGGATGATTGTTGTATTCACATGAAGTCCGAGTCCCACGAGGAAAATACCAGCAACCAACGCCCCAATGCCTGTCATGTGGGCACTGATTTGCCACCATTTACTGACGATAGCATCTATCAATATCGCTATGGAAGTGGCAGCGGCAATGTTGACAATATGTAGGGGCATCCAACCACGATAGAGGAAAAAGGAACCCAAGAAAAAGCAGATGCTTGTGATGATGTAGGGAATGACCCGATCCTCTTTCTTGTACATCCTCACGTCGGATATAACCTTGGTGAAAGCTAGTAACTGATAGAAGAACAATGGTATCAGTATAGCGAAAAAAACAATAACGTAGTAAAAGAGTCGGATGTTTGCTTTGGGGAAGCATGAAAAGGCAGACATGTTCAGTAACAAAATCATTCCATACATAGGAATGAAGAGAGGGAAAAGTATGGTGGATATAACCTTTGAGATTGTGTTTAAGACAATTTTTCTCTTACTTCCTTCGTCGGGATCGATTGGGTCGTAAGTGAAGGTCCTGGTCGCCTGTTCATTTTGTTCTTCTGTTTCTGCCATTGGATTTTCCATTTTCTTGTAACTATGAAAAATAACGATGAAATCGATGATTTTATAAAATTTCCTTTCTGAGACGAGCCACAGGGAATCCAATTTGCTCGCGATACTTTGCTACTGTTCGGCGGGCAATGTTGTACCCCTTGTCTTTGAGTAGTTCTGTCAGACGGTCGTCGGTCAGCGGACTAGACTTGTCTTCGTTTTTGATCAACTCCTCCACGATAGCTTTTATCTCGTTGCTGGATACCTCCTCACCATCGCTTGTTTGCATACTTTCGGAGAAGAAGTATTTGATGGGGAAGACACCAAATTGTGTTTGGATGTATTTGCTGTTGCTCACGCGTGAGATGGTGGATACATCGTAGCCAGTCATTTCAGCGATGTCTTTAAGAATCAGCGGTTTTAGTTTTGTTTCGTCGCCATCGATAAAGAAATCATGTTGTTTCTCGATAATGGCGTTGAGAGTTCTCATTAGGGTCTCCTGACGTTGTTTGACCGCATCGATAAACCACTTTGCGGCATCCAGTTTTTGTTTGACGAAGAGTGCAGCATCTTTTTTGCTGCGGTTTTTCTCCTTGTCGTTGGTGTAATCATCTAGGAGTTCGGCAAATTCGCGGTTGACGCGCAGAGGAGGTATGTTTTCGTTGTTCAAGATCAAGTTCAGTTTCCCGTCTTCGTTTTCAAGGATGAAGTCGGGGATGAGTTGGACGCTGTTGGTGACGATTTCTGGTTCCCAAGCGCTACCTGGCTTAGGGTTTAGCTTGATGATCTCGTCGATAGCCTCTTTGATCTCTTTTTGAGACATGCCTATTTTTGCCTCTATTTGTTTGTATCTCTTTTGCGAGAAATCTTGAAAGTCCTTTTTGAGAAGGGTGATTGCATTAGCGATGGCAGGAGTTTGTTTTTTCCTTTCCAATTGTTTGACGAGACAATCCTGCAAGGTGAAGCAAGCGATGCCAGCAGGCTCGAATGTTTGCACCAGTTCCACAGCTTTTGCCATGTTCTCGTCGGATATGATAAGTCCGGATTGGAAAGAGTAGTCGTCGACCATCGACTCGACGCTTCGTCTCAGGTAGCCATCTTGGTCGATGTTGCCGATAACATATTCGGCCAGTTGCTCGATCTCCTTTTCGGTGTGGCGAAGGTGAAGTTGATCCTCCAGATAGTCGTGTAACGTGGTGGAACTCTCCATGCTAATCTCCTCCCTTTTGTCTTCACCACCAGTAGGTTGGTAAAGTTTGTAGTCGGGGATGTCGTCTTCGTCTCTATAATCGTCGAGGGAATAATCTTCGTTTTCGTCTGTGTTGTAATCTTCCTCTTCCTTTATCTTGTCTTCAGATTCGCGGGTTTCGTCGTCTCCTTCCTCCAGAGCGGGATTTGCTTCAATCTCCTGTTTGATTCTTTCCTCCAGTTCAAGATTAGGAATCTCCAGCATCTTGATCACCTGTATTTGCAGGGGAGAAAGTTTCTGTTGTAATTTCTGTTGTAGTTTTTGTTGAAGCATATCTACTGCACGAATCGTTTTAAATTCATTTCGAGGGGTTTTGAAATCCCATAATGCAAAGATACGACAAAGTTTTTTTTTGACAAATTTCTCTATGCGAAGATGTCGTAGGCAGATAAAAAAAGAGAGTCAATTTTGTTGACTCTCTTCTGTGGTGCCACCAGGAATCGAACCGGGGACACAAGGATTTTCAGTCCTTTGCTCTACCAATTGAGCTATGGCACCATTGTTTTGTTTGCGGATGCAAAGGTAGACAAAGTTTTTGAAACGACAAAGAATTAAGAAGAAAAAAATCTGAAATTTTTCAAAATGCATGGCTTACCGCCTGAAATGTAGAGAAATAGTGTTATTTTTACAAGCCGTTTGTCTATCGGTATATTTTAATTTTGAAAAAAAAGAGATGGGATGGGAGTAATGATCATAGAAGATGAGGAGTTCGGATCGATGGAGGTGCGAAGTAATGCTCGGATAAAGCATTATGGCGTCAAGATATTGTCTGAAGGGAAGGTTGCGATTATGAAGCCATCGCGTGGGTCGATGATAAAGGCGTTGGAATTTTTCGAGTCACAAAGAGATTGGGTAAGGGACCGTTTGGAGAGACGGAGAAGTAAGTTGCGAGTGTTCGGATATGGCGTGGTGTTGTCCACTAACACGTTTGATGTTGAGTTGGTACGATATGGAGGAGAGAAGTTTTTAGGGTTTATGAGAAGAGACGAACGGAAGCTCCTCATTCGATGTCCCGAGAAGGAGGATATAGAATCAGAAAAGTCCCAATCCATCGTGAAATCTATTATTTTGAATGCGATGACAATCGAGGCAAAAAAAGTGTTGCCAGGGTGGTTGTCGAGGTTGGCGGAGGAGCATGGATTTCGCTATCAAGATTGTCGCGTTATGAAGATGCGCACACGATGGGGAAGCTGTTCTGCAACGAAGAGTATTCACCTTTCGTCGATGCTGATGATATTGCCTTCCGAGTTGATTGATTTTGTGTTGATACACGAGTTGAGTCACACTGTTGAGATGAATCACAGTGCACGATTTCATGAGCTTGTTGACCGTTGTTTAGGGGGAAGAGAACGCGAACTAATGGAAAAAATCAAGAAATATTCTGCTGTTTTGTAATTAATATTCTGATTGTCAATAGTTTAAAATCTTAATTTTGTTTGTCTAAATAATTGTTAAATCCAATTGCTTTTTATATCTTTGTATTTCCGAAAGTTTGGTTTTATACGAAGTATAACAATAAACAAGTTTTCGGTGGATGATGGAAGATGAATAAATTAGTTAGAATTGTTAGAAGGAGATAGATTTTGAAACGCTTATTGCTCATACTTTTTGCATTTAACCTTCTTGCGGGACAGATGATGTACGCACAGACGGATGTTGATCGCTATCGCGAAGAGCAGCGGGTGAGGGCGGAGCGTCTAAAGGGAAGAAAACAAGCCGAGAAGGAAGCCGCACAAGATGAGAATGAGCGGAAGAAGGAGGAAGCAGCTTCGCAAAAGGATGCGCAGCAAACTGAGGCGGAGCGTGTAAGATTGCGAGAGGAACAACGCAAGCAGAAGGAAAAAGCCATGTGGGAGCAGCAGAAGAAGCAGACGGAAGCCAAACGTCAGGCAGAGCAAGCTGAGCAGGCGAAAAAGCTGAAAGAGTACGAGCAAATAGTTGAGCAAGAGCGACAAGCGCGCGAGATGCGTATTCGTCGTGAGGCTGAGTTAAAGCAGATAGATAGGGAACGATGGGCAGCTAAGCAGAAGGAGTTGGATGAGAAGCATCGTCAAGAGGAGTTGGAACGTCAGAAACGTCAACAAGCGAATGTTGAGGCTTCTGAGCGAGAGAAGTTGCAGCGTGAGGTACGCAGACAACGCGAGTTGGAGGTGAAAGAGCAGCAACGGAAGGCTTGGGAGCAGAAGAAGGAGGAGTTGGATGCCCAGAATCAGCATCGCAAGGAAGAAGATCGCGAGCAACGTATGCAGGATTACTTGAAAGCTGTTGAGTTGGAGCAGAAGGCTCGTGAGATGCGTATTCGTCAGGAAGAGGAGATGAAGAATCAGTACACCGAGTTGTGGAACAAGAAGAAGGCGGAGATTGAAGCTGCGAGACAGAAAGAAAAACTGGAGAATGCACGTCGTCAGAAAGAATATGAGGCAGTCATAGCCAAACAAAGGGAGGCTCGAGAGGCTCAAAACAAACGTGACCAAGAACGTTTGCAACAGGAGCGTGAAATGTGGGCTCAGAAAAAGGCGGAGCAAGATGAAGCCCGTAAACGCCAGCATGAAATGGAAGAGCAACGAAAGGCTGAATATGAGGAGGCTCAGAGAAGAAGTCAGGAGGCACTCAAGTTGAAACGTCAGCAGGAGCAAGAGGCACGTCAGCGTGAGCGTGAGGCGATGGCACTTCGTCAACAAGAGATACAAGAACAACGTCGATTGAAAGCTGAAGAACGTGCAGAGGCTGCAAGACTCCGACAGGAGGCGGCTCAAGCCCGCTTGGCAGAACAGCATGAACGTCAGGTTCAGAAAATGGCTGCTCAACAAGAACGAATCCAACGTGAACGTGAGCAAAAGCTTGCTAGACAGGAGAAAATGCGTCTGCAGAAAGAGAAAGAGAAACAACGTAAAGACGCTCAACGTGCTGCAGAAATGCAACGTAAACAGCAACAGCGTGAAGCTGCTGCCAAAAAGCGTGCCTACATGGAGCAGTTGAAGGAGAGGGAACGTATTCGTGAACAGCAACATAAGACGCAGGAACAGGATATCGCAAATCGTCTGAAAGCTAAGCGTCAGGAAGAAAAACGGAAACAAATTGAGTTGAGACAGGCTCAACGCGCTAAAGAACAGGAGAGAAAAGCGGCGGAGAAAGAAAAGGCTATGCAACTCCGTGAGAAGAAGAGAGAGATGTTGGAGCGCAGAGAGGCTGAAAAGAAAGAGTCTCAAGAGCGCATGAGAGAGCGCGAACAGAAAGAGCGTGAATCAGAGGAACGTCTGAAAGAATACAAAAAACGTCAGGCTGAATTGAAGGCTCGTCAGGAGGAACTGGAGGCTTCGAAGAATGCTGACGAAAAGGAGAAGGAGAAAATACGCAAGGAGCGAGAGGAAGTTGAAAAGGCTACACTCAAACTTGCTAAGAAGATTGTGGGTCAAAAGGAGAAACACCGTCAGGAAATCGAGAAAGAGGAGAACAAGAAAGAACGTGCGAAGGAAAAATACGAACGGAAACTCCAGAAGGATTCCATCAGGATGGCTGAGATGGAGGAGGCCGAACGTCTTCGTCAGGAACAGGAGGATGCTGAGGATAACATGTTGGATCTGACCAGCAAGCAGAAAAAGATGATGAAGAAGATTCAGGAACAGAAGATGTTGATGGCAGATCAGGCGGAGCGCGATTCTTTGTTGATGCTGGATGGTGATTTCGATATGGTTACAGGTGAACGTGATAGTACGGACTTGCCACCAGATGTGATGGAACGACTCAGAAAGAAAAATCAAAAGCCAGTGGTGGATTTCGACTCGGAAGGATTCCCGTTGGAGGATGAGGATATGTATGAAGAGACTCCTGATTTCGAGGGAGATTCGACAAATTACAATTACAATGAAAGCGATTCCATCCATATCGAAGGTGTTGATACGGTTATTCATCTGACTTCGAAAATCGACTCCAATCTGTTGGTTCAACAAATTGCTGAGTTGGAACAGGAGTTGCAGAATATCCGTGATATCAACGAGTTGGAGAAGAGTGGAAAAGGAAAGAAGGGAAAGGGCAAGAAGGAGTTTGTTCTGCAGAAGATCAAGGTTCCGAACTGTCGTTATCTGAATGACGTCATTTATGTGAGAGACAAATTTGAATTCCGGTATGAACTGGACTTCTTCATCCACTATTTTGACCACCGTTATTTCCATAAGAAGAAGTTCTATGATCGAACCGATACGACTCGATGGGTAGCTGCAAGAGTGATGAGGTTGGTTGGAAATACGAAGTATAGGCACACCGACTTCAATAAGGTTGTCGACTCTGTGGCGGGAATGATGCCATATTATCCGGTGACGGAATATTTGGATACGGTCATCACCCAATTGAACTTGGAATATTTGGCAACGGGTGAGATTAAGGTTAAGCATAAAAAGACTCGACAACGCTCTATCATTGCCAGAATTAAACCGACAGAGTTGAAGGAGGATAGTATGGGTGCGTTCACGGGTTCTCTGGGTAGCATTAAGTTCTACACCTCCAACAAGCGTCATATTATTGAACAGTTGGATGCATCGGCGTTCGACTCGTTGTTGATCAAGGATACGTTGAAGATGGAGGAGCAGGCGTTGACCGACTCTCTGAATGCGATTATAGCTATAAAGAGTGTACAGGATAGTGCTGCACGTGTGCAAGACAGTTTGGTTGCATTACGAGATAGTTTTGCGGTTTCGGCTTCCGTTCGTGATAGTATCCATAATGCGTTGGATGCTGCTATATGGAGTGACGAGGCAGATTCCACTGGTGCTGTTGACAGATTGGATCACTCTGGCAATGTGGCGGCAGATCCTGTCTCTATGACAAATCTGGATCAGATGATTCGGTATGTTGAGTGGCAAAAACAAAATAAGGGTAAGACGAACGATTCCACGTCGATTAAAATGCCTGATCTGCCAGGTGGTGTGACACCGCCTGTCTCATCGAGACCACCGACTCAGACGGCGCCGTCAGCTCCGACGACTTCTCAAGAGGTGCCTTCTTCATCTTCACCGCCAGCAGAAGTGGCAGAAGAGGAGGTTCAAACCAAGAAATCGAAGAAGTCTCGTAAGAAGAAAGAACAAGAGCAGGAGGTAGAGAATCTGCTCAACGACGATATGAGTAGTCAATCTTCAGAACCTACTCCGCCGCCAGCACCTGTCGAGTCGCCAAAGCCATCGGCTAGCGAAGAGGCTGATCAGAGTGTAGGAGAGTCGGATAATGCAGGAGCGGAAGAGACGAAAAAGGAACGTAAAAAGAAAAAGAAGAAGAAAAATTCTGACGCAGAGGATGCCGATGTGGATGACTTCTCCTCTGAGGATGGATTCTAATGTAGTAATATATTATTTAAGGTATGATAAAAAATTTAATAACTAGATTTCTGTCGGGCGCACTGTTCGTAGCTGTCATGATAGGATGCATTTGGATGTCTGATTTTTATTTCGGAGCATTGTTTTTATTGCTTGTCATTTTTGGATTGAGAGAGTTTTATGCTTTGATAAACAAAGAGGAGAATGTGTCAGTATTGGTTCCTTTGTCAGTTGTCGGAGGTGCACTATTGTTTTCCACCGTCTTTTATGTGTTTTTCTACGGAGGAGATGAAACATGGTTGATACTTGATTTTATCTATGTATCTATTATAATGATTGTGGAGTTGTTTCGAAATAAGAAGAACCCATTGTTGAACATGGCACTTTCATTGTTAGGTATTTTATATGTGGCTTTGCCATTCTCCTTGATGGCAATTGTTGAGTCAAAGTCACCATTTGGTGTTAATTTGTTAATCGCCTTCTTCATTATTATTTGGGCATCAGACACAGGCGCCTATTTGTCGGGAGTTTGTTTTGGTAAACATAAAATGTTTGAACGTATTTCACCAAAGAAGACTTGGGAAGGATTGTTTGGAGGCTTTCTCTTTACGGTGTTGATTGCCACGATTTTCTACTATACGAATTTTCTTCCTTTCACATGGATATCATGGGTAAGCATTTCTGTCATGATTTTTGCCTTTGGTGTATTGGGTGATTTAGTAGAATCTATGATGAAGAGAAGTCTCGGTGTGAAGGATTCAGGAGTATTCCTTCCAGGACATGGAGGATTGTTGGATCGTTTTGACAGTGCACTTATGGCTGCACCAGCACTATGCATGGTTGCATTCCTCTTGGTGAATTGTTAATATATTTAAATGTAATCATAACAGAATAAAAGAAAAAAATATTATTTTTGTTGTATAATTTGTATCATGATGAAAATACATAAAGAAGGTAAAAAATTTTTATTAAAGGTGGCCGCGGTTCTCTTGGCTTTGAATGTAATCTTGATGATTATCTTTGGAGGGGGGGCATCTAGTTGGACATTCTATTTTTCTATATTTTCTGTTGTCTTACTGTTGTTTCTCGTTAATTTCTTCAGAGACCCAGAGAGAGTTTTTGAAAATTTTGAAGACGGAATGATTGTTGCTCCAGCAGATGGAACGGTGGTCGTTATAGAACCTACAATGGAGGATGAATATCTCAAGGAACGCCGTATGCAGGTTTCTATATTTATGAGTGTCTTTAATGTTCATGCCAACTGGTATCCTACACACGGAACCATAAAATATTATGTGCACAACGATGGTAATTTCATGCGTGCTAACTTGCCTAAGTCCAGTACGGAAAATGAGCGTTCGACGGTGGTGATAGAGACACCGAGCAAGGTTCAGATATTGGTTAGACAGGTGGCTGGTGCTGTTGCACGTCGTATTGTTACCTATGCAAAAGAGGGTATTGAGTGTAATGTCAATCAGCAGTTAGGCTTCATTAAGTTTGGCTCTCGCGTTGATTTATATCTTCCGTTAGATGCTGAGATCATGGTGAATATGCATCAGTCTGTTGTTGGTAACCGCACAGTAATTGCTAAATTAAATAATACTAAATAAACAATGGGAATCAAAAAGTATATTCCAAATGCTATCACATGCATGAATCTATTTTCTGGATGTGTGGCTTCTTTCTTTGCATTTCATGGATTTTTCTTTTGGGCGTTAATCTTCATTTTATTAGCTGGCCTATTTGATTTCTTTGATGGAATGGCAGCACGATTCCTTCATACCTCCTCTCCAATTGGAATGCAGTTGGATTCTTTGGCGGATATGATTAGTTTTGGATTTGTGCCAGGTGTTATCGTTTTCAAACATCTTGATATTATATCTGACAATAACTGGGTTATGTTTCTTGCCTTCTTCTTGACGGTTTTCTCTGCTTTAAGATTGGCCAAGTTTAATGTGGATGAGCGTCAGACCTCCTCTTTTATTGGGTTGGCGACACCAGCAAATGCAATTTTCTTTGCAGCGTTGGTATCTACTTCAGATTCAATGATGCCATCTTTCTTGATTCCAGATTATTTGCCAAGACTGACAGCTCCTATCTTGTCTAGTCTTCCAGTGATGTTGGTTTTAGTTGCCATCTTTTCATATTTGTTGGTGGCAGAGATTCCAATGTTCTCATTGAAATTTAAGAACTTTACATGGAAAGACAACAAGGTTCGCTTTTGTTTCCTTATTGGTTCAGCACTCTTGTTAGCTATCTTCCAATTGGGCGCTTTCGCATTCATTATTTTGTTCTATATCCTTTTGTCTGTCATTACAGCATATAAGGCGTAAAACATATAGGTGAGTTTTATACTAACAATACGATTATGAGTTTTGTCAAGTCTTTTTTTGCATGTCTGTGTGCCATACTTGTTTCGGCATTAATCATTTTCCTTGTCCTTTTTGGCATAGGAGCTGCTATGATTTATTCATCGACAAGTCCTGCCACAGTTTCATCAAATTCCATCTTATACATTCCTTTGGAAGGTTCGATGGAGGAAAGGACTCAGGAAGATATCTATGCTAAGTTGTTGTCCAATGTTGAATTGTCACCTTCGCTTGAATCTATTCTTTCTTCTGTAAAGGCTGCAAAAACAGATGATCGTATAAAGGGAATCTATCTTAAACCGGGTGTCTTGTCATGCGGATATGCTTCGTTAGAGGAGATTCGTAAGGCATTGCTCGATTTCAAAACTTCAGGTAAGTTTATTTATGCCTATTCGGGTACTTATACGCAAGGCGCTTACTATGTCTCTTCTGTGGCGGATTCCGTTTTTATCAATCCGCAAGGTGTATTGGATTTCAGAGGTGTTGCCTCTTCCTCTATGTTCTATAAACATTTGCTCGACACCGTGGGTGTGGATATGCAAGTGATAAAGGTGGGTACTTATAAATCATTCACTGAACAATATACGAATGATTCGATGAGTGCTCCGAATCGTGAACAGACGGAACATTTGATTCATTCTTTGTGGAACTCCGTGCGAAAGGATATCTCTGACTCTCGCTCGATATCAGAGGATTCGCTTAATGAGATTGCGAATCAGATGATGGCTTTCCAAACGCCACAAGTTGCTTTGGAATATAAGATGGTAGATGTCATCTGTTATGCGGATGAGATCAAATCATTATTGAAAACGAAGCTCTCATTGAAAGATAACGATAAAGTTCCATTTGTTTCGGTGACGGATTATTTTAGTAGTCAGGAGATAGAGAAAACCGTAGCTTCAGTTTCTCCTAAAAAGGTGGCTGTGTTGTATATGGTTGGTGAGATTGACAATGGAAACAAGGATGGTATCTCTTCTTCTAAGATGGTTTCACAATTGAATAATTTGAGAAGTGATTCTACGATAAAAGCTGTTGTCTTACGTGTCAATTCTCCAGGTGGAAGTGCTTATGGGGCAGAACAAATATGGCGCGCAGTCACTCTTTTAAAAGAGAAGAAGCCTGTTGTGGTAAGTATGGGCGACTATGCAGCATCGGGTGGCTATTATCTTTCGGCAGGTGCTAATTATATCTATGCTGATTCGAAGACAATAACCGGTTCCATCGGTGTTTTTGGAGTTATTCCGAATGTCAATAAACTGATGAATAAATTGGGCGTCAAACATGAGGTGGTGAAAACAAATCCTTATGCAGACTTGCTATCTAATTTCACACGACCTTTGGACGAGACGGAGACGGCTGTTCTTCAGACTCATGTGGCTGAGGTGTATGATACCTTCCTGACTCGTTGCTCGGAGGGCAGAAACATGGAAAAGAGTGAGGTGGAGAAAATAGCTGAAGGTCGCGTGTGGAGTGGTGTTGATGCAAAGAATATAGGTTTGGTGGATCGGTTGGGTACACTGAAGGATGCAATCTCTTATGCGGCTAAATTGTCAGAGTTGGGAGATGATTATGCTGTGGTATCTTATCCGGAGTTGAAAAGCGCACTTGAGCAACTGAGTGAGTTGCCACATCTTGGTTATGAGAAAATGTTTCATTCAGAGATCCTTTCCCGTGAGATGGAGATCCTAAACAAAATAGAACGACTCGATTTCAATCAGGCAATCATGCCTTACTCTATTTCTGTGAAATAATACACATTGTTATTCTGTGGAATGATCCGTGGAATAGGTGTGCCTAATCAAGTTTAAAGATTAAATAAAGGCCAGATTAGCCAGTCCGATAATTCCTCCTAAAAGTGCTCCTAATAGCACGATAGCACGTAGTTCGTTGCTGACCACACCGTATGTGAGTTGCTCGGTCTCTTCTATTTTCATTCCGTTGATTCTATCCTCCACGATTTTCTTGATGTCGATGGATTCGAGTATGCGTGGCAACTGATTGGAAATAATGTTTTTATAAGCATCTAAGATCATTGTTTTGATCTTTTCAATACCCTCTTCTCGCCCTTGTATGAAATTGCATACGGGTGTCTCCATGAAACTGTTGATTTGTCCGTCTACCATCGGACTAATTATCTCTTTTGCATTGTTGCTTAGGATGTTTCCAATATGTTTGCTTAGTATTTTTTCTGTTGGTTTTGATAGTAATTGGATGATTTTATCTGTGCCAAACAGTCCCAAGAGGGAGTTTTTGGATTGTTCCATAGCATATTCCACCACTTTCGAGGAAATCTCTTCTCCCAAATTAGAGTTGGCTATTTTCGTACTGATACTATTAGAGAATCTTTCTGACGTCTCTTCTACGATCTTATCCATATCTTCTAAATTGATGTAGTGAGAAAGAAATGTGCGCACGTCTTCGGGGTTCTCCTTCTGTGTGTTGACGAAGGTGTCGATGGCGTTGCTCAGCTTCAAAATCATCTCGTCGGAGAGCAGACTTTTAGTCATGGTCTCTTTGTCCATCAGGTTTTTGCTGATGGTCTCTCCAATAGCAGTGGCAATGCGATTTTTCTCTTTAGGAATGATTCCTGGGGTGAATGGAACTCTCATGCCGAAGATGTATTTTGGAGTCTTCGGACGAAATAGCATCTTAATAGCCAATTCGTTGGTGAAATAACCAATGGCAGCGCCCACAACGGGAGGAATTAAATAGTGATACCACATGACACGTCAATTTTAGAAAATACAATCGTTAAGCCTTCAATTTGCGAGATGGCGCAAATCAGAGGTTTGTGTGACAAAAGTAATAAATTTGTAGAAATTAATTTGCAAAATTCATCTTATGCCTACTCTTTGTTGGCATCACTCTTTAAGCCATTTTTTATATCGAATCCATATATGGAGCCATATTCGGGCAATAGAGTCAATTGCATCGCAAAAAATCATCTTATTGTACTCGTCGAATTTCAATCCCCATTCGGTTTGATTCATAAATTCTTTGATGCCTTGGGTGTTGCCGAAAGATTCGGGCACTAGATAACGAGCAAATAGATAAGAATATTGAGACACAGCACTCATATAGTCCCAAGTGCTTGAATTGTCTGTTCCCCAACTGTGGACGTATGGACGAGAGGCGATTTCCTCTTCCACACTTTTCATAAGAGGAGTGAGACTTAGAGGTAGAGGGTATCCTTTGGGGTCGTAGAAAAACCTTTTGTTGTCTATGTCTAAATCGTATGAAGCTTTCACCTGGTCTTCCCATTTCTTTTCGATGGAACCATGTATACCCTTTTCGTCGGAGAAGGGACGTTCGTCGCAATGCAGTGGCATGTGGCAGTCGGCTACATAGTGACTCAAGATGAAGAATCTCATGGCTATGTGATTGTTTGAAGGGACAAGTGGGCATCCCCGTTCCTCTTCGTGTAGCATTTTAAAGTTGTCCACAATGCTGTGAGCAATCGATTCACATCTGTCTGCACAGTTGCCTTGCGTGATGGTATAGGGTATGTTGTAGAGAGGAGACTTTTTCCTCATCATGGTTGCAATGGAATGCGTGGATGTCAAGTTCCTAAACTTACATGGCGATCCATTCGGATTAGGCTTGTATTTGACGATGTGACTCGAACTCATGTCTTTGAACACATCATCAGGATACCATGCGCCCTCAATCACGAAGTCGCGATAGTTTTTGAACCATCTTACTAGCGTTTTGGCATGATTTCTTACCTCTTCGCTTACATTTTTTATTACAGCATCATCCTCGGATGTTGCTATGACTTGTAATCTTTTGATGGCCATAAAAGCCATCCATGCGTGTGTGTACTTCTTCATAAGTTCAAAAGTATCTAAAATGGCTTGTAGAGTCATGAAATATGAGGAGTTTTTTCTCTTTTTGACATTATATTTTATTATTATTTAATAAGTTACGTTAAGTTTATAAAAAGATAATAGACTAAATTTTTATGTCTTGATAAATCATTACTATAAATATTTGTTGTATTGATGACGATAATAAAAAAATAAAAAATTACTTACATTGACCTAAATATGAATTTATTTATGCATTTTAAAAAGTTATATTCCTTGCTCCATCACGAAACTTTTATAAAAACACTGAAAATTATAGGAGTCACCTTAATTAATTTTCGTACATTTGTCTTTTAATTTGATAATATTATCACAAGAATACAGGTGAGTTATAAATTCACCGTTTAAATAAAAAGTTACTGAATGGCTCAGAAATTATGGGATAAGGGTAAGGCTACGAATGAAGAGATCGAGCGCTTTACTATTGGAAGAGATCGCGAAATGGATCTTTTTCTTGCGAAACATGATGTGTTAGGCTCTATGGCTCATATCACTATGCTTGAATCGATTGGGTTGTTAGGGAAAGATGAATTGCCAATTCTTTTGAAAGAACTGAAGGCCATTTATGCACTAGCTGAATCTGGCAAATTCGAGATTGAAGAGGGTGTGGAGGATGTTCATTCACAAGTGGAGTTGCTACTCACCCGCAAGTTGGGAGATCTTGGTAAAAAGATACATAGTGGACGTTCACGCAACGATCAGGTGCTTCTTGATATGAAGCTCTTCACGCGTGAGCAGATTCGTTCCATCGCAGAGGGTGTGGAGGAACTTTTCAATGTGTTGATTGAACAAAGCAACAAATATAAAAACGTATTGTTGCCAGGCTACACTCACTTGCAAATCGCCATGCCATCCTCTTTTGGCTTATGGTTTGGTGCTTATGCAGAGAGTTTGGTGGACGATATGGCACTATTGTTGGCTGCTTGGAAGATGACCAACCGTAATCCTTTGGGTTCTGCTGCCGGCTACGGTTCTTCTTTCCCATTGAATCGTCAGATGACAACCGACCTCCTCGGATTTGATTCGATGGATTACAACGTCATCTACGCTCAGATGGGTCGTGGTAAGATAGAGAAAACAGTTGCATTTGCTATGGCTGGTATTGCAGCTACCATCTCCAAACTAGCGTTTGACTCTTGTATGTTTACAAGTCAAAACTTCAGTTTCATAAAGTTGCCAGATGAGTGCACAACCGGTTCCAGCATCATGCCACATAAGAAAAATCCTGATGTCTTTGAATTGACTCGCGCAAAATGCAATAAGATACAGACTTTGCCTCAGCAGATCATGATGATCATGAACAATCTGCCTTCGGGTTACTTCCGTGATTTGCAGATTATCAAGGAGATCTTCATTCCTGTATTCGATGAGTTACGAGATTGCTTGAAGATGACCACTCACATCATGCGTGAGGTGAAGATTAAGGAGAACATTCTGGATGATCCTAAGTATGACTTCATCTTTAGTGTGGAAGAGGTGAATCGCTTAGTGGTGGAGGGAATGCCATTCCGCGATGCCTATAAAAAAGTGGGATTGGATATTGAAGCAGGAAATTTCAAACCAAACAAAAACATTCATCATTCACACGAAGGAAGCATTGGCAACCTTTGCAATGATAAGATACAAGACTTAATGAAGCAATCCATGAATGAATTTACATTCGATAAGGTGGATAATGCTATTCATAAACTATTGAACAAATAATATGGCAAAAAAGAAAATTTTGGATGAGACCACATTGTTGGTTGATAAGATAGTAGAAGGTATTCGCGAAGTGAAGGGCGAAAAAATTGTTGCTGTAGATATGTCTCAGATAGACAATTATGTGTTCCGTTACTTCGTTATATGTCAGGGAAGGTCCAATACTCACGTCACCTCTATAGCTGATTCTGTAAAGGATTATGTACGTGAACAAATCAAGGTGAAACCTTTTGGAACGGATGGATATGCTAATTCGCAATGGATTGCTCTTGATTATGGTGAGGTGATTGTTCATGTGTTCCAACCTGAGTTGAGAGACTTCTACAAATTGGAAGATCTTTGGGAGGATGCAGTCATCACGGAATATCCAGATGAATTGTAGTTCATCCATTTGATTTTCCCCGGTACGAAATGAACCTAAATAAATTACAATATAGAATATGGCAGATAACAATAAAAAACCAATTTTTAAAAAAGAGTTCAAGTTCTCGCTGAATTGGATCTACATACTCATCTTCGGATTTTTAATCTATATAATGTTTTCTGGTGATGCGACTGAATCGAAGAGGTTCTCTTATAGTGACATTCCTCATCTGATTGAAATAGGTGCGGTTGAAAACATCAATGTTATCGGCAACCAGAATGTGGCGGAAGTTAAGATTGTTCCTGAGAAAATAGCTGAGGTGTTTGGAAAAGATTCAGCAAAATTTGTACGTAAGCCTATTATTCAGATTCAGATACCTTCAGCTGAACAGATCACCAAGGATATGGCAGAGTGGGAGAAAAGTTCTAATAAGAAGACAAAAGTGTTCTTTGAAGAGGCTCCTGATTTCTCAAATTATATGATGTGGGTTCTTCCATTCGTTATAATGGTTGCATTTTGGGTGTTAATGATGAAACGGATGGGCGGTGGACCTGGCGGCGGCGGTATTTTCAGCGTTGGTCAGTCCAAAGCGAAGCTATTTGATAAAAACAATACCAATAATAAGATCACCTTTAAAGATGTTGCAGGACTTTCTGAAGCGAAGGAAGAGGTTCAAGAGATTGTTCACTTCTTGAAGAATCCTAATAAGTATACAGAATTGGGTGGTAAGATTCCTAAGGGCGCTTTGTTGGTAGGCCCTCCAGGAACAGGAAAAACATTGCTGGCGAAGGCTGTAGCTGGCGAGGCTGATGTACCTTTCTTCTCTATGTCTGGATCCGACTTTGTCGAGATGTTTGTGGGTGTGGGTGCTTCCCGTGTACGCGACTTGTTCAGACAAGCGAAAGAGAAATCGCCATGCATCGTCTTCATTGATGAGATCGATGCTGTGGGTCGTGCGAGAGGTCGTAATCCGAATATGAACTCAAACGATGAGCGAGAGAACACATTGAACCAATTGCTTACCGAAATGGATGGCTTTGGTTCTAATAGTGGTGTCATCATATTGGCGGCTACCAACCGTGCAGATATCTTGGATAAGGCTCTCCTTCGTCCAGGACGTTTTGACCGTCAGATTGCTGTCGATCTTCCTGATGTGCATGATCGTAAGGAAATCTTCAACGTGCATTTGCGTAATGTGAAGATCAGTGATGATGTGGATGTAGACTTCCTTTCTCGTCAGACACCTGGCTTCTCTGGAGCGGATATTGCCAATGTATGTAATGAGGCCGCTTTGATAGCAGCTCGTAAGGAAAAGAAATCGGTGGAGAAACAAGACTTCCTTGATGCGGTAGATCGTATCGTTGGTGGTTTGGAAAAGAAGAATGCAATTCTGACTAAGGCAGAAAAAGAGTCGACGGCTATTCATGAGGCGGGACATGCAACAGTGAGTTGGAAACTTCAATTTGCTAATCCATTGGTGAAGGTGACTATCGTGCCACGCGGAAGAGCTCTTGGTGCAGCATGGTATATTCCAGAGGAACATCAACATGTCACTGTTAACCATTTGCTTGATGAGATATGCGCCACATTGGCGGGTCGTGCAGCGGAGGAACTTATCTACAATGAGATTTCCACAGGTGCACTTGCCGACTTGGAAAGCACTACTAAGAAAGCGTATGCAATGATCGTTTATTATGGATTCAGCGATAAACTGGCCAATATCTCCTATTATGATTCAACGGGTTCTGAATACTCTTTCAGCAAACCTTATAGTGAAGAGACGGCCAAGATCATCGATGATGAAGTGAAAAAACTGATTGAAGAACAATATGAACGTGCTAAGTCAATTCTGAGAGAAAACCTTGATGGTATGAAACAATTGGCAAATCAATTGATTGAAAAAGAGGTTATCTTTGCAGATGATGTGGAACGTATTTTTGGTAAACGTCCTTGGAAATCAAGATCAGAAGAACTGAGTGAAGAGAGTGAATCAAAGAAAACGAAGGAAAATGAGGGTGAAGAATCGACGACACAAGAGTCTCCGGAAGTAGTAAACACTATGCCGACGGATCAGCCAACTGATACGGAAGCAAAGGATACGAGCGAACAGGATAGTTCGAAGACTTCGGATGCGTAATAAATAAAACACAATTAGAACTATAAATTTAGAATTGAGCTTATGAGAACGAAAATTGTATGTACAGTTGTTTTGATCTTTTGGGGTTTAGTTACTCTTCATGCTGAAGAGTATAAAATATCGGGAAAAATCGTAGATGCAGGTGGAGATCCTCTTCCATCTGCGTCTGTTGTTTTATACAAGTCTGGTGAGAAATCTATGTTTAAAGGGAATGCCACCGATATGGATGGCTTTTTTGAACTCAAAGATCTGACGGAGGGTAACTTTAAACTTGAGATTACCTATGTGGGATTCAGGACGAAAACGATAGATGTGGTGCTTACAAAAGAGAAACCCACAAGGAAATATAGTAAGATTATTCTGCAGGAAGATGCAGTATTGCTTACTGCCGTTGAGGTGAGTGCTAAAAGATCTACATTGAATGTGGATATAGACAAGAAAACCTTTTTGGTGAATGAGAGTGCTGTTTCTGAAGGTATGTCGGCAAGTGAAGTGTTGAAAGAGATACCTTCCATAGAGGTGGATGTAGAGGGTAATGTTTCGATGCGAAACAATGAGAATGTAGAGATCTATATCAACGGAAAGCCTTCCGGACTCTCTGATGAGAACAGAGGTGAAATATTGGAACAATTGCCAGCTGGAAGTATCGAACGTGTGGAGGTAATCACCAATCCATCTTCTAAATTCGATGCAGAGGGTTCTGCGGGTATCATCAACATTGTCATGAAAAAATCAGACAATAAAGCATCCTACTATGGTTCTGTCTCTGCAGGTATCTCATATCCATGGGGTGGAAAGCCAGGAGGAAATGTTGCTGCTAACATTAACTTTATGAAGGGTAAATGGTCATCCTTCGCCAATGTTGGATATACCAACCGTAAGAATATCGGTGATGGTAGAACAGAACGTGAAACGTATGATACAGACACTCTGCTGATGAATCAGGATAATGAGACCAACCATGTCATGAATACAGGTATTATTCGCATGGGAACAGATTGTCAGATTGATTCCCTCAACAGAATAGGCCTTACTGGTCTCTTCACTATTGCAGGAAGAAACCGTGACCAATTCATCAACTACAACAAAGGATTCCGAGAGATGGGAGTGGACAGATTCAACTCTTTCCAGGAGAGAAACTCCACAACGGATAATGACCGACTTATGACCAATATCGTGTTCGATTATGCCCATTCTTTTTCAGAAAAGCACATTCTATCTGCCTCCTTCAATTTCTCTGCTAACAAGTTTGATAGTAATAGGGATTATGAGCAAAAGAATTTTGATAGCAACCACCAATCCATCTCAAGTATGGATTACATACAAAACCAGCAAACAAATAATCACAATCGTAACTTTGAGACACAGATTGATTATGTGAATCCGCTAACGTCCACTTCCAAACTTGAGGCTGGAGTCAAACTTAATTTCCAAAATCAATACAGCGATGTTCGTTCTTCCATAAAAAGGGATCAAGAACAAGAGTTCTCGCCACAACATGAGTTGGACAACGACTTTGAATTGCACCAAAACGTATATGCGGGTTATGTATCCTATGGCAATTCCTTCCACCGATTCTCCATGCAGTTGGGATTACGTGGAGAGTTGACTGATATCGATTGGTCATTAAACACCACAGGGGAGAAGAGCACGAAAAAGCCATATTTTAATGTTTTCCCTACAGCCTTTTTCTCTTATAAACTATCAGATAATGACGAGTTGCAAATGAGCTATACACGCAGAATCAGTCGTCCGCGCCGTTATTGGTTGAACCCTTATGTGAATGTGGCCGACTCTACCAATATCTCATTCGGTAACCCTGAACTAGATCCAGAATTCACCAATTCAATGGAGTTCAATTACGTGAAGAACTTTAACAAACATACCTTTATGGCTTCCCTTTATTACAAACTGATGCAGGATGTCATTCAACGCTATAGCTGGATGTCGACCGAAGCCATGATCAGTACGTTTGATAATATCACCACCTCCCATTCAACGGGTCTTGAATTGATATTAAAGAATCATTGGGAAATAGTCAACCTCACTACAAATGTGAATCTCTATTATTACAAACTGAACGGAGGTAACTATGACATTAACACGAAGATGAATGGCTCGTTGACAGAGGTAAACGTCACGATTGAAGACAAGCAAAGCTTTAGCTGGTCTGCTCAGACTTCTGTTGATTTCTCTTTGCCTAAAGACTTCAACCTACAAATATCAGGAAACTATCGTTCGCCTAGAGCCACTGTGCAAGGTAAATCATTGAGCAGTTACTATATTAACATGGGATTGAAGAAGCCGTTCCTAAAGAAGAAACTGATTGCAACGCTTTCTGTGAGAGACTTGCTTAATTCAAGGAAGTGGAAGTCTGAGACTTGGGGAGAGGATTTCTATCAATATTCAGAGTCTTGCTGGAGTGGTAGAACAATCAACTTCAACCTCTCATATAACTTTGGTAATATGACGAGCAAGAAGAACAAGAAAGAACGTTCTGGCGTATCGTCAGGCGACGATGATGTATTTGAAGATTTTAATGACTAATTAAATGGTGGAGCAGGAAGAGAAACTTTGGAATCGGAATTACATAAAAGTTTGGGTGGCCAATTTTATGATATTCTTCTCATTCATGCTCTTAATGCCGTTGTTGCCCATCTATCTTAAGGAGAGATTTGGGGCCAATAATGATATGATCGGGACGGTGTTGTCGGGTTATGTAATCATGGCACTACTGTCTCGAATGTTCAGTGGATATATTGTGGATAGTTTTCCCCGTAAAAAGGTGCTGTTGATTAGTTATTTCCTTTTCTTCCTCTTTTTTACAGGTTATATCCTCGCTGGCACCCTTTTGTTATTTGCATTGGTTCGTACGCTGCATGGAGCCCCTTTCGGGTCGGTTACTGTAGCCAATAGTACTGTGGCAATTGACGTGTTGCATCCATCTCGAAGAGCAGAGGGAATAGGTTACTACGGGTTGAGCAATAACATTGCCACTGCCATTAGTCCCTCCATCGCCTTGTGGATATACCATCTGACCAATAATTTCAATTTGATCTTTTTGGCGGCAGTGGGAACATCATTCATAGGCTTTTTGGTCAATTCCACCGTTAAAATACCCCCTAAGGAATTAAAGAAGGAAAAGAGTCCGATATCATTAGATCGCTTCTTCCTATATCCTGCATGGAAGGTCTCTGTCAGTTTTCTCTGCCTCGCCTTTTCATACGGCGTGCTTTCCACGTATGTGGCTATTTATGGACAGGAGAAATTAGGTATTAAAGAGGGTACTGGATTCTTTTTTATGCTCTTGGCTATCGGATTGATAGTCTCGAGACTTTTAGGTTCCCGTTCTCTTCGTGAGGGAAGGGTGGCACACAATGCAGGATTGGGTTGCATAGTATCCTTGTTTGGTTACCTGCTTTTTGCAGCCCTGCACAACGAGATAGGCTACTATGGAGCTGCTTTTATTATCGGATTGGGAAATGGACACATGTTCCCTGCTTATCAGACAATGTTTCTGAATCTGGCAGAACATTCCCAAAGGGGTACAGCCAATTCCTCTCACCTCGTCTCATGGGATATAGGTGTAGGTCTGGGTATATTGGCAGGTGGCTTTATTTCGCGTCATTTAGGCTATCATGAGGCCTTTTGGACTGCATGGATGGTTAACCTGATAGGTGTGGCTTGTTTTTTCTTTATTGTAAAGAAATTTTACTTAAAACATAAATTGAGATAACTATGGTAAAACATGTGATTTTATGGCAATTGAAAGATGAACTTTCAGTTGAACAAAAAGCAATTGTAAAACAACAGATAAAAGAAGGATTGGAAGGATTGGCAGGTCAGATTGATGGCTTGTTAGAAATCAAGGTCAACATTAATGGATTGGAGACTTCCAATGCGGATGTGATGTTGGACTCTTCGTTCACCGACTTTAATGCATTAAAAGGCTATGCAGTTCATCCTAAGCATGTGGCTGTGGCTAATGGAGCTGTTCGCCCTAATACTAAATTACGTGTTTGCATGGATTATGAGGCGTAATGCTTCAGGTGAATCAAACACCAAGTAGGTTTAAAAGTCAGATTTATTTAGCTTGTAAAAAAAACGGATGGCATGAGATTACAATGATCTCCCATGCCATCCGTAGTTTATCTGTACACGATTAGTGCTATACAATTTTATGGCAAGCCTTTACCATCTCTGTAAAGAGAACGGCCAGCTTGTCTTGCGCCAGTAACGTGTTTTGTTGCACCTCTTCATGTGTCACATTGCTCAAGTTGGCATCTACACCCACATTGGATATGACAGAGACACCAAAGACGGAGAGCCCGGCGTGATTTGCCACAATCACCTCTGGTACGGTCGACATACCACATGAATCGCCACCGATGATACGGAAGTAACGATACTCTGATAAAGTCTCAAAGGTAGGCCCCTGAGTACCCACATAGACACCCTTCTTCAGGTTTAGCGAGAGCCTTTGATTGATTTCATCAGACAAGGCAATCAACTTTTTGTCATATGCATTACTCATATCAGGGAAACGAACTCCCAACTCTTCGATATTAGGTCCGTGTAAAGGATGTTCAGGGAAAAGATTAATATGATCTTTTATAATCATGATATCACCTGGGATATAGTCTGGATTCAATCCTCCTGCAGCATTGGAGACCATTAATACTTTGATGCCAAATTCTTTCATTACGCGAATAGGGAAGGTGATTTCTTGCATTGTATATCCCTCGTAGTAATGAAGTCTGCCTTGCATTGCCATCACTTCAATGCCATCCAACGTACCGAACAATAATTTGCCCGAGTGGCCTTGAACTGTACTCGTCTTAAACCCAGGAATTTCATTATATGGTATTGTGTCCACCACACTAATCTTATCGGCAAAACTGCCCAACCCTGTACCCAACACAATCGCAATGCGAGGACGCAATTTCGTTCGCTCTTTCAGACATGCATTCGAACGTCTGATATCTTCCAACAAACTCATAACTCAAACGCTTTATAGGTGGGTCTTAATAGTTCATCAACCCACAATTATTAATACTATAACTTTTTAAACGATGAATTCATAGAACTCACCTTTAATTCAACAATATCTTAGTAGTTACTCTTTAGAGGATATTATTTGTGAAAAGCACTTGTTTTTGTCCAAATAGCTTCTCACTTTCTTATCAAAATCCTCTCCACTGTCCTTTAAGAAGCAAATGGACAATGGGATATAATAAATATATTTCTTTAGGCTGTCAGGGAAATCAGGATGATTCACCATACGAACAGCATCTTTTTCGGTGGTTACAATTAATTTATCCTTCTCTTTCATTTCATTAAACACGCTCTCGATCTTTTGGAAATCAATTTTCGAGAAGTTGTGATGATCTGCATAATTTAGGGTGACAATCTCTTTTGAGTAGGAGCGTACATACTCTTCAAAAGGACGAGGAGAGGCGATGCCAGACACTACTAGAGAGGTGTATTTGTTCTCCAATCGCTCTTTTAATAATGGCACATGAACAGAGTTAGGGAATAAAGGAACCAAGTCGCCATAATAGAGTGTGGTGAAATAGAGCGATTGGTAAGGATAAACGCCCAAGTTCTTTTGAATGATTCGGTACTCAATAGAAGGCATGTTTTGTGGGCATTTAGTCAGGACAATGAAGTCGGCACGATCTTTCGCGCCAACAGGCTCTCTAAGTTCACCCATTGGTAGGAGGTGATCTTCTGTAATCAGACGGTTATAGTCTACCAATAAGATAGAGAGATCAGGCGTCACATAGCGATGTTGATAGGCATCATCCAAGATAATCAGGTCGGGCTTGTTGTAAGGCTCCTGTAACATATTGGACATGCCACGTCGGCGATTGGCATCGACGGCCACCATGATATCAGGGAATTTCCGTTTCACCTGATAAGGTTCGTCTCCCACTTCCAGTGGTTTGGATGCCTCTGTGAGCAGTTGGTATCCGCTAGTTTTTCTTTTATATCCTCTACTTAACACACCTACACGATGGTCGGTCTTTAACATCTTAATTAAATACTCCGTAAAAGGAGTTTTGCCTGTCCCTCCCACAGTAATGTTACCAACAGAAATGACGGGCACGTCAAACTTTTTTGATGGCAAGATACCTGCATCAAAACACAAATTACGTATGGTCACACCCAACCAGTAAATAGCGGAAAATGGCCAAAGCAATAGTCTCAATATAAGCGGTTTTTCTGTTTTCATGGTTATAATATGCTTTCTGATGAAGTATTGTAAATGAATCTATCTCACGCTCAATTTAGAACAGATTATTCTAATGATATAGTCTAAATTTCTCAAATTTAGTTTTTTTTTCTCTAAAAAACAAAGAAATAGCATTTAAGTATGCGAAAATTTTGAGAATTAGGTTTGAATGTGGATTTCCCACCTTGTGAAAAATTAAGGTGTTGTCGGATGGAAGAGAGTGAATATGTTCAAAAAAAGTGTCAAATAAATTTCCAAAAACAAAAAAAATGTCCGTTATTTGCACCTTGGAATAATGTGAAATTATAAACGTTAAAAAAATATATAAAAATGGGTAAGTTAATGAGATACTTAGGAATATTGATCGTCCTATTGGGTGTTCTTATTCTTTTGTTACATTTCTTTGAAGTCTTTACATCAAATACAGCATTGGGTTTGGCCGGTTTCATTATGATATTGGGTTTGGCTGCTCATATACTTTTGAACAAGTATTATGTAGAAGAGTAAAGATTCTGATGAATCGAAATAAAAAAACCGACAATCAAAATTGCCGGTTTTTTTTATTGTTTTAATCTGCTTGGTTTTCGTTGGCGTTAGGGTAAATGATTTTGTAACCTTTTCCGTGTACGTTCATGATTTCCACGCTTGGGTCATCTTTTAGTATTTTTCTTAGTTTGGTGATGTAGACGTCCATGCTTCTTGCGTTGAAATAGTTGTCTTCATCCCAAATAGTGCGTAATGCGTGGTTGCGCTCCAACACGTCGTTGGCGTGATTGCAGAGAAGGGCCAATAGTTCAGACTCTTTTGTGGTCAGTTTGATTACTTTGTCGCCAATAGAGAGTTGTTGTTTTTGTGTGTCGAAGAGGAATTTACCCATTTGGAAAGATGTCTCCTCTTTTGATTTTTTACCTCTCACACGACGAAGGATTGCCTCTATACGAAGTAGCAACTCTTCCATGCTGAATGGCTTGGTCATGTAATCATCTGCACCGATGCGGAATCCTTCCAAAATATCCTCCTTGAGTGTCTTGGCAGTTAAAAAGAGGATAGGCACTTCCGTGTCGATCTCTCTGATCTCCTGTGCCAATGTGAAACCATCCTTCTTAGGCATCATCACATCGAACACGCACAAGTCATACTTCTCTTTGATGAAGGCCTTATAACCAGCTTCACCATCGACCATCAAATCTGTCTCATATCCTTTAGCTTGAAGATACTCTCGAAGAAGCATTCCGAGATTTTCGTCATCTTCGCATAATAAGATTCTTGTTTTTTCGTCCATAACGTTATTTATTTTAGGGTATTATTTAAGGGTATTGATATAATAAACTTCGTACCTTTATCCAGCTCACTCTCCACTTTTATGGTTCCTCCATGGTCTGTTACCACCTTTTTCACGTAGGCAAGACCAAGTCCGAATCCTTTAACATTGTGAATGCTACCAGTAGGTACTCTGTAAAATTTGTCAAATATACTTTTTAAATTGCTTTTTTTGATACCAATTCCATTATCTTCTATCGAAATCATCAATTTATTTTTCTCATTCCATGTTGTTAGACGTAGAATAAGTGGTCCTTTGGAATATTTCACCGCGTTATCCATCAGGTTGTAGATGATGTTTGTGAAGTGTATCTCATCGACTAATGCGGTGGCATTCTCTGCATATAATTCCGTTTGAATGTCTCCACCAGTGTTCTCCACCTTGATGGCAAATGTGCCGGCGATGGTTAAAATCATTTCGTTGATGTCCATCTCCTGTAGTTTCAGTGCGCTACTCTCCTTTTCAAAGATAGACATCTGTAGTACTTTTTCGATCTGTTGCGAAAGTCGTTTGGTCTCGTCTTTGATAGTTTTGGAGAGATGTCCCACCATGGTTGGTGTCTTAGGCACCGATTCGTCATTCAGCATCTGTGCTGCTAACGAGATGGTGGAGACTGGCGTTTTCAATTCGTGCGTCATGTTGTTCATGAAGTCTGTACGCATCTCAGAGAGTCGTTTTTGGCGAGAGATGATGGCCAAAGAGAACCCAAAGGTGAACAACAGCAGAATCGTAAAGAAGATGGAAGGCACGAACAAACTATTGGAGGTGATAAACTTTTGTTTGGTTGGAAAGAACACCTTGATGTAGTTGGATTGTGGTGCCGGATCGTTAGGAAACAGAATCTGATTGTAACACTCCACATCAGAGGCATGCTCGTCGAAATTGGCACTTCTGTAAATCTCTTTACCATCGTTGTTGATGATACTGAAATAGTGGGTGGTGTTGATTCCATTATTCTCTAACTCTCGGTCTAATATTTCATTTAGAGTGAGAAAATCAACACGTTCCTCGATGGGACGGATATAGGTGTCGCTCATCAGTCGGATTAGGATGTCATCCAACAGGGCACGATTGTGTAAGAATCGCTCTTTCAGTTTGTTTTGCATGATGCGCGACGACTCTTGTATGGAGTTGGAGCCGTGTTTCATAGAGATGAAAACATTGGTCTTTACTCTAACGGTGGAATATTTTTGAGAAGAGTCGCGCATTCTTCTCATCTTTTGCATTTGAACATCCCCATCAGACATAAATGCTGTGGTGGATTGTATGATACGTGTCTTGGACGAAGGGGTGGTCAGGTTCTTATTCAGATATTGCAACGTCTCCTCCTCTTCCAATAATCTCGCCACTTCATACAACGAACGTTTCACCTCCTCACTAAATTGATCCTCACGCATATCGGCGTTGAGCTTCAAATAGTAAGCTTGTAACCCCATCAGACTAAAAAAAGAAAGTATCATGACGGAGAGTAAAACTATCATTGTCCATTTCTTCATACTTGCAAATATAGAAAGAATTTAACATTTCAAGTGTTAAAGAATTTTGAATAAAACGCTCATATCTATAATTGTTGTTAAATTTTGAGTGTTGGATGAACGAACGATGGCAAATCATCCTGATTTTCGTCTAAACAAGTGCAAAAAATGCCTCTTAACCTCGTAATTGTCACTTCAAAAATTTTTTTTAAAAGATAAATGCCTTACTTTTGTATAAGAATCGGACAAAATGCTTGAGTAATATGAACGTTCCACCTCTGTTAGCTGATTTAGCCCTGATTTTGATTAGTGCAGGACTGACAACCATTGTATTTAAATGGTTGAAGCAGCCAGTTGTCTTGGGCTATATCGTGGCAGGATGTTTGGTGAGTTCTCAAATTACCTTAACGCCAACGGTTTCTGGTGCTTCAGACATTGGTACATGGGCTGATATCGGAATCATCTTTTTGTTGTTCAGTTTGGGATTGGATTTCAGTTTTAAAAAGTTAATCAATGTGGGACGAACCGCTATAATAGCGGCATTGGTGATCGTCTCGTTTATGATAGTTTTGGGCTTTTTGGTTGGATTGGCATTGGGCTGGGGCCTTGTTAACAGTGTGTTGTTGGGAGGTATGATTTCGATGTCGTCGACCGCCATCATTGTAAAAGCTTTTGATGATAATGAACTTCGAAGCCAGAAATTCACAAAGATCGTTTTTGGTATCCTTATCTTTGAAGACCTGATAGCGATTGTCTTGATGGTCTTAATTCCTACTATCTTTTTGGGAAAATCCTTGGAGGGGACGGAGTTGATATACAGTATTTTGAAACTCTTCTTCTTCCTGGTGGTATGGTTGGTGGCTGGTATCTATATCGTACCAATCATCCTTCGTGCTGCTAAGAAGGTGCTGAACGACGAGACGTTGTTGATTTTCTCCTTAGGCTTGTGCTTCTGCATGGTGCTGTTTGCACTTAAGGTGGGCTTTTCATCGGCTTTGGGTTCTTTCGTTATGGGATCCATCTTGGCTGAGACGTTGGAGGCAGAACGTATCGACAGATTGGTTCGCCCAGTGAGGGATTTGTTTGGTGCTATCTTTTTCGTTTCTGTCGGTATGATGGTTAATTTCTCCGTGATTGGTGAATATGCCTTTCCAATAGCGGTCTTGGTGCTTACCATTGTGTTGGGACAGATTGTGTTTGCCACCATGGGTCTTCTCTTATCTGGACAATCATTAAAGGTGGCTATTCAATCAGGATTCTGCCTTACACAGATAGGTGAGTTCGCATTTATCATCGCCATGTTGGGTACGAAAATGCATATCATTGACGATTTCATTTACCCTATAATCGTGGCGGTCTCTGTCATAACAATCTTCATCACCCCTTATATGATGAAACTGACAGATCCTGCCTATAGATTCCTTGAAAAACGATTGCCTGAGAGTTGGCGTAATCATCTTGAAAAACGAGCTTCTGCAGGTAAATCTGCTCGTAGCGAAAACTTATGGAGAAGTTTGTTGATTCAGGTGGTAAGGATTGTTGCGGTCTATTCTATTTTAACGGTGGCCATCATCTTATTGTCCACCAATTATATCATGCCGTTCGTACTTAAGAATGTGTCGGGGGTATGGGGCCGATTATTGGCGGCTGGATTGACAATAGTTATGGTTTCACCTTTGCTGAGAGCTATGGTGGCTAAGAAGAATCATTCGACAGAGTATAAATATTTGTGGGCAGCCAACCGATTCAACAGAGCACCTTTGGTGATTATGATTATCCTTCGTTTCGCTTTGGCTTTTAGTTTTGTAGCCTTTATATTAAGCAGATTCTTTAGTGCGAAAGTGGGATTACTGGTTTTCATTGCTTCCATCTTGGTTGTAATGATGATGGTCTCTAAACGTCTGAAACTCTTCTCTATCCGTCTTGAAAGGAAATTCCTCCATAATCTGAACTCGCGTGAATATGAGCAAGATAAGAAAAACGTGCGCGACGCTGGTTATAAAAAGGTATTGGCGTCTCAGTTGCTTTCGTTTGATGTTCACTTGGTGGATTACGTGGTTCAACAGAATGCAGATTGCGTGGGTAAGTCGTTGAAGACATTGAATTACCGTCAGCGATATGGGGTTCATATAGTCTCTATCTTACGTGGTAATCGACGCATAAATATCCCTGGAGGTAATAATCAGTTGTTCCCATTGGATAAGATATTAGTGCTGGGAACGGATGAACAGCTGGAACGATTCCAAAAGGAGATTAATTTGGAGGCTGAAGTGAATGATGATAGTAATCGTAGTGTTAGTATAGAACAGTTTGAAATCACGGCCGACTCTCCATTTGTGGGAAAGACATTACGCGAATCAGGTATCCGCGAGAATAAGGGATGTACGGTGGTCGGAATTGAACATGATGGCGTTTCTACCATGAACCCAGAGTCACAAACAGTATTCTGTGAAGGTGACTTCGTTTGGGTGGTGGGTGAAACCGAACAGTTGAGGAAACTGATGTCGAAAGATACGGTAACTGTTGTGGATGAGTGCTAGAAAATACTGGGCGAAAATCAGAGGACTTAATATGGATTTATTTCTTCCTGATCCGGATGATTCCTATTACACTATACAATCAAACACGGGTAGTGGTTACGCTGTTTTCCATGGACAGAGTGTTCGTGCTGTGGTGGTTAAGTAATATTAGAACGGATATCCAACAGCGAAGTGCAAACTGCAACGATCCCATGATGGTTTTGTAATCACCCATCGTTCATCCATTGCGTAGGATGGATCGTAAATCTGCATACCTGCATCCAAACGTATGATAATAAACTTGAAGTTAGGTCGGATTCCGATTCCCCATGATAAACCTAACTGTTTGTAGAATTCATTAAGGTAAAAGACGCCTCCTTGTTGCTTTTCATAATTTTTGATGGTCCAGACATTACCCGCATCGACAAAAGCGGCCAGGTCGATGAAGGTGTTGGTCTGTTGTCTGTATTCAAAGTTGAGAATCATCTTCACATCGCCTGTCTGCGTGATGAAGTTTCCTCCGTTTCGGTAGTTAAAGATTCCAGGACCGAGACCACGGGTGTCCCATCCGCGAACCGTATTGGCACCGCCCGCAAAGAATCGCTGCTCGTACGGCATAATGTCTGAGTTGCCGTAAGGAATGGCTACTCCCAGTCCGACATGTGTTACCAATTGTGTCTTCTCTTTGACGTAGAATGCTTTGGTCACATCAAAAGTGGCCTTGGAATATTGTGCAAATGGGGTTCCGATAATGTTGTAAACATCGTTCTCTTTCTCTGTATGGGCTATCTTGCAGGCAAGGTAGGGAACGGTACCAGCCACACTGATCTCGCTTCGAATGGTCCATCCTTTCTTATGCAGATCGGTGGATAGGTCACTTCCGTAGACTACGGAGTAGGTGCAACGTGTGATGAATTGGTCTTTATAACTCTCTTTTAGTAGCTCATTTCCACTACGCTCCAGATAGTTTTGGAACCATTTGGAGGTGCGTGGGGAAACCACATAGTTGATGTTGCATAGATTGAATGTGTGGTGAATCCTTTTGCGCTTTGTATACCAATTGTATTTCCAGTCTGCACTAAGGAATCGTCTGTCATACTCAGGACGTTTCATCCAGTTGGCACCAAGCGAGAAGGTGGTGGAGGCTCCTACTTGCCTGCGATATCGCTCAGGAAGAAGAGCTAGCATGATTCTCGGTATGGTGAGAGCTACCTCACCTCCGTATTCGTAATAATTATCGGTGGCAATGTAGTCGTCGGCGTCGACCGATTCTGAGTGACCTCGGATATGTTCAAATGCTCCATTCAATTTCAAACTGAGTACTTCCGACCCTTTGAAAAGGTTTCTTTGCTGAAAGGATATCGAACTGGAGACACCTAGGTCGCCTGCCGTATTCGTTCCATCTATACCAAATTGAAAGTAATAGAGGTTGGCAGGGGTTAAGGTCACCTTGGCATCAATCTGAGCAGAATCGACGGGATCCAATTGAATACCGACCTGATTAACGGCACTTAGTGCATTGATTGAATTGTAGGTGTTGTCGACCAATCGGTTGCTGTAGAATCGTCCCGGACGAATGAAGTTGTTGTTGAATAATACAGTAGGGCGAATGAGTCCCTCTTCTCCATTGATGATGGTTACACCTTTGTAGACGACAGTGTCTCTCAATCGGTCGGAGAGCCTATGCCCCTTTGATTTCTTATGCTTTAATCGAGGCAAATCACGTCCATACTCATTGTGTATGGTTACATTTCGAAAGGTGTATCGACGGAGACTCAAGTCCTCGTCGAGAGAGTCTTTCGCTATTTTTCTGTAAGCGAGAGTGACGTCCACCTTATGATTGCCAATGGAGGTGTCTGCCAAGAAGTAGAAGTTATCTTTGGTCAGATAATAGTAGCCCATGCTCCAGAAGAGGTTGGTGAGGTCTACCGACATATTGTCGAACGTCTCTGCTTCAAAAGGTTGGTTCTCCTTGATTTTCAATATTTTCTTAGCAGAACGTGTTTTCAGGAGCGTTCGCATATCGTTGGTTTCCACTTTTGTTCTCAGAGAGTTGACTGTGTAGAGATCTTTCGGACGAATGCAGTAGGTGATATTTAGCTTTTTCCCAGAGGTGTCTGTGCAGTGAGACACTTCTGCATTGAGATATCCTAAATTTTTCATCCTCTTGGTGAGTTGCCTTTCTGTGTTCTCTGTTAGATTCTCGTCGTAGATGACGGGAGCAGAACCCATTCGACGTAAAAGGCGATTGATTTTCTTGGAGGTGTCTCTGCCAGAAAGAGAATAGACGTGAAGTCCCATCTTCGGAATGAACAAGACATCCTTGTTGGGCTTTTGGTATAGATAGTCGTATAGTTGGTCGGCAGGCACTTCGCCATTTTCCACCTTAATCTTTGTTTTGTTAAGAAGGTAGTCGCCATCTTCCACATATTTAGTGGAGGAACAGGCCGACAGCAGTGCGGTGATCATCAGAATTATAAATATGAATCTATTGCTCATTCTTCCTCCTCCTTCTTTGGCGTTGAGTTTGTTTGGGTCGGCTGACCGTTTTCTGTTTTGTTTTTCTCCTTAGAGTTTATTTTTTCTTTCTTCTTTTCTTTCCTTTTTGGGGTGTTAAATTCGTTCTTTATTTTGAACAGTTCACTGATCTTTTTCGATTCACGCACAAAAGAGATACCAATACCTTGGGTGGTACTGTTGGCTGGTCTGTAGAAGTCGTCGTTTGAATGATTATAGGCTTTGATACGGAACATACCAGTTTTTCCTAAGAGGTATTCTGCGTCAAAGTCGGCCATGAAGTTTTCATCTTCTCCACCGGCATTTTGCAACTCCATGTTGGTGCTGACCAATAGTTTGTCTTTCGCCAGTTTCGTGGAGACAGAGACACCCACGTCATACTCGGAACTGTTGTCGGATGAACTGATATCGGTACCAATGGTCACTTTCTCACCAAGGAATTTGCCTAACACGTTGTTTAGTGTGGCAGACAGGGAGGAGGAAGCAAATGACATAAGGGCATTTCCTTGTACCTCATTGCTTGGGTCGCTAAACATTCCGACACCAATCAGATAGGCGAACTCTTTGATTCTGATGTTATCTGTATTGATGATGCTTGCCACCGCTTGTTGTATGTCTTTTTCCGCCTTTGGTAGCGCCACATCGTACGAGAGTGTCATGTCCTCTAAATTGCCTGAGGCAATCAGGTTACAATTAACGGGAACATGCGTGTTCTTTATTCCCATGGTTGAGAATGAAGAGCTAAGGGTGGTCAAATCAGCAGTCAGACTATAGGTGGCGGTGGCGTTAAATTTCAGTTTCATAGGGTCGCCTGTGAAATCCACGTAACTACCTTCTTGGAATGAGAACTTTTTGGTTGGCAATCCAGATAGCTTCACTTTCAGATATCCATCATTCACTGTAAATCGATTGTAGATAAATAGGTCATTGTCTTCGTAGAGAACACGTAGGTTTCCGTTACCACGAATCATGGCACCATCCGCTAAGTTGACGTAGAAGGAGGCCTTCTCTGTCAGTCCGACGGAGAGGTTGGCATAGAGATCGAAGTTGCTTGGATGAACCACCTCTTTTTTCACAGTGTCTTTTTCTTCCTCCACTTCTGATTTTACGTAAACGATATTGTCATAGGTGTGTGTCTCTGTGACGGTTTCTGGAAGGATGATGTTGACGGAAGTACCTTCGGCATTGCTTAATTCACCGGTTATCTCCGCTCCATTTTCATTGCCTTGCAACACTAGGTCCTTACCATTGACAAAGAAAGTTCCGTATACCATGTTAGAGCGACTCTTAGGGTTGTTTAGCAGGGCAAAGTCCTTCATGTTGAGGCGCATCTTGTAATTGAAGGTTTTGAATTCCTTGTGTGTGACATCCCCATCGAAGAAGAGAATGTTGTTATTGTCATCTCTCACCTTAAATCTCTTTGCATAGAAGTGGTTGCCATTTAGTTTGATGCTATCGGAGATGAAGTAGGTGACGCCTGTGTAGTTCACTTTCGCCTGTGCATTTTTCAAATAGACATAACCATTGATGTCGAGGTTGGAGAAGGAGCCTTCCGCTGTTATGTTGGCACCAATGTTTCCTTTTAGGTTGGAGACATACTCACTGGCAATCGGCATGGCCAATTGTAGAGGAATGGAGTCGAGGAAGGCAGTCATCTTCATCTGTTGCTTGGCAGGTTCGATCACACCTTTGATGTCCATAAGGTGCTGGTTGCCGTTGTCTAGTTTCATCTTTGCAAAGACACCTTTGCGGGCATTGTCCCACACGGCAGATAGGTTCATGTTGCCAATTTCGATGTCATTGTATCGGATGCTATCCATTTTGAAACCACGGGTGGAGAATCTGAAATTCTCACCCAAAATGGCACATGCTTTTAACTTTCCGTTGATGTTGCAGTCGGCAGGGATATCATTTCGATACATCAATCCCAGAATGGTTTGAAGTTTCAAATCATCAAATGTGACGTATAGTGTATCGTTCAAAGATGAGGAGAGAATACCGTCGGCCAACAGCAAGTGCTGTTGGTTGGCTGACAATCCGAAGTTAGAGATGAGGATCTTATCAGGAAGCAACTGAACAAGCGCTTCGTTGTTTTGAAGTTCTTGTTGATGCAAAATAATATTTGATGGATAAAGGTTGACATTGATTTTGTATTGCCCTTCACCCAATGGATGAAATGAGATGCAATCGTAGAAATTACCTTTTAGGAAGGCAGTGTCGGGTGCTGTACTCACCTTTACTTTGTTATAGACAGAGTCGTTTTGAATGATTATCTCCCCAGAGAATAGGGCGTTGAAAGGGTCCTCCTTGTTAGGATGAATCTTAGATTCTATGGATCCAATCAGTGCGTGGGTATTGTTTCTCTTATGAGAGGCAAAATGAATTCTTGATGGCTCTGCAGCTAGTTTGTTGTAGATGATTTCAGGTGTGTTCAGTTCCATCTTCAGCGACTTCTCCTTCTCGTTTAATGCTCCACTTATTGTGATTTTCTCTTTTGTGTGAAGATCGATGTTCAGATAGTTCATCAGAGAGTCTATGTCGCTGATGTCGAATCGGAAGGCTAGGTCTGTATTGGTTTCTGTTGATTGTTTCAATTGGAAAAAGGTAGGGAGATATTTCTGCATCACGTTGATGAAACAAGGATATATCTCTTCGTATTTGAAGACGCCATGCATGTTCCCGTTGAGGAAAGGGGTGTTGAGAGCCAGCTTTTTGCTCTCTCCCTGCGTTTCTTGTTTCACTTTGATGTAAGGGATTGCGTAGTGGGCATCGTTGTTGGTCAGTGCGAGACTGTCAATTTCGATGGTTCCGTTCCATTGGTTGTAATCCATGCCGGTGCCGTTCACTTTGAATGCACCCTGAACGGTTATGTTTTGAGTGGAGTCTGTCAGATGTAGCTTTTCGGTGGCGATGTGACGGATGTCGAGGGTGACATCAGATTGCATCTTGTCTGTCATTAAGTCTTTAATGTTCGCATTGAGGGAAAGATGACAATTGGGGTCTGGAGACGACAGACCGATGGTTAGGTCCTCTTTTCCTTTATAGACACCATTCAATCTGAGTGTGTCGTAGTCGTAATGATTGATGGTGATAGCAGGGAAAATAGAGGAAAGATGAATGATGGGATCGCTGTTTTTCAGATTCCATGCAAGAGAACTTTCCAGTTGTCCGTTGATATGCTCCACCATGTCAGAGAGAATGATCGGCTTTAGGGTTGTGATATTGACATTCCAATCGTTGTTTGAGTTTAAAATGCCCTGTTCGTGTAGATAGGAGGTGTTTCCTTTTGTGCTGACACTTCCGATAGGTGTTTCTAATGTCAGTTCCTCCTTTAGTTGGGGCAGTGAACCGTTCAGTTGTAAGGAAGCGGAGCAAGGAAGAAGGGAGTCGACTACCGTTGGTAGCTCGATACCCAATGTCTTTTTCATTTCTGATGAGAGTTGGCAATTTGCCTCTAATTTATTGATGAGAGCTGACAGTTTTGAGCTTTGCCAGTTGTTGATGTCCTCGATGCTTAGATGGTTAGCAGAGACTGTTAGCACGTCGGGGTAATCAATTTGGGTATTGTTTATCTCGATGGCAGGCAAGAGGACATGGGCGGAAGTTTTAACTGCGATGGAAGACGAGAGTGAGTCAATGGCAGAGGAGAAGCATTTGAAATCAGAGGGAACGATGGAAGACTCTGAGATTTTAGCGAAGATTTCTTGATTAGAGAGGTGGTATTCGATGGAATCGCCCGACAGTTGTGAGTTTTGTGTCTCCAGTATCAATGAAGGAATGGAGATAAGAGAGTCGAGGTAGAATGTACCTTCGGCATCTAGGTGACGGAGAGTTAGTCCGCTTTTTTCTTTCAGAGATATGTTATCGATTTCACTGGAGATGAATGAAGGCAAGTAGAGACCGAGAGAGAGGTTAGCGTTGATGCTATCCACTTGCAGGTCGTTTGCATTAAAGAGTCCTTCCGTTTTTTCGGCGTCTTTGATGCTATGGCGGAAGGAGCCGTCGATTAGCAGGATTTGCCCGATTTCCATTTGGAATGGAGAGGATGCGGAGGTGTCAGGTTTGTCAGAAGAGAAGGCATCGACAAAGAATTGGTAGTTGTAGTCGGTGGAGTCGTTCTCTTTTGTTAGGTTGATGACAAAGTCCTGAATAGCCACTCTGCTAAGGGAGAGTGTTTTATGTCTGTATATATTTTTTAGGGAGTAGTTTACGTTCAGTTGGTGGATAAAAGCCAAGGTGTCGTGGTGAGTATCCTCGAGGAATAGGTCTTCGAGGAATAGTCCGTCGAAGAGGTCAATTTGGATATGACCGATTTCGATGTTGGTTCCGGTTTTTTCTGAAAGAGTTGAAGTTACCTTCCTTACTATTTTCTGTTGAACGAAAGAAGTGTTGAGAGAAAATAGCAAAATCACATTGAGTAGGATAAGAACGCCAAGTGTGATTAAGATAATATGCCCAATTTTTTTTATCAATCTTCGTCGTCGGCTTTAAAGACGCCGTTTGAGTCGTCTTCGGCAGGTTGTTGTTCGAAGAGGTCTTCGTTGATGATATATTGAGACTTGATTTCCTCTTTCTTTTCCTCTGGTACTTTTTTGTATTCACTCCAATGGATAGGAACTTGAATCATCAGTTTGACACCAACATTCAGCATGTTTAGGTCTTCGGTTCCGAAGAAGGAAACAGGGCTGTCTGTCAGTATGAAGGAAGGATAGTGAGCTTCCAAATTGACGTAGAATGGATCTTTTCCTGCTCTCAAACCTAGGACGAAATCAAGATTGGAGTTGAATTTCTCGGGGGTACCTAAGTTCTCGTTGATTTTGTCGACATAAGAGAGTGGGGTATCCTCTTCTACGAAGTTGATGGTGTTTTTATTTACTACTAAGAAATTCAAGGACAGATCTAATTTGAAATAAGGTCTGACGATATTGGATTGAGGAACAAAGAACATTCGGAATAAAATAGGGAATCCGAGATAGTTGTTTGATTGTTTGATGTTATGAAGTTTGATGTAGTCACCTTCTAAAGATTCTGGTCTCATGTTCCATTCAAAATAGGAGGTTTTTCTACCATAAAAAGCAGTGTAGCTGGTAAGTCTCAATCCTGTACCTACGCCAAACATTCCATTACCGAAAAGATATTCTGTAACTGCACCGATGTTCCAAGGAATGTAGTATGCTTGAACTCCATATTCGGAGAAGCGGACATTTTCAGGGGGAGTGACGTCTTTTGTCAGCGCATGAACACCAATCTCAACGCCGAAATTCAAAACCTCTTTCTTGTCTTGCTCTTCAGCCCAAGAAATATTAAAAAATAGGGCTGTGGAAACTATGAGTAATGCAATCTTCTTCATAAATTATTCATCTTTACGATAATCGTAGGCAATGTGTTACAATAAATTGAAATACATCCCTAATTGCAAAAATAATTTAAAAATTAATATTGTGCAATTGAAAAGGGGTAAATCTGTGTATTTTAGTTCCTAATGTTGCATGTTTTGACAAAAAAAAAGCTGAAAGATTTCTTTCAGCCTTGTCGAGGTGAAGGGATTCGAACCCCCGACCCTCTGGTCCCAAAACAGATGCGCTAACCGGACTGCGCTACACCTCGTTTTTTCAAATGCGTTGCAAAGGTAGAACTCATTTTTGACACCACCAAATCTTTTTTGAAAATTTTTTTGAATATTTTTCACTGTGGATTTTTTATCGACCTAGATATGGTTAATTTTCTTATTTCTTACTTCTGTTTTTCATGTAGTGTCTTATATTTTTCTTTGACTTACTCAATTCTTCATCCCATTCATAGCTCAATGTGTAATGTTCGTTATAATCCTCAAGGTCAAAACAATTAAACATCATATATGAAGCAACTTCATAGTAGTACGCTCTTTCTGGTAAACATCGGATGTCAATCTCAATCAAGTCTTTGCTTTCCGTGTCAATACATCTATAGATATATTGCTTTGAGAGTTTTTCTCCAGGCAGATCATACACATGAAAATCAGGGGTTAAGCAATTGGTGGAAGTGGTCAACGTTGGAATTAATTCAGGATAGTCCTTAACCAAGTTGGTGAAAATTCTGACGGATATTTCTGCATCGCCATTTTCAGAAATATGATGAAATCCTTCGTATTTGATTTTCTTGGGAATCTTACTATTTTTCCCTCGTTGTGTTGTTTCATTATGATATTGAGGATCTACCCAACACCAAGTGTTGCTTGTTCTTTTTGCTTTTTGTAACGAAGCAGGAAATGAAATCTCATAGATGTTATCTGTTGTCTCAATAGACTTAGTATCAAAATCGATATATAAACTTCTTACTCTCGATGAATCGCTATCACCATAATACTCCTTATCGAATTGTGTGGGTTTATGTGTCTTACAATAATTTTCAGCTGCTTTATAGACAGCGGTGCCCGGTATCAAAAACTCATATATCTTGTCATAGGTGAAAGAGACAGGAGCTTCAAACCACCTGTATCCCGGGCAGCGTTCCAAATAAATTGTCACACCCTCTTCATAAGCACCAATAGCAGTTCCAGTGCCAATCCACCAATGATCCTCATGACATTCTGAGACGTCAAATCTCTTATTTGCCGCAGAATCACCATTCGCGCATTCCCACTCTTCGGTCAATTTCAAAGTCATCAAAAAATCTAGAAAAGAATTGTGACAATATTCATAACTTATTGGTTCGTCGCACCAAACAATTTCGTTAGGGGGAATCGGAGTCCATTTTTCCCTGTCTACTATGGTGGTTTTTGTGTTTTGTCCACAATATGCCCCGGTTCCCCAAGTCGATTCCGGCACATAATGATGAACCGTAACCAGATAGTCTGATATAGAATAACTTTCACCATCATACCCAGACTTACTCCACATTGATATAGAATCATTAATGTCTTTATAAAAACGAGTTTTAGTCTTTTTGTCAAAATTTATTGAATCACGTCTTTCTTTTCGCCATTCGGAATTTCTTGCACAGTATTTCTCAACAAACATTGACAAAGTGCTGTCATTATAAGATGTGACTTTGATTATTGTTGAATCAGCCATATAAAGATTGTTATCGTAATCTTCGTAATAATTACTATAATCAACAAAAAACTCATTGGATAAATATGCAGAATCGATCAAAGCCAACAGGTTGGAATTAAACTCATTGTCATCTGTTGCAGGGAAATCCATATCCAGATAGAAATCGATCTGTACGCTGTCTTCACTGTTTTCTTCATTTTCTATTTTAGCCAGTTCAACAACCGATGTGTCGCAATAGGCATTCATAAAACCAGGAGTCTCACTTTTCCTAAACTTAACATCTGGCTTAAACGTGATGATGTAATCATGCGCACATACAGAAAAAAATATTCCTAAAAGAAATAGAAATGAAAGAATTTTATATGGGTTATTCATTTTGCAATTGTATTTAATAGTTTAGTAGGTCACATGGTGCTACAACCAATTGATTACGATTCATACCTCTCTTTTTAAGCACATGTTCCAATCCGTCAATTTTATATGAACTGATTTTCCTGGGCTGACACAACTCTATCCCTAATTGAGACTTATAAATATCATAAACAAGTTCAGAGCAATACCACTTCCCATTATTAAACTTGAAGGCAAGATCGTATGGTTTGCCCAAGTATTTTCCGTACTTGATTTTAACAGGCTTTTTCAATATGCGTAATTTTTTCATCTCTCCTTTTTTGCCTCTCTTGATCCAATCTTTTAATGGGGTGAGTTTAACAACATTGGAGGCTTCTAGCACATACCATTGTTTGTTCTTCTCAACGACGATGCCACAATGCGACCATTTTGAACCAGTAGCTTGCTGGATGAAGGGTGATTGGCGACTACACGATACTTGAAATAGAATATCCCCCTCTTGGTACCCTCTTTTGGAGTGAAAGAAGTAAACGCCGACAATCACAGTGATGATTGCCAGAGAGAAAATAACTATTTTCTTTTTCCCGTTTCCTGTCATGTGATCTGTTATTTTATATAGGTTGTTTATTTTGCAATTGTATTTAGTTTATAAAATTTGATAGGTCAGCGGATTATCATTATGCTAATTACTCTTTTTGAGTGAGTATGACCATGGGATTGAATCTCTCACTTCACTTGTTTTATTTGATTGCTAAGTCGTTTGGAGGACTCTCGGATAAAAATAGGAATGTTATTCCAAATGGGATGAAATCCATAACCGCCATTTTTCAACTCGTCGATTGCTTCGTCAGGGGTCCAACCTTGACGTAGTATACGGTACATCGCACATAAAGCTCCCGTTCGGTCTGCTCCGTGTTGGCAGTGTACTAAGATGGGATAAGCGGTGGAATCGTCTACGATTGATAGAAACTCTGTAACATACTCATCTTTTAAGTTGCCAGCAAATATTTCAATGCGTTTTGCTGTTAGTGGTAAATTACCGATCTCATCTAGGTCGGAATGACTGTTGCGTAAATTGATGACGGTCTTTATTCCAAATGCTGATAGATTTTTCATTCCCTCGGCTGTCGGTTGCGCACTGCGATATAGATTGTCTGTTATTTTGTGTAGATTGGGAACACCCGCAAGCGCTATTGGTTCTGCCCAGTTTGATGGACGAGTTGGTGTTGAGGTCTTGCTTGGGTTGCCATTCTGAAATGCATGTACAGAAACAATCGCCATCCCTATAATGGCTGCACAGATAATTGCTAACTTGAGAATTCGTTTCATAAATATTTGTATATGAATAGTTTGTCTTGTTATATAATGCTCCTTTTGTTGAATAACTTGAAGAAGGATATCGAATTTGATTTTGTAAAAATAGAATTAAATCACGAATTTATTTGTTTCATCTGTTCTTATTTTTTCTTTTTCTTCGTGAATTTCTCTTTGATTTTAGGAAATGCCGATTCAATCGCGGTAAAGATTTTTATGATGATTATGAAAACGAAAGCAATTATAGTGTCATATATCAGTATAGTTTTAGCAATATTTCATGCGGGTCAATGCCGCAGAGTGTTTCCTTTATTCCGTGTGAGAGCACAGTTCCAGGTATGCACATGTTTTGTTGATTAAATACCCCTTTTAATTAGTAGTCGAGCCGGGAATCGAACCCGGATCTAAGGTTTAGGAAACCCGTATTCTATCCATTGAACTACTCAACCCAACCTCTTCTGTTTAAGATTTTGCAAATTTAATCGAAAAAAACAACCACCCCAAATTATTGAATGGTTATTCGTGACGTCTTTGCGTTTTTTTGTGTGCAATGTGAGGAATGTCCTCTTCCTCTTTTTCGTCGCTTTCCTCTTTTTGTGTAATTTTGTGTGGTCACATCAACTATATGTGTATATATTATGGAGAATAGGTATTTACAACTGATAAGAGAGCTTTCAGCTCATGTGTATGAAAAAGATACGGAACTTAGTTTGGCTCTCTTGGCTGCCATGGCGGGTGAGAGTGTCTTGCTTTTAGGTCCTCCGGGGGTGGCGAAATCATTGATAGCTCGTCGCCTTAAAAACGCTTTTCAAAATGCATCTGTTTTCGAATACCTGATGTCTCGTTTTTCTACCCCAGATGAGATCTTCGGTCCTGTCAGTATCTCTCAACTTCGTGATGCAGATACGTACGAACGAAAGGTGGAGGGCTATTTGCCATCTGCCGAGATTGTCTTCCTCGATGAGGTGTGGAAGGCGGGTCCTGCCATTCAAAATTCGCTGCTGACGGTCATCAATGAGAAAACCTATCGGAATGGTGACCATGAGATACAATTACCTCTTAAATTGTTGATTGGTGCCAGTAATGAGTTGCCTACGGAAGGTGAGGGGTTGGAAGCATTATGGGATCGTTTCCTAATCCGAATTGTTTCGGGCTGTGTCAAAGACCAACAATCGTTTGTAGATATGCTGCTGGATTCGGAGACGTCCGACAAAGTGTCGGTGAGTTGTCCTATCACGCAACAAGAGTATGAAGAGGCACAGCAACGGATTCCTCAGATAACTTGCTCTCCAGAAGTCTTGGCAAGCATTCTCTATCTACGCAGTCAGCTTTCCGTTGATCGTGATCGCAGACGTGCGATTTATGTGAGCGACCGTCGATGGAAAAAGATTTTACAACTCTTGCGTACCTCAGCCTATATGCATCAACGTGAGCAGGTGATGCCTTCTGATCTCTTCCCACTTTGGCGTTGCTTGTGGAACGAACCGGAGGAACAGGAGATCGTGCGTGATTTTATGAAAAAGTCGCTCTTTGTCGGATTTGAAAACGAGATAGAATCCTTGCGTCAGGCTGTCTCTTCCGATTTAAAGATCGTGCAGGTGAGAGCTAGTGTTGAGGCTGATAAGAAAAGAGGCGACCATCGAAATGAGGGGTTGCTCTTGTGCAACCACTTCTTCTACCATGTGTTGAATCATGGGACAGGTCACACCTATATTTTTGCAGTTGATTTCCGTAATCTAAAAGAGTATGATCCGATGAATGCGCCAACACAGGCAGTGCTATACAAAGACCCATCATCACCCAAAAACATGATTATCCGTAATTATGCGGGAGATGCCATTTCCTCTGTCTACGGATCAGAGAAATCAGAGGCTGAGAAGGTTACCATTTATCGAAAAGGTCAATTCTTGTTTATCAACGGAGTGCGTTATGAGATAGAGAAATCGAAAAGTCCGTTGCTCTCTGATATCAATGTTGATACATTGCCCAAACCATCGGGTCGTAATTTCTATGAGGCATTGGAGACGAAGGTGCAGGAGGTCAGTCGCTTCTCAGAGGAACTTCAGTCTAATATGTTCCTTTCTAAAGAAGATAAATCGGAGTTGCAATATATGTGTGAAGAGTTGCGTAAGCAGTTTGCCTATTTAAGAATTGACATTGAAAAGTTAGAGTATGGCGAGTGATGAGAATGTGACATCACCAGCAATCTATGTCAGTCTGTTGGATCAGTTTGTTGAGGCTGGCATATATGACAAGGAGGATAATCCTGATTTTGCGGGAGACCCTCTTTATGCATACCTTATGTCTATGATGCGCGACCCTTGGCTTCGTACCAGAGTCTTGAAAGACAATGTACAGTCTGCCGTGTTTTATAATATCACACTCGATTTCATCTTCCAACAATTGAAGATGTATCAATATCAATTTGCGAGAAACCAATCCATCCAAAATAAGATCAAGGAGGCACATGAGTGGGAACTCAACAAGCGACAGGATGGTTGGAAGGCTTTGATGCAAGAGGTGGAAGAACGCAATCCTGGTTTTACCTCCTATTATGGACAGAAGTTTCAGAAAGAGGAGAATCTTTCCGATGATATTCTGTGGCAACATTTCTTGGATGATTGGAAAGAGATGGAGATGAAACAGGTTATGCGACAGTGTCGTGAAGAGACGGAGCAGAGATGTCCGTCTGTTGCTCAGCAGACAAGGGTGTCGATGCAGGAGGTGGAGGAGTATGTGAAGAAGAATAACATATCGGAGGAAGATTTCTTGCAAGCATGGAGTGCCATGAGTGGAATATGGAACTCAACACTGTTCGAACGGTTGCGTAAGATTATACAAGTACAGAAACGATACCCTGTGCTAAATCAGATAGCCAATAAGATGGGACGAATTGCCAGTGAGGAGAGTCATCATCAGATGACGGTTTCTAGTGGACGACACTATCAGATGACGCATGCATCTAAGAGTGACGTGTCGGGGGTGACGGTTAGCAATGATCTGAATTCAATGTTGCCGTTGGAGGTGGCACAAGCTTCGGATGAACGACTGTCAGATTTGTTTCTATATAAGTATGTCACGCATCGGTTGCAGACCTTTTCGTATCGTAGTGAGATTTTCAAGCCGATACACCAGTTGGTTCAACAGCCAGCTAAGCGCAAGGGACCCATGATTGTCTGTTTGGACACATCAGGAAGTATGGTAGGGGAACCAGAAAAGATAAGCAACTCTTTGTTGTTGCGATTGTTGGAGATTTCAGACAGACAGCGAAGAGATTTGTATTTGCTCTCTTTTTCCGTGTCGGTTTATCCCATAGATGTGAAGAAGGAGCGAGCACGGTTGTTTGATTATTTCAAGAAGAGTGCGTCGGGCGACACGAATGCGAGGAGTATGATGATTAAGATGTTTGAATTGTTGCGTCACCATGCTAGTTATATGAGTTCGGATGTGTTGTGGATTAGTGATTTTAAGATTCCGTTGGTAGAGCAGACCTTGTTGGAAGAGATGCGAGAGAGTCGTCGAAACGGCACCTTCTTTTATGGGTTGCAGATAGGGAAGAATGCCCGTCAGGACTGGGATGAGTTCTTTGATGAGAAGTATGAGTTGACCCTGTTGACTCGATAAGAAGAAAATACATTAGGGAAGAAAATAATAGACCAAAGGATGAAAGATTCGTGCAAGTCCGATAAACACGCACTTTGTAATTTTTTTTGAAAAAAATTCATCTTTCGCTTGCAATGTGTAATGAAAAAAAGTGTAACTTTGCACCCAATATAAAAAAACGAATTATTTAGAATCAAAGTAATAAAAAAGAGAATATGTCCGTACCTCATTACATATACAAGAACTGGGATGATGTAGAGGCATTGTTTTTTTATTCCTATTGATTTTTGTCGCGGTGGTTGTTACCTCCGCTTTTTTTTTGTGTGAAAGTTATTTTAAGAGATTAGATATATGAAATCACAGAAAGTTAAAAAGGTTATTTTGCTAGGATCTGGAGCTTTGAAAATTGGACAAGCCGGAGAGTTTGATTACTCTGGTTCACAAGCTCTGAAAGCTATGCGTGAAGAGGGTATCTCCACGGTGTTGATCAACCCTAATATCGCTACGATCCAAACGTCTGAGGGCGTTGCTGATAAGGTTTATTTCTTGCCGATCACTCCTTATTTCGTTGAGGAAGTTATAAAGAAAGAAAAACCAGATGGTATCTTGTTAGCTTTCGGTGGTCAAACTGCCTTAAACTGTGGTACTGAACTTTATCTTTCAGGCACATTGGAGAAGTATGGCGTACAAGTGTTGGGTACTTCTGTAGACGCAATTATGATTACAGAGGATCGTGACTTGTTCGTTAAGAAGTTGAATGAGATTCAAGCTAAGACTCCAGTATCTCAAGCTGTTGAGAATATGGATGATGCTTTGGCTGTAGCACGTAGAATAGGATATCCAGTGATGGTTCGTTCTGCATACGCATTGGGAGGTCTTGGTTCAGGTATTTGTGCTAACGAAGAGGAGTTCATTGAACTATGTGATAGCGCACTTGCACACTCTAAGCAAATCCTTGTAGAAGAGTCTTTGAAGGGATGGAAAGAGATTGAGTTTGAGGTAATTCGTGATAAGAACGATCACTGCTTCACGGTTGTTCCTATGGAGAACTTCGACCCACTAGGAATCCACACAGGAGAGAGTATCGTTGTGGCACCTATCATTTCATTGACAGAAGAACAAATCAGCCTATTGCAAGAGATTGCTAAGAAGGTGGTTCGTCATATTGGAATCGTTGGTGAGTGTAATATTCAGTTTGCATTCAATGCAGAAACAAACGATTATCGTATTATTGAGATCAACGCTCGTTTGAGCCGTTCATCAGCTTTGGCATCTAAGGCTTCTGGTTATCCATTGGCTTTCGTTGCAGCTAAGTTGGCGTTGGGTTACTCACTCGACCAGATTGGTGAGATGGGTACACCAAACTCTGCTTATGTGGCTCCATCAGTTGATTATATCATTGTTAAGATTCCTCGTTGGGATTTGTCTAAGTTCATTGGCGTTGACCGTGAGATCAACTCATCCATGAAGTCTGTGGGTGAAATCATGTCAATCGGTAAGTCATTCGAAGAGATCATGCAAAAGGGTCTTCGTATGATTGGTCAGGGCATGCACGGATTCGTTGGTAATCACGATTTGGAATTCGATGATTTGGATAAAGAATTGTCTCACCCAACCGATATGCGTATTTTCGCTATCGCTGCAGCTTTGGAGAAGGGCTATTCTATCGAGAAAATCGTTGATCTTACTAAAATCGACAAGTGGTTTATTGGTAAGTTGAAGAATATTGTTGACTATACGAAAGTTTTGGGTCAATACAAGAAGATCGAAGATATTCCTGTTGACGTGATGAAAGAGGCAAAACGCCTTGGATTCTCTGATTTCCAAATTGCACGTTACACAGAGAACCCATCCAACAATATGGAGAAGGAGTCACTTCGTGTACGTTCATTGCGTAAGAAACAAGGTATCACTCCGTTTGTTCGTCGTATCAACACTATCGCTTCTGAACATCCAGAGTTGACCAACTATTTGTATATGACATACGGTGCAGACGAACATAGCATCGATTATTCATACAGAAACGATAAGAACATCGTAGTGTTAGGTTCTGGTGCATACAGAATCGGTTCATCTGTAGAGTTCGACTGGTGTTCAGTAAATGCAGTTCAGACAGCTCGTAAGTTGGGTTACAAGTCTATCATGATCAACTACAACCCAGAGACAGTGTCAACAGACTATGATATGTGCGACAGACTCTATTTCGATGAGTTGAGTTTCGAGCGTGTGTTGGATGTGATCGATTTGGAAAATCCTAAGGGTGTGATCGTCTCTGTAGGAGGTCAGATTCCAAACAACTTGGCTATGAAGTTGTATCGTCAGAACGTTCCTGTATTAGGAACCTCTCCAGTATCCATCGACCGTGCAGAAAACCGTCATAAGTTCTCCGCTATGTTGGATCAGTTGGGTATCGACCAACCACGTTGGGGTGAGTTGACCAGTTCAGAAGATATCGACAACTTCATCAAGGAGGTAGGCTTCCCAGTGTTGATTCGTCCATCTTACGTACTTTCCGGAGCTGCGATGAATGTATGTTACAACCGTGAGCAAATGGATACCTTCTTGAAGATGGCAGCTAAGGTGTCAAAAGAGTATCCAGTGGTAGTATCTTCATTCTTGCAGAATGCTAAGGAGATTGAGTTTGATGCAGTAGCAAAGAATGGTGAGATTATCGAATACGCTATCTCTGAGCACGTAGAGTTCGCAGGAGTTCACTCAGGAGATGCAACGTTGGTATTCCCAGCACAGAAGTTGTATTTAGAGACTGTACGTCAGATTAAGAAAGTAAGTAAGAAGATTGCTAAGGAGTTGAACATCAGTGGTCCGTTCAACATTCAATACTTGGCAAAAGAGAATGCCGTTAAGGTGATAGAGTGTAACCTACGTTCATCACGTAGTTTCCCATTCGTTTCTAAGATATTGAAGAGAAACTTCATCGAGACAGCCACTAAGATTATGTTGGATGTTCCAGTAGAGAAACCAGATTCATCTACATTCGATATTGAGTATGTCGGAGTTAAGGCATCACAATTCTCATTCGCACGTTTGCATAAGGCAGACCCTATCTTAGGTGTGGATATGTCTTCAACAGGAGAGGTAGGATGCTTAGGAGCAGACTTTGATGAGGCGTTGATTAACTCATTGACATCTGTAGGCTACCATGTACCAGAGAAGGGTATCTTAGTTTCATCAGGAGATATCCGTGGTAAGGTAGATTTGTTGGATGCATGCAAGTTGTTGGACACTCACGGATATAAGATATTCGCTACAGAAGGAACAAGAAACTTCTTGGTAGAGCATGGTGTAAATGCAATTGCAGTGAGCTGGCCAGACGAGAATGATCACAATGTAAACATCATCTCTTTGTTGCAAGAACATCAAGTTGATTTGGTAATTAACATACCAAAGAACCATACGAAGAGAGAGTTGACTAATGGATATAAGATCCGTCGTTCAGCAATCGATCATAACATTCCGTTGATGACGAATGCAAGATTGGCAAGTGCATTTATTAAGGCATTCTGCGAAAAACCAAAGCAGGATATCCAAATAAAGAGCTGGCAAGAGTATTAATCTTGTCTCGAAAGGTGGCATTTGGGGTTAAAAATGCCACCTTTTTTTAATAAAAAAAAATGAAACACTCTAATAATTCGTTAGTTATCTGAGTTGCATATCATTTATTGCATTTTAATGATGGTTAATTCAGAAATTTAACTTATTTTTGCTATTACTTTTAGAAAGCGAGAATATGGATTGTAGAGTGAGCGTATGTATGGCCACCTATAATGGGGAAAAGTACATACGAAGACAAATGGAAACTATATTGCGTCAGTTGGGCGATGAGGACGAAGTTGTAATATCTGATGATTCTTCAACTGATGGAACACTTTCGATTATTGAATCTTTTCAGGATGAAAGGATTAAGGTGTTGAAAGGAAATAGATTTCACAGTCCGATTTATAATCTCGAGAATGCATTAAAGCATGCTAAAGGTGAGTTTATTTTTTTGGCAGATCAGGATGATATTTGGTTAGATGACAAGGTGTGTGATATGCTGCTGTTGTTGAGAGATTATGATTTGGTAGTTTCTGATTGTAAGGTAGTGGATGCAGACGAGCGAGTGTTGCAACCTTCTTTCTTTAAACTGCTTAATTCTGGAAGTGGATTTGTGAAAAATTTAATGAAAAACACTTATATTGGTTGCTGTATGGCTTTTAAACGTGATGTTTTGTCGTACGTGCTTCCGTTTCCTTCCAATATTCCTATGCATGATGTATGGATTGCGTTGAACGTGGAATATAGGAGGAAAAAGATTTTATTTTTTGACAAACCATTAATCTTATATCGCAGACATGGTGATAATGCATCTTCTTGCTCAGAACCTAGTCGGCGACCATTGAAAGACAAATTTTTAGATCGATGGCATTTGATGACGTCGATTTTTAAACATTCGAAATGATATGTACCAGGTAACGGCATCTATAGTTATATACAAAAACGACAGAGACGAATTGTTGAGGGCGATTCATTCATTTTTAAACACTAGAATGGATGTTAAATTGTATTTGATTGATAATTCACCTTCTGATGAGGCAAAATCTTTTGTTCCTCAAGATGATCGTATTGAGTACTCTTTTCAAGGGGAAAACTTGGGTTTTGGAAAGGGTCATAACATTGCGATGAAAAAGGCGGAGGGTCAATCCTCATACCATTTGGTCTTAAATCCTGACATCTTCTTTGAAGAGGGTGTCGTGGAGGCTTTGTATGACTATATGGAACAGAATCAGGAAGTGGGACTTATCTCTCCTGACATTTTTCTACCTAATGGAGAACGTGCTTACTCATGCCGTTTGATACCTTCTCCTTCTACTTTGATTAAACGCCGTTTGATGCCATCTTCTTCGAAGGATATCTATACAAAATTGTCATATACGAAACCTTTCAGCTCTCCGTGGGTATATGGCTGCTTTATGTTGATTCGTACCTCGGTATTTAACAAGATAGGATTATTTGACGAACGCTATTTTATGTATTGTGAGGATTTGGATTTCTCTAGACGTGTTCATTCAGAGGGTATGGACATTGTTTATTATCCATTGGTGAAAGCTATCCATATCTACCATAGAGATTCTGCCAAATCGCTTAAGATGCTATTCGTCCACATGGTTTCTGCCATCAAATATTTCAATAAATGGGGCTGGTTTAGTGACAAGGAACGTGATAAAATCAACCAAGAAACTATCAAAAAATTAGACGCTTCAGAATTATCTGAATAATCTGGATGATTGATTAGTCTACATGTATTTCTTGCTCCTTCTTACCCTTGAATAGTTTTGTTATCCGAAAAATCACCACTTCAAATATTTTAATAGGATACCTCAGACATAAAAACAGTGAATTGGAATAGATGTTATTCTCTTTCAAGGCTTTCTTGTGCTCTGCAAATATGGTTTTATGGGATGCGAAGTTCTTGTTGCTGATGCCTCCAATTCGCATATATACCATCGTCTGTGGTATGTATTGGTATTTAATCTTATGAATACAGAAACAACGCAGTAGGAACTCAAAATCTGATGCTATCTTGTAACTCTCATTATATAGTCCAATCTCCTGAAATTTCTCCCTCTTCATATAGAATGTGGGATGGGCTGGAATAAATCCAAACTTCATCTTCCATGGATTGAATGATTTACTGCTATAGTATCGTATGGGTAGGAATGGCTTGTCATGCGTGATGTAGCATACATCACCATAGATGGCTTCTGTCTCTGTGGAGGAGAATTGGTTTACAATCGTCTCTATAATCGTGTCAGAGGCAAAGAAATCATCAGAGTTAAGTATGCCTATAATATCGCCCTTAGCGGCTCTTATTCCCTTGTTAATGGCTTCGTACAATCCATTGTCAGGTTCAGATATGATATAGGAGACAGAAGGGTATTCTTTCGCAATCTCAACAGTATTGTCTTGGGAACCTCCATCTATGATGAGGTGCTCAATGTCGTTGTGCGTTTGCCTTGCCACGCTCTCAATTGTCATTCTGATGGTCGACGCACTATTAAAGGTTGCTGTTATAATTGAAACTTTCATTTTTGATCGTCCTTTTTTTGAAGTCTGCAATAGTTGTAGTGATATTTTATTTTCAGCCACAGGTAATGAATATGCGATGAAAAGCCTAATTTTTTTATCATGCGCCATTGAGCCTTATTGCTCTTGATTACTGATTTGATTCCTTTGATACGATGACTCAGGTAGGAGTCATTTTCGTTTATCGCACCTATCACATTCCCTCTGTGTTGCCTGTATAGCATGGTAGGAGAGGAAATGTAGTCGATAACGCCTCCGCTCTTCAAAATAGATAGGATAATCCATGAGTCATGCATCCTCACCTCTTCGCAGAAGGGAAGAGCACACTCCTTGGCCAATCGATTTATCATCATGGTACATCCTGTGGCTGCTGGATGCACACATAAATCTTCGAATGTGGTTAACAAAGAGGGGGCTATTTTGGAGTATTCCCAAAAGGATGGATGGATTGTCTGTAACTCTTCGTCCACCACCTTTAAATCGGTGTAGATTCCGATTGCCTTTTGTGGGTTCTTTCCCTCAAGGTCCATCATCTTCCTTTTGCTTGTTTCTATTTTGTTGGGCAACCAGAAATCATCTTGGTCGCAGAAGAAAATATAATCAGTGTCACACTCCTGAAGCAATCTTTCAAAAGAACGAACCACACCCACATTCTTGTTTGAATCTATCTGTTTTATCTTATCTGGATGTGATTGAACGTATTGGTTTATGATATTGCAAGTGCCGTCTGACGAACCATCATCTCGGATCAGTAACGTCCAATCTGAGTCTGTCTGTGCTAAAATGGAATCAATCTGACAGGCCAGATATTTTTCGCCATTATAGGTGGAAAGGAGTATGGATGAACTTGCCATATAATCTATTCTTTATAAAAAATTGCTGCGAATGTGGGTTTTAGAAGCACCCATCTCTGTGGGAAAAATAACATTTTCGCACAACGAAGGAGTGTTCTGATTTTGAAAAATACGCGATGGGAGAATTGCGTGTTGTTTGAAAACCTTGCGCAAGACTTCATGTAATCGCGATATCGCTTGTCTCCCATTTTGAGGGGTGACAAGATGGAAAGATTGTGGGGTATTGTGACATCGAGAATCTCAATGTCATACTTCCTTTTGTGAAATTGGTAAAAGTACCAACAGTCTAAATAGTCGAGCGGGAATCGCTCGTCAAATCCACCAATGCTTGCGATTGATTCTGTACGAATGACCGAACATGAATTGATGGCATTGATGTATTTATTGCTTTTTATTGGTAGCTCGACGGGTTTCACACTGCCAAATGGTCCTGCGATGGCGCTATACTCGCTTGGAGATATGACCTGTCCGTCACTTATGATGTGAGGGACAATGGCAGCAACGTTCTTTCCGACCGTTTCGATTGCTTTGCTTACCTGTTTGAAGTAATCCGCATCAGGTTCACTGTCTTGATCGAACAGCATGATCCAATCGTAATGCTCTTGTTGTGCCACAGTTAGTGCGTGGTTGTACGCTTTTGCCAACATGCCGTTTTCTTGGGCGTTGACAATAGTGGCCTCTATGTCGGAGTGTGTGATGGTACGTTCCGGAGAGTTGTTGAACAAAATGAGCTGATGGGGTTGTGCAAGATGAGACAGATTCTTCTTCAAACTATGGTAGGATCTGCTTTCCTCCAAACTTTGTCGATAAAGGACAAGTATGATTAGTATTTTCACCGATTCAGTCATTGCCCTTTATTTTATCCTTGATGATTAATAAATTATGTTTGGAACATAAGAAAGGAATCAGAATGAAAACGAAGAGTTTCAGATTGCCAGACAGACTTGTAAAGAACAGGTCTGCGGCATATTGCATGAAAATGATGTTGATGACGAAAGCATAGATGATGATGTGGAAGTTGCTACCCATTTCAGCTTTCTTATAGAGCCATCCGTAGATTGCACCCATAAAGAGAGGGAATAGAATCAGTCCGATTATACCGAAGTCCACGTAATAGGGATACATGGCAGTATAGGTGTTTGTCTGGATAGGTTTTTCTATCCATTTAAGCAAGATATCCACTGGTTCGATGTTCGACCAGCCCATGTCGTTAAAAAAGGCGTAGACGAAGCGGAAAGTGTTTTCTCCGAAATGTTCTGCCGAACAAGGCTCTAGGGTGTCGAAGGCAGAAAGGTTGCTGACGATGTAGGTGACAAAGAAGTTGTCGTCCATATCGGAGAACTTGATGGCTTGCCGGATGGATTGTAGTGATAAAAAGAGAACCAGCAACACGCTTATTCCTCCAACAAGATGTTTGAGAGATATCCTCTTTTTAAAATAAAAGATGGAGGTGCTGAAGAGGAACATGTTCAAAAATGTGATTTTTGACATTGTGACAGCACCAAAACATGCGTATATGAAGGTGATTAATGCAAATCGCCACCATTTCTTCTTTTCAAAACAGAGAGCCTCCATAAGGAAGGAGACTTGCCAGATGACAACAAACAAACCGCCGAAAGCCTCTTCAAAACCACTACCATGTCCGATGGCAGCCAATCGAAGATCCCATGCCCAGTTGCCACTTGCACCATTGGCGATGGCAGCTCTGGCAAAAGCAATTAATTTGGGAAAGTAGATGACGGAGAGAATTAAGTAGATGTTTCGAATCAAAGTGCCAGGCTGATCCAACTTGGAGTCTCTGTAGGTGGCAGCTTGCGCGCAAAGGGAACTGAATGAGAGACCAGAAATCCAACAGAAACTACATAAGTAAAAATTAAGGCTTAACGGAGGTAATTTCTGTCCTAACACCACAAACAGAATCAACGCTGTGGCCCATATGGCACCCGTAAGAACGGAAGGGGAAAACAGATTGTTGTGGGAGCATCTCATGCCAACCACAAATATAAAGAGACACCATATGATTAGAACAAATACCATAACACATAAATATTGTACAAAAGTACAAAATAATATTAAGGGCACATCTATAAGGGTACCGATTAATTAATTTTTTTTATGTTATACCACCTAATATTTAGAACAAGTTGCCAAATTACGAAAATATAACTTAAATTAGCAGTCGAAAATTTGGGATATTTTTGTTGACATAAGGATGAAAAATTTTTTTTGTTTTTTCATAGTGTTTTGGAGTGCAATTGCTTATTTCTCTTCTTGCGAAAAGGGGGATGAGTTGGGAGAGTTTGGCCCGGACCCTATTCATGATACGATACTAGTTATTGATACTGTTCATTCAACGGATTATAAGTTGCTTTATGACACTATTTATGTAAAGGATACGATTATCCAGATGGAAAATGTAGTTGTTGTAGATACGTTTTATATTCGAGAAGTGGTTGTTTTCAATGATACGATACTCCGTGTGGATACTATCTGCATGAAAGATACTGTATATGTTTATGAGAATCCCAATATAAAACCTAATTATATATATCCGTCGTCTAAAATATGGTGTCATGGCGCAAATGATCCGAAAGTGGCGGCAGAGAAGAGTTTGAAGTTCGAGGGAATAGAATTTGACATTAACTATTCAAGTAGCACAGGTAATCTGTATGTATGCCATAATATTGAGGATACGATAAAATGTGTAACACTTGAACAATGGTTTGAAGCATTGCCAGATCCAACTAAGAATTGGTATTGGGTTGATTTTAAGAACTTGTCAATTTTTAATGCGGATGAGGCGTCAGAAAAAATAGATGCTATTGCACAAAAGTATGGTATTAAAGATAGAATTTGGATAGAAAATTTTGATGTTTCTTCGGTTCAGATTGTAAAAGCACATGGGTTTAATACGATTTTAACTATTGACAACTTATTTGCACAGACATATAGTGAATTTTTATGGCATTATTATGCGTTGGGAAGAATAACGGCGGTCGGTCCTTCTGCCATTGGATGTGACCATACAATGGCAACTTTGTTAAATAACTATTTCTCTGATTTGGAGATATTCTTGTGGCATTCGACAGTTGTTTATACGGATGAATATGCAGAAGAGACGAGAGCTTTGTGCCGTATTCCAGCTGTAAAGGTTGTTTTGGTTGATTATGATGATCCCATAACATATTAGTTTTCTTTTGTGTTTGGATTTTAAGTAAGATTGTTTGTGTTTCTTGATTCTGCGATAATTTTAGGAAGAGGAAATGCAAAATATATCTAACAAATTAGTAATTTTGTGTTAGAAATGTTTAGTGAGAATTCTGATAATTCATCATTTAAACAAAAAGTATGAACTGTGGGTTGGTAAATTTAGAACCCGCTTTAAGATTTTATGGATTTATGAGAAAATTATTTATCATCAAAGAACATCCGTTTGTTTTTATTGTTGCTTTAATTGTCCTTTTAACAGTTTTTCTTCTTATTTTTTTAAGACCGACTCATTCTTATCCAACCTCTGCAGTTTTCGTAAGTGAAAGCAACGCAGGCAGTTCACTTCCTAATTATGAAGTGAGAGAGATTCAGAGCGGTGAGTGGAATAAAGGTGTATGGATAGAATCGACGGATGCTGGTGGTGTTATTGGAAATACACTTTTGATATCTGGCTCAGATACGATTGTGATATCTGGATGGGCGGTTGATATTGATCGAAGATGTCCAGTAAGTGATATCTATATGGAGGTCAATGATAAATTTATTAAAGGTGTATATGGAATACCACGTCCTGATGTCAGAAAGCAGGTGGGCATAAAATGTTCGTCAGAAGTAGGTTTCTATTTCTATTTTGATAGACGTTTACTTGAAAATGAAGAGGGAACGACTGCATCTGAGATTAAATTCCATTTGATAGATATGGAAAAATCGAAGGTTATCTCTTCTGTTCCGTTTTCTCTCATATTCCAATCTTCTGTTTCGGGTAAGCCGACAAGATCTATTAAAACAGATGAATGGTTGAAAGGATTGGTGTTGGATTATTGTGGCGGTGGAGTCATCGTGCAAGATAAGAGACAGGTGCAATCTATTGCAAACGAAAATGTCATTCATATGGCTGGATGGGCAGTTGACATTGATCATAAGTTGCCATTAAAATCATTGTACATGGCTGTTAATGGTAATTTATATAAAATTGGATATGGCACCTCTCGTCCTGATGTGAAGGAGGCTGTTGGTATTTCACAATCTGATGCGTTAGGATTTGATGCTTTCTTCCCAAGAACAATCTTCCAAAACGCAGATGGTACGATGTGTGATCATATAGAATTCTATTTGGAAGATAAAGAGGGTTATATATGTGAGCCGATTCGATATGATTGGGTGAATAATTAGAAAGTTAAACATTGAAAAAATGGAAGTGAAAAATATCATAGAGAAGTTAAGGGAAAAGGGACACATCATTCTTTTCATCGTCTTCGTTTTGGGTGTCTATTTCAATACTAAATTTTTCAGTAATGAAATGTGGCCTGACATGGAAACTGAATTTCTCACACACAATATGCCTAAGTTAGTGGCTGCCATTGCTTTGGGTGCACCAATTTTTTTGTGCAGACGTTTTTCGCTAGTGTATGCTTTGATTGTCTCGCTCATTGTTGATGTTTGGATTGTTGCCAATTTCATCTATTTCAGATGCAATGGAGTCTTGCTTAACTCAATGGCAATTAGTATGGTAGGAAACATGGAAGGTTTCTGGAATAGTGTCTTCTTGTTTCTGAACTTGGAAGTGGATTTAATTCCATTCATAGTTACACTATTGTCGATTTTGCCACTGATTGCCATTAATGATGACAAGTTTATGCCGAAGACTTTTATATGCACAGTCCTTTGTTTGTACCCACTGTCTCTTTGCTCACACTATGCAGATGTTGTCAGAGGTAGGGGATATTGGGATTTCTCTTATACTTATGAACCTAGAAATCTTTATAAGGTTTTTTCACTGACTGAATATGAGGCGTTTGAAGGAAGATCTGATGCACATATGATGTTTGAAGTGGATCCGAGTAGAAATTCTGTCATTCATTTGCTTGTGGATGATTTGCGTTTGCTTCGTTCTGTAAAAAAAGCTTCTGAGACGATTGATATGTTGCCAGAGGATGAACAGAGACTGCAAAGTTTGGGAATTACGAAAGGCTTAAAGAATCCTTCTAAATATGACAACAAATTGGTGGTGATTTTGGTTGAGAGCATGGAATGTTGGGCATTGTCGCCTGAATCAATGCCTAATCTCTGGAATTTTATACAAACGCATAATCATTTTCGTGCCGAACATATGATTTCTCAGATTAGACAAGGTGCCTCTTCTGATGGACAGATGATATTGAATACAGGTTTGTTGCCATTGAAACAGGGAGCAGCTTGTTATCTTTTCCCGAATAATACATTCCCTTCTTTGTCTAAGCTGACTGACAATAAGTCGATATGTGTTTTACCTCATGACCTCTCTGTATGGAATCAGGCTGGAATGAGTCATGCTTATGCCTATGATGAGAATCTCTGTTTGGGAATAGATGATAAGGTGTTGTTTTCTAAATTGAATCAATTGGTGGAAGAGGATGAATATAAGATGATTCAATTGGTTACGTTGTCTACACATGCCAATTTTGAGGCAGTTTCGGGTTTGTCTGATTTGAAGTTGCCTGATGATATGCCTATCTACTCACAAAACTTTTTGAAGAGTTTTAATTACTTCGATAAATATTTGGGAACTTTCTTGGCAATGGTTGATTCGTCTGAGGCCTTTAAAAATCTGACAATCCTTATTACGGGAGACCATACGATATTCCCTTCAGATAAAAGAATGGAGATGAAACAATATTCGTTGAATCACAACGATGTATATGATCCGAAAAGTTATGTCAATGCTATTATCTATTCGCCTAAAATGGATCGAACCGTTGTGGTGTCGGAAGAAACGTATCAAATGGATTTGTATCCTACTCTTACAGGGTTACTTGGAGCTGGATATTCAAACTATAAAGGAGTTGGTGTAAACCTACTTGACTCTGTGGAACGAACGAATAGAATCCTTAATCCTGAGGAGGCATGGGATCTTTCAGATAAAATAATTAGAAGTAATTTCTTTAAGGAGTAGTAAGCGTTTTGTTTTGTAACGTTATCCTTGGATTCCTCAAATAAACAGTTCCTGCCTTCTCTTTATATGCAGCAGGTGTGTGAATATCAAAGCAGAGGATTGTTTGTGGCCCTTTTGTCAGTTCAATTTCAAATTTTTGCCATTCTTCCTTCTTGTTCAGATCGTAGATGCATAGGATAGGGTAACTGCCATCGGACAACTCAGTGGAGATGCAGCAGGCATTTCCGTTGAACTCTTTTGTCACGTAGACTTCTATTTCAAACACACCCTCTTGCTCGTCCGTGAGGTTGGAGAACGCTATTTGTTGATAACCGAATATCTGGTTGTTTCTGGTGAATGTATACGGACCGGAAGGGTTGAAGAGGTGTACTTGCCCCCCTTGAAAATCATCCTTGAAGATCTTTTGGTTAATCACATGCTTCCCCTCCTGATTACATGCATCGTAATAGGTGTAGAGAAACAGCGTGACAATGACGCCAACCACAACCGTAGGAAGGTAGTAGAACCGCTTTTTATTGAAATGAAATGGATATTCCTCCTTTTGGTCCAATGATAGGATGAGAAGGGTTAGACTGAATGTGGCACATCCATTGTAGCGATCGAGAAAGGATTCAAAAAGGAACGAGAAAAGCCATAGAATGGTCATTGGCGCAAAGAGGAACTTCCGTTCTTGTGAAGAACCTTTTGTGAGCATGGAAATCAATAGTGCGATGAGTAATAGTACGCCAATTATACCATATTCCAGTTGAAAACAAATGTATTGGTTGTGTGTGTTGTATTCGTAAAAAGTACCGTCCAAAAAATCCGCTTTGTCAAACTGCTGATTGAGAGGGGCTTCGAAATTGTTGACGCCATAGCCGAAAAGTGGCCTTTCCATCGCTATAATCTTAGCAGATTTCCAAATTTGTATTCTTGGATTATTCTGAAGTTCGGAATTTTCTGTATTCAGTTCTTTTATTGTCTGTATCGTTCTGTTCTCAGGGAAGAAATGAATGGCGATAAGAATGATGGCAAGAAGGGAGATGCCTGCGAATATCATTCTTTTCTTTGATTTAATAGTTATTCGTACAATGTAATATATGATGACGAGTAAGAGTGCGATGGTCTCACCTCTTGAATTGTTGACGATGCAGAAGAGTAGGGCGGGGATGGTGTATAGTACGGTGGTGATGGAGAGGAAGGAAGATTTCCCCTGACACCAAAGATAGCCCAGTCCAATGAATCCAAGTATCGCGTTTAAGTTTGAATAAGAACGATGGATGTAGTCGTGAAAGACTTCCGTACAGTAGAAAAGGAAGTTGATGTAAAGTCGGGTGTCGGTTGCTTCCCAATAGACAATGATAACGTGAATGAAGGAGACGAGAAAGAAGCAGAGATTGCCGTAAATAAAGCAATAAAGTAATGTCTTTAGATTGATGCGTGTACAGCCAATGATGATGGCGATGGGAACGAGCAAAAGGGAGAGCCGCTGTTCGAAGATACGTTTGAATGTAAGTGAGTAATCGGCTGCATACAGGGCAGTGATTAGTCCTAATATGGATATGGTGAGGAGTAAGATACTGGGTAATTTATCCTTATTCCATGTGATATGAATCGTCTTTTGTGTGAAGAGTTGGATGAGTGTTTTGATAATCCAACAGCTACCCCATGTGACAAAAAAGATGGATGAGATCTTCTGTGGAAAGCAACAAAAGAAAGCAAATAAATATAGAGAATATTCTTCAATGGTATCGGTTATTTGCTTTACTGTCATAGTTTGAAAATTTTATGGTGGTTTCTATAAATGATCTATTTTAAAGAGATGAAATGATAGGACTCACCTTATAATCTAACACTAAGTCTGAGTGGAATACATTGATGTAGAATACACCTAATCCGATGATTAAGACCAGTGCTTCTGCCAATGTTTTCGGCTTCATCACTTTGGCTATGAGTGGAATCAAAATGATGAGACTACAGTTGAATAATTCACTCAATCTCACTGCAAATCCTGGTATTTGTCCGAAAAATACGTAACAACATGAGGATAGACAGCACATATTTAACAGAATATTTAAGTATTTATTGTGTTCCTCCATCTTCTCTTGGTAGTAGAAGCAGATGATGATGATGGCATTCTGAAGGAGGAAAAGCACGTTCAGATAGTTAAGCTCCACATTCTCTGTGTCTTGGAGAGTGATGTATGCTTTTAATTTGTATTGGTAGAATTCGGACGGTATGATATCGATAATATGTAGGATGTCGAAGTGTGTGATATTAACGATTACACATCCTGCAAAGATGCCTGCCCACACTTTGGCATCGGTCTTGAATCCGCGGAGGAGTAGGAGCAAAAATGCCATTAATGCGGAGGTATGGAAGAAGGTGGCTATTAGAATGAGAATAGAGAATCGGACAAACTTTCGTTCTTGTAACTCTTTCAGACTGATTAATATGATACCAATTGCCACACCCGCTCGGATTTGCGTCATTTCATGTAGCAGGAAGATATTGGAGTAGTAGATGAACAGAGCTAAGAACTCTTGGTCGGACAGTCGTTTGATACCGTATAGATTGACGGCAACACCGAGAATGGCATAGATGAAGAAGATGATAAAGAGATTGTTGTCTCGGGTGTCTCCATTGGTTTTTAGCAGGGTACAAAGAGCGGAGTAACTGAACTCTGTCTTGATTTTGCTGTTATATTCTGATATGGAACCTCTCAGTACACTGATAGATGGCGCTTTATCGTAAAGTGCCTTATATACTCGGTAATCTCTATTTATATGACCATCTCTTAATCCGATAAGAAGAATCAGTCCGACGCCAGCCATTAAAAACAAGATGTTTCTACTTCTCGAGTTGAGCCTGGTCGAGAGTAGATAGAAAACAATGAGTATGATCGCTATGATTACGTATATTGCCATCTTGTTCTTGTTTTATAAGTGGGTTCTAAATGCATTTCATATTATATTATCTTTCATCGGTGAATTAAGGAACTCACCTATAATATTTTCTAGTTGTGAGTATGAGGCGGAGAGAGTATATTTCTCAGCTTCACTCACTCCTCCTGCTATAATCGTATTCCTCCGATCTGCATCAGTAATTAATTCAACCAGTCTTTCTGCCATTTTGTTGGCATCTTCGGCAGGGGCAAGAAAGGCTGTTTCTCCTTCTCTCGCATATTCTTTGTGTCCGGCGATGTCAGTGCAGAGTAGTGCGCATCCACATTTCATCGCTTCTGTGCATGGGAGGTCCCAGCCGTCGTTCACGCTTGGTGACATGTAAATCTGAACTGAATTGTAGAGTCCACAGAGATCTTTAGGTTCTTTGTGGTAGTGAATCCAGTCGGGCAGACTCGAAGGAGGATTGAACGTGCCAAACATCTCCACTTGCAGTTGTGGCACCTCTTTTTTTGCGATTTTCAATGCCTCTATGCCATATGAGGAACCTTTATACACATGCTCGGAATACAACATTGCCACAGATGCGTAAGGACGTTGGTCTGTAGGTGTTTTCTGTTGAAATATGGGATTGATGGAGTTTTTGACGATGGGTGGACGTTCACCTGTGACCTTCTCCACGATGTCGGCCAAGAAACTTGATATGACAACGTTCTTGGCTCCTGTTTTGTAGGAGTTGTATAGGTCATCCATGTCGCTGAACCATGTTTCATACCCTTGAATCAGGTTGAGACGTTTTCCTTTGGAGTCTCCCAACTTGCTATAATCGAGTACCTCTGCCCATTGTGTGAGTATGTTGATATCGGCCTCTCGTATGTATTTGCTTTCGATATGAGGTATGTTGATGGTCTTCACCTTGTCTGAGATGTGAAACCACTTGGGTTTACTGTCGCTGTAGAATAATCTTGTTCGGAGCATCCTCAGCCAGTGAGGAATGTTGTATTTAAGTTTTTCGACGGTAGCAACATGGTACAATACAACATCATGTTCCTTTTCTGCAAAGCAGTTGGCATATTCGTACATCACCTTATAGCCGCCAGTTGGCTTTCCTGGGATGTTGGGTATGATGAAGTTTATTTTCATATGTGCTTGCTTTTTATATAAACAATACCACCAGAAATGATGATTTCAAGTGCCTGTGCGATAATCCATGAATAAGCTGCACCATACATTCCATAGAGAGGAATCAACCATAGATTGAGAAGGATACAGATGATACCAACACTGAGTCCAACGAATGGTGCATACTGTTGAAATCCCAGTCCGTAAAGCCCTTGCACTGTACACAAACTTGCCGTGATGACAAGGAATGGAAGGCAGGAGAAAATCTTTAGGAGTGGAATGGATTGCAAAAACTCGCTTCCTAACAGGATCTTCACAAGAAGAGGACTGAAAAGGAAGGTGAGTATGCTGATTCCAATCGATGCTAAGATAATATATTTTGCCATCTTTTTGAAATAATCCAATCCCTCTTTTTTAGACTCTTCAAATTTTCTGCTGATGGATGGGAAAACAGCAATGTGGATAGGCATGCTTGTTACCATTAAGATACACATGATGATTTTGTGTGCGCCTGAGTAGTATCCCAACACGTCATCTCCTACAGAAGGATACGTTCCTAAAATAGTGAGGTTGGCAATCGTATAGAAGGTGGTGAAGAATGTATTCAAAAAGATGGGTAGGGTCAGCCTGTTCTGTTCTATGATTGATTCCTTTGTGATGGTTGCGTGACGGAGATTATATTTTTTTATGACATAGAAAAATGCATAAATACCGAATACTGCATACGCGATGGAAGGCATGCTGGCATAGATGAGATAATCGTCTGGGGATGTAACAAAGAAGACGGATAAGCCCGTTCCGAACAACTTGATGAGAAAGTTGATGATGGCCATGGTTTTCATGTCTTCAAATCCCTGGAAAAGCCATGCAGGGAAGAAGGTAAAACCGATGTTCACCATGAAAAGAGTGAGATAAAGCGGCATGTCTTCCTGGATTTTTCCATAGAACATGGAGATGCCAAGGAAGATCATGAAGGCAAGTATCAGTAGGAAGATCTTTGTCCAGATGACACTCCAGAAGATCTCTTTCACTTTTTCGTGATTGTCTTTGTATATGGCGATTTGCCTTGTTGCGGAGTAGTCGAACCCAAAGGTGATGAGGATGGTGAAGTATTGGATGATGTTTTGTGCATAGCTCACCTTTCCGACGGTTTCCACTCCCAGACTTCTTACGATGAAGGGAATGACAATTATCGGAATCAGATAGTTGGCTATCTGAAGCAGGCTAAGGGAAGCCATGTTGCCTAATATTTTTGAATAGGATGATTTCATTTTGTTAATTGCCTTTCTCCATCAATATGTCGTAAGCGCGATTGATATCTTTAATTTTCTCATTGGCAAGTTCTTTTTGCGCATCGGAAGCATCCGCTTGTTTGTCGGGATGGTATTGTAAGACCAGTGCGCGATAAGCCTTTTTAATCTCCTTTTCAGAAGAATCGTAAGGTATTCCCAATGTCTTGTATGCCCAAGCCTTTTCGGATGAAGGAGCAGCTTGTTGTGAACTGGATTGGCGTTGCTGTCCTTGCTGGTTTTGCCCATTTTGATTTCCTTCATTTCCCTGTTCATACTGGCGTTGCTTGTATTTGCTTCTTCTGTCCTCATCCTCTTTCCACTGATAGCCATAGGTGTAGTATAGCTGCATGTTGATAAAGTCGATTCTTCGGATGCAGGTGAATCGGGCATATTGCTGCACCAATTTGGCTTCTTCGTCAGAGATCATGCCATCCGCAACGGATATCTGAAAGAGCAAAGAGAGAAAGGCTAATCGGTCTTGATAGCTCGTTTGATTGATTCTGATGCAATAGGGACGAATATCTTGTGCTTTCTTTTTGTCTAATGCGTCCAGAAAATCATGTAGCAAGTGCAACTTCTCTTTCGCCTCTTCCTCATCAAACATCTTTAGCAAATATCTTTTTACGGCAGCAAGTTCCTTCTTGGTCACCTTCCCATCTGCCTTCATTATGCAAGCGATGATGTAAATTACAGAATGGTCGTAGGATGGAACGTCGTAATAATGATGAGAGTCACTTGTTATTGCTTTGTCTTCCTGATGGATCTGTCTAACCCAAAAGACAAAAATAATGGTTATGAGAATATATACCCACATCTTTTATCCCTTAGAATATAATGGATGCTCCTCCCATCACGTTAAATCGGTGACATGTGTAGCCATACCAATTTTCATATTCTTGACTGATGACGTTGTCAAAGTTCACATAGAAACTCAACCAATCAAACAATGAAAAGTCTGCTCCCACAAATAAGTCATGTGAATTTGGAAGAGCCACATTGGAAGTCTTTACCAAAGCGCGTTTTCCAGTTTCTAATAGATAGCCGAGACGTAGTTTTAAGAACTCTGTAGCCATGTAGGAAGTCTGTACGTTCATCTTCCATTTTGGCTTATGCCATGCTTCTTCAATGTTAGACAATGCCCACTTGTTGAATTCTCCGATAAATGTGGCATTGAAACGGCTTTCGAACTGATAGTCTAATCGAATGCCAGCATTGAACATACCTGCTTTTTCATCGTATACTACATCAAAGGTGTTCCTGATACGATCTGTTAACGTGTCGTATCTGTTAACGAAGAAATATGGGTTCTCAATCAGTTTGTAGCCTGCATGAATGTCCATGTTTACTCTCTTGGCAATTTTGGCAGAAAGTCCCACGTATGCATCAATTGGCATATAGGTGTCTTCCACACGAGTGTCCGTTGATATGTATGGATTCTCTTTTGTTATCCTTTGATAGTTGTTCATGGTGTAGTCTCCTGTCACTCCTGCATAGACATACAAGATGTTATTAATCAGTCTCACCTTTCCATATACATCTGGTGTGACAGCTCCTTTCTTACCTTGGTTGATGCAGAATGTTCCTTTCACACCCACATTGATTTCACCTAAATCCACCTTGAAACGGTAACTAGGAATCAGTTTGATCATCGTGTAGTTATTGAGTGTCTCTCGATTCTCAAACGTAAAGATCTCGTTGTTCTCTGGCAAATTCATGATGATATTGTGCATGTCATAGGTGAGGTTAAACGAAGATTTATCGAAATGGTAAGAACCCCTCAATATCGTGTGTATTGTATGTTCGGATAATTCGTCTCTCGTTTTTAACAAACGGTAATTAGCTTCACAATCATAATCCCATTTGGATGATGAATATTTATAGTTGGAAAATCTGATGTTAGAACAGAGTCTGAAATAGGATTGTTTGAGAGAGTCATTGTCTGTCTCTTTGACGCCGCTGTTAGCAAGATCCAACTTCTCATCATCATAACCATAGCGTTTGAGGAGTGTGTAATTTCCCCATACGAAGGTGCTTAACTTCATTCGTTTGAATTTATGAGTATAGGAGAGCTTTCCTTCCGTGTCGTTAAACGTTGCCTGACTAGCCAATTCAGAAGGAAGTTCTTCGTATAATTTAGGTGTCAGTTTCACTTTACCAAAAGTAGAGTTGTGAGTGGCACTGAAATCTAATAGGTTTTTGTCGTTCTTAAAGAGTGGAGTGTAGAAATCACCATAGAAAGAGGCGTAGTTGCCAAAACCCAATTTAGCGTGACGCTCTTTGGCAAATTTCCGTTTTTCAGGTTCAACGGAAGCAAAGTCTAATGTTTGCGTCTCTCCTGGTTTGATTGGGTATGGAACGGTCCATACTGAGATGTCAGAATTCTTCTTTTCCGTTTTTATGTCTTTCAATTCTGGCATTGTACTGATTTTCCCTGATTCTTTTATGACAGGATTGTACTCTTTCACAACCTCAATGTTTTTCAGTATGGTTGTGTCTTGTTTCCCTGTAGCTTGTGTTCCCTCCTGTGCAAAGGAGATGGATGTCAAACCAATGATGCTTAAAGTGATGGATAATCGTTTCATATGGCGTATTATTTCTTTTCGTTAACAATTTTTTCTGCCTCTCTACTCTCGATTTGATCTAAGCGAATCTTGATCTCGGTTGATATGTCGTCTTTCCCTTTGTAGTTTTCTCGAACACTCATTAAGTATTGCTTAGCTTCAAAGTCACGTTGTTGCTTCACGTAAATGTCAGACAACAGAATGAAACTTTTAGCCAGCCAGTATTGATGTGGAGTGTTTTTATCGATGAAGTCGAATATCTCTTTCTCCGAACTTGCTAGGTCTTTACGACTAAAGTTGTATTCGGCAATGCGATATTTAGCTTCGGCTCCGTATTCATCCATGCAGTTGCCTGATAGTTCGAGGTAATCGTTGTAAGCTTTGGCAGAGTCTCCGCTGACCTCGTATGCCTTTGCCCTTGTATAGAATGCCTCTCGTTGGATGTTTGGATCTAAAATGAAATCACCCTTGATGATGTTGGATGCGGCAAGAATGGTTTCATCGGCCTTGCCCATTAGATTGTTACATCTGAGGATACCGATTTTAGCGGCTTGCTTGTTCTCTGCATTCTGAGCGATACTGTCGAGTGTAGACATGGTGGCAACCGCCTTGGCATAGTCTTGCGCGTCATACTGGATCTCTGATAGTCTGGTGAGTGCCTCTTCTCGTTTTGATGAGCCAATCTGATTGGCGATGTATTGGTACTCCTCCTCTGCTTTGTCTTTTTTGCCTAACTTATAGTAGCTGTTGGCCATGTTGAAATGTGCGTCGTAGACAAAATAACTGTTAGGATATTTGTTGATGTAGTTGCTGAAACTTGCAACCGCACGTTCGTATTCTCCTTTCTCAAAGAGTCGCTCGGCAGCCAGATAGGTGAGCGAATCTTGCTCCGATTTGTTGAATTTAGCTAATCCGTTCAGTGACTCGACATAATCGGCAAAGCCTTGAATGTCATCTTTTTCAAAGTAGATGTTCTTAAGACTTTCCAAAGCTGTTTTTGCTTCGTCGCTGGAAGGGAAGTTGTTGATGATTTCCTTGTATGAGGCTGTCGCCTTCTCAAAGTTGTTCATCTCATCGTAAAGCATACCTGTTTGCAAACGTCCTTTTCGACTGAGCGGACTGTGAGGGTACTCTTTGTTTAGTTTGTCGTATGTAGAGATGGCTTTCTGTTTCTCTCCCAACATGACGTAGGAACGACCGATCTCATATTGCGCATCGGCTAAGTATTCTGATTGAGGGAAGGTCTTGATCAGTTTGTTCAGTGTTGAAATCTTCCCGTTGTAGTTCTTTTGTAATCCTTGGATGAAACCCTCTTGGAAGCATGCATAGTCGGCTCCCGGACCACGCAATGCGTATACCTTCGCGTAATTTTTCTGTGCGTTGTCAAAATCACGGAAGTTGAAATAACAGTCTCCTATACGATTGGTGGCGTCTGCTATGAGTGTTTTGTTCTTCTCTTCTAGGTTGATGTATTTTCTAAACCAAGACAAAGCGCTTTGGTAATTCTTTTGGGTAAAGTAGGTGTAACCCATGTTATAGTGAGCCACGTTGAACTCATCGCAACTTCTGGCACCCACGGAGTTGACGAATTGGGAGAAGTCGGCAGATGCCTTATCATACTCTTTCAACTTGTAATAGGCTTCTCCTCTCCAGAAGATGGTGGATGCTGCCAACTGACTGTTGTATTTTCCATCCTTGAGAGACTCATCGAACGCCTTGATGGCATCGTTGTAATCACTATTGATGAAGTACTGAACACCAAGACTGTAGGTGACACGCTGACGTGCCTCGTATATTGGCAATGTCTTGTTCTCAATCTTTTGTATGGAGTTTAATGCCTCAGAGTAATTTTTAGTGGTTAGGTAGAGATTCACCATGTGGTTGTAAACACGGTCTTTGTATCTCGATTCCTTAAAGTTGGATAGGAAGTTTTCAAATGCGGTGATGGATTCGTTAAACGGAGAATAAGATTGTTGGTAAACAATCATCGCATAGTTATATTGCGCCTCTTCCTTCACATTCTCTTCGAAATCCATACGTCCGGCAGACTCAAAACAGAGTCGTGCGTTGTTATAATTCTCTTCTTTTACGTAACAAGCACCTAAATAGAGGTAAGCATTTTGACTCATGGCATCTTCTATGGAGGTGACAGACTGGAAACAGTCGATTGCTTTGGCATATTCTCCAATCTGATAGTAGGAGATACCCAACATATACATGTTGTTACGAACCACCTGGTCGCTCTCTTTTTGATAGAGAGAAAGGTATTTTATGGTGTTTTTATAATCCTTCTTTTCGTAATAACACTCTCCGAGGATTCTGTGAACCTCTTTGTTGTTCACGTTGCTGGTGTCGGTTTTTAAAATTGCTTCCCCCGCAGACAATACTGCATCGTAATCTCTTTTCGCATAATAAATTTGGAAAAGATAATATGGAACCACTTTTTTATATTCCGGTTTGTCTTGCAATGAAAGGAAAACGGGATAAGCAGCTTCGTAATCTTTTCTTACGTAGTCGACGTATGCATTATAGTATTGCGTGGACTGTTGATATTTAGTTGAATCTTTCAGTAATTGAGTGAAATTTTCTTTTGCTTTTTCGTATGATCCGTTCTCCAAATAGGTGTAACCTCTGCGAAAGAGGAGGTCATGTTGCTCGTCTTTGCACAATCTGGAGATATCGCAATTCTCAAATTCTTGGAGGGCTTCGTGGTATTCACCTTCGTTGTAGAGGAGCGTTCCATTTAAGAAATGAGCTCTGGTCGCATAAGTGGAGTTGGCATTATGCGAAAGAAATGTGGCAATCTTTTTATTGGCATCAGGAGCTCCCATCTCGTATGCGCAACATGCTATATAATATTCCGTTTCTCCATAAAGAGGACTTCGATCCTTTACAATTTTATCTAAATATTTGTTAAATGTTTGATATGCAGCTGCGTATTGGCGCATATCATATAAATCTTTTCCTTCAAAAAATAACTTATCTGAATGCGTATAATTTGTAGTTTTTTGTGCATAACAGACTGTTATACAAAACATTGCGATTAAAGAGATGAATACTTTCCTCATTTGTATAGTTAGAATTTGATTTATGCAAAGATACGAAACAAAGTAAGATTCTGAGAAAGTGAGTGCTGAAAATTTAAAAATCATTATCTTTGTAACTGAAAAAAATATGTATATGGGCCTATTTAGTATTTTTTCTAAAGAAAAGAAAGAGACCTTGGACAAGGGTCTTGAAAAAACAAAAGAGAGTTTTCTCTCAAAGATCGCGCGTGCCGTTGTGGGTAAAACAAAGGTGGACGATGAAGTGTTGGATAACCTTGAAGAGGTATTGATTACCTCAGATGTGGGTGTTGATACTACACTTAAGATTATTGAGAGAATAGAAAAACGTGCTGCAGCAGACAAGTATGTAAGTACAGATGAGTTGAATCATATTCTGAAAGATGAGATTGCCGCTTTGTTGGAGGAAAACAACACGGTGGATGGCTCTGATTTCGATGTGCCTCAATCTTCTGCGCCTTATGTGATTATGGTGGTGGGTGTCAATGGCGTTGGTAAGACGACGACAATTGGAAAACTGGCTTACCAGTTTACTAAGGCAGGGAAAAAAGTCTATCTGGGTGCTGCGGATACGTTCCGTGCAGCAGCAGTTGAACAGTTGGATATATGGGGCGAGCGCGTAGGCTGTCCTGTAATAAAGCAGAAGATGGGTGCTGATCCGGCTTCTGTGGCATTCGACACATTGTCTTCTGCGAAAGCGAACAATGCTGATGTCGTGATTATTGATACTGCGGGTCGTCTGCACAACAAGATCAATCTGATGAATGAGCTTTCGAAGATCAAGCAGGTAATGCAAAAGATCATTCCAAATGCACCACAAGAGGTGTTGTTGGTATTGGATGGTTCAACAGGTCAGAATGCTTTTGAACAGGCTAAACAATTTACAAAGGCAACAGAAGTGACGGCTTTGGCTATCACTAAATTGGATGGTACTGCCAAAGGTGGTGTTGTGATTGGTATCTCCGACCAGTTTAAGATACCTGTAAAGTATATTGGTGTGGGAGAGGGTATCGACCATTTGCAGGTGTTTAACAAAAAGGAATTTGTCGATTCTTTATTCAAATAAACGATGTCTGTTCAATCTTGTATTGATGTGATCAATATGGGCTGCTCTAAGAATCTGTTTGATTCTGAGTTGCTCGCCCGTCAGTTGGAGTTGGCTGGGTATAAGGTGACATTTGACCCTGATACCCCCAAGGCTAAGATTGTGGTGATTAATACGTGTGGCTTTATTGGCGACGCGAAAGAGGAGTCGATCGAACAAATCCTGAAATTTGTTGAGGCTAAGAAAAAAGGGAAAGTGAAAAAAATTCTTGTGATGGGATGCTTGTCAGAACGTTACAAGAAAGATCTGGAGACAGAGATCCCTGAGGTGGATAAATACTATGGTAAGTTTGCTTGGAAGGAGATTATTTCGGATTTGGGTCACCAATATCAGTCGGATTACGCTTTTCAACATAAATTGTCAACGCCTTCTCATTATGCCTATGTGAAAATCTCTGAGGGATGCAACCGCCATTGTGCGTATTGCGCCATCCCTTTGATCACTGGTAAACATACCTCTCGTCCCATCGAAGAGATTGTCACTGAGGTGGAATGGTTGGTGTCTCAGGGCGTGAAGGAGTTCCAAATCATTGCCCAAGACCTCTCATATTACGGAAAAGACCTCTACGGAGAGTATTCCATAGCTAAGTTGGTTGAGAAAATTTCGGATGTCAAGGGCGTCGAGTGGATTCGCCTGCATTATGCCTATCCTACGGACTTCCCGTATGACCTGTTGCGTGTCATGCGCGAAAGGGATAATGTGTGCAACTATCTGGATCTTGCTTTTCAACATATTGATGATAAGGTGCTTAAGGATATGCGCCGTCATATCACCAGCGACGAGACCTATCGTCTTATCCAACGGATTCGGGATGAGGTGCCTGGCATCCATCTGCGTACAACATTGATGGTGGGATTCCCAGGTGAAACAGATGAGCAGTTTAACAACTTGATGGAGTTCGTCCGAAAGGTTCGTTTCGAACGGATGGGTGCCTTCCAATATTGTGAAGAGGAGGGAACACCGGCTGCAAAACTAAAAGATGATGTTCCTCCAGAAGTGAAGTCTGCTCGTCTTGAACAATTGATGAATCTGCAGGAAGGCATAGCAGAAGAGTTGAATGCTGATAAGATTGGTAAACGTCTTAAAGTTATCATCGACCGACAAGAGGGCGACTATTATTATGGACGAACCGAATATGATTCGCCAGAGGTGGATCCTGAGGTGCTGATTCCTGTGCAGGATGGTAAGTTGACCATCGGAGAGTTTTATACCGTCGAAATTGTCGATTATGAGTATTTTGATTTAATAGGTAAGGTGATTATATGAAAAAGGTTGAAGTCTCATATCTTAGAATCATTGCCATGATAATGGTGGTGATATATCATTGTTTCTATCAGTTCGGCTCTGGTTATTCAATGTGTGAAAATGTTTTCCCTCATATAGATTTATACGAACATCTTAATAAATTTCTGAACTCTATTGATATGCCGATGTTTGTGTTTGTGTCGGGTTATCTGTTTGCTTATCTGAAGACAAAGTGTCAGAAGTATTCTGATGGAAAAGAGTTCCTTTTGAAGAAGGTGAAGAGACTGCTGATTCCGTTTTTGCTGTGGGCTGTTGTGGTTGACTTGTTGATATATAGAGGTATTTGTCCAAGCCATTTTGTCTTTCCTGCATGTCATCTATGGTTTTTACTGATGTTGATGTGGTGCTTCGTCTTTATCTTTGTCACTCGTTTCTTGTGGGAGAAGCAGTCGCTTATGGTGAATATCTGCTTCTGCTTGGCATTTTCAGCATTGTATTTTGTGTTGGGCAAACTGGACCTTTTGTCTTCTTTCCTTTGTATGGATTCCTTTCTTGTCTATTTCCCTATTTTCTATTTGGGTGTTATTTGGGCAAGATTTTCTATACCTGAAAAATGGACACATTTGAACAAATCATTCTTATGGGGTGTTCTGCTAGCATTTATCGCTTTGGTTGCTCTGTTCACCTATAACGAGTTCCGTTTCCACTCAGATTTGTTGGCGAGGGTGATGGGTATATGTTTGACGTTGACATTGTTTCAACTGTTGTTTGTTCCTTCGGATACAAAGACGAATGGCATGTCTCCACTCCTATCTTCGTTAGATGCTTCGGGCATGGGTATATATATCCTTCATCAAATCGTTATTATTCTGCTTTTGAATCAATTCGTGGTTGCATCGTTTATTAATGAACATGAGGTGATAGGACCTATATTGCTCTTCTGTGTGGTATTTTTCGGATGTTGGGGAGTGGTTGCGTTGATTAACAAAACGAAATTAAAATTTATATTTGGATAAGGTGAATTCGATGAATGTAATTCAAATATTCCACGAAATAAATTTACGATTTTAGTACGAATCATTAATAATGGGTTGAATATGAGACCCGCCTAAATAGTTTATGATCATGAGGAAAAAACTTTTTTTGCTGATTTGCATTACAGCAGCATTGTCTTCTTGTAAGAAGGAGTATATAACGAATGAATATATTACAAACGAGACCATTTATCAAGATCAATATTATCTTACTCATGAGATGGAGTTGATCACACAGGATATTCGTCCGCCGTTTTTGAAAAAGGGTGATACTGTGGCTGTTTTTGCATCTTCTAATAAAGTTACCAAGGATGGACTTTCCAAAGGAATATCGACATTGAAGTCGTGGGGATTGAATGTTGTTGAGGCTGATAATCTATACAAGGATGATGGTCGTTATGCAGGAACACAGTCGGAACGTATAGCAGGATTGCAGAAGTTGCTTGATAATCCTAACATTAAAGCGATTATTGCTGCTCGTGGCGGATATGGTGCTGTGCAGGTGGGACCCTATCTCGATTGGAAAAAATTTGAACAGAATCCTAAATGGTTGGTGGGTTTCAGTGATATCACCTATTTCCATGCACTTTTGAACAATAAGGGTATTGAGACCATACACGGAGCTATGGTCAATAACTTTTCTAACACTAACAGTGTGGAGTCATTGCGTAAGGCTCTCTTTGGCGAAAGCATCTCTTATTCTATCAACACCAACTCTAACTGCATAGAGGGAAAGAATGAGGGTCGTCTTGTGGGTGGTAACCTCTCTTTGATCTATAGTTTGGGTGGAACCATGTTCGACCTGAACGTTCGTGATGCTATCTTGTTGATTGAAGATACAGGAGAAAATAATTACGAGATTGATCGTATGTTGTACAATCTGAAACAGAGTGCCAAATTGGATTGTGTGAAGGGTATTATTGTTGGTCAGTTTACAAACATGAATCAAGGTAGTGATGAACCGCTTAACGAGATCATAAGAAAGGCTGTGGAACCATTGAACATTCCTGTTCTTTATGGTATCAACATTGGCCATGATTCAGAGAACTTGGCTGTTTATTTAGGTCGTCAGGTTCAACTTGAAGTGGGTTCGTCTAAATCGACAATAACATTTAAATAATAACTGCATGGCAAAGACTAAGTCGGTATACGTATGCCAGAATTGCGGTGCGGAGGCAGCCAAGTGGGTTGGGAAATGTCCTGCATGTGGTGAGTGGAACACTTATGTCGAAGAGATCATAAGGAAGGAGAAACCCTCCACTGTTGCTACAGGCTTTATCTCGCCTGAGAATGTGAAACCTCAGCGCATTCAGGAGGTGGTGGCATCCGAAGAGGTGCGCGATGATACGGGTAACAACGAGTTCAATCGCGTCTTGGGTGGTGGTATCGTACCTGGCTCTCTGACTCTTATTGGAGGAGAACCGGGCATTGGTAAGTCGACGTTAGTCTTGCAGATTGTCTTGAATATTCAAGGGAAACGTACTCTTTACGTCTCAGGCGAGGAGAGCACGAAGCAGTTGAAACTACGTGCCGATCGTTTGAATGTGCAAAACAACTCTGATTGCTTCATTGTGAGTGAGACCTCCTTAGAGCAGATCTTCGTGCATATTCAGAATGTGAAACCTGATTTGGTCATCATTGATTCCATACAAACCATCTCCACCGAGATGGCAGAGTCTTCTCCGGGTAGTGTCTCACAGGTGCGTGAGTGCTCGGCCGCTTTGCTCAAGTTTGCCAAGGAGAGTAATATCCCCGTGATTCTGATTGGTCATATCAATAAGGAGGGAAACATCGCGGGTCCGAAAGTGTTGGAGCATATTGTTGACACTGTCCTTCAGTTTGAGGGAGACCAGCATTACATGTATCGTATACTTCGATCCATCAAAAACCGATTTGGTAGCACGGCAGAATTGGGCATTTATGAGATGCAACAGTCAGGACTTCGTGAAGTGAGCAATCCATCAGAGATGTTGCTCTCAAATAACCACGAAGGATTGAGCGGTACTGCCATTGGTGCCGCCATTGAGGGTATACGTCCGTTTTTGATCGAGACTCAGGCGTTGGTCAGTACGGCTGCTTATGGGACGCCACAACGCTCGGCAACTGGCTTTGACATCCGTCGACTCAATATGCTGCTGGCTGTGTTGGAGAAACGTGTGGGCTTCAAATTGGCACAGAAAGATGTCTATCTTAATATAGCCGGTGGACTCAAAATCAACGACCCAGCCATCGACCTTGCCATCATCAGTGCCATTCTCTCATCCAATATGGATATCGCCATTGATGAACAGACCTGCTTGGCAGGTGAGGTGGGACTTTCTGGCGAGATTCGTCCAATCAACCGAATTGAACAACGAATATCGGAAGCAGAAAAATTAGGCTTCAAGCGAATAATTATCCCTGAATACAAAAATATTTCGTTAAAAAATCGTTCTATAGAAGTGTGCTTTGCACGAAAAGTGGAGGAGGCCTTTAAATACCTCTTCGGATGATGGATGAGGAGAGATGAAGCTATATTGAAATGTGGGCGTATGCAATACTCCCGTACAACAGAAGAAAGAGAATGAGAAGAATAATTAAGATAGTAGTTGCCCTTGCTGTGATATGGATTGGTACTCCGTTTGCCAGTTTTTCTCAGATCAATACAGACCGTGTTTTGTCAATAGGACGCAATGCTTTGTATTTTGAAGATTATGTCTTGTCCATTCAATATTTCAATCAAGTGATACGGGTGAAACCCTATTTGCCAGAGCCCTATTTCTATAGAGCTGTGGCTAAAATCAGTTTGGAGGATTTCAGGGGAGCTGAAGAGGATTGCTCTGCAGCTTTGGAACGTAATCCGTTTTTGGTGGAGGCCTATCGTTGTCGAGGTATTGCGCGGATCTATCAGAAGAAATATGATGAGGCTAAGGCCGATTTTGATAAGGGATTGGAATTCTCACCCGAAAACAAATTATTGTTGATTTGCAAGGGGTATGTCTCCATTCAGCAGGAGGACTATAAACAGGCGGTAAAAGATTTCTCTGTTGCCGTGGAGAATAATCCCCGCTACAAGGAGGCCTATTTAAATCGAGGATATGCTTACATGTCTGACGAAGACACAGCTTCGGCCATGAAAGATTTTCAGAAGGTGCTGGATATCGACCCGTTTAGTTCGGATGGTCATGCCGCAAGGGGGTATGTCTACTACACAAAAGGAGAGTATAAAGAGGCTCTCAAGGATCTTGATGAGGCCATTCGTCTGGACCCTTATCGAACAGGGTATTATATCAATAGAAGTTTGGTGCGCTATCAGATGAACAACCTGAGAGGATCCATGGATGATTATGACCATGTGATTCGTTTGGACCCGTATAATACAATGGCCTACTATAACAGAGGAATTCTTCGAACTGAGATAGGTGATAAGAATCGTGCGGTAGAGGATTTTGATAGGGTGATAGAGATGGAACCAGATAATTATTTCGCTATTTACAACAGAGCACTTCTTCAAAGCGAACTGGGGGCATTGAATAAGTCTATTAATGATTTTACCACCATCATTGAGAAATATCCAGATTTCTTCCCAGCCTATTACGGACGTGGCGAGGCCAAGATGAAGAAGTATGATAAAGTCGGAGCCGAAAAGGATTACAACACTGCAATGCTGTTGCGACAGAGGAAACTGACTAAAAAGGATTTTGAGAAAGACTCCACTTCCACTCGTAAACAATCCGATAAAAACTTACAGCATCACAACAAACTGGTGGTGGCAGATCGGGAGGAGGAGAATAGAAGATTGTCCTACAAAAGTGAATCGAGAGGAAGAGTGCAGAATGTGAATTTTAATATCGATCCAGAAAAAAATATTGTTTTAACCTTCCATCCTGCGAAAAAGTCGGATGTGAAGAAATCCATCTATTTTGACCCGTTGATTGATAAATTGAATCAATCGGGTGTGATGGGTAAGAAACTATACCTTACCAATTCAGAACTCTCTTTTGATAATCAGTTGGAATCCATCTTCAAAGAGATTGAGAACGAGACGAATATTATCAAGGATAAACCATCTGCAGCAAACTATTTCCGTAGAGCATTGTTGTTCGAATACATATCCGATTATGACAGTGCCATTGAGGATTTAGGAAGAGCGATAGATTTGTCCTCGTCATCAGATGCATGGATTTATAGTTTCTCTCGTGGTAATTGTTTGATGAAGAAGGTGGAGTACGAGATGTCTTTGGAGGATGAAGTGGCGCAGAATGAACGAAAAAATGCCACTCAATATTATGATGAGAAGATGAATTACGATCTGATGTTGAAAGATTATGAAGAGACCAGCAAACTGCATCCAAAGTTCCCATTCTCATGGTTCAACAGAGGAAATGTGTTCTGCGCACAGAAAGATTATCGTAACGCTATCGCCAATTATACAAAGGCGATTGAATTGGAACATAATTTCGCAGAAGCCTATTTTAACAGAGGCTTGTGTTATGTTTTAATTGGTGAAAATGCCAAGGGAATATCAGATTTGAGCAAGGCTGGGGAACTGGGTATATATGTTGCCTATAATGTGATTAAGAGATTCCGTGAGTAACTACAAGAAGTTATGAAGTGCATTTCGGAATTAAATAATTTTTGATATTTTTGTAAATGGTATATTTTTTGTTGCTTGATGAACAAGGAATAGATGGTGTATTTATTGAACCCATCAGATAATAATGAAAGGTAAGTTATATAGTTCTTTGTGTTTGTTTTTCTTTTTCTTCTTGTATGCCTCTGTGATGCAGGCGCAAGAAGAGGATTCTGTATCTTTGAAAAACAACGAGAAAGAAGTGTTGTTTTTCCCTATAACCTTTGATTCTATCAAGGTTTCAGACTTTTTTTCAATCATTGAAACCCCTGAAATAACCTACAAGAAACCAACTCCCAATTATTTTACGCGTACACAATTCCAAGAGAAATGTGATTTGATGTTGCTGAAAGAGAAGATTCGTCGAAAGGTGGTGAATCGTATTTCTGTGGAAACACCTGATCTGATTGATTATTGTAATCTGCAACCTTACGATGCGGAGAAGGAGAAGGCTCATGTCATGGATCATTTGATTATGGTCTCCGGACTCGAACCAACCAGAGGTGATATTGTGGTTGAAAAGAAGAAGATTAACGTACGTCAGCGTGAAAACAGACCATGGGAATATGAGGGTAACTTGGCGATGCAGTTCTCTCAATACTATGTGACGGACAACTGGTATAAGGGAGGAACGCCAAATGCCACTTTCTTATCGATTTTGGATTACATCATCAGCTATCGTAAAAATCGGTTTATGTGGGAAAATGATTTCGACATCAAGATCGGTTTTTACAACACCGAACTGGATACCATACGAGCCTTCCGTGTTAATAATGACGTCTTTGATGTGACGACGTTGGCTGCCTATCAAACATGGTTCTCCAAGAAGGTGTATTATAGTGCGGCGGTTAATTTTAAGACCTCGTTCCTTCCTGGATATAAGAAGACGAACTCTAATGAGATGGTTTCTACTTTTCTCTCTCCTACACGTATGTTTTTCAGTTTGGGAATGGAGTGCCGATATAATAATAAAACGACCATACGAATATCTCCATTAGCCTCTAAGTTACTTTTTATTGTGAGTGATAGCATCAATCGGGCGCATGTGGGCTTGGATAGTACGGAGACGTATGTGGGTTACCCAGGTTGCTTGTTGCAGGCAAAGATTGATTGGAGGGTGTCGAAAGAGATTAATCTGCAATCAAAAGTGGATTTCTTCTCCTCTTACAAGGGGAAAAATATAGAATTCGACTGGGAGGTGATAGGCAAGTTTATCATCAATCGCTTCCTAAGTACGCGTCTCTCTTTGATTATGCGTTATGATAACACACCAAAGGATGAAGATGCGAAAGTGCAGATACAGGAACAACTCTCGTTTGGGTTTAATTATGTGTTTAGATCAACCCCAAGGGGATTCACATATTCAGACAAATAGTAATGACAATAGAAAACACCACCGACCAACGGATTCGCGAGATTCTCGCTTCTCAACGTGATTTTTTTCATACAGGGGCCACACTCCCTGTGAAGTTTCGCAAAGAACAGCTCAACAAGTTTTATGCGGCGATGGAACGGTATCAGTCTCAATTGACAGAAGCCCTTTGGACAGACCTTCACAAATCATTTCAGGAGGCTTATCTCACCGAGATAGGGTTGGTCAAAGGTGAAATCAAAGAGCATCTCAGACATGTGAAGCGATGGGCGCGTCGCAAGCGGAAGTGCACGCCACTGACGTTGTTCCCATCCAGCTCATATATCGTGAACGAGCCATTGGGACAAGCCCTTATCGTTTCGCCATGGAACTATCCCGTGCAACTCTTGCTCAATCCACTTGTTGGTGCCATATCAGCAGGATGTACTGCTATTCTAAAGCCTTCTCCATACGTGCCTCATGTATCGATGGTTATAGGCGATATGATCAAGGAGATATTCCCAGAACATTACGTGGCTGTGGTGCAGGGCGATCGGGAGGTTAACAAGTCTCTGTTCGCCTGTCGTTTTGATATGATTTTCTTTACGGGAAGTCCCGCGTTGGGTCGTAAGGTGATGGCAGCTGCGGCTGAGTATCTCACGCCTGTGGTACTGGAGTTGGGAGGTAAGAGTCCCTGCATAATAGATGATACGGCCAATATCAAGATCTCAGCACGTCGTATAGCATGGGGTAAAAGTCTTAATGCAGGACAGACCTGCATTGCGCCCGATTACATTCTCATACATGAGGATGTGAAGGAGGCATTCATTCGTGAGTTTGCGGCTAGTATTAAAGAACTTCATGGAGAAGATATCAAGCAATCGGAATATTTTGTGCGCATGGTGAATGACAAGGCGTTTGAGCGTGTGAAGGGTTATCTGCAGGATGGAGACATCGTCTATGGAGGTCGCACAGATGCAGCGGAGCGTTTTATCGAACCTACCTTGTTGGATAATGTTCATCCAACTTCCTCTGTGATGACAGAAGAGATTTTCGGTCCCATATTTCCGATGATTACTATTCATAAGAAAGACGGCGCATTCAAGGAGCAAGTTGCCACCTTTATCAATGAACGGGAGAAGCCGCTTGCTTTCTACTGGTTTGGCAACGAGCGTGACGCGTGGGATGTGATACGACGCACGTCATCGGGAGGTGGCTGCATCAACGACACCATCATGCATATTGCCAATGGTAACCTACCATTTGGAGGAGTGGGTAATTCAGGTATGGGACACTATCATGGCAAACTCTCGTTCGATGTCTTCACTCACCAACGTTCCATTGTCTCTGCACCGACATGGATAGACCTTCCATTCCGTTATATGCCGTACAAATTTTTTAGCTTGATAAAACGGATGTTGTAAATGGGGGGCGATGTTGGGTTTGCATGTGTTTTTATATCCATACCCAATTTAAATTAATGAACGATGCTGCAAGTATAACTAAGGGTATGCAGAATGAGGCAGAGGGTGGGGAGGTTGATGATAAATTTCCTAAAGGAGTTTCTAAAAATGGCGATTGAGTAAGAAATTTATTCATAATTGTGTATCTTTGTGCTTGTTCGATTGTTTGTTGTATTCAAATGGCATCGAGCGCTATGTTTTTAGTCAACTAGTTGTCTAGCCTTCTAGCTATCTAGTTATCTAGCTGTCTAGTATTACGTTATTATTTATATATTATCTGTTTTTTTACATTAAAAATATGGCATATACACCCAAACCGCAAGGGTTTCTACGAGGAAATGGAGATTGTAGGAACACCTACTTCTATAAAAAATCGCAAGTGATTTACGATCTCACTTTTTTCTTTGCGCACAAATATCTAGTGCCAAAGGATAGAACCATTGATCAAATGATACAAGCAGCACGCTCTGGCAAACAGAATTTTGTGGAGGGTATGGCAGATGGTGTGACTTCTACCGAGATGCAAATAAAGCTTTTGAATGTTGGGAAAAGTAGTCTGCTGGAACTTCGAGAAGATTATGAGGATTACCTACGGACAAGAAACTTAACCATTTGGGATAACTCCCATCCACGTTATGCATCTATGGTGCACTATTGCAAATATCACAATGAGCTTTCTTGTTATCAGCCTTTTTTTCAAAAATGGACTGCAGAAGAGCTTTCAAATATCGCTTTGACGTTAATTCACCAAACAGACAAGATGATGGAAAGTTATCTTTCTCGACTTGAGGATTTCTTTGTCAATAATGGAGGTATCAAGGAGGCGATGAGCAAGGCAAGAATGCTTAGCAAGAAGGTGGACAGAAGCATAAAATAATGCTAGGTTTTGTCTCCTCAAATTACACAACAGGATCCGCGCAATACTCTCTACGCTTGCATGATTTGCAGTGTTTCCCCATCCACACTTCATCAAACTGATTCATGGCTTGTTCGACGATTTGTGGGTCGTCGGTCAGGATTCCGGCCTCGAAGTTGCGTGTTGTTTCTGCTTTCATGCCGATGCCAGCCCCTGTGAGGTTTGCGCTTCCCACGTAAACCTCTTTGCAGTCGAAGACGAACATTTTGAAATGGACTCTTGGGCAAAGCACTCGTTCCAGTCGGTCATACAGCACGGGGTATTTATCAAAATCCTCACGAAAGTTCGGACCCGGCTCTTTCGCATGGATAAGCCTCACCTCCACGCCCCGGCGGATGAGTTGGGCAATAAGTGCCAGAAATGGTTTCTTCTCACCGCCCACCTCCACATAGAGGTCTTTTATATCAGCAGTACCAATCCAAAGCGTGTGCCTCACGGATTGGATGCGGGAGAGGAGGGTGGTGTAGTGGGTGGTGTTGGGGATGAAGGTAAGCATAGGCTATCTATTTTTTACAAATCAATCACAACTCCGTCAGAAGGAAACCCATATAGAACGGCAAGGTCAACAATGCGCCTTCCCTTCCGACATTATAATCGCCTAATTTCAGGGCGTAATCAACATGGTATTTTTCTGGATGCTTCAGCAATGTTGACATAGACTTCGCATTACCCGTACGAGCCTTGCACTCCAAAGGCACACACTTTCCTTTGTAACGAATCACGAAATCTATTTCTATTCCGTCTGTTTTTTTGTAATAATATAATTTACGACCCATCTTGCAGAGAAAATCAGCCATCACATTCTCGTAAATGGCTCCTTTGTAACTGAGTAGATTTCCTCGTAAAATATCAGATTGTGTTCCTGCATCCAACATGCTGACGAACAAGCCAGTGTCGGTCATATACACCTTAAACGAGTCATGTAACGCATTGCCACTCAACGGCAACTCCGTTGTCGTCAGGTTATAACAACGTTGGATGATTCCCGCATCCTCTATCCATTGCAGGCTGCCAATGTATTCTTTGCTTCTTCCTCCTTTCCGTACTATGGCAAACGAAAACTTTTTATTATCCTTGCTCAACTGACGAGGAATCGACTCGAAACATTCACGAATCCTGTTTTTATCACTAGGGTTGGCATACTTCACCATGTCAGACTTATACTCGTCTACTATACTCCGCTGAACCTCAATAACCTGATTAATATCCCGAGTGTTTAGGAATGTGCGGACAGCCGCCGGCATTCCACCAACCACAATATACTCCAACAGTAACTGCCTCATCCGATTATGGATTGCCTGCGGTACAGGAGTCTCCTCCTCCATCATCTTTTTCAACAAGTCAAAGACAGGATCCTGCAAACCATTCGCCCAAAGCCATTCTTCAAAATCCATTGGATACATGTCCACAATCGTCTCGAATCCGACTGGGATTGACGTTTCAGCATCCGATGACCTATAACCGCTCACGCCAAGCAATGACCCTGTACATATAACGTCGTACCTGCCATCCAATTTGAAAAACTTCAATGAAGCTCGTGCTTGCGGACAGTCCTGTATTTCGTCCAACACCAAACATGTCTTCCCCGCCTCAAAACGAGCTGTCGGAATAGCGGCTGAAATAACAACTGTTAAATAATCAACCTGTAAAGAACCATCGAACAACTCGCACAAAT
>JAFZLC010000001.1 GCA_017551675.1 Paludibacteraceae bacterium | reverse complement strand
GAGCATCTCCGAGAGGGAGATAACACTATCCGCAGCATGACTATCACCCGTATAAACCATCGAATAAATATTATTCAATGCATTGAACAAGAAATGAGGATTGATTTGCGAACGAAGAAAATTAAGTTCCATACGGACATTCTCCTGCATAAGAAGTGATTGCTGTTCCTCCGCATCTTTTGTCCTTTTTCGATAATACATAACCAATGACAAGAAGAAAGATCCAATATACAAAATAATGGATTTCCATAAGGATGACAGGTGGATATGCGACTCCTCCGGTTCGACGGATTCTTCAAAAAACGGTTTTGTTTCAGAAGGTAATTTGATATCCAATAAGGTTTGTTCATTTTCGGTTATCAGCGACTCCATGTAAGACGAAGTCATCACATCCAACACATAAGATGAGAGCAAAGAGACACCCGATACAAACAAGAGGGAGACCAATACAAAGATGACGTAACGATTGTCTTTGTACAAATAAGGAATTAAGAAATAGTGACAGATGATAGAGATGAAGAACATGCCAAAAGTAAGTGTGGCAGCCAATTCAATAGACAAAACAAGGTCGTACGACACATTACTAATGGTTAGCAAAAGGAAGACAGCTAACCAGACTAATGCTTCCACTCCATAATTCCGAAACTGGGATGTAATATATTTTAAATTCATAGAATTGACAAAACCTTAAGTCCAAAGATAATAAAAACAAAGAAAAAAAATGTACTTTCAAAGTATTAAATTCCTCACGTAAAAGAAAAAATCGTAAATTTGCAAATCAAAAGATTAAAAAGATGAAAGAGCGTATTAAAGAACTTTTAGAAGAAATAAAGGGATTGCAAGCCCTTAACAAAGATGATTTGGAATCGTTGAGAATTAAATACCTAAGCAAAAAAGGTGAAATATCATCACTATTCAATGATTTCAGAAACGTTTCCAACGAGCAAAAAAAGGAAGTTGGACAATTGCTTAACGATCTGAAAAATACAGCTCAAGACAAAATAAATGAAATAAAGGCATCTTTGGAGAAGAAGGTGGAGGAAAGCAACAAATTAGACTTAACTCGTACGCCAGATCCAATTGAGTTGGGAACGAGACATCCACTATCCATTGTCAAAACAGAAATTGCAGATATCTTTGGAAGATTAGGCTTTGTGATTGCAGAAGGTCCAGAAGTAGAAGACGACTGGCATGTATTCTCTGCACTCAACTTCCCTCCTGAGCATCCTGCAAGAGATATGCAAGACACGTTCTTCATCACAAAAGATCCTGATGTATTATTACGTACACACACATCTTCTGTACAAACGAGAGTGATGACATCGCAAGAGCCACCAATTCGTGTGCTCTGTCCAGGTCGTGTTTACAGAAACGAGGCTATATCCTATCGTGCACACTGTTTCTTCCACCAAGTAGAAGGACTATACATTGACAAAAACGTAACGTTTGCAGATTTAAAGCAAGCACTATTGTACTTTGCCAAAGAGATGTTTGGAGAGGGCACTAAGATCAGACTACGTCCATCTTATTTCCCATTCACAGAGCCATCAGCCGAGATGGATATCTCATGTAATCTATGTGGAGGAACAGGATGTCCATTCTGTAAAGGAACAGGATGGGTGGAAATCCTCGGATGCGGAATGGTCGACCCTAACGTACTTGATAGTTGTGGTATCGACAGCAAAGTGTACACCGGATATGCATTCGGTATGGGAATTGAGCGTATCACTAACTTGAAATATCAAGTGAAAGATTTGCGTATGTTCTCTGAGAATGACGTTCGCTTCTTGAATCAGTTTAAATCAGCATATTAACCCAGAAAAACACGAAAGATATGTCTAAGGAAATAGTAGGTAACGAGCATAACACGCTTGCCTTTGGAACAAAGGTAAACGGAGACATCTATGCAGAAACAGACTTTCGATTGGATGGTACGATCGAAGGTACAGTTGAATGTACAGGAAAAGTAATTATCGGTGCTAAAGGCGTTATGATTGGAACTCTGACGTGTTCGAATGCAGAGATTCTTGGTACGGTAAAAGGCACTCTGCACATTGCAGACACGCTTTCACTTAAGGCTACTGCTAGAGTTGAGGGCGACATCGACACCAAGATATTGTCTATTGAACCACAAGCCGTATTTACTGGTTCTTGCGACATGAGCAAAACAACAACGGTATCAGCCGCAAAGAAAGACTAACGGACAGATCAATCAAGTTGATAGAACAAAAAAGAGACACTCAATTGAGCGTCTCTTTTTTTATAGTAGAAAAATACAATTATAATCAACCAAAATCAATTTCGAAGCGATTGGAAGCTTCGTCCTCCTGCTTGGACTCCGTAGCTCCATTTCCACAATTGTTAATGTAGTTAATTACTTCATCCATACCAGCACGGAACTTTTCAAAATCTTCCTTATACAAGAAAATCTTGTGTTTTTCGAAGGACACTTGGGATTCATCCCCTACGAATTTCTTTTTACTCTCCGTAATTGCTAAAAACAACTCGTCCTTACGATTACGTTTAACATCCAAATAATAGATGCGTTTTCCTGCCTTTAAAGCTTTCGAATAAACAATCTCTTGATCTCGCTTATCCGCTTCCATCCTCTTTTTCTCTTCTTCCATAACCAATCTCCTTTTTATAATTATTCTTTCAAAAAAAACGAAATCGGTCAAATGTATTTAATTTTTTTAAAAACACAAAATAATATTCAAAAAAAGTTAATTTTTTTGTCTTAATTTTTCTACTCTTTTGTCCATTTTTTTCTATTACTTAGTGAATACAATTGGAATATAGCATCTTTCTTTCACCTTTTTTCCCTTGTATTCTGCAGGAATCCAAGATGGCATGTTTTTTATCACGTTAATCGCCGAATTACTTAATGTTGAATTTACATTGTTTCTAACATGCACATCTGATACGGTACCATCCTCATTAACCGTGAAATAAACATTTATTCGAACGCGATTAGTAGATCCCAATGATTCCTTAGAATAGGTCAGGTTCTTTTCCACGTAATCAAACAGAGCCTCTTCCCCACCTACATATTCACATGGTTTGTCTCTGAAATAAAATTGCATCTTGGATTCAGACAGAGAATAGATTCCCTCAGCACGCATCTCAAAACCTTTTTTATACACATCTTCTTGACTTTTCACCCTCTCATCTCTTTTCACTCGAATCTGATTTGTTATATCCTTATACTCCTTTGTATCACGAATATTTTCCAAATCCGTATCAAAATTGATATGTTCCAAGATGAGGAATCCATTATCAACAGCTTTTTTCAAATAATCAATAGCCTTTTCTTTCTCTCCCAACAAAGAATACAAGCATGCTGCGTTGTAATAATCATCGCCAGAACGTAAAGAGTGAGTTTTGTCAAGTTCTTCCGCAAGACGCTTCTTCGCTTTTTCTGGTTCGTTCAAATAGAAATATGCGGAAGATGAAATCTTATCTTTATCTTTAACGCCGTTCACATATTTCGTCATATCTGCTTTTGCCTTTTCCGCATCGCCCAACAATTTATCAATGGTTGCTCTACGCTCATAAAATTCGTAGTGATCCGGCATCAATTCAATGGCTTTTGAATAATCATCATATGCTCCCTTGTAATCCTTCTTTGTATACCTCGCATAAGCACGCTGAGAATAAGCGAACGTATCCTTCTCGTTTTTAGCGATTAATGAATCCAATATATGGATGGCTTGTTTATAATCACCTGTTTCTGCGAGAACATTTGCCTTGTTTCTCACTGTATATTCATCCCCATCTCCAAGGATAACAGACATGTCTGCATATAGTTTGGCATACTTATTATTACCTGACATTAAAGAATAGTAAGATATTTTACGTGCAAGATTCGATGTCAAATCTATTTTTGCCTCTTCAAAACAATTATCTATTGCTTTTGTATACTCTTTTCTTGAAACATATAAGAAGGCTACGAAATCATACCATACAGTTTCCTCTGGGAATTTATTGCAATTTATTTTAGCCAATGGCAACATTTTTTGGAACAATTCATCATTTCCATATTCCAAACATATAGGTGTAATATTATCAATATCTCCTTTTATATATACATATGTAATTATGTTTTTCGAAGCCTCTTCCGTATTATTCAAAAGAAGATGTGCTTTGGCACGCAAACGATAAAATTTAGCGTCATACATGTTGTGTTGAAGACCTTGATTCAAATAATTCAGAGCACTTTGATAGGCTTTCTTTTTCATTTCACACTTTGCCAATCCATAGTATGCAAATGCTTGCGACTCATCCAACGATATAGATTTCTTGTATAACTCTCTTGCCTCATTTTCTCTATTTGTTTCATAGAAGACTTCTGCCTTATATAAGTACAAACTAGACATTGACTTCGGAGACACTTTCATTTTCATCGCCTCATCAATGTAACTCAAGCATTTAACTGTATCCTTTTTCTCCAACGCCATCATTGTGAGGTAAGTGTAACTAAGCAAACGGAATTCAGTATCTTTCTTGGGGAGCAAAGTCAAAGACTTCTCCGCATACTCTTTTACTAAATCATACTCATTCGTTTGATAGGCAACAATGGCCATCATAGAGTATGCAATTCCATTCTTAGGGTTTTCCTCCAGTTCTTTTTTAAACATATCATGTGCAACGACATAATCGTTAGCGTCCAAGGCCTCAAGTCCTTTAGTCATATAAAATGAGTCGTCATTCCCTTTTGCCTCTGCCAATTGAAGTCCCAAACACAGCCCCAATAGCAATAAATAAATCTTGAATGTTTTCATACGTAATATTTTTTTATTTTCCACCATTTTATGTTTGAATAAACATATCCAATAGTAAAACGAATGTGGGTTCTGATTATTTTATAAAATATTCTCGCTCTTATTCCCTTTTATGATGTTTTTCGTAATAGTAGAGACGATGCGCACATCGTCTCTACAAATAATATTCAACCTAATAAATTGCTAGGACTCTCCTATAATTCATTTACCTTCTTCTCCTCCTCTTTCAGCTTCAACTGTTCCTCTATGTTAACATTGGATTTTATCTTCTTCACTTCCTTTAGTTCCTCTTGTAGTTTTGCCTTGTACTCTTTAATGAGTTCTTTAAACTTAGGAAGTTCTCGAATGGCATCCAAATCTGGGTCGTAGCCGATATGAGAGAAATCGCGCCAACCATTCTCGAGTGCCTTTTTCAAGTTTTCTATTGCTTCATCCGTTTTTCCAACAATTGAATAGAAGCATGCCTTATTATAATAGACATTAGACTTCTCCTCTAATTCTTGATCATCTTTATAAAAATCACTCATCGCTTTTTCCGCTTCGTCCTTTTTACCTAGTATTGCCAAAGTATAATAAGTATCAGAGGATCTGTTGTGGTCAGGATCCAACTCCAAGACTTTTTTATAGTCCGCCTCGGCTTTATCTTTTTTTCCTAGTTTATCATAAATTCTTGCACGACAAAAATAACCTCTGATTGATTTTGGAGCAAGTGTCACAGCCAAATCCATATCTTCCAAAGCATCATCATATTGTTTATTGAACATTTTTATAGTGGCTCTTTCTCTGTAAGAATAACTTCTATCCGGACGTTTCTTCACATATTCATCCATTATTGAAATGGCTGATTTTAAATCGCCCTTCCCTACGTAGATGAAGGCTTTAGAAACCAGTTCATCATACTTCGAAGAGTCTAGTCTAATTGTCAAATCAATGTATTTCATTGCTTCATCATAGGCAGCCAAACTTTTATAGCAATATGACAAGCGGCGACTTATAGAAGTTGAGAATTCAAGGGAGAGCGCTTTGTCATAATACGGAATAGCACCCTTGTAATCATACATAGATTCGATTACTTCAGCAATATAAAAAGGCCATATCACTTTATCTGGGCTCTTCACCATCTCAGCCTTCATTTTAGATATAAGCATCTGCTTTGCTTCCTTATCCATTCGAATCATCAAACGTACAGCTTTCATTTGATCATCTTTCAAAAGAAAGGTAGATACTATATCAGAAGTTGCTTCATCATATTTTTTCAATTGATTATAAGCGTCAGCACGAAAAGCATACGCATCTGCATAATTTTCATCCAAAGAGATAACATAGTCAAATTGCTTGATAGCCTCTTCATACTTACCTTTTTCCTTTAAGTTTCGTCCCAATCCCATATAGGCTGTCAAACTACCAGGATTTATCTTTATCATCTTTTTATACTCTTCATCAGCCTGAGAATATTTCTTCTGTACGAAATAAATCTCCGCCCGATCACTATACATTGTCACATTAGATGGGTCTACTTTAATACCCGTATTAAGATCAGCCAAAGCACGTGCCGTATCACCAAGATTCAAATAGACAGAAGAACGACCCGCATAAGCAGATTGCATATAAGGGGTATCCTTAGGTGGCAATAAACTTATCGCTGCGGTATACGCCTCCAACGAACGACCGTACTCAGAATACAACATTCTAATATATCCTATCCAATACAAAGCATATCCACTCTTGGGATTATTTGACAATTCATTAACGAAATAGTTATACGCATTCTCATAATCCTGTTGTTCAATACACTTCAACCCATTCGTGAAATTCTCACTATTAGGTCGTTTGGGAGCTCCTTTTCCAAAAGAAAAAGATATGGATACTGTCAAAAATAATATCGCACAAAAAATTTTCTTCATCTTCACCTTATTTAGTTGTTAATAATCATTTTCACAAATATATAAAACTGTTTTTATGACTACAACTCGTTTTATGATAAAAAAAGCAAAAAAAAAGGAAGAATTTAAAAAATCCTTCCTTTTTAACATATACTAATTACTAATTAGCTCTCTGCACATGGTTCAACAGAAACATATGAGCGATCATTTTGTTTCTTTCTGAACTTAACAATACCATCAACCAATGCAAACAAAGTATGATCTTTTCCCATACCTACATTGTCACCTGGATGATGTACTGTACCACGTTGGCGAATCAAAACATTACCTGCTTTTGCAAATTCACCACCAAAGATCTTAACTCCGAGTCGCTTACTTGCTGACTCACGACCGTTCTTGGAACTACCAACACCTTTTTTGTGTGCCATTTCTCTAAAATTTTAAAAGTTAAGCAACTACGTTATTAATTTTTAATTCAGTCATGCATTGACGGTGTCCGTTCAATTTGCGATATCCGTTTCTTCTCTTCTTGTGGAATACAAGCACTTTATCGCTCTTTACATGTGAAACAACTTCTGCTGTTACCTTTGCTCCATCAATTGTTGGAGCGCCTACAACAACGTTTCCATCGTTGTCAATTAACAACACTTTATCAAACTCTACTACAGAACCACGTTCTGCATCCAAACGGTGAACAAACAACTTTTGGTCTTTCTCAACCTTGAACTGCTGTCCAGCAATTTCTACAATAGCGTACATTTTATTATACTATTAAAGTTACATCCGGTGGTGGATTTTCATCGCTTATTCGAACCACGAAGGATAAATCGGGTGCAAAGATAGCACTTTTCTTTCTCTTAAAATATTTTTTTCGCCTATTTTTTCTTTACTTTGTAAAAAAAAACTCATCATGGCATACAGACAAATACGTGTTTGCAATCTATACTCCACGCAGGAAGACAGTTTCCTCCTGGTGATCGAAGAGATCAAATCGCATCAGAAATTTGGCATCTTCACCCTCAAAAATGAGGCTATGCACATATTGTCATTTATGTACGAGAAACGTCCGCCTCGTCCCTCGCTATATGAAGTGTTTTCAAAATATCTGACCGAAACCAACGTTCAGATAGCCGAAATTCGCATCACGCAATACAAACAGAGCGTCTATCACGCAGAAATTGTCTGCAAAGATGCCAACAACACCGAGAAATCATTTGATATAAAAGCAACGGACGCCATCGCCATTGCCTACCTAAACAAGAAACCTTTGTATGCGGAAGAACAGGTCATACAAGAGTGCTCCGTAATATATGCCCCCATCATCCAAAAGATGGAAAAGAGACTGGCCAACGAAAACATGGCTAACAAAAGTTCCTTCATCATCTCTAAAGTGAATATATACGAAGAACAATTAAAGCATGCCATCGAATCCGAAAACTACGAACTGGCGGCGGAACTTAAAAAGAAAATTGAAGAGATTAAAAAAAACAAAGCATAGCAACATTCCCTGTTGCTATGCCAAAAATTATAAAATAGTGAGTTTTATCACTTCGTCAAGCCAACCAAAACTAAAAAATAAGCACATACGTCTTTCCCGTTCTTCTTTGCTGGTATCAATTTGGGAAACTTATCCATAGCTTGTAACACATCTTGTGTTAGTTCTTGATCGATGGAACGCAATACCTTCTTTTCTACAACTGTACCATCTGAAGAAACCAACATCTTCACTACCATCTTTTGAACACTCACTGCTTGCAGATTACTACCATTTGTCATGTTCTTAAACAAAAAATCGTACATCTCCGCATTCCCTCCAGGGTATTCTACGGGTTTATCCGCTACATTCCAAATGGTATCACAAACCTCCGAGTTCTGTGTTACCTCAAATTCAGGACCTTTATTTTTTTGCGCATACGAAGTGATGGATATAAACATCATCATCACACATATGCATAGACGTATCATTTGTTTCATGTCAGCTACGTTTAAAGTTCAACAATAGCGCGTTTTGCATTAATTCTCACCTCATTTTTCCCGTAGGAAGGGCAATTCCACAACGAATCCCCTATATTTAATTCGCAATATATCAAAATAAATATAAAAGACAAAATTTTAAGCCTCTTTTTTCAATTCATATGTTGATGTCACACATGCAGGGATTTCTTCTGTTCTATGCGTCACGTATATCATAGTCTTCCCCTTTTGTTCACAATACTTCTCAATTACTGCACGGCATCTACTTTTATTCTGCGCATCCAATCCATGCAAAGGCTCATCCAATATCAGCAAATCAGGGTTCTTCACCATCGTTCGTGCCAACAAAACCAATCGTTGTTCTCCACTGGACAACTTCAAATAAGGACGATCTTTCAATGATTCAATACCTAAAAGTTTCATCCATTGAAGCGCCATTTTCTCCTGCTCATCCGAACACCTGCCAAAAAGTCCCATCGTATCAAAGAATCCGGAACTAACAATCTTCAGGCAAGACTGGTTTTCTCTGAAGAAAAGATGCATTTCTGAAGAGATATAGCCTATTGGCTTTTTTATGTCCCATATACTCTCACCCGTACCTCGTTTTCGATCAAATATGGTTATATCCAACGAATAGGCTCTCGGATTATCTGCCACCAACAAGCTCAACAAAGTAGACTTACCCGAACCGTTTTTCCCGAGCAGTGCCCACTTCTCCCCTCTTCGAATCTCCCAATTTAAATTTTTAAAGAGTGTCATCCCCTGATAAGAGATGTTGATGTTTTTCATTTGTAAAACATACTGATATGAATGTGGCGTAGAAAAAAGTGATTGAGGTAACTCTATGGGTTCGACGGACTTAAAGGTCTCATCTATCCACTCTTTCGCTCTGAAGTTTTCTATCGTTCCGATAACCTCATAGTGTAATGAATCCGCCTTCAGCACGTGGGTTGTCACCTTAGGCATCTCAGAAACAGAAGGCACTAGAAAGATCATCTGTTGAATTTTGGATAAATCCACAAAAAAATCGTCCAATTCACGACGCATAGCAGCATCTAGTCCGATAAACGGATTATCAAATATAATCAATTGAGGATGTTGAGCCAATGCCAAAACGATAAGCAACCGTCTTAATTCGCCAGAAGATAGCATGATTAAATGTTTGGAATACAATGGCTTCAAACGGAAACGTTCGCATAACTCATTGACATATTGATCATCTGGCAAAGAAGAAATCATAGTTTCAACGGTAGGTGTGAATTCATTTTCCAACGCGTTAAACCGTTGTTGATAATACATGTTTTTATAGTCAGAAAGCAAATAAGCAGATTCGAACCCCACCTTACGGATGGTCTCTGTTGGATATAATTTCCCTGTTTGTTTCCGACATTCTTCATTCCAAAAGGCATAATCTATAGAACCCGATTTGATTCCATATCTTCCCATTAAGATATCTGCCAACATTGTTTTCCCGGTGCCATTGCGACCTATCACACACCATTGTTCCCCTCTTTTAATGTCCCAATTGACAGAAGATGGGAAGTCCAAGCCATAGATTCTTGGCACAACGTCAGACAACCGAATAAAAGAATCATTCATAACAACTAATGTTTCATTGCTCTATCCATCTGACGTCTATCATCCTTCTCCTTCAATGATTCACGTTTATCATATACTTTCTTACCCTTTGCCACGGCGATTTCCAGCTTAGCCAAACCCTTTTCATTCAAAAAGAGCTTCGTCGGAACAATAGTAAATCCCGTATCTTTGGTTTGTCTTCTGATTTTTTCAAGTTCTCGTTTTGTCAGTAAAAGTTTACGATCTCTACGAGGCATGTGATTATTGTATGTACCGTAAAAATATTCAGAAATATTCATGTTCTTCACCCACAATTCCCCATCGTTAAAGAAACAAAAGGTATCGACGAGACTAGCCTTACCCAATCTTATTGACTTCACCTCTGTACCCACCAGCACGATTCCTGCTTGATAGGTATCAAGCAATTCATAATCAAAAGAGGCTCGTTTATTACGAATGAGTATGTCATTTTTCAATTTTTCCATAATTCTTCATTCTAATTAATTCATCAAAAATTCCATTATTTTAACCATCAGCATCGGACTTATAAACATCAACACCACATCGACAAACATCAAAACGCCCTTTACATTGTCTTTCATCGTAGGATAATAGACCGTCAGTCCGCACCATATAACGTAAAATTCAAACAAGAAAACCGCCACTTTCAAGAAGAAAAGAGATGGAATCATCATTGACAACATAAACGTTATCCACATGATAGAGGAAGAGTATACAAACAATGAAAAACATTTGTAAAACGCTCTTTCTTCAACACGAAAAAAGCGAATCTTTAAAAGTCCATGCATAATCAATGCTGAGCCATAAACACTTGCAAACAGAGAAGAGAGGACGACGAGGAAACGAACTGCGACAAATCCCAAAAACTGAGAGAAGCTATCAAAATCCGCAACTGTCAACTCTATGATGCATGTAAGTGCCAATGCAATCGCCATAACCAATAGGAAAGGAAAGAAAAAATTCCTTCCCACCAAGTCCACACTTGGAGAATCCACAGCTATGCAAGACCACTCTTTTTGCGAAGAGCGTACAAGATTCAACATTCTTATGAAAATTGCCTTCATTTTTACTTTCTTTGAGTTGGCAAAAATACAATAATTTTCTTATTTTTGTTGGATATTTAAAATCTTTAAAAAATGGAGAAAAAAGGCAAATTTAGTTTAGGCATAAAAATATTAATTGGAATATGGGTATTATTCTTTGTGGGAATATTATCAGTCTTTATGATTTTCAAACTTATCAGCGATGGTAAAATCGGCTATCTGCCCCCAATTGAAGATCTACAAAATCCTAAAAGCAAATATGCAACTGAGATTTATACGTGTGATATGAAGACGTTAGGACGTTACTTCATGAGTCAGGAAAACCGTATATACACTCCATACGAAGAGATTTCTCCATACGTCGTCGACGCATTGATTTCGACAGAAGATGTTCGTTTCAACGAGCACTCTGGTATCGACGGAAGAGCCTTGGTACGTGTTGCCTTTAAGACAATCCTCATGGGACAAGACAAAGGTGGTGGAAGTACCATTTCACAACAATTGGCCAAATTGTTTTTCACCGAGGAACGTGCTAAGGATAAAATAGAAAGAATGAAGCAAAAACTCACAGAATGGGTGATCGCTGTCAAACTGGAGAAATATTACACGAAAGAAGAGATCATCACCATGTATCTCAACAAATTTGATTGGAACCACAATGCCGTGGGAATCAAATCTGCCGCACAAATTTACTTTAACAAGACTCCTAAAGATTTGAACATAGAAGAGGCTGCCACATTAGTGGGCATGTTACAAAACCCAACGCTATACGATCCTATCAGAGAAAAATTCAAAGAGAATTGCTTGACGAGACGAAACATCGTATTGTCACAAATGCAAGTCAACAATAAGATTGAGAAGGCGCAACTCGACTCTTTATCAGCATTGGAACTTGTGACCAACTATCAAAAAGTGGATCACAAACTGGGATTGGCACCTTACTTTAGGGAACACCTACGAAAAATCATGAATGCTAAAGAGCCAGACCCTTCTAAATATCCTAAATGGATGCGTCAAAAGTATTATGAAGACTCATTATCATGGGCACAAGACCCATTATATGGATGGTGTAATAAGAATCTAAAACCTGATGGCACACCGTACAACCTATATGCAGATGGTTTGAAGATCTACACCACAATCGACTCTCGTATGCAACAATATGCGGAAGATGCGGTGAAAGAGTACTTAGGTGGCTATTTACAACCTTTGTTCTTCAAAGAGAAAAGCAATCAGAAAAATAAGAAGGCTCCGTTCTCCAACAAATCGACACAAGCTCAAGTTGATTCCATTCTTGTTAAATCTATGAGAATGAGCGACCGTTATTATTGGTTGAAGCAGGCTGGCAAATCAGAAAAAGAGATACGAGAGATATTCGACAAACCTATCACAGTCTCCGTATTTGACTGGGAGAAAGGTTGCAAAGACACTATTCTCTCCCCTATGGACTCCATCCGCTATCAGAAATCATTCTTACGTGCGGGTCTGATGTCTATCGACCCATTCAACGGACACGTCAAAGCTTACGTGGGAGGACCTAACTTCAACTTCTTCCAATACGATATGGTATCCACAGGAAAGAGACAAGTAGGTTCCACCATCAAGCCATTCCTTTACACAATGGCTATGATTGAGGGTATGGAGCCATGTACAGAAGTACCTAACGTACAACCTCACTACGAGGATCCTGTTTCGCACATAATATGGGAACCTAAAAACGTGCCTTACGGAGAGTCAGGAAAGCAGGAGGTAGGTAAGATGATCACATTGAAAAGAGGTCTTCAGACATCCAACAACTGGATATCTGCTCACTTAGTACTACAAATCGGTGCTGGTCGTTTTGCCAATTTCCTCAACAACTCGTTGGATCTGAAGAGCAAGGTTGACCCTGTTCCTCCTATCTGCTTGGGTGCAATGGATGTGTCAATCAGCGAGATGGTTTCCGCATACACAGCATTTGCCAACAAAGGAATCAAAGCCACACCCGTTTTAGTAACAAGAATTGAAGATAACAACGGAAATATCATTTCCACATTCGATACAAGAATGAAAGAGGTGTATGATCCAGAGACAGCTTCCAAGATGATTTCCTTGTTACAAGGTGTTATCAATGGTGGTACGGGATTACGTCTACGTACGAAACGCTACGACTACTGCGTAGGATGGGAAACACCAGTGGCAGGAAAAACAGGAACCACGCAAAACAACTCAGATGGATGGTTTATGGGCTTCGTGCCTAACCTTGTCACTGGAGTATGGGTAGGTGGAGAAGATCGTGATATCCACTTCGACAACCTCCGAAACGGTCAAGGTTCCGCTACGGCACTCCCTATCTGGGGTAAATACATGAATAAAGTGTACAATGACACTACCATCGGATATTCAAGAACAGAACCATTTGTTACAACTCAAAGGTACGATTGCTCAACCAAAGATAACACCGTATTGGAAGAGGATGCCGCAGAAATGGTTTTATTTTAATCCGACAAATCTATCTAACAATATAAATTAGAAATGGAAATTCGAGAAAGAGTACTTAATAATCTTGGAGTATTAGGTCAGTGGAGCAAATTAGCACACGGCTATTTTATGTTCCCCAAACTAGAAGGAGAGATTGGCCCTCACATGACCTTTAGAGGAAAAGATGTTCTGAATTGGAGCATGAATAATTATTATGGGCTTGCTAGCAATCCAGAAATAAAGGCAAAGGAGACTGAACTGGTCACTCAATACGGATTCTCCAATCCAATGGGTTCTCGACTAATGACAGGACAGACCTCACTACACGAAGCATTAGAAAGCAAAATCGCTGAATTTGTCAAAATGGAGGATTGCTTTGTGCTCAACTCCTTCTATCAAGGAATGATATCAATCATCGACTCTCTATGCTGCAAAAATGATACTGTCGTGTATAGTTATGACGTTCATTCTAGCATACAAGATGGTATACGTCTGCACTCCAACCGTCGCTTTATATACTACAAAAATGACATAGATGCCATTGAAGAGCAGGTTAAGAAAGCTTGTGAGACGGCAAAGGAGAAAGATGGTGGCGTCTTGTTTGTTACAGAAGGCGTCATCGGTGTAACAGGCGAGTTTGCTCCCATAGACAAGATCGTTGCTTTAAAAGAAAAATATGATTTCCTTCTGATTGTGGAAGATGCTCACGGATTTGGCACTGTGGGTCCTAACAGAATTGGTGTGGCTGATCATTTTGGAGTGCAGGACAAACTTGATTTGTTAGTAGGCACATTCGGAAAGGCTATGAGCATCACCGGTGGTTTCGTGGCAGGAAGCGAAGACTTGATCAACTATCTGCGATACAACATGAGATCACAAACTTTCTCAGAAGCGCTACCTTCCGCCATCACTGCAAGTGCCATCAATAGATTAGACTACATCATCAACCATCCTGAGCAACTGAAAAAACTTAATACAATCACAGAGGCACTTCAAAAGGGGTTGAGGAAAGCGGGTCTGAACATTGGTAAAACATCATCTGCCGTCACCCCAGTATACATGGAGATGGAAAACATCCAGGAGGCGGTACACATGATGATGGATTTAAGAGAGAACTTCGGTATATTCTGTGTGAATATTCTGTATCCATATATTGAAGAGGGAAAGGTTATGATTCGTCTCATCCCTACTCCACTTCATACAATGGATGATGTCAATTATACAATTGAATCACTCAGTAAGATTGCAGAAAACACGAAAGCTGGAAAATACAAATCCAACAATTCTATTTCTCCTAACGCTGAAACAGATGAAGCAGATGAATGAAAAAAAATATTTTATGAAAAAAGCCATTGCGATTTCGAAGAGAAGCGTTTTAAACAATGGCGGACCGTTCGGAGCAGTCATCGTGAAGGACGGAGAAATCATTGCAAGTTCCAACAACAAAGTGACAATCAACAATGACCCAACAGCACATGCTGAAGTGATGGCCATTCGCAAGGCTTGCAAAAAACTGAAGACTTTCGATTTGTCTGGTTGTGAGTTGTATGCATCTTGTGAACCTTGTCCCATGTGTCTGTCTGCTATGTATTGGGCACATATAGATCGCTATTATTACGCCAATCAGAAAGAGGATGCGAAGAAGATTGGATTTGACGATCATTTCATCTACGAAGAGCTGGATAAGAATCCGAAGAAGAGATCGATGCCTCGCGAGCAATTGATGCGAGAAGAAGCGTTAGAAGCTTTCGAGATGTGGGAAAACAAAAGCGACAAAATTGAATATTAAAAAAGAAGGGTCCTACAAACAGACACTTCCTATAGATATGAAAAAAGGTGGATGAATCATCCACCTTTTTTGTATTCTCTATACTGATTGAATAGACTAGAACTGAACTTTAGGAGCTTTTTCTGCACCTTCTTCAGCCTCAAAGTATGCATGTTTTTCCAATCCTGCGAAAGATGCAATGATATTGTTAGGAACACGACGAATAGCAGAATTAAAATCCTTTGCCACATCATTATAGTTCTTACGAGCCACAGCAATGCGATTCTCTGTACCTTCCAACTGAGATTGCAACTCCAAGAAGTTTTGATTAGCCTTCAAATCTGGATAACTCTCAGCTACAGCAATCAATCTACTCAATGCACTAGAAACTCCATTTTGAGCTTTCATATACTCTGCCAATTGCTCTGGAGTAACATTGCTAGGATCGATCTTTATGGATGTAGCATTTGCTCTTGCCTCAATTACCTCCTTCAATGTTGTAGACTCGTGTTTTGCGTATCCTTTAACAGTCTCCACCAAATTAGGGATTAGATCAGCTCTACGTTGGTAAGCAGCCTCTACATTTTGCCACTCAGCAGTCACGCCCTCATCTTTCGTTACCAAAGAATTATAGGCGGAGAAAAGGTAAATGGCAATAACTGCCAGCACACCAATTAAAATAATTCCTGTTTTACTCATAATCTTCTTTATTTATATTATTGTTTTATATTTTTCTATCATAACACCGACAAAGAACCGTCAGAAACGAGAACCTGCGCCACCGCCTCCAAACGAACCACCGCCGAACGATCCACCACTGAATCCGCCATGAGATCCACCGAATCCGCCATATCCGCCGCCGAATCCTCCACTATAATCTGAGTCTTTATATTGATGGACTTTCTTATTCGTTTTGTATCCACAATTTAAGCATTCATATGTTATTAATCGGTCAATGTATCTACCAGAACGTTTTATCACCTTACTATGTGTTTGGTTATATGTATATTTTCCACATACCGGACATTTCCTTTTTCTACGTTCCATCCACATCAGGAATGCAATCAACACAATCACAAAAATGAGCGTAGGCAGATAATCCATAAGACCCTCTTCTTCCAGCTCAGCATCCATAGTACCTGTGAGGACACCACAAACGCGTCTAACCCCCGCAGTCATACCATCTGACCAACGTCCTTCCGCAAAAGCATCATTCATGGATTGCACCTGTATCCTTTTACAAATCGCATCTGGCAAAAACTCTTCCAAGCCGTAACCTGTAACAAACTGAACGCATCGATCCTTCGTCGACAAGACAATCACCAAACCATTATTAATCTTCTTTTTTCCTACGCCCTGTCCGTTACCTATATTAAATGCGAAATCATAACAATCACCATTCTTCACCTGTTCTACAGCCACCACGACCACCTCAATACCCGTTGTTGCCTCTAGATTAGCCAACATGGTATCCATAACGTATACAGAATCTGAACTCAATATGTTATCTGGGTTGCACACATAACGATTCTTATCCTGCAAATGTACCATTGGTACATCCTCTGCAGAATAGACCCCCGCAAACAATGAAATGACGGGAGATAGCATGAACATTAAAAATACAACAATATTTTTCACATCACAAAAATAAAAAATATCTACCACATTAAATGCGATTTGTCAAATTACTTTATAATAAAGGTGGGTTCTATAAATTGACCGTCTAAAATCCATTAGTATGAATCATGTATTAACACATTTTTCAGCAGTTTCTGCAACACTACCCTATCGAAACAAACTCTACAATAGAGCCAAAATTTAAGAACTCATATCATAAAAAAGAAAGGTCTGAATCCTAAGATTCAGACCTTCATAAATGGATTTTAAACTTTTTTTCTTTTTTTACTCTTGATTAGTTGTTGTGCTTGATGGAAGTATATCCTCAACCTGCTCCTTCACCTGCGACTCATCACCTGTATTCTCATTATGAGAGAATTTCACCGACACAATACTTAAAAACACAACCACAATAATCAAAACCCAAGTTGCTTTCTCGATAAAATCAGTTGTTTTCCTCACACCCATGATTTGGTTTTGTGCTTGAAAACTTGATGCCAAGCCTCCACCTTTAGAATTCTGGATTAACACTATACCTATCAAAAGGATTGAAGCTAACACAATGATAATCGTAATTACTGTATAAACCATGTCTTTTTTAATTGTTTATAAATTTTCCATCAGTCTTTCTAGAAATCTGATTTGGTCTGCAAAGTAAACACTTTTTTCTGGATTTTTCAAACACAATTTTTGAAATATTTTTATAGCCGACTCAAATTTTCTCTGTTTGATGTAAATTTTTGCCAACGTTTCTGTGTAACATTCTCCATTTCCCTGTTGTGAAGTTTTATCTTCATTATCCTGATTATTAGAGCTTTCCGTTACACTTATCGTCATATCTTTCGACTCACTGTCCTCCAAAAATTTATCGATTAGGCTTTGTCTTTTTTCATCAGATTTTTTTTTCAACAATGGCACCTCAATCGATTTTTTTCGTTCCAAGTCACTTAAAATGTCTTCCGAAAAGACACTGTTTTTAACATTTTTTTTGTTTTCGTCAGACGGAGAAGAGATCGAATTGGTAAAATTTGTACTGGTCGACTTCGACTCTGGCACATCTTCCACCTTTACCTTTTTATAAATTAGGTCGTACAAGACACGACGATTGAACACATATAGAGATGTTTTCGTCAATTCAGTATCATATCGCAGATCCCCCACATTATGCAATGCCTTTAAATAAAGCATACGGAATGTCTGAGAATAAGGGTACTCTTGCAAGATGTCCGTTAGTTCAGGCAATCTGTCAGTTCCCATTCTCTCGGGATTATTGATCATATCTCTAATATCCGCTTGCGTCATGATTACCAGTTTGCGACAGTCGCATTAAATATTTGGTTAATGATATCATCCATCAACTGTTCATTCAACTCGGCTTGCACCTGATCGATGGTGTATTCATTCGAAAAGACCTGGTAGGCTGAGAAGGTTCTTTCAAAGCTTTCCGAAGGATTAACTTTATTGACGAATTTCACATGCACAGACATCTGCAAACGAGACTCTGCAGCTTGTCCGGAGGCATCGACACCAGAAGAAATAACATTATAGCCTGAGATTTCTCCCGACAACTGCAAATCACCATCTTGCTCCACCAATTTCAAACTGGTCTTTGATGAAAACTCATCACGCAAATTCTCAGTGAAATCAGCTGCCAAGGTAGCATATACCAATGGTGCTCTATTAGGAAAATCCTGAATGGAGATTGTCTTTATCTTTGTGTAATCAATGGAAGAACCATTGAATTTGTATGAGATACGACACGAAGTCACCACAATCAGCAGTGCAACACACAAAAATGAAAACAAACTGCGTCTATTATTCCAACCCATACTCTTTTATTTTTCGATATAAGGTTCGCTCAGAGATATTTAAATCCTGAGCAGCGTATTTACGTTTGTTATTATTTCTCTCCAATGCCTTTCTGATCATCTCTTTTTCCACCTCATCCAACGACAAGTTTTCTTCCACATACTCCTCCATATCTTGGATATCACGCTGATCCTTTATTTTAGAGGAAGAACCACCACTTGTCACACCCGTATTTATAGTAGTAGGAGAAGATACAACACTTGGCGACGGCTGAGTATAAGACTCAGGGAAAACAGTCTGCATTGTCTGTATATCCGACACAGAGAGATGAGAAGTATCCACGTTTCCACTCTGAATAATATCGTTCACCAACTTTTTCAAGTCGTTCATATCCTTCTTCATATCAAAAAGGACTTGATAGAGAATCTCTCTCTCGTTACTGAATGATTTATCAGAAGATGAAAGAGAAGACAATGCTGGCAAGTTATTTGCCCTCTGATTAGGCAAATAATTCAACAAGACATCCTTGGTGATTTCACGTTTGGTTTCCAACACGGAAATTTGTTCTGTGATATTCTTCAGTTGTCTGACATTGCCTGGCCATGGATAGTGCAACAGCAGCTGACGAGCTTCATCTGTCAAACTAATAGGAGGCATCTGATACTTCTCGGCAAAATCCACAGCAAACTTACGGAACAATAAATAGATATCTGTTCCACGATTTCTCAAAGGAGGGACCGAGATAGGAACTGAATTCAATCGATAATACAAATCCTCTCTGAAACGACCTTCTGCTATTGCTTTTGGTATATCTAGATTTGTTGCCGCAACCACTCTCACATCACATTTTTGAACCTTAGAAGAACCCACCTTGATGAATTCACCCGTCTCCAAAACACGCAACAAGCGAACCTGCGTCGTCAACGGCAGTTCACCTACCTCATCCAAAAAGATAGTTCCCTTGTCTGCCACCTCAAAATAACCCTTTCTATCAGATATTGCACCTGTAAAAGAGCCTTTCTCATGGCCAAACAATTCAGAATCTATTGTACCTTCAGGAATAGCACCACAGTTCACCGCAATACACGGAAAATGTTTTCTGGCGCTATACTCATGAATAATCTGAGGAAAACGTTCCTTTCCTACTCCACTCTCACCCGTTATGAGAACAGACAAGTCGGTACTGGCCACCTGAACAGCAACATTAATCGCATGGTCCAAGATTGTATCTGAACCAATAATACCGAAACGTTGTTTGACACTTTGTAAATCCTTATTTACCATAGCAAATCATTCCCTTTATCAGAGTCTGGCAAAGTTACACTTTTACGACAACATTCACAAAGGAAGATTTCAAATTTTCAAACACAAAGATTCGAGATGAATTTTGGCTGAATTCTTCATATTATTCACTGAAATTTTTGATTATGACCTTATTTTTTATTTACTTTGCACACCAGAAAAATCACACAACGATTTTCTAACTGAATCATAATTGTTATTAAGGTTAAGTATAAATGTTTTTTAATTTAAGTGTTATGGTAAAAAAGTTTTATTTTGGTCTAATGATGATCATGATGAGTGTGTGCGCGCATGCATCTATTGTCATCAATGAATTAATGCCCAAAAACGTCACTTATAAAGTGGACGATACTTACCAGTTCTCTGGATGGGCAGAGTTGTATAACAATGGTGCGGAAGATGTGGACATATCCCTCTACTTCTTTTCCGATAGTCTTCCTATGCCAACGAAATGGCAAATGAACAAAAATGTCATTTTAAAGCCGGGCGAATATGCCGTGGTCTACTTTGACAGTAACGAAGAGAACGCTCCCCTACACGCCAATTTCAAGCTTCCTGCAAAAAAGGGTTGTCTTTACTTATCTGACGAGAAAGGTTCCATCATCGACAAGATGGCTTACGACACCACCTATCGAAACATCTCATACGGACGTATCGTCGATGGTGGGGATAAATATGGATATTTCTTAAAAGCAACCCCCAATGCAACTAACGCAAGCAACAGTGTGGCTACAGGGAAAACGGCGGCTCCTCAATTTAATTTGACACCTGGTTTTTACCAAGGAAATCAAAATGTGGAAATCTCCGCTGCAGATAAATCTGCAAAGATTTATTACACTACCAATGGAGACGAACCAACAACAAAAAGCAATCTCTACACAGGAAGCATCTCCATTTCACAAAACACACCTCTACGTGCTATTGCCGTAAAAGAGGGAGAGATGAGTAGTGATGTTACAACCGGAACCTATTTCATCAATGAGACGGTAAACAAACTACCTATCGTATCAATCGTATCAGACTCACTCCTTTTATATGGTGACACATTAGGGCTACTTGTTGCTGGTATTAACGGTAAAGAACTGGTTCGTCCTGGATGTAACGGACCGGACAGATATGCCAACTACTGGAACGACTGGGACAGACCTTGCAATTTTGAATTATTCGACCAAGGAAAAACAGAGCGCTTGAATCAAGAGGTGAAAATCGGAAACTTCGGTGCCTGCTCACGTACGAAATACATTAAATCCATCAAGGTAAATGCCGGAAAAGTATATGGTGCGAAGGAACTCAACTATAGCATTTTCTCAGAGAAGCCTAACCTTCAATGGAAAAGTGTCGTGTTGCGTAACTCTGGTAACGATTACGGACGTTCTTACCTTCGCGATGGTTTTATGCAGACCTTACTTATCGGTCAATTAGACATCGACCATCAGGCCTATCAACCTTCCATGGTCTTCATTAACGGAAGTTTCTATGGTATGTTAAATATTCGAGAAAGAACAAACAAAGACTTCATCTGGTCTAACTACGGATTGGATGAGGATGAGTTCTATATTAATGAAGGTAAACATGCCAATGAACCAGATAGCAAATACAACGAATTGTTGATATTGGCTGAACACATAGAAAATTTAAAATCTGCAGCGGAAAAAGACAGAGTTAACAGACAAGCGAAATTAGACAGTATTAACAAAGCTGAGAATCCAGATAATACTAAGGAATATGATCAAGAATACTTGGAAAAACTAAAATCAGAAGCGAGACAAGACAGTATTAACAGACAAGTGAAACTAGACAGTATTAACAATCAGTGGACATACGACCAAATAGACAGACGTATTGATATCAATGAGTTCCTCAACTACTTTATGGCTGAAATCTATTACAACAATACTGACTGGCCTGGTGGAAACATCAAATGTTGGAAGAAAAAAGGAACTGATGCACAAAAAACAGATGGTAAGTGGAGATGGATTCTATACGACACTGATTTCGGATATTCACTATACGGAGCCAACTATAGCAATAATGCTATGGTAACTGCCACTGGTCATCCTTTGTTCTCTGCATACATTGAAAATGAATTAGTAAAAGAGAAATTCCTCGCAAAGAATTGTGTACACTTAGCCACTACATTCAATCCAGATAGAGCAAAACATATCTTGGATAGTTTGGTGAACAATATCAAACCCGACGTTGATCGCTACATCAAAAAGATATCTAGTGTAGGAAAGATTGAAGCAAACTTCGAAAGTGATATCAACAGCATGAAGACATTTGCTGAGAAGAGGCCTAAGACTCTTTTCAGAAGAATCGCTAAGTATTTCGATCGTGACACACTTCCTATTCGTATCTACTCAGATTTAGCATCAGCTAAATTCAGTATCAACGAAGAGCCTATTAAGATTTCCGACTTCAATAGTTACTTCTTCACCAATACCAATTATCGAATCAAAGCTATTGAGCCTAAAGGATATCGTTTCGATCATTGGGAGATCTCCATTGGTGATTCAGCATACACCTCAGAGAATATTGTATGCACAGGAACATTTAAAGGAGAAAAGTTCAAAGCTGTATATGTTGAAGACAAAAACTACAATCCATCTTCAAGACATTTATATATCAACGAAATCTGTACATCTAACTCCGTTTTTGTAGACGAGTTCAGAGAGCAAGACGACTGGTTTGAAATATACAATGCTGGTGATTCTGAATACGATCTAAGCGGTTTGTATTTGTCTATCAACAAAGACACGTTAGGAAAATTCAAAATTCCAAATTCTAGTGCTGCCATCATCCCTGCAAACGGATACAAACTCTTCTGGGCTGACAAGGATCCTGAACAAGGTCCATTACACACCAACTTCAAATTGCCTGCATCCAAAGAGAACACGCTTTACCTCTCTTATGTGACCGTTAATGGCTCTGATAGCACATTCGTCATTATCGACTCAGTTAGATATACTCACATCAACGAGAATGAGTCTTACATCAGAATGGGCGAATACTATGCACCTGAATGGAAAGTAACTGGAATACCAACTCCTGAGAAGCAAAACATTTACGCTGTCATATTGGATAATCCAATCATTTCTGTAGGAGATGCCACTATCAAGGTATATCCTAATCCTACCAGCGACAAATTGTTTGTTTCCTTCCCTTGGGATAAGGAAATCTCAGCTACCATCACCTCCATCACAGGTGTTATGTTGAAGAAAGTATCTGTTAGCAGTAACGAAGGTATCGATGTCAATGCGCTACCAGAAGGAATTTACTTACTGAAACTTTCCACACCTAATGGTGAGACGACAGTAAGAATTCTGAAAAAATAAGGTAAAAAAGTTCAGAACCAACCATAGGATTGGTTCTGACATAAACAAAAAAAATCAGAGTGGAAATTCCACTCTGATTTTTTTATGGGGTTCTATTTGTTTATTCAACCTGACCACTAATTTCGACCTCTTGTTTCTTCAATTTGTTTTTCGATAACTCCACATATTGTTTTCTGCAATTGAAGATATCGCAAGCCAAGTAAAGTGCATTTCTGAATGATTCTTCCGAAGCATTACCAATACCCACCTTGTCGTAAGCAGTGCCATGAGCAGGTGATGTACGGATAATAGGAAGATTAGCTGTGTAATTAACACCACTCTCCATAGCAATGCATTTGAAAGGAGTCTGTCCCTGATCATGATACATTGCCAAGACTGCATCAAAATTTTTGAAGCTACCAGCTCCAAAGAATCCATCAGCAGGATAAGGTCCGAAGCATGTAATACCAAGTTCCGTAGCCTTTTTCATGGCAGGAATAATAATCTCCTCCTCCTCGTCGCCCAACACACCATTATTTCCTGCATGAGGGTTCAAACCAAGTACAGCAATACGAGGACGTTGAATAGCGAAATCCTGTTTCAATGAGGTGTTCAAATCCTTCAATTTAGAGACGATTGAATCCACATTGATGTATGATGAGATTTGGCGAACAGGCACATGACCTGTAACAACAGCAACGCGAAGTACGTCGCTCACCAACATTGTAAGTCCCTTTTCTCCATTTGTTGCAAACTTATCTTGCAAATATTCTGTATGACCAGGGAAATGGAATTTATCAGATTGGATGTTTTTCTTATTAATTGGAGCTGTCACTAACACATCGATCAAACCATCACGCAAATCCGCAGTAGCACGTTCCAAAGCCAAGAAAGCAGCCATTCCTGCCTCTTCCGTCGACTTTGCCAATTCCACTTTTATGTTTTCATCCCCACAATTGATGATATTGGAACGCTTTGTATTTGCCTCAGAAGGAGTGTTGATCACATTTAGATTGAAATTCTCTATGTTCAATGCTTTTCTATGATATGCTGCAGCTTTTGACGATCCATATACAATTGGCACACAGAACTCATTCACTCTAGAATCGGCAAGAGTCTTGATAATCACCTCATAGCCAATTCCATTTATATCACCTTGTGTGATACCAACTCTTATTTTATTTATTTCTTCCATACAAATTTTATTTTCACCAAAATTAATAAAAATTACTCAAACTTCACGCATGTTGTTATGGCTTCCGTCAATCTCATTTTATTTCTTTTCTTTTCGCGTGGTGAATAAACAAATGCCTCCACCGTCACAATATCATTGTGTGCCTGATCATAGTATGATCTGCTCACGAATGGTCCACCCATGAAATCTCCTTCCACGCGCCAAAGTCCGCGAACCTCAACACAATATACACTATCAACAATCATCGCACGAGCAACAGGAGGATAGTTTTCCATCTCGGTAGACATATACGAACCTTCTGAAGGTCCGGGAATATTTCTTTTCATAACAGAATCTCTCACTGCAAGTAGTCTATCCAAACCAAAGTCTGCATCTGATCTATAAGGAACACGATAGACAACAATGTCTTGTCTAGCAACCTCATTTGCATTAGAGAGCCATGCAAAATTCTTAGCCCCCTTCGTTTTATTTAGAAAATCAGGGATAACCAATCTAACACCCACACTATCATAGATCAGACGTGCAGACATCTCATTTGAATAACGTTTATAGTATTGTACTGAACGTTCATGCTCAATATCAACAAAGAAATCGATAATCGTCTGTTTGTTTGCTTCCAACTCTTTTACCAATGTTTCCTGATCAGGAGCAGTCATGCGCACCAATGCCTGTATCTTAGCCCATTTGTTTCTTTGAAAAGAGATTGAGCCCTTGGTATAAGTGTTAGGATCCACTCTAAAACATATAATATTACGAGACAAACTCATGGTTTTGTCCAAGTTACTTTCGGGGAAGAATGTAACAGAGAACAAAGGTTCAGACTGTGGCAAACCAGGAGTATCATCATCAAATATCTCCATCATTTTTTTCCCAACCGTATCATTCCACACCTTAGGATCACCAAATATTGTCAGATCGAACAAAGCACCAGTAGCAGTTGGCAGTACGTCCTGAGAATTGTATTTCCGACAAGAACTGAAACCTAAGATCAACAAAGTCAGTATAAGAATATTCTTTTTCATACACATATCTTTTATTATTTGTTATTGCACTCTAATTTTTTGGTTGATAAGAGACCACATGCCGCCAAGATATCCTCACCACGTGATTTGCGGATTGTAGCAATTATTCCACGTTTGTTTAAGTCGTCACGGAACTTCTCCATCTGAGTCATTGGAGTTCCTTCCAAATCTATTCCAGGAACCACATGAAACCTGATCAAGTTGACACGGCATTCCAATCCATTCAGCAGCTGACTCAAAGCTTTCTGATGACGTACCTGATCATTCACGTTTTTGAACATAGTATATTCAAAAGATACGCGACGTTGTCCTGAGAAATCATATTTTTTTATCTCTTCAATCACCTCAGCTATTGGAAATGCTTTTTCTGCTGGCATTAAAGCCTTTCTCTCCTCTGAAATTGGGTTATGAAGACTCACTGCAAGATGGCATTTAGACTCTTTTAAAAAGCGTTTCATGCCAGGTATCAAGCCAACAGTGGAAACGGTAATTCGTTTAGGGCTCCATGCCAATCCATAATCCGACGTTAGGATTTCCAATGTTTTCAAAACATTGTCTGTATTATCAAATGGTTCTCCCATACCCATAAAGACAACGTTTGTCAATTGCTCAAATTCAGGCAAAGAGATAATTTGGTTTAAGATATCCGTTGCATCTAATTGAGAAGAAAATCCTTGTTTTCCTGTTGCACAGAAACAACAATTCATCTTACAACCAACCTGTGTGGAAACGCATAACGTAGCGCGGTCTTTTTCTGGAATAAAAACAGACTCCACATAAAACGATTTGACCTTGAACAGATACTTCTTAGTACCATCTGTAGAGGTCTGAACATCTATAGGAGAATAGCAGCCAATCTCGTATATAGAAGATAGTTTTTGGCGATTAGACAAGGAGATATTAGACATCTGGTCGATTGAGCGCACTCTCTTCTGATAAATCCAACTGGCTATCTGTTTTGCCACAAATGATGGCAACCCAAGAGAGGTCACAACCTGCTTCAACTCATCTAATGTCTTACCTAAAAAAGCTTCCATATCGCAAATATATAAAAAAAGGCACAGAGAGCAAAAACTCGCCTGTGCCTATTTCCAATATCTCAAGGATTAATAGAATCTTGAGCGATTATCTGATTTATCAGCGTTATCAACCAATGACTTGAACATTCTATCTCTAACATAAGAGAAGATTGAGTTCGTCAATTTTACTGCAGAAGATGGAGTCTGAGCATTTTCTTGTACTTCAAGGACTTTCAAAGCAAACACTCCGTTTTCTCCCTTAATTGGAGAGACAAAGTCATTAGCAGAAGCCTTGTAAGCTGCAGCTACCACTGCAGGTTCATTACCATAATGAGGAATTGCCACATCAGTAAATGAAACTGTGAAAGTATCAAGAACACCTACAGACGAGATATCTGCTACATCTTTCATTGTTTGCATCAACTCTTCAGCCTTCATATCATTGCGAACGAGGTATTCCAAATTTTGTTGAACATTTTGATTAGAGAATGGGTAATATCCCTTCTCAATCACATCGCTCAAATAACCAATCAAATATAAGTTTTTGCAATCGAAAGGTTTTGGAGTAACATCACCCTTTTCTGCTTCAAAAGCCCATTTAACTATCTGACGAGAATCCTCTAAATAGTATACACTATTTTGGTTTTCTGTCATAGGACCCATATCACGAACCAACAAATTAGCCTCTTTTGCAGCATCTTCGAAACTATTAGAATTTCTATTCTTAGCAATAAAGAGATTAGCTTTTTCGTAGATTGAGTGGTATGTCGTCATGCTTGGAACAACTTTATTAGTGATTGAAGCAACACGAACTTTCTTAACAGGTTTTGTTAAGTCTGTTACTTTTACAATAAAGGTACCATTAGGAGTTTCTATATTAGAAATTTCGTTCACTTTCATCTTGAATACCATGTGATCAAATGTATCCAATCCGAATTGACCCTCTTTAATCCATCCCATATCACCCATATTCTGACGAACAGAAGGATGCATAGAGTGTTTTACTGCAACAGCAGAGAAATCAGCGCCATCTTTCAAAACTTTCATCAAGCTATCAACTCTCGCACGAGTCTCATCTATAGATTTAGAACCAATCACGATAACGCTTATCTTAGCGGAATCTGGACGAGACACGATATCAGACAACACTTTAGCAGTTTTGTAAGAATCACCATCCAAGAAAGTAGGCATTACAGAATCCTTTTTAGCAGAAAAAGCGAACTCCTTTATTGCAGGATCAATATCGTTTTCTGACTGATAGTAAGGGATAAATGGTTTATCAGCATCTGACTCTTGAGAGATGAAATATGTCAACTCTTCCTCTGTAACATTCTTTAACTCTGACTCAGCGAATTTCACCTTCTCAGCTGTTTGATCGTAATCATCCTGAGTAGGAGTAATATTATAGACGATAGTTTTCATAAAGCGAACCTCATCTGTCTTATATAACTCTTTGCGCTCATCATATTTGCGTTTTTTGTCAACCTCAGATGGAATAAACAGAGAATCTGGAAGTGCTCTGTACTCTTTTGCAGCACAAACAACCTTAACTGATTTGCCATTCATTTCATCAAGGAAATCAACCATAGCTTTTGGTGCAGACATTGCGTTAATAGCAAGATACTGTACCTTATCAAGCATAATCTGCTCTTTTAGTGCATTCTCCCAGAACAACCAAAGAGACTTAGTATCTTCAGGAAGTGAATCAAGTTGATTTACAAAAGCGATTGCACGTTCAGGTCTGAATTGATTGTTATTATCATAGAGAAGAGGATTTTGTCTAAGCATAGGATGATAATTATCCTTTGAGAAAAGAGCTCTAGACAACTCCGCTTTAGAAACGCTAATTCCGGTTTCTTCTGAAATCTTTTTCAATATTGATGATTGAACAAATGTATTCCATGCAGCTTCACGCGCATCCTCTTCACGGACCTGACGCCCAGAGGCTTTATATACATTTGACATCACAGTCACCTGCTTTTGAAACTCATCGATAGACATTGACTCTCCTTCAACTTTTCCAACTTGTGTTCTAGATCCATTGAAAAGATTAGATGAATTATTCAAAGCATCACCAACAACGAAGCACAAAAGGGCAAGTGCAATCGCACCAATCAAAATTCCCGAGTGACTTCTAATTTTCTCTAATGTAGCCATTTATATGAATATTAATAGTTTTTTATATCAAATCCTTAAAATTAGCGCACGAAATTACAAAATTTATTGAATATTTGGAAATAAAAATTTAACAAAAATTCAAAACTCCTCTTTATTTATCCTCAATAGGGAAAATACCCTCCGGCTTCTTTATCACATACTTGGTAAAAGTCTGATTGGATTCGAAGCCTTTTCCATAGATTATTTTGTCCTGTTGCGTAATTTTAACCTTCCCGTTCGTATAGACGCGTTCTGCTTTCTCATCCCAGAAAAGCTGGTCACATTCGAAATGTTCTCCCTTTAAGTTCATGGCATGAACACTATCTTTCAAATCCCAAAATTTACGTGTTGTATAATATACAGCCTTCTTACTCTCTATTTCCGCATCCACATTCATATCTGGATCGAACCTATCAAAATGGATTCCTTCAGGGAAGTCCCAATAAGGATCCTCCACCCGATCAAAGACCTTCCACACTTTTGCGTCCACTCGGTACCTTGTGATTCCAGAGTCTGAAACCAACGTGGTTACATCTGTGGCAGTGAGTCTGGCCGTCATAGATGGGTCGGATGAGATGTCTACCACCTCATTTCCCTCAGAGCAAGAAAAAAAGAAACATATAGCAATTGCCGAAGCAACTGCCATACGTTTCATTATTATTTTACAAGATATCACGATACTTATTTACCTCTTACCGTTGTTTTTTCACCAATCCAACCAGGAACTGTATAAGAATCACCATCCTTGATACCTCTCATAAACAACTCAGATTTTGCTGGGAATACATCCTTGTAAGAAGCAATCAACTTATTAACTGCAGCTGTACAAGAAGGGTCAACTGCCTTTGCACGTTCCAATTTATCCACAGCAGCCCAGAAAGCTGTTTGTTTTATTGTATAGTCATCTGAAATTGATGAGTTATACTCTGCATATAGCATACCAATGATGATATATGCTGTAGAATTAGCTTGGTATGTCAATGATGTTCTTGCAGCTTCACGTGCAGCTGTATAGTTACCCATTTCCTTGTAAATAGTAGCTATCTTAATCTGCAATTTGGATTTAGCTGCCTTGTCAGTTTCCAAATCTACTGCTTGCTTGAAATAGTTCAAAGCAGTTGATCTGTCTTTCTTAAGATAAGCTTGCTGAGCAAGACCCATAGCAGAACCTGCTGATGGTTCAATTGCATGCTTGTATGCAGATGCTTTAAAGTAAACTGAAGACTCCTCACAATCTGCGATTGAATACAACTTCAAAACCATGTTCAAGAAGTCTTTGTCACTCTTCTTTCCCTCTATTTGAGATGCATACACACCATCCAACGTCTTACAATCTGCAGCTCCTGATCTTGCAAAGGCTGCGTCTACCATTGCCTTTACAGGACCGTATGATGCAGAATCCTTAGGGTCGCCCGAATTAATTCTCTCAGAAAGGAACGGAGAAATCTTCAAATAATCATTGATGTAAGTCTGACGGAATCCTTCCTTGTTAGCCTTAAAATAAGAATCTGACAAAGAGAAATAACTTTGGAACAATGATGCCTTACATTTCACACCCTCTTTTTCAATTACCTCATTCATCCACTGATAAGCCACTTTCTTTTGAGGGTCGCGTGATGCAGGAGCATATCGAACATAATCCAACGCCTTTTCTCCTAAGATTTGGTTAGCATTCATTTTTGAATCATTACCAAAGTACTTAGCACGGTTGTCATACAACCCCATCAACTTATCAAATATCTCTCCTTGTTTAGCAGGATTCTTCTCGTTTTTCAACTGATCAGCAAGAATCTTCGCACCATATATGTATATGTTCTTTGAGGATTGAGGACAATTTGCATAACACTTCTCCCAAAACTCTGCCGCACTCTTATAATCACCCTGTTTTGCATATTGGGAAGTTAAACTCAAGTTTTGAACGCATTCCACACTATCCTGCCCTGTTCCATATTTGGAACCATTCTGAGCGCCCGTTACGGCAAATGATGCAACTGAAGTAAACATCATCGCGCCGAATAAAACCACTTTCGTTTTCATTTCTACTAGTTTTTTAATGTTATTAATTCAATTTTCTCTTCACGAACCACCTCTCATTGACTGTCGCATTCAAGGTGAATTTAAAGTACTGTTCCCGGAGTTGATTATCCCTTACTTCACCATTATGACCATACTCGAATGTGAGATTCATCACTGTTGGATTTAATCCTTTCTTCAAAGGGAATCCCCATCCTGTCGATAATGAGAAAAATTTCAACTGTTCTCCATTCACCTTATAATAAGATGATGAAACTGACGCGCCTAAACGATAAGCAACTCTTTGGAAATAGGCTCTTCCATTTTTGTCTGGGAGATACTGTGCTCCGAAACTCATTTTACTGCGATCTTCAAAAAGCTTCTCTCCAAAAAACCTAACGTCCGACCACGCCTCTTTCTTATAATCAAAACCGAACATGAACTCTTCTAAATAAGTATATACAAATCCTGCGCCAAAATACATCGGTGTGTCAAAATTATTATCAAAATCCAACACCATCGTATCCGATGTAATAACTGTTTGCGTTGCATCTGTACTCATTTTTGACTTCATTTGGAATACACTACCCACTGATAATGAATGTTTTTCCTTAATCGGAACTTCCACCTGCAAGCCAAAATTACCTGTGATATCTTTTACCTGAATTTTTCTCTCTATACTCGTCTTATACATTCCAACTTCATCAAATGACGATGTACTGTAATGACTGATTCTTCCAAAATTGAATTGGAAATTTCCTCCCAACGACACATACTTTATTGGACGAAACGCCAATCCTGCATACAACTGAGTGATTCCGCCTGCACCTTCGTATCTATATGTGTTGGACAAATATCCTTTCGTAATAGTCGAAGATGTTTTCTGTGTCTGTTCATATTCATATCCCACAATTGAATAAGGCATAAGTCCGCAACTAAACGCCACCCAATTTTTGATAGGGAAATGAAAAGCTAAGAACTCTAAATTCCCATCTTTCTCCGTTTTTTTCTCATTCACGCCATCGAAACGAGAGAGTTGGAAACTCACTCCTGCTTCCATGCGGAACGTCAACGAATCTATCGCACTGTATGAGGCAGGGTTGTTCGGGTTTATTATACCCTTATCCCTCAATCCATACGATACTCCTCCCATCGCTCTGGTTTGTCCAAAGCCTCCATCCAACACATTTCCGTAGCCATAACGTGTATATGGGGAACTCGTGTTATGTTGCGCCCACAAACCACTTACGCCACAGAGTAGCATCATCATCAATAATGTATATTTCCTTATCATCTGAAATTAAGAATTCTATTTAATCCAATTTGTACCAAATTTGGCACTGCAAATATGCCACTTTTTATTCGTCTTTCAAAACATTTTGTGCTTCCTCCTGTTAAAAAGACTAAAAGTTGGGGATAAAATTTCGAAAATTCATCAATATAATAGTTCATTTCTCCCGTTATCCCATTGATAATCCCAGCAGTCAACGCCTCTTCTGTCGTCGTTCCAATTAAATTGACATCATCCGGAACATCCACCAACGGCAATTTGGCCGTGAATGCATGCAACGCTTTTCGCCTCATCTCTATCCCCAACGAGATATTCCCTCCCACATACTGATTCTGCGCGTTGACTATATCGTATGTGATGGCCGTCCCCGCATCAATCACCAACAAATTACGACCTGGTTGCAAATAATTGGCACCCACACACACGGCAATTCGATCTCTCCCCAATGTTTGTGGCGTTTTATACAAATTACCTATTGGTATTGGCGTATCATTGGTCAAGTTGACATACCTATCTACCAAACGATTCATATACTCCGTCAAATCCACATCCTCTCCTATAACGGAAGAACGTATCGCTTGCTGAAAATTGTATGTCCGTTTTAATTCTTCTGCCTCTTTTTTGGAAAATTGGTTGTATTTCTGAAAGAATATCATCTCATCTTTCTCAAACAACGCAACCTTCGCAGAGGAATTCCCTTGATCTATTACTAAATTCATTTCTGAAATTCATGAACTTTCAAATTCGACGCAAAGATAACAAAACTTTTTCATGCATAACACATCTCATACTACTCTTCTAAAAAAAGATTCTCTTTCATCACCTATATTTATATGGCACATAAAAATAAATCAAGCAGAATATTAACAGATTAAATTTTTTTTATAACTTTGCAGAGTTAAAATTTGAAGAGAATATGTTTAACATGAAGCATCATCATAACCATCATCATTATCAACGATAATTTCGGTGAGCGGTTGTGTGTGCGATATAATATAAGGCTTGCCGAAAAACGGTGAGCCTTTTTATTTATAGCGAAAAATATAACAATAATAATAAAGAATAAATAGTATGTTACGTATTGCAGTTCAAGCAAAAGGTCGTTTGTTCGAAGAGACAATGACAATGTTAGAAGAGTCTAGCATCAAGATTAGTTCTGGAAAAAGAACGTTGTTGGTTCCATCATCCAATTTCCCTGTTGAGATTTTATATTTAAGAGATGATGATATTCCGCAGGCCGTTGCAAGTGGCATCGCCGACGTGGGTATTGTCGGAGAGAACGAATACGTGGAAAGAGGAGAAAAAGCAGACCTTATCAAACGTCTTGACTTCAGCAAATGTCGTCTTTCCTTAGCTATTCCTAAGGCTGAAGATTACAAAGGATTAGAGTGGTTTAACGGAAAGAAAATTGCTACCTCCTACCCTAAAATTCTCCAAGATTTCTTAGACAAAAACAATATCAAGGCTGAAATACATGTGATCACTGGTTCAGTTGAGATTGCCCCTGGTATCGGTTTGGCTGATTGCATCTTCGACATCGTCAGCTCTGGTAGCACCCTTGTCAGCAACAATCTGAAAGAGGTAGAGGTTGTTTTGAAATCTGAAGCTATTTTAATTGGAAACCCTAATTTAAGTCAGGAGAAGAAAGAGATCCTCAACGAACTTTTGTTCCGCTTCGACTCCTACAAAAACGCTGAGGGTAAGAAATACATCATTCTAAACATTCCGAACAGCAAGATTGCAGAGGTTTGCAAAATCCTTCCTGGCATGAAGGCTCCAACCGTAACGCCTTTGATAAAAGAGGGTTGGTCATCTCTTCACTCTGTGATTGCAGAGAAAACATTCTGGGACATCATCAGCCAGTTGAAAGCTCTTGGTGCTGAAGGCATTTTGGTCATTCCAATTGAAAAAATGATTCTATAACATACGAACTGATTATGAAAATATATAAATATCCATCCTCCTCTGAATGGGCTCAACTATTGGCTCGTCCAACATTTGACAACGCCACCCTCTTCGACACAGTACGCACTGTGTTGAATGATGTCAAGACAAAAGGCGACGAGGCTGTAAAGGCTTACGAGGAGAAATTCGACAAGGTGACGTTATCTTCCTTGATCGTCTCTCAAGACGAAATTTTGGAGGCAGAGTCCATCGTGTCGGAAGATTTGAAAAAGGCTATTTTATTAGCGAAAGATAACATCCAGAAGTTTCACAAGGCTCAAGCGCAGGAACTTCCATGCGTGGAGACGATGCCGGGTGTCACCTGCTGGCAAAAGGCAAAAGCCATCGAGAAAGTGGGATTGTATATTCCTGGAGGTACTGCACCTCTCTTCTCCACTGTTTTGATGTTGGCCATTCCTGCACAGATTGCAGGTTGTAAGGAGATTGTTCTTTGCACCCCACCTAACAAAGAGGGGAAGGTTCATCCTGCCGTTTTATTCGCAGCTAAGACTGCTGGTGTAAACAAGATATTCAAGATTGGTGGCGTTCAAGCTATCGCATCCATGGCTTATGGTACGGAAAGTGTACCGAAAGTGTATAAAATCTTCGGTCCTGGTAATCAATATGTAACAGCTGCCAAACAGATGGTAAGTCTGAAAGACGTGGCCATCGACATGCCTGCAGGTCCATCAGAGGTGGAGGTATTGGCAGATGAAAGTGCCAATCCGGTGTTTGTAGCATCCGACTTGTTATCTCAAGCTGAGCATGGTGTGGATAGTCAGGCCATACTGGTCACTACAAGCGAATCTTTTGCCGACAAGGTGATGAAGGAAGTAGAGAGTCAGTTGGCGAAATTACCAAGGAAAGAGATTGCTGAGAAGTCTATTGCCAACAGCAAGATATTCATCGTGAAAGATATGCAAGAGGCTGTCCGCATTAGCAACTCATACGCTCCCGAGCATTTGATTATCTCTGCCAATGGTTACCGAGAGATTGCCGAGCAAATAGACAATGCGGGTTCCATCTTCTTAGGTCATTACACTCCTGAAAGCGCTGGTGATTATGCCTCTGGTACCAACCACACGCTACCAACCAATGGATACGCCAAAGCCTACAGCGGCGTCAACCTTGATAGCTTCCGTAAAAAGATCACCTATCAAGAGATTACCAAGGAAGGATTGGAGCGTATTGGCGACGCCATCGAAATCATGGCAAGCAACGAACAATTGTTCGCTCACCAAAATGCAGTGATTCTACGAAGAAAATAACCCACCTTAAAATCATACGCCTATGTTCGATTTAATGAAAACGATACGTCCGAATATATGGAAACTAAAACCCTACTCATGCGCACGCGACGAGTTTAAAGGAGAAGCTTCCGTCTATTTGGATGCCAACGAGAATCCGTACAACAATCCCTTCAACCGCTACCCCGACCCACTTCAACTGAAGGTGAAGGAAGCCATCAAGAAGGTAAAAGGTGTCAGTGTAAAAAACATCTTCTTGGGTAATGGAAGCGACGAAGCGATTGATCTCGTTTACAGAATCTTTTGCGAGCCGAAAGAAGATAACGTAGTTGCCATAGCTCCTACTTACGGAATGTATGGAGTATGTGCCAACATCAACAATGTAGAGTATCGAAGCGTCAACCTAAATGACAATTTCGACTTCACCGCCAAGGAACTATTGGAGAAAGCGGACGAGAAAACAAGAGTCATCTGGCTCTGCTCGCCCAACAATCCAACAGGAAACACATTGAACAGCAAAGAGATAGAGACCCTTCTCACTCAATTCAGCGGTATTGTAGTAATTGACGAGGCTTACATCGATTTCTCCTCTCAACCTAGTTGGAGCAAGAAATTAAAGAACTATCCTAATCTGATTGTGCTACAAACGCTTTCTAAAGCATGGGCTAGCGCTGGTATTCGTATGGGAATGGCATTCGCATCCGAATCTATCATCGCCCTATTCAATAAGGTTAAATATCCATACAACATCAACATCCTGACTCAGAAAGAGGCCTTGGGCATTCTTTCAAATAAATCGGAAGTGGACCTTTGGGTGAAAACCTTATTGGAAGAGAGAGAGAAGATGACAAAGGAACTTCAGAAACTGAAGATCACAGAGAAAATCTATCCAACTGATGCCAACTTTGTCCTTGTTAAAGTAGCCGATGCCAACAAAACATACAACCATCTAGTGTCGAAAGGCATCATCGTTCGAAACCGCAACACCGTCGTGCTTTGTAGCAATTGTCTACGTATCACCATCGGAACACCTGAGGAGAACGAGACTCTACTCAATGAATTAAAGAAACTATAGTCATATAAAAACGTCCATACCATTGTGTGGACGTTTTTTTATACACACCATAAATACACATATTAGGGGATTTATTTACTTAAAGTGAGCGGTATAAAATTCAATTTTTCGAAAATATTTTTCATTTTATTTTGGAATATTGAATAATTTGTGTATTTTTGACACAAATAAATAAAACAACAATTTAAAATAGGTGTTATCATGAATGCAATTATCACATCATTATTAGAGACTGACCTATATAAGTTTTCAATGGGTCAAGCCATATTTCATCAGTTTCCTGGGTATAAAACAACATGGACATTCAAGTGTAGGAATAAGGATGTACAATTCACGTCCGAGATGGTGGAAGAGATTAAATATCAACTGAAGGAGTACTGCAAGTTGAGATTTAATGAAGATGAGTTGGAATACCTTCATGGTATTGGAGACGTAAAGGATTCGAAAGGAAATATCATAAAGAAAGGATGGATAAAGGGATCTTACATAGATTTTCTTCGAATCTGGCATCCACGTTATGAGGATTTCGAGATAACAACAGATGCACCATGTGGGTTGAGCATAGAGGCGAAAGGATCATGGTTGAACACGAGTATGTATGAGATACCAACCTTAGCAATTGTCAACGAGGTATATTTCAAATATGCGTACAATTATGATGATTTGAAGCAGCAGTTCATACGCAAGTTGGACGAGAAGGTGAATCTGCTCAAGAATGGTGAGTATGAATTAGGTGCATTTTCTGAATTTGGACTACGCAGACGTTTATCTGCCGAGTGTCAGGAGATGGCAGTAAAGCAGTTAGCAGAGGCGAAGTTGGACAATCGAACGATTTTTGTCGGAACAAGTAATGTATATCTTGCAAAGAAGTATCATTTAAAGCCAACAGGAACGATGGCGCATGAGTGGATTATGTGTGTGGGTCAGGGCAACAGATCTGTCAACCCAGCCTACTCTAATCTATATGCACTTCGCGCTTGGGTAAACGAGTACAAGGTACAGAACGGAACCGCCTTGACGGATGCCATCACCACTGATTGTTTCCTTCGTGATTTTGACGAAGAGTTTGCAACAGTATTTAGTGGAGTGCGTCATGATTCTGGCGACCCATACGAATGGGGAGACAAGTTGATTGAGCATTACAAGCGTTTAGGCATAGATCCGTGCACCAAGACATTGTTGTTTAGTGATAGTTTAAATTTTGAGAAGGCAACAAAGTTGAAACGTTATTTTGATGGAAGAGCCAAGGTGGCATTTGGAATTGGAACATACATTGCCAACGACACGGACGTCACACCATTAAACATCGTGATGAAAACGACATTGTGCAATGGAGGTGATGTAGCCAAGATATCTGACACGCCAGGTAAGGGTATGTGTAAGAATCCAGACTACGTTGAATATCTTCAACGTGCCATCAATTGGAGAATGACTCATCCAGAAATGTAAGTATAAAATAAATTATTGAACCCACTTAATATATAGAATATGAAAAGAATAAAAGAAGAAATTATTGCATGGGTTAGAAACTATTTCGCCCAAAACGGAGATGCCAATACGAAGGCATTAATCGGTATCAGTGGAGGAAAAGATAGTACTGTATCTGCCGCTATATGTGTGGAAGCACTCGGTAAAGATCGCGTTGTAGGTGTATTGATGCCTAATGGCGTTCAGAACGACATAGCAGATTCAAGAAGAGTATGTGAATTTCTCGGAATAAAAAATTATGAGATCAATATCAATGGAGCCTACAAAGCACTTTCTGAAGAGATTAGTGAAAAAACGAAAGGTGAGTTGACCAGTCAATATAAGACGAACACACCTTCTCGACTTAGAATGGCAACATTGTACTCTGTTGCAGCCATTATCGGCAACTGCCGTATTTCTAACAATGGTAATCTTTCTGAAAGATTAATGGGTTATTTCACATTGTGGGGAGATGGTGCAGGAGATTTTGCTCCATTGGCAAATCTGTACGTCAGTGATGTGGTTCAGTTAGGTATCGAACTGGGATTGCCAGAAGATTTGGTAAAGAAGGTTCCATCTGACGGAATGTGTGGAAAATCTGACGAAGACAATCTAGGTTTCACCTATGCCGAGGTGGAGAAAGTGGCAAGAGGAAGAGAGGAAGAGGTGAATCCAGAAGTGGCACAAAAGATAAAATCCAAAATCAACGGCATGAGATGGAAGTCAAAGTTATTGAACATTCCATGTTTCATGCCTTATAAAAAAGTGTTAGCGATAGTAGATGCACAGAAAGACTTCATCGACGGCTCTATGGGTGTTGGATTGGACAAGTGGAACAAGGCAAAACAAAACATATTGGCTCTTGTTCAGAAGGAGCATTATGATGGAATCATCTACACGAAAGATTGGCATCCAACCACACACTGCTCTTTTAAGCCAAACGGAGGAATATGGCCATCTCATTGTGTACAAGGAACGGCAGGCGCCGAGATTGACAAAGAGTTGCAAGCAATCGATATAGACAGCCTAGTCCTTAGCAAGGGATGCAACTGTGGTGTGGAAGAGTATGGTATTGACGTACTTGCCAATATCGGTGATATCAAGGAGCTGCACCTCGTTGGTTTATGCTACGATTATTGTGTTTCTTCTTGCGCAAAAGAGACTGCCAAGAGACATTTAAACACCAAGGTTGTCATAAAGAAAGCGGGAACAGTAGCCATTGACGAAAATGCAAAAGTTGATTTCGAGTCACTTCCTATCGTTGTAGAATAAGCATCTATCCTTTCAAAAAGGCATATCAAAATTGAGGTGAACGCCACGAGCAGAAAAAGCGCTTTCGGTGTTCACCTCAATATCTTTTCCATCAATAACATTTCATGGATATATTTTTCACCTTATCGGATTTTATCAACAACTGTTTGATTGGAGGAATTGCATCCCAGCAATGCGCATAAGAGTATTATGCTGACAAATAAGTTATTTGCGAATTTGCTCATATTCTAAAATACTCCATTAGTTTTTTATATTCGTCTTGTGCGGTCAAGCAAGTGTCAAGCAAATAGTCATTCACCTGACCCCAATTTTGCAGACCACGATAATAGAACACTCGTAGTTCTTCCGTTATAATAAATGGTGCAATGTTGTTCTGCAGACATTGCCAGAACATAAGCAGTCGTCCCACTCGACCATTTCCATCCTGAAACGGATGTATGCGCTCAAATTGCACGTGGAAATCAAGAATATCGTCGAATGAGGCTTTTTTGTTTGCGTTGTATTCTGCAAGCAATGCCTTCATTCGTTTCTGCACATCTTGTGGTAACACAGTTTCTTCTCCGCCCACTTCGTTTGGCAAGCGTTTGTAATCGCCCACGGCAAACCACGATTTTAGACTGTCGGATGTGTTATGCTTCAGCATCGAATGTAGTTGCTTTACATGTGGCTCCGTTATTTTTTCGGTGGCGTGGTCAATGATGTAATCGATGCAACGGAAATGGTTGACCGTCTCCAAGATATCGTCAATGCGAATGCTTTCGTTGGTCACGCCAAGAGTGTTCGTCTCAAAAATATAACGGGTCTGTTCTTTCGTCAAACGACTTCCTTCTATATGATTGGAGTTATACGTCAAATCAATCTGTGTGCGGTGATAGATGCCGCCTTTCTGCCTGCACTCTTTCTCTTGACGCAGACGTTCGAGCAAAGGAGAAACCCTCAGTTTCTTCTTTTGGGGCAATACAGCATCGGTAGGGATATTCCACGTTTTCCCCGTAAGAAATGCTCCCTCTATTTTACCAACAGCGCAGTAATTACGGACTGTTCGTTCGCTAACACCATGCTTCTCGGCAAACTGATTGACTGAAATATATTCCATACTATCGGCAAGTTTTTCATTAAAAACAGGTGTAAAATTAGTAAAATTTGCCTCTATCGGCAAGAAATTGGATGTAAAAACATTCTTCAATTAATCTATTCAAAAAAAGATGGACATTACTTTAACAAGAAGATTCACAAAGCTAATCCGAATCTTCTTCGTCAAATGTTGTATACTCTCCATCGTCGTATAACTTTGGAAGACTATATTTTAAATCTGAGTTCATCGTTTTCAACTTTTTCACTCTTGAATTATGTATCCATCCCCCGTCCGTATTTTCTCCACACATAATAACTCTGTACCATCCATTACAATCTTCACTTTCAATGATAAATTTTTCTTTTTCCTTAATACGATACATGATTTTTGCATTCTTATTTGGGGCTTCTCTAACATTAACGAATCCATCTTTGTCTTGAATTTCACATTCAATTGCATGGGGGTCGCGAATGACAACGACTTCTCTTCCTTCATCTACATCTTCGAAAATATGAGAGGGAACATTTTCTGGAAAATAGAATATTGAAGACCAAATCTGTTCATATCTATTGATATGATAATTAAATTTGTAGACCTCATTGCCTGCCCGTATGCCTAACTGGACTCCCAAGTTTTCGAGTGTTGCATATACGGTATATATATCATGATCAATAGAAATAGTGAAATAGTTACTGTCGTCCATATAATTATTAAATTTGGTTAAATCTTCAAGTCTATCACATTGCTCTGTTGGATCTATATCGATAGCTTGATGGTATAGCGATAGTGAAGAAAGAACATTAGATTGAGTTTCGTCGTATATGAATGTACATACTTCAATCTTATAATTACTAATAAAAAACATAACAACCTCATATACAGAATCTTTGACTATCCTATAAAATAGAGGAAAGATCTTCAACCCATCTGAGTTAGGTTTAGGCAGATCTTCTGGAATCGTTAATGCCACATATGATTTTCCATTTGTTTCACCACAATTTTCGTGTACCAAAAAATATGGATGCTTGTTTGATTTTATTACACTTTCAAAAAACGAACAATATGAATCGTATGGAATTTCGGCATCAAAATTAATTTTGATAGGATTATCATTCTCAGTAAACATCAAAGAACCACTTCTACCCTCATTTTCAGAACCACAAAATTTTATTCCATTGAACGAAGTTAATTTTTTTGTTTTCAGTATGTAAGGTTTTATTTGTTCCCATGGATTTCCTCCTTCTGAGAAGACCTCGAATACGCACAAAAAATTTATTAATAGTAATGCAGCTATCCTCATTTTTATTACTGGTTAAATAATTAGTATAACAAATTATATCTCCTTTTCCACATATCTCTTCTCAGTTTTGCTGAAGTTATAGTATATCGTTTTTTTACTTTCTGAAATTATGGAATCGCTATCGCCATACCACTCACTGTGTTTATAGTTCTCAATTATATCTGGATAACCATCCGTATAGTGGATAGAATCCAAGGTGTAAGTATGCCAAGTAGCATAGCCATTACTAAATGTTCTTTTACCGTCTTCGTCCACTTCATCATAGCCATCACATCCGGAATAAGTATCGCCGAAGAAGAGACAATCACCTTCAATTGTATAATACTCTATACACATATAGCCACAAACCGTCTCATCACCTCCACCTCCAGTTGTTTCCAACAGGATTCCTCCATCCTTCAGTTTAACGAAGCTCACTGCCACCCCGTTTACACCATAAGGTTGAAATACTACGGTCGGATTTGCAGTCAGAAGCACGTAGCTATTATCACGTTTCTCATATATGAAATATCCATATAGCTTATTAGTGTGCATCCAACTATCCATGCTAAATGTGAAATAATAGATTCTGTCGCCATTATCCACTTTAGCGAATTTTATTCGATCATTATCCTTAGGGATTTTCCGAGGAGGGTTTTCTATTAGTGAGACAAACTCGTTGAGATAATTGTTAATTTCAGAAAGTGAATCACCTTCAAAACCTAAAAGATCCGACAATTTCTTTTTGGCATTATCATCGATGGCCGATATAGAATCTATAACTGATTGGGGAACCAGAATAATTGCATCACTAAGTCCTTCACTAACAGTATCCTCATCATTCTGCAAACCGTTAATAGAGAATGGAATAACAGAAGAGCTATCAGTATCACCCACAGTTTCTCGCGAGCCAGAAGCATCTGTTGCATTGGGAGAACTAGCGCAACCAACCAACAAAGTGCATGCAACCAACATTGCTATTTTATTTTTTCCTCTTGCCATCATAATGTAACACATTTTTGAGTTCCCTTATTATTTATTATTGCATTACGGAATAAAAATGCTGGGCGGGACAAAAGGTAGTCCATGCAACCCAGCACGACAAATATACAACAAACAAACACATCATAAAATTTTTACGGGAGATAAAACCTTATGCCATATCAAGTCATTTAGTTTGTAAATCTCATCACTCATTATCGACAAAATTCAGAGAATCTCTTTTCAAGAAACCTGAATGAACAACGCCCTGCTCATCTTCATATTTAACCTCAAGATATTTCCCCTTTGTTTCCTCAACAGTGACAATGGCATCTTTGGGTATGGCAACCTGTGTTTTACGATGTTTTTTATCGAGCAAATAACAATTTTTATTTATGGAACATATATCATAATTGAGGAACTCGCGAGCATAGTTCCGTCGATCAGACAAACTTTCCTCAAAGAGTACTCTCTTCGCCTTAACAGGTATGTCAGATATACGTCGACACGGATTATAAATAAATTCCAATGATTCTTCATCAACTGAGACTGCCCCCCAACTTTCACACAATCTTGATTGATCCGCAATCATCGCAAAATTATCACCACAATTAGACAAACTGTCGCAGACGGAAAAAAATTCCGATGAGAAACCAAACAAGTGACACCCGACCCTTCTCTTGTATCGACAATAGCCACAAGAATCACCACTTATCGTATTAACACATAAGAATTTATCATCCTTGAAAATGTAATATTCGTCCGTCGAATAATGAGGAGGTCTTATGTCATTTCCAAAAGACCATATTCCATTCATATCTTCACGGCATGTCGAATTACAAACTGTGACACAAAACAATAAACACACAATTATTGCAACTATTCCTATCCTTTTAAAATTCATACGCTATTCAGTTTTAAATAACATCATTCCCTTTATGTTTTTTCTTCATTTTTTTGTCTCCCGATTTCCTGATTTCTCAACAATTTCATCATATAATCTCTTATACAAATATGCTGATAATTTGGGATTTAAGAATAAGTTTTATAATCTTTTTCATATGTCAATACAATAATTTAAGATTATGATTCTATCCTCTTTTTTTACAATATCAAACAACGAACCGTCCTCTCGCATAACAATGATGTAAGTCTGTAATTCTTTCTTCTTGCTGATTGTCACTTCAACATGGTTCATGTTATTATAGTGGCAATTGGCACAGATACTGAATATTCTTTTCCCTTTACCTTTATGAGGCGATTTAAACTTCAAATCCACTTTCTCATACGTTGGTTTATACGTTAGTCTATCATTCACCGCAACACTATCTATCAGGTTGTTATTGTATTTCCAAATATACACATTCATATATACATCATTCAGCGGTGTTTTAAGGATCTTTCCACTCTCTTTTGAACAATATGTCATAATATGAGCCTTATATATGAAGGTGCTGATGCGTTGCCTTTGGGTCATCTTTTTGGTCATCTTTTTCATTTCTTTTGCGATGTAGCGTTCCGAATACTCTTCGAATTCCGATACATACCTGTAAAAATAATCAAGTGCCTTATCCTCCATCGTTTCATACATGGATGGTTCTACATTCATACCTTGAGGGAGTTGGAATTCCCTAGACTTCACATTCGGACTCTCCATCACCAATAGTTCGTATAGGTTATGGGAGGCTATCTGAGTAGAAGATACCCTTCTTTTTTCACCCAAATCAATATAATGGCGGTTCACACAACTTAGCATAGCCCTTTCCACAGGAGACAGATCATCTTTAGTTCTAGACGTTCCTGTTGTATTCATTTGTCGCACAAAAAATCTATAGGTAGAATCGACCGAGAGTCCTTCGTATCTGGCAGAATCTGCGGTGACCACATAACACAATGTATCATGGTGCGACACCTTCAAAAAGCCATACCCCTTTGAAGTGTTGAATCCCAATTTTTGAACGATTACACAATCGTACACCTTTAAGCTGTTAGGGTCTTCTGCATATACAAAGCAGTTGACACAAAACAACACACATAAGGCGACTGCCCTTACATAGCTATTTTTCATCTTCACTTTCATAAATTATTGTTTATTTTATCCTCTTTCCACCCACCCATATGTAGGCCGCCTCCCCTTTATATACAAAGCCTTCCTCCTCGTAACGGCAGGAATAGATAACACCATCTGGGGCTGGTGATGCTTTTGCGATGCCATAACATTCGATTATGCTGTAACCACCATCATATAATTCAATTTTCATTCTGCGTGGCTTTTCTTTCTTTATCTTTTCAAATACGGAATCATTGGGAATAATAGCTATCACCATTTCGGAAATTCCATGTCCGAAATGAAATCCGATTCTCCATCCTCATAGTTATCCCCAAATCTAAATGAGGAATACAACCGTTTCAATTCACCATCATTCAAATCATATATCTCAACCCACTGGGCAACCTCTCCATCATAAATGCGCATCTGCAATATATAGATTTTCGAACCGACAATGAAGAATTGTCGGTTGATTGATTTGCCTATTTCACCACTGATTTCCAGCATCTTTGGATATCTCTCATTTCCTTTCTTATAACATAGATAGTTATTCCCCCTCAGTGATATCATTTGCCAATTTTCGTTTGGCAACTCATAAGCGAAGAGGTTACCATTCCACTCGTTTTGAACCTGAAAAATATTCTCCTTGACATATTGAGTTGACAACTCTCTCCATTGTACATTTTTTATTTCTTGTAGGTTTTTAGGCAGTCCCGTACACTCTTTTGTTTCACTGGCAGGGTAGCTATCTGGTAGGTTATAATATTCCGTGGCAAGTCCATCCAATTTTCGTCCAAAATCTATCGTGTCCACTCGAGACACAATGATTTTTCTGCCATCTAATATGAACACTTTTCTGAAATTATCCACTATATGTATTATATCAGAGACAAAAGCACCTTTCCCCTTCCCCTCTATTTTACAAATATATCCCTCTCTATTGTATTCATATTTCTGTTCTATTAACAGCAGTACGCAGTCTTTTGTAACGATCTTCCCTAACGAATAATATTCCGCTTGCTTTTGATTGTCAAACACTTGCGGCAATTGCTTCGACACAACTTTTGTTGAAAGTTTTTGTCGGTTAAGTTGCTGATACTCTTGTATGTCACATGGCAATTGAGTCCTCGTTTCGAGAGAGTCTAAGAAGGACTTAGCTGCTACGGTATTTCCGAGCAGAACGATTATCAATGTTAGTAATAATGATTTCCTTCTCATATCTTTTTTCGTAAAATATATGCCAACTATAATAACAAATCAAGAAAATCAATCAAAAAGGAAACGTATCATCATTTCAACCAACATTCTATCGTTAGTAAAACGCCGTCAATAAAATGTTCCGAAAGAATTTCCCCTTTGATTATAAAGACAATAGACATTTTGAAAGTGACTCCATGTCGGGACAATGAATAACTTCATCATGTTCCTCGTTTCTATCTCTTGTCTTAAATCTTCCTATGGAGACAACATCCATCATTTTTTTCACGAATGGCTCCATGTTAACAAGCACGACATGATAATCGCAGTGTGCCACATTAAAGAATTCGTCTGCCGCAGACCGGGATATATGCTTCACCCCAGACATATCAAAAAGGTATTCATCCTCATGATTTAATCTTTTTTCAATGCTTTCAACCGTGTTTCTTGTGACAACTTCGGCATTTATAATCTCTGCTATTTTTATTATATGTTTCATGTTCAGATATAATTATACATGTTAAAACTTGCTGGTGGCAATGGGACTCTGGCGATAACAATAGTACCATTCCATTCTACATCATAAGGCAAATCTATCATTTTTACAGATTGTTTATCTTTTATATACAATGCCTTCCCCGAATAGATGGAAAATGTCCCCCCCAACACGTCGGTAACGATTTTCAAATTAGTTGAAATGCCAAATCCTCTGTTTTCTGCGAAAGGTCTGTCTTTGGTCGAATATCCATTTTTCGCCAAGCTAATAGCCGAAGCATCTCCTTCTGTGAGTTTCTCCAAATAAAGTTCTTTCTCCACATAACTTCCATGGATGGAAATTCCATCATCGGCGAAGCAAACATCAACCACATTCATTTCGTTGTTACATTTGACATATCCACATGAATGCTTCGAGCAGGAGTGTTGTTGTATATTACAGACCATCTCATCCGTCAGATAATGTAAGTACACCATGGATTTTGACCATTGTGTATTCTCAATCCTTTTTAGAGCATCTGAAATTGAATTCAACTCGACAACGTTAAATGCATCATCACTACTTTTCCTTAAAGTTAATGTATTATATTTCCATTCCAATAAAGAAAGTAGAAAACATAGCAGAGAATTCTCACTCTTATGGTTGTCAATGACAATCGATTCTTCAAATTTACTAATCGATTCATAGGCAACAAAAAATGAGTTCAAGACAGCTTCCACCGATGCGTCAGCTTTTACATGAGGCAATTCATAATGCATACGTTACAATTAGACTTTAAACATCATTTGCAAAAGCCTTAGGATTTGCAAAGTCACATATACAAAATAGTTTAATAGACAAATATAGTAAATTTATGCCGATAAAAAAAGTTTAATTAGGAGACTATGAAATCCGAACGGATTACAATTGTGCATGCATGGTTGCTATTTTATGAATGATTCCCATCCCAAACATTATTCATACGAAGCATATAATCGATTCATTTCACCATCGCTCAAATCATATATCTCAACATTTTGGGAAACTTCACCATAGTGTGTCCACATTATATAGATTTTTGAACCGACAATGAAAAATTGTCGTTCGATTAGATCGCCAGATGTTGTACCTATATTCAACATTCTTGGATATCTTTCATTCCCTCTCCTATAACATAGATAGTCATACATTTCAATAAGAAACCCATACGATATCATTTGCCAGTTTTCGTTTGGCAACCCATAAGCGAAATATTCATAATTATAATAAAGATTACCATCCACCTCGTTTTGAACCTGAAAAAGATTCTCTTTGACATATTGAGTTGACAACTTGCTCCACTCTACATCCTTTAAACCTTGTATGTTTTTAGGCAACTCCGTACATTCCTTTGTTTCACTGGCAGGATAACTATCAGGAAGGGTATGATATTCCGTAGCAAGTTCAGTCGATACATAGTCTCGTTCGTGGTAAAAATTTGCTGTGTCAACCCGAGACACAATAATATCCCTGCCATCTAATATGAACACTTTTCTGAAATTATCCACTATGTGTATTATTTCGGAGACAATGGCAACTTTCCCCTTCCCCTCTAACTTACAGACATATCCCTCTCTATTGTTTTCAAATCTCTGTTCGATTAGCAGTAGGACACACTCTCCCGTGACGACCTTTCCTAAGGAATAATACTCCGTCTGCTTTTGAGCGACCAACAGTTGTGGCAATTGCGCCGACACAGCCTTCGACGAAAGTCTTTGTCGTTTAAGTTGCTCATACTCTTGTATGTCACATGGCAATTGAGCCCTCGTTTCGAGAGAGTCTAAGAAGGACTTAGCATCTACGGAATTCCCCGACAGAACAATTATCAATGTTAGTAAAAACAATTTTCTTCTCATATTTTTAACAGTAACAATTTTTTGTGTCATCAGCATTCACTTTATAGGTAATACACAGGAATCCGAACCCTTCTAAATAACAAAAGGGAACAATCACTCATTCTTACTCATAACAGGCCTTATTAAACACCGCGCTTCTCTGAAACGGCATTCGGACTGAACTCCAAAAGAATGTGTTTTGCCTCTCTTATAACGAGGTTTATAGATAAAATAATGATGGTGAACACGACCATCCAATTGACAAAGGCAAGCGGTCCAATAGCGCCCAAATATGCCATCTACCGGGAGAAAAATTTTCTTTCCGTTTCTTTTAGATATAAATATCTGTCCACCGATTCCTGTCCGTTTATAATTTCTTACAGTTAGGCAAAAACAATACTTCTTCAATTCCTCCAATTCCTCACTCGTCGGCATCCGCCATTTACCACCCCACAAAACGGATGCCGCATCATCCTCTTTATCCAAAATCATTTTATTATCCACCACCCCATATTTTATATAATTTCCCCTTTGACCCCATAAATATCCACTCGTATCCTTTTCTGATTTTGGTTTTGTTTCTCCCCATAAAAAATGATCTCCAATTTCCCATGGATTATTAGCGCCTAAATTGCATGTAGACCATAACGTACCACTAGGTAGCTTTAAATCCACATACATATGGTCATTAACAGTTCTATGCGAAGATTTGTGCGAAGAACATCCAACCAAAGCAAAAAAAATTATACATATTAGGATACAAACGTCTTTCATACTCATTTTTGATTTTTGTAAAAATTTCTATCGGGGAAATTATAGAGTTATCTGTTGTTTTCCATTATTCGGAATACTTCCGACTTCACATTGGGTTCACTACGCACGTTCACATATCCATCCTCATCAGAAATGACACCAGTACTAAACTGATTTTCTACTCATGGTTGCCAAATTAAGGGGTATTCCTTAATTTGGCAAATGATTCTAAGCTTCGGTAGTACTATATATACCTTACCAATTTCTATCAATTCTTTCCAAAACTATCGCTTTTTTTCAAAAAGAGTATTGAATCTCTTATCCATTCATCACTAAGACCGTCGTAAAAATAGACAAGGTCACAACCATCTGGGATTCCAGAAGCGACAAAATGCATTCCTTTGGCAATTTTAGTGCCATCTGCAAATTCTATTTTCAACACCGGAACCCACATTTTTTTTAAACAACTAACCACAGAATCACTTAGTGTAAGAGCATAAGAATACTCATCACTATATGTGATTTCATAATCTTGTAATTTCAATGCAAAAGAATTTTTGCATGCTTCCAGTTCCTTGCGTGATCTTTCATTGATTTTTATTAGATGGAAATATTTCCCTGACCTGTCATACATGCCTGACAGCACAACCCGTTCATCATAATCATAGTAATAGAAATAATCACAATCACTTGGGGGTTCAGAACATGCCCCAGAGATTCCTTTGGCAATTTTAGTGCCATCCGCAGATTCTATTTTCAACACCGGCGCCCGCATCCCCTTAAAACAACCAGCTACGGAATCACTAAGCCAAAGAAGACAGGCATCCTCCTTACAGAATGTCTCTTCATCCATTTTTAGGGTAAAAGAGTCACCGACAGCCTCCATCTCCTTCTGAAAAACATTCTCAACTTGACCATCTTTTTGATGCATATTATTTTGCTGATTACCACACCCACTAATTAGACTTAGGATCATAATAACCAGAATCATTCTTAAAAATACCGCCTTGAACTGTACCATAATCTTCTATCGTTTTTATTAATTCGGAAAGTTTCATAACAGATGCTTTCTCAGCCAGCGGATCTACACTCATCCACCTACCCAACCTAGTATCCAACAACCGATACTCCGTAGTGTAAACCCCTTCCGCCAAGTCATTTTCTTCATGCCGAGACGACTGGCTCCATAAAGGTGCTGCTCGGCGAGGGTGAAGATGCGCTAACCCATGGCGTCGGATAACTCACCAATTGTATTTTTCATGAATTTACCTTCCTTGTATAGCCTTTATTTTGTTTTAACGTATTTTTTTAACAGCATAAGGGAATCCCCCCATCAAAACCTCTTCCATCAGGGTCCACATCCCCCCATCTGGCACAGCTTCGCCATTCACATATTGGTGGCCATCCAGCTCACCACTTACACTCTGCGAGAAACATTGCAGTCCCCCGAGCAAGAATCCTAATATAACCAGTAATCTATGCATAGGTTTCATGTTTTCAATATCTTTATTGATCACTCTCCTCTATCACAAAGTTATAGTTATATTTCCGATTGATGAATTCCTCATAAGCTTTTTTTAATCCCTTGGGGACAATGAATGTAACTATATCCGCATCTAACCCTGCCCCCCACTTCTTCCCCCAATTCATCTGCTGAAGTTGTTGTTCAGTAAAATGCATGATTATTTTCTCCATCTTCTTATTACGACATAAAAAATGCTTAGGATTATAATAAAAGGCGGAATCCTCTATAACCCGAACAGAAGATGGTATATCAACATGATCTACATTCACACTTCCTATTGAGCGTGAACTTATCGTATCTGTAGCAAGAGACAACTGTAATTCGAAATTCTCTACCATTGATTGTCCAAGATCCAAAAGCGGTGTTTTCTTTATTGAATCAGGGAATGAAAAAAATTGCAAAGCATAACAATCATGAAATGCACCTCCTAGTTCAAATTGTACATAATTAGGCAATCTGACATGTCTTAACGATGTTCGACAAAATGCAAGATTGCCGATAAATTTCAAAGAATCAGACCATTGAACCTCTTGTAATTTTCCACATGCAAGAAATGAATTTCTTCCCACACGTTCTATTGATGAACACATCACAACAGATTCAAGGGTTGGATGTCCTGCAAACATATTATTACCGATTGTCTTTATTTCCCCGAGAAAACAACTTTTTTCACATTCCATTCATTTGTTCTCCATGGCGATTTATCACCCTTAGAAGGAGCAATATCAGGCAAGTCTCCCTCTCCACTTATGTACAAAACGCTATCCTTGACATACCACTGAATATTGGGAATTTCGACATTGCCAGACTCCTTATCATTAATAGGCACCGTATCATTAAATAGCATAAAAGGACGGAACATCTTGGATTTGGAAATTTCACCACTGCTTGGCACCTCATCATGATTCTGTGCCACTAAGTCATACAATGGAATACTTATTAGCATTATAAAAAATAATAGTTTCATATATTTACATAATTAATGTTTTTCTTTCCTTTTCCAGAATTTTTCATTCGTATTATAAGGACATGTCATATCAAATTCGTCTTCATTTTTTGGATTGCCCTGCGGGTCACGCACGTAGTAGGTGGTCACAAACTTGTCGCCCATAGTGACGTTCTTGTTGGTCACCGTCTTGGCGATGCGCTGGCCCATGGCGTCGTATGTAATGCTTTCCTTCATGGATGCTAATTTAAGTTTATTTTCTTAAGTTAGCAAGTGGGGGTGATTTTTGAGAAGTAATATACCATACACCCAAGAGAAACTGACACGTCACACATATCCTACAGTTTTAAACGTCCGCATTCCCATTCTTTTAATACCATCTCAGCATTAAATTGAAGTATACCGATACCCTCAGTATGAGATATTTCACTTAGCACGCTTTGACATTTCTTGCTCACCGAATCTACAGAAATCAAATATGCGGCAGCACATGTACGCACTCCAACATTCTTACTATTCAACAAGTCTTCTAATTCATATAATGCGTTTTCCTTTTTTAAATAGTCCACCACATTTGCCATCTTATCATAATTTTTATTGCAAGTTTTATAATCACCCCCTAAAGTGGCTGTAGTATGTTTAGTAGCTGCGTCAATAAACACATCGATAGCTTCCTTTGTATTTTTTATTTTCTTCATTTTCCTATTATTTAACTGTCCAACCAAATTTTTCCAATGTATTTATACCAAATTGATATTGAAATTCATATAAGCATACTTGATTACACGTTTAGATTCATCATAAGCAAATGTGTAAGATACCTTTTCGCAATTTCTTCCTTTATCAGAATCACCTAATTTCAAGAATCCATTACCCATTTTTGTGGATAATGATATAACATTACAAATACCATCCACATCATTTGAGTTATTCATCAATTTGAAACGATCCATTGGTACGTTTACTTGTTCTACCCAGTTAAGCCTATCATCATCAATAGATGACTTATCTGTTTGATAACAATGATGTCCTGGGATTATATCAAAACCCATATTACCTGTATAACACTTCCATCCACTCAGGCCGTTTTCAAATCCAATATTTACAGATTCGATTGCCAACGTAGATAATGGCAATAGAATGAATAAAAATAAAATGAATTTTCTTTTCATGGCCTCCATACACATACTTTACTGTTTACAATCCGATTATCAGCATTTTTCATTAAAACAACAATGGGTTTATCCACTGGCATCTCTTTCAATGGAACACCAGCCATGGTATAATATTCTTCGGCATACAAAGTCTGATCATTTCCATAGTCTTCATTCCATGTAAGGGTACCAAGCAGATTAAAATACAGGAATTGACTGCATTGCGTAAGATCACTATAATATTTAGCTATATACGTCGAAATATATTCGTGATTAGGAGCAATAAAAGACACCCCAAAATATCCACAATAGGAGGAAACATCCTGTGGAATGATAAAATATACGGCAGCTAATTTTACTGATAGAGTATACCTCGTCAATCTTGTAGACAATGTATCTATCATCAGTGAGACAAAATCCATAGTTTTGTTCACATCTCCCCAATAGTTTCCATCTTCATTCATATATGAGAACATATCATAATATAGATTTTCATTATAAACACCTCCCTTATATGACTCTAACAGTATTCCAGTATACCCATCACAAGAAGACATAAAACTCACGGTCAAAATAGAGTCCTGCAGGCTCCATTCAAGTCCCCACACCGAATCTCTTTGAAATTCCTCCTGTTGCTGAGCAAAGCATGCGCCACCGACCAAAAGCATCACACTCAAACTTATTATGATTTTCTTTAGTATTTTCATAACTGTATCATTTTATATTAAACTTCAAATTTATTGTTCGCAGGCTACAAAACATTGTTATCTCTTGTCTCTACGCCAAAAATTCACAAAAGACAATGTTTCTATTTACAATTCATAAAATTATATGTTTTTTTAATACAAATAAAGTTATCAAAACATTTTTCTTATACCCACATGAAACTGCTGAAACAATGTCTTGATTACTTTACTGACCTCAGCGTTACAATATTTTATATCGCATGAATACAAAACGCCCAGCGTATCTATATCTTTATCGTTCGCATACGTGTTAGGTATAGCAATAAACAAAATCACTAAAGAAATAGATGCTTTTACTATATTAAAAACATTACATAATTTACTCATCTAATTTTCTAAAATAGGCTCTTTTAAGTTCTGGATTAGGTTATTTGTTCGAAAACACATTTTTCATATCTTCTCACTCAAAATGAGATTTGATTTTATTCAAATGGACATGCGAAAATATAGAATCTCTCTTAATTAAACATTCATGTGGATTTTCTATTTTTATTCTCACGTTCATTCTATCATGCCAAAAGTGATGACATTGACAATCTTCTTGAACCATATTAGCATAATAGTAACGATCAATGACACAATATTCCTTTTTTATAGAAATCACTTCACACACAGTATCATTCTGAAGCACAAAGCCAAAACGTTTAGGAGCACCATTAATAATCTCATCATCATGGAAAAGACATGAATGAGATTTAACAATAGTAGGAATTTGTGTACTATCCACAGAATATCTTCCATTTCGGAGAAGCCTTTCATAAAACCCTTCACGTATTGCCTTACATGACGTTACTTCCTCATACAAATCAACATCTTCCTTCCATGCTAAAGTATCAGACATCATATAACAAATCGCATCATCCAAAATACGTAAAAAACCGATTACACTATTTGTCCTACTACTATGTTTATCAAAATGGTATTCCCATACACTATCTCTCTTGATAGACAAAAAAGAATCCCTCAACGATTTAATTTCTGGATATTTTACGCCTCGTTCCTTACACCACGTCAGCACAGGCCATATAGTTTGCGAATCCTTTAAATATCCATCTTTTGTTCTAAAAGACAAAATATCAGTCAAAATACTATCAAAAGCCAATGAATCATTATGATTGTATAAAAAATGTAATCGTTCATATATATTATCACACTCCTCATTTAAATTAAATTTCGATTTGGATTCTGCAATATACCGATATACATCTTCATTCGATTTTGTGAAACTCCAAACATAAGCATCTGATGTAAGAAATTTACCAATTACCACAACTAATAGGATAATGGACAACAATACCATATGTGCAAATAGGCACCCTCTAAATAAGCTATTTTTTTTCTCCATTGTGTTCAATTGATTCTGTAATTTCAATGTTAGGTTTCGATATAAAAACTAGTCTTTTTTTTGTATTATTTTTAATACAAAATCCACCATTATGAGCGCGACCATCATAATCAACTAAAATCACCGGATTTCCCACACAATAATTATAAGAACTCATCCCCGGATACTTCGTAAGCAGCGGATCCACACTCATCCACCTTCCCAAATTCGGGATTTATAAATATATTCAAAATCCGGAACAACAAATCTTTTCACAAAGAATTTTCTCCGATACCAACGCCAATATAATGGATATTGAAAAAGAAATTTATAATACTTCTCCTTTTCTGGTAGTATAATACATCCTTTTTGAACACTATAGCCTGTCGGATTTCCCTCATCATCCATCATTACAATGATATAATAGACCCGATGACAACTATGGTTAGTTAACAGAATTAATACATTATTACTGCCTCTATATCTAACAGAGGAAGAAACAAGTAAATCACAACGATGAGAAGTATTTGCTTTATATCGAGAGATTCCATGAATCGATTCGTATAGATTTCGTTCTCTTCGTTCATCTTCTATAGTCGTAACTGTGGATAACTTAGGATTCAATCGAGAATACGAAGAAATAGGATATCGGTTAAAATCCGAAAAATGAGAAGTGGTGTCCTTCCCATATAGTCGCTCATAGCTATCGTAGATCCTGTAAAAAGTGGATAAATCAGACTTATACGTTAAATACAATTGAATCTTACACCCACTTGTTATCGAAAGATCTTTTAGAATTTGATTACATAAATAATCAACTGCTATTTGCGGATAATCATCATCCTTCCTTGGGACAAAATCACAACGATTGATTATCGAGTCGCAGAGAAAGCGATTAACAGGAAGTCCATCACAACTTATTAATTTATAAACAGACGATTGCACATACGTTTCATTTGCCATTGTAGCACTATCTCCTCCTCCCAATTCAAAAGTGGTTATTCCTTCTGTCAACATAATGTTTTCCACATAATATCGCTCAAAATCATCCAGACTCGGTATAGTTATAGTCTTTCGTGAATAGTTAATACGATCTTCATTAGGACCAATACATTCAACTGTCAAATCATATCTTTTCCCAACCGTAATACGATTCATAAGTGCATAATCAGTTGAAATGACCCTTATTTGTTTGGTTGTTGCAATTACAGCATCCTTTTGTGGAATTATGTATGTTATATATACGCTTTCTGAACTATCTATTCTAGTAATCTCACATGACGGAAGGAAATATCTTTCCCCTGCATAAAGGTTAGACATCACAAAAAATAGTAGGAAAGGATATATTTTAAGCATATTCACAAATAAATGATTGTTAATTTCACTTCCGAAAGGCTCTTTTATCTTTGTCAAATAATCTAACTCTACGCGACGATCCTTTATGTCCTTCTTTAGGTTTCGCCATAACCTCTTCGAATTTAACTTTACCGTGTTATTTTCACGGATGTTTTTTCATGATTGAAAAAATTTTATGCCCTTAATTTTGAAAGTCCGAACATATGACATTTCCATGTCGTTTTCTGATGTGTTTTCTTTCATATAATAATGTACTTTTAACCTACAATACACAACATTATCCTCTTGAGGAATGAAATGCAAATCTATCATACATTCTACTATTTCGGAAGGGTAAATTCCCATCGCACGTTTAATTCTATAATCATCAGGATCCCAAATATCATCAACTGTAACATACCAAGCATCTCCCGACATAGACATAAATTCTATTTCCCCAGCACAAAAAATAGTATCTTGAGTCCCGTTTTCTATTTTAAGCTTTATTGTATCACCATATTGATACAAATCCCTCAATCCCGTGATTTCCACACAGCCTGATGCATCTGCGTCCAAATGATTTAAAATGAACACAATGACTACTATTATGAATTTAGCCATTTTAATTGCTTTTGTCAGTTCCTCCATAAGTACTACTATTGGGATCATTTGGTTTTTCATATTTTACCTGTACTTCTAAACTCGGCACCATTGTGCCTTCTTTCTTATTATTTTTTATATAATTTCTCAAATTTTTCCATCACATACGAAATCGTCACACATCACTTCTGGTTGGAAGGAAATTCCAATATTTAGCAATCTTATTCTCCATCATTCTATCGCGCAATTGAGCCGATATATATATTTTCTTATGAGCCTCCGCCCCAGAACCAAACCACTCAAATGTCTTATACATATGACCAATCGGGTTTGCGTGTAATGAGGGAAATGTTACAAGACCAGGGTGATATTTAACACGGCCACACTTTGAGCAAACTGTATACTCAAGATCTCCCATCTCCGTTTTTTCTTCTATCGTAGGAATAACCAATTGAACAACAGAATCAATAACCTTGTCGTTTTTATACAATCTGACACTGCGACAGGCAACGCCAAAAGGTTTAAAAACATTTTCGTAAGTTGTTTTATCCGCAAATAACTCGTCAAAAACCCAGCCTAAGGAGAAGAAAGACGCTTTGGGAATTTTAGCAAGTCTAAAATCATCTTTTTGAGTATGTCCAACGCCGCAACATTGGCAATAATCTGAAAGAGAATACGTTATATTTGTTCAACAGTTGCAGTCGATGTTTTGACTATTGCTGCTTTTTCGTCATCGTGGCCAATAAGTTCACGCCATCTGTTAGTAAATTGTTGATGTTCTGATTTTCCTGAAAATTGAACCCATATCCCCCCATCGGGCACAGCTTCGCCATTGTCAGTGACAGAACTGGCAAGCATCGGAATATCTTTTTCCACAAATATATCAATTATTAGGAAATATTCTTTTCGTTTGTTGTTTTTTAAGAGTTAAGAACCCACAAAATGAATTTATTGAATCCGATAAAACAAAAAAAAGGTGTATTCCTGGGAAGAATACACCTACGAAAAAAACAGGAACACGAATTAAAACTGCACTAAACTGAACATTATGCTATTGTGTGTGTGTATTTAAAAACAAAAAGGATATTAGGTTACGTATATTGAAAAATTAATATAAGAGCTAACCTAGTAGTTGAACATTTGTTTATTTTTTGGGGCTTTACGGCGAACCTTAAAGGTTCGCCTAGCCGTTATAAGTGTAAAGGGTAAAAAGTATACTGTGTATAATAATGGTACGTCTGAACCTAATGATAATTTTCTGTTCTTGTCCCTCTAAATTATCATGTCGGTACTTCTGACTCAAATGTTCAATGATATCAACTTTGTCATCCATCCTCTGATAGACATAGCAAAGTAAAGCATAAAACATGCATTACCGTGTGAAAAATTACGCAGATGATAGGATTTTTTTTGCAATGCAGATTTTTTACTAGCTTTTACAAACAAAAAACAGCGCTTTCATCGAAGAAAAACAAGAATGCAACATTTTTAAATCTCCCCTAAAAAAAAGTAATAATAACAAAAATTTATGGGTATCCCCATTCTATTTTTACTTGACAGAACTTGGCAAAACACCAAAGAAATCCTTAAACTTCCTCGTGAAATAGGCTGGATCTGAGAATCCAACTGAATAGGCTATCTCAGCTATATTACTATCTCCGCCCTCTTTCAATAAATTCATGGCCTTATTCAGCCTATATTCATTCATTAATTCAACAGGAGTCTTGCCCACCAGCGTCCTTGTTCTACGCGACAGGGTAGACTGACTCATTCCCACTTCCGATGCTAAATTCTCCATAGAGAACTCACTCTCCTGATAATGCTCCTCCATACACTCCATCAGTTTCGTTAGGAATGGATTAATCTTCTCCTCCTTCTCCTGTGTCGGCGGTTGTGGAGCATCCGACGGACGATAATATGTCTCCTGCAACAAGCGCGTTTGCTGCTTCTGACGAATACGAAGAATATTGTTCACCTTCACCATCAACTCACTAACGCTAAATGGCTTAGGGATATAATCAATCGCCCCACTCAACAATCCTAACAAACGGTCTGATTGCTCATTCTTGGCAGAGAGGAATAAGAACGGTATCGCATCTGTTTTCTCATCATGTGCCAAGCGCCTGCTCAACTCAATACCATTCATAACTGGCATTTCAACATCACTCAACACCAAATCTACATTGTGTTCCGCAATCACTTTCAATGCCTCTTCTCCGTTGGAGGCGGTATAAACCTCCATATAGGTACTAAGAATATTGGAGATGTTCTGACATATCAACGCATCATCATCTACTACAACCACAGTATTGCCCTCCAATACATCCTTATCTATCGTCTTTTCCAATGGTTCGTTGGTTCCGGCATTGATCGACATCAAATCAGCCACCAACATATCCGACAATGGGAAGGTCATAGAAATAGTGGTTCCCTCCCCTTCCTTACTCTGAATCTGCAACGTACCTGCATTTCGCTTCACATAATCCCTACAGATACGGAATCCTAATCCCGTACCCTTTTCATTGTCTGTACCTAATGTAGAATCACAATATCCCTGATCCTGCAAAGCTTTCAGTTTCTCTTCCGAAATTCCCACACCATTATCTGATACCTCCACTTGGGCGTGTCCATCACTCTCGCGCGCCACCACTCGTATCTTTCCACCCTCTGGTGTGAACTTTATGGCATTGTTAATGAAATTACGGAATATAGTGCTAATCATACGATTATCTGCCCACAAGCAATGCTGCATCTGGATATCCAAGTCGAGACTCAGATTTTTCTTCACCATCAACGTGGATAACAGAGAGGATACATTATTCAACGAGGAGAAGAGATCTACATTCGACGGATTGAAATCAATCTTATCACTATCCGCACGGGCCCACTCCAACAATCGTCCCATCTCACTCTGCAACGTCTGCGATGAGGATAACACACTCGAGATAACGCTACGCTTCTCTGCATTGTCCATTCCCGACTCCCGTCTGATCCAACCTTCCAAGGCTCCTACAATAGCAAACATAGGATTCTTCAAATCATGCGCCACCACGGAAAGAACCCTGTTCTTATCCGCCAACACTTGCTTCAACTCATTATTCTGCTGCTCAATCTGAACATTCTTATCATCCAACTCACGTGTACGCACCTCCACCATGTGCTCCAACTCCTTCTGCGTCTGCTTCATCCGTCGATAACGGATATAGAAGAAACTACCCACCATAGCGGCAACTAAGAGAATACATAACAACGTAAACCACCATGTCTTCCACCAAGGTGGCAAAACAGAAATCGGCAACGAAATGGTTCGAATCTCCACTCCATTGTGTTCTACCTTAACTTCCAACTGATATTCACCACTTGGGATATATGAGAATTGTATCTTTCGGCTTTCTGGCACAGGAATCCACTTGTCTGAGAAATTTACCAAACGATAGGACAAATCGAGACTGTGTTCCGAGAAATCCACCAAATCAACGTCAACAGATATATCAGACAAGTTGTATGGCAACCTAACACTTTTCAGTATGGCTTTTGAATCCATCTCCATATACGGTTGCTGCTGGGCCATATCCAAATCTGAAATCTTCAGATTACTGAATTTCATGTGTTTCAAATGAATAACGGGTGTAGCTTCTTCTGAATTTTGAACAACGAAGCCATCCTTCGTACCAAAGAAAACACGGCCATCGGATGCCACAAATGAGCTATGGATTCTGAAGTAGTTCATACCCTTCTGTGTGAACCCAATATTATCCTTCGAATATGTCTGTTTTGCACAATCAATAATTAAAATACCGATAGAGGTACTTGCACGCAACATTCCTTTTTTGTCGAAACAAACGGAATAGTAGGAAACATTAGGCAAGAACGACAACGTGTCTATCGTCGTTGCACCTGATGAAAAACGAATGATACTACGATCTGTGGCAACATACACATATTCACTCTCATCATATACTAAATCAATCACTTTCATTGGATTATGGTCGGTCGACTTAGAAAAATCAGGTAGAACAGGTCTACGTTCATCTCCCTTTGCCCACCACAAGGAACGGGAGGTGGCTATCCATCGCTCATCTCCTTTTCCTTCAATAATGCGCGATGGCCACATATCAAACTCACTCTCAGAGAATTGCAACAAATAACGATGCCACTCTCCTTTCGTATCTTTCATATAAATTCCATCACCTCCGGTGCTGACCCATATTTCTCCATTGGACAACACATTCACATGAGAGAAACAGCTCAAATTAGAGTTTAATCCATGAAAACGTTCTCTTCTATAGCGTTTGGATACAGGATCAAACTCCAAAATACCACCTCCCCACGTTGCCAACCATAGATGTCCGTTCTTATCCTCCATGTGGGAGACCACATTTCGGCTTGTCAAGCCATACGACTCTAATAGTTCCTCTGTTTCCTTATAGGTGGAATCCAACTTCACCAGACCACCGCCATCACACGAAACGTATATATTATGATGTTCATCCTCAGTAAAGGAGCTAGCCATTCGCTTAGAGAAGCGCACATCCTCAGAGAACAAAATGCTTCTTTCCTTATACGGCGAACAACGCCACAATCCTGCACTATGTGACCCCACCCAGATATCTCCATTGTACGTTTCAGTCACAAAATATAGTTTCTCCAACCCTTCTGCAGGAAGATTGGATGGTAAAATCTTCTCAAACTTGGTACCAACAACAGGTGCCTCTTCCGATACCCACAATCCAGAACCATCCGTAGAAAACCAGAAATGGCCCCTTTGGTCTTTTAATATACAATTCAGATTGTTAAAAGGTAAAGCGATTGGGACAGGATCCGAAATATGTCCCTCCTCATCCACATCGAAAGAGTATAAAATATCGGCAAAACATGATATCAAAATGCGACGATCGGAAACCGGCATAATCTTGGATGAAAACATCGAAGTCTGTCCTGAAGCCAAATCGACCTCTTTCACCAACTCTCCCGACTGCTCAACAATATACAATTTATTAAAGGAACAGATCCAATAACGTCCGTATTTATCCTGATAGAAAGAGAGTATATAACAATCCTTATACTTCTCGTATGCAGGAAACTCATTGGTAAAACGAGCTTCTTTCGGATACAACTTATAAAAACCACCTGTCGTAAAGGCTATTTTTTCATTCTCCTTTGTATCATAAAAGCCATTTATCTGCTTGTAATAGGTTTTTTCAAAATCTTGTGGAGAATAGTCCTCGAATATGTCTAAAAACGGATTGTACTTTAGCAAAACGCCCTGAGGACCACCCAAAAAGAGGGAACCATCAGAGAATGATTTAGCATACGTGATATCATTCCGTAAAATGGACGGATGACTCTGAGTGGTAAAGTTACGAAATGACTTTCCATCAAATCGAGACAAACAGAAATCCGTACAGATCCATAAATGTCCGCACGAATCTTGCTCTATCGAATTAATAAAATTGGAACCTAAACCATCGGAAACCGTGTATTGATCAAAACGCAAAAACCTTTCGCTATTCGCATCCACCCAAAAGAACACAAATAACAAACAGTAAATAAAGCGACTCACAACACTCACGATTCTCATAAAAATACCATACACAGTTTTGGAAGTGCAATAATAATAAATTTATAAAAGAAATTAAGGATTTTTCACAAAAAATATGCATCCCTCTTAAAAATAGAAGATGGTATTCGTCTCTTCATCATAACAGATTCAGAATCAACAAAAATAAAGGAGGTTGCTGGGGGGCAACCTCCTTTTAGTTAAGGTTTAAGAAAAAATTACGTTTTGACAAGATTTTATGGCTTTCTAGTATATATATTCAGTTTAATAATCTCTTTTAAAAAGGGTGGCTCAAAAGAGCCAACCCTTATTTATATTTTACAAACATTTTGGGAAGAAATACCACATCAAAGTCCAGACGTTATAAAAACCATTATTACACTTATATCAACAATCTTACTTATTGACATTGCAAATATACGTCAAAATAGTAGCATATAATATGCATTTTTATTCCAAAAATATGGACGTTTTTCCCAATTTAATATGGAATTTTCGTTCATGCAGTTGCCTCACGCACAATAAACCCCTAAAATACAAACAATTACCGATGACCTATTTTTCCATCGAAGGAGAAACCCCAAAATAGGACTTATATTTTTTACTAAAATAGAGAGGGTCGTTAAATCCTACCATAATGGCAACTTCCGTAACCGATTTCGAACCATCTTTCAAGTATTTTTGTGCCTTATGAAGACGATACTCCGTCAATATCTCCGTTGGGGTTTTATCTGTAATGGATTTTAACTTACGAGCAAATGTCGACTTGCTCATGGCCATATTAGCCGACATATCCTCCGCAGAGAACTTCGGATCGGTATAATTCTTTTCAACCACATCCAAGAGTGCCTTCAGCAACGGATTGACATCTGACGATGGCTCCGCCTGTTGTTCGAGATTCTCCTTCAATATCTTTTGCTGAGCCTCACGACGCAACAATAGAATATTGGTCAGTTTCATCAACAACTCCTTGTCGTAGAATGGTTTTGAAATATAGTCTATCGCTCCTTTATAAAGTCCCATCAAGCGATCACTCTCTGCATTTTTCGCAGAAAGGAACAACAACGGAATCTTAGAGGTAACCTCCATCTTTTTCAATTGTTCATACATCTGGATACCATCACATTTAGGCATCTCCACATCACTTAAAATGATATCTGGTACCTCCTTCTGTGCCAACGACAATGCTACTTCTCCATTCTCAGCCTCAACAACATTGAAATACGGAGATAAAATAGTACGCAAATGTAACAGAATCAACGGATCATCATCCACAATCATCACAGTGTTTCCTTGTAATAGATCTGTATTGATTACAAATTGATCTTCGGAATCTTCTGCTCTCTTCTCTGGCTCGACATCTGGCTCCTTAGACATTGGCAGATAAATTGTGACCGTCGTTCCTTCTCCACAAATACTGTCGACCATCAACTCACCTCCACTCTTTTCAACGAAATCCTTCGCCATCTTAAAGCCTAAACCGGTACCCTTTTCCAACTTCGTGCCAAGTGTGGATATCACATTGTCATTATTACGGATGGATTGCAACTGCTCCTCTGTCATTCCTACACCCGAATCCTGGATGACGATGACAACCTTATCTTGTTGCTCCTTTATATCCAACGTGATAGTGCCTCCCTCTGGGGTAAACTTCACTGCATTGGACAAGATATTACGCACAGCCGTACCAATCATACGAGAATCCATTGTGGCACAATGGTTTATATCGAACGAAGTGGTGACTTTTATCTTCTTCTCCACAAACAAAGCATTCAACAAAGAGACCACCTCCTGAACCATCTTCCGTACACTGGCCTCTTGCAACTGACATTTCACCTCCGTCTGCTTACCTCTCGCCCACTCCAATAGTTTCACCATGGACGACTGCAAATTAAAGGCTGACAAGTAAATATCTTTTAGGATCTTCCATGTCGATTCTAACGACTCATGATGTTTCAATACACTATCCAGCGCACCGACAATAGCAAACATAGGGTTCTTCAAGTCGTGTGCAATCACCGACAACAATCGGTCCTTGTCCTGTAGTGCTTGCTCCAAATCCTTGTTTCTCTGCTCGATAACCTGTTGCTTTTGTTCCAACAGAACGTTTGTCTCATTCAACTCCTGCGTTCTTTCTGCCACCATTTTTCGTAACAACTCTCGTTGGTCCGTAATTCTTTTGAAACGATAGTATAAAATAACGTAGGTTGACAATGCAATAATTAGGAACAACAGCAAATAAAACCACCATGTGTTCCACCATGGAGGAGAGACTGAAATAGGCAGGCGAATAATCTTGCTTTCGTTTTTAGCGCCACGCTTTTTCGCCTTCACTTCCAATGTATAATTACCTGACGGGATGTGGGAAATCTTAATCTCCCTCTTGCCCTGCAAATCAATCCAATCTCTATCCAAATTAGATAGTCGATAAAAGACCTCCACATCGTTCAAACCAGAGAAGTCGATTACATCCACAGTGATGGCGATATTCGTTTCGTCGTGGTTCAGTTTCAATCTCGATAAGTCTTGTAAGCCTTGAGGTAAGTATGTTGACCCCACCTCTTGTCTCTTTCCTTTTACATACAATCGTGAAAATTGCAGATAATCAACGGTATCCTGCACACGTATCTGTTTCGGATCAAACATCACAAATCCTTCCGTGCTACCAAAATACATTCTACCCCATTTATCGATATATGCCGCCCTGCAGGTAAAATAGTTACGACTTCTGAATCGCTCATCCAACAAAACCTTCGTATAGGTTTTATTTTTATCATCAAAAGAGAGAACGCCATTAGAACCTCCCGTCCAGAAGATGCCATTCTCATCCATCACAATCGAAGAGTACTGACCCTCAGGCAAATAGGTTAATTTCTCATACGAAGAGCCATCTGCTGAAAAGTGGAAGATTCCCTGATCCGTCACCACATAGAGATTCCCCTCTGCATCACAAATTCCTTGTGTCATCAACAACGGACGATGCCCCTGTTGCTTATCAACATCTGGGAAAACAGGTTTGTCGCCAGAAGAATCACAACGCCACACCGATCGTGATGAGACAACCCATTTGACACCCTGATTAGAGCATGTAATATCCTCAATCCAAATGTCTGGAATTGAGAACGTATCATTTTTCAACCACTTACGTGACCATAAGCCATGACGATCCATCGTGTATACACCATCTCCAGCCATAGCTATCCACACTTCTCCATTAGGAAGTGCCATAACAGACTTGCTGGTTATATACGCACTTGGAATGGAAGAGAACAAAACCTTCGTGATTTTACCCGTCTTGGTGTTCAATTTACACAACTCACCTCCCCATGAGGCAATCCAGAACTCACCATCCACCCCTTTCTTAATAGAAAGCACATTATTGGATGAGAGTCCGTCCTCTATCGTGAAATTGCGAATAATATTAAAATCAGGGGATAACAAGAAGATTCCATGACCATCCGCACCCACCAACAGATTTCCATCGTCATCCATGGCAAAGGAGGTACCATCCACCATTGGGAAACCAATATCAGAGGAGTGAACAGAACCTGCATTTCTTGCCGTGCTATAACGAAGGAGACCTGCATTCTGAGTACCTATCCAGATATCCCCATTGCTATCCTCATAAAGACAATGGATCTTCTTCAATTCTTCTGACTTAACATTCTGAGGTTCAATTCGTTCAAAATGGAAAGAACCATCATACGTTCCTTTCCACAATCCAGAACCTGCCGCACCCAACCAATAGTTGCCCTTAGAATCTTTTATGATAGAATTCACATTGATAAATGGCACATCCAATACCTCAGCACGTTTGATATTCCCCTTCTCATCCTCTCTAATCAGCCACAAACCGCCAACGAAGGAAGATACCAAGAAAACGTCTTTCTCAACAGGTACGAAATTGGAGATCATCATTCCAAAAGGAAGGCAATCATCATATTCCTCCAAGTGATTTCCCTTCTCATCATAGACAATCATGCCCGTATAGGTTCCACACAAGAAACGACCGAAACGATCTCTCACCATACCAGAGACAAAGAAATTAATCGTCGAGTCTGTCAGAATCGGATGCTTATCGTAACGTTCAATCTTTTCATTATAGATATATATACCGTTAGTGGTTGTCACCCATTCCCGTTGTTTATCATCTGTATAAAAGCTTGTTATACCCTTGTAGTAGGATGATTTAAAATCATCAGGCATTAAGTTTTTGAATGAGTCAGTCTTCTCATCGTATGAGATTAAGACACCATTGTTCCCCCCCACAAGCAGATGGCCCTTTGAAGTGCAAAAAAGATGCATTAATTGGTTTCTTTCCAGAGAAGGACAATCGTCGACGAAGTAATTACGGAAATGGACACCATCGAAACGATTAAGTCCATACTCCGTCGCCACCCACAAGAAACCATTCTTATCTTGAACGATATCGTGGACGTAATTACAGCTCAAACCATCCTTACTCGAATATCTATAAAAAGTAGCCACTTCCCCTGCATGTGCTACAAAGTTAGATATCCAGAACAAGATTGTGTATAATAATAGTTTTACAACCTTTCCTGTCATTTTTTAATTGTAATAGTCAAAACCTAAAACAAATTTATTTTATTTCACCATCCATCGTAATAATTGGATCTCCATCTTCCAAATCCTCTATATCTTCTGGATTTAATTTATTTCCACAATATTTGCAATATACAGCATCTGGTTCATTACCAGGCTTGTGGCAATGAGGACATGGGATAGCTGCTCTTTTTTTCTGGTCGTTAATCATCTGTGCGGATACGATACCGGTTGGTACGGCCAAAACCGTGTAACCGAGCAACATCACAAATGCAGACAAGAATCTTCCCAAACCAGTCATCGGTGTTATGTCTCCATAACCCACCGTCGTGGTAGTCACGATGGCCCAATATATACTGCTTGGAATGTCGTGGAAACTACTGCCTTCGATGCCACCCTCCACCATATACATCATCGTACCTATACAGATAACCAACAGCAACACAAAGACGAAAAAGACAATGATCTTCTTCGAACTTGCCTTCAAGGAGTTTAACAACATCTCTCCCTCTCTCCAATAAGAAAAAAGTTTGAAGATTCGGAAGACACGAATCAGACGGAAGATACGGATGGTAAGCAGTCCATGCGCTCCCGGAAAAACAAAACTTAGATAGGTAGGCAACGTAGCCAACAAATCCACAATTCCGAAAAAACTAAACGCATATTCCGATGGCTTAGGTGCGCAATAGAGCCTCAACAAATATTCCACTGTGAAGAAAACAGTGAAAATCCACTCCAAAACATTCAAGAAAAACTTAAACTTCGGTGGAAAAACCGCCAAACTCTCCAGCATGACCACCAAGACACTTGAGATGATAAAAGTAATAACAACAAGATCAAAACTTTTACCCTCTTTTGTATCCGTATCATATACAATCATATAAATTTTACGCTTCAACTCATCGTTGTGCAAAAAATCATGCCATTTCTTTTTAAGACCAGAAAACATAACCTAACCTATTTAAAAAAAATTTGATAAGAACCCAGTGTGCTCTAAAAAGATTTTCACACCAATTCCGATTAAAACCAAACCTCCTATTAATTTCATATTGATTGGAAGATGCTTCCCTGCACAAACGCCTAAAACATTTCCCGCAACAGAAAACATAAAACTTGCCAAACCAATCATCGTCAATGCAAATATGAACGTTTCCGTTGTTTCTGTAATAAAGACAAATCCTGTCGCTAATGCATCAATACTAGTGGCTATCGACAATAGTATTAGATTTTTCCAATCCACAGCAGGTTGACCCGTCTCCTCTTCTTTCTCCCCTGAAAAAACATCTTTTATCATATTTCCCCCCAGGAAAACCAAAATGACCAATGCAATCCAATGGTCCCATGCTTCCACCTCCTCCTTAAAACATTCTCCCAGAAGCCACGTAATTAGTGGCATAAAAGATTGGAAAAATCCAAACAGGACAGCCATTTTCAGAATTGTCCCAAGATGAATTCGTTTCAAAGCAATTCCATTCGTAATTGAAATAGCGAAACAATCCATCGCTAATGCTACCGATAATAAAATAACGGTTACAGAATCCATAATTCAATAAAAATAACAAGTAGCAAAGTTACAGAAAATAATTTTTATCTTTCCAATCATAATGTTAAATTCTCTATTTTTGTAAGAAAAAAAGATACAACAATGAAATTTGTAGGAGCTCATGTTAGTGCATCGGGAGGCGTGGAAAATGCGCCTATCAATGCGAAAGCCATAGGTGCAAAAGCCTTTGCACTATTTACCAAAAACCAACGTCAGTGGCATTCCACCCCACTTACAGGAAGCAGCATTGAGGCATTTAAGAAAAACTGCCTTGATGCATGTATATCAGCCGATCATATTCTTCCTCATGATAGTTACCTTATCAATCTAGGTCACCCATCGGATGAGGGATTGGAGAAATCTCGTTCTTCATTCCTCGAAGAGATGCAACGCTGCGAACAGTTAGGACTGAAACTGTTGAACTTTCACCCTGGTTCCTCTCTTAAAGAAATTACCACCGAACAATGTCTGAGTAGAATCGCCGAATCCATCAACATCACATTGGACAAAACCAAAGGCGTTTGTGCAGTCATCGAGAACACAGCCGGACAAGGCAGTAACGTAGGTAACCAGTTTGAAGAACTGAAATTCATCATCGATCGTGTGGAAGATAAGAGTCGCGTAGGTATATGCATTGACACCTGTCATGCCTTCGCAGCTGGCTACGACCTCTGCTGGCAAGAGAGTTGGCAAGAGACCTTCAACAAATTTGATCAAATCATTGGTTTCAACTATCTGAAAGGTATGCACCTCAATGATTCCAAAAAAGGTGTGGGTTCAAAAGTGGACCGACATGAGAATCTCGGCAACGGAGAGATTGGCATCAATGCATTCGAATGGATCATGAAAGACCCTCGATTTGATAATATTCCTTTGATATTGGAGACTCCCGATGAATCATTATGGGAGAAAGAGATTAAATTGTTGTATTCATTTGCACAATAATAAATCAGTATAAAAACAAAAAAAGAGGGCGCGTCAAAATTCAATTTTAACGCACCCTCTTTCACACTAAAACCAATATTCTTATATCTTCACAATCTTTACCACCTCATTGTTCTTATCAGAATACAATTTTATCACATAAACGCCTGCTGGATAAGACTTTACAAATATTACATCATTCGTGGATGGAATGATTGTCTCTAACAAAGAGCCACTCACCGAATAAACCTCTATTCTATCCAAAACAGTGGTGGAAACAACATGAAACTCACTTCCACTCGGATTAGGATAAACCGACGTATAACATTTGTTCATGGTAGGCTCAACCACAACATTCTCCTGAATCAACTCAAATGTTACATTATCTGTATATAACTTTGGTGCGACTGAAGAACAGGAATCAAACAGAATTCTCATCTTATGTTCTCCCTTAGGCAATTCCAATTGTGCGGACAACGTACTATAACCGCGTGAATAGCTGGTTCCATTGGCTCCCTGCACACCACGCAACACGATATCTCCCACTTTTTCTCCATCTATGAGCAGAATCAACTTTGCATCATCAACCGACGAGTAACGGAAAGTGGCTTCATATAGTCCTGATTTCTCAACATCCACAGTGTACTGAGTCCACTCATCCACCGCAGTTTGCATAATCGCATATCCTCTACTGTTACGGAACTCCTGAATATACACCGCTGCGTTATCAATTCGCATCTTTGCCCCCTCATTCGTCTCGTCAACATCCATATACGCCACATATTTGCCACCCATGTCGAATTCTTCCATCTCCAAGACTCCAGGAATGGCAATAGGACCTGAATAAGGTTCTGAATTCAACACCTCTATCTCATATTCCTGGGTAACGGATTTGCCATCAACATCTGTTAATTTCAACACAAACAAATAATAACCTTCCTCCGTTGCCACGCCTGAAATTACACCATTCGCCTCATCTAAATAGAGTCCATTCGGCAATGCACCCGACTCTATCGCAAAAGTATAAGGTGCTTCTCCACCCTGACACGAAATGCTTTCGTTATATTCACTGCCAATGCCCGCATTCGGAAGATTCTCTGTTAGAATCTCCGGCGTTTCTATCTTATGTCCGCATCTGAAGGTCATGGTCGTTGAATAATCACTAAAGTCCCATAAGTAGATATCGGAATTGGCTCCACTCACCCATTTGGCACTTGGATTTGATGAGTCATCAAAGACTTTCGGACCATTTTGGGCTGTCCAGAATGGATTATTTATTGTCGCCGGACGGCAATCCAACAATTCATCCTTTCCTTCATAATTATTATCACCCTTTCCATTGTAGTGCCATATAAAAATACCTTTGTCTTTATTATGCCACGTCTTATGGTGTACATCTCTTACTTCAAGATAATATTTCTCGTATCTTCCAGTTCCTGTTCCTTCATAGACAGCTGCGTTGCCACATCCCTGAGGCAAACTGACCACTCGTCCGTCACGAATATTCGTGATGTCAATTCGATTGGTCAGCCATCCCACCTCATCCAAGGCGGAAGGATTCGGATAGGTCGGATTCTTTTCATCAAAGATGTAAAAAGAATCTCCCAAGTTATAATCTGTTGCATTGTTATCTTCATGATCATCGTATGGATAATAATCGGGCCATTGGCAGATTAGGTGACCATTCTCATGAACGAAAGTACCTATACCCAATCCGTTATACAGATCGGACATCTGATACGTATGCCAAGCATAGCGACTAAAACCAAATTTTGTCAAATTGAAATAATATCCACTCTGATGAGGCCACAAACCCGTTCCCCAATCATTTTCACATCTACCTGCATAGAAGATATTAATTGCACAGATACCTCCTTCGCGAGTCGTCAGATCGGTAACATCAAATCCATCTTTTTCTTTGGTGTATGAATTTAATGCAGCCTCAACCACTGGATAAAAAAGTTCAGTGGTGTAATCCGTCGCACTCTTCGGAGCATAATATTCTCTTTCTCTCGGCGCCGTATAGAAACTCTTTGGAATATAGTTAATATACGTCAGTTTACCACCTGAAATCCATGAGAAATATTTTTTAGCCGACATTGAATTGCCAAAAACAGTCTCCGTATCCGAGTTGATGAGCGTCTCCACTTGCTCTCTTGTGACAGGTGACTTCACATCAGTAAAGTCAATCAACACGCACACACCGTAGACCGTATCGGGCAATGATGTTGCAGTAGCCACAGAGGCCTTTAAGGTTGCGGATTGATGATCCTTTCCCAGCAACTTTTTGTTTTTCTGAATGATCGAATCCCTCGCCTCTTTTGAAATACGAAGACGTGGCTTCAAAATAGACTTTACCCTTTCTGGTATCTCTCCTCCTTGGTAAACAATTCCTGTCGATGCATACTCTCTCCCATCAGACGACAGCATAGCATAGCAGATAGCTCCCGTTGATTCATCACGTATCAACGTATAATGATCTTCACTTTCCGCATCCATATAGACATCCGTTCCATATAGATAGACAGTAACCATTGTGCTATCAGGCTGCCTCATTTGATGTGGCGTACCATAATAACTCCTTGCAAAAGAAGATACAGAAGCAAGCCATATCATAATAACCATAATATAGTTTAGTGTCTTCATGTCCGTAATTTTATGATGCCCTTCTTATGATTCTTATCACAAATATATATATTTTAAATTAATGACATCTGATTCTCAAAAAAAATATACCTTTGAAACGGAATAATTCAACGAACGTCAGTTTTTTTACAACTAATATTTTTAATCATGGACGAATACGGATTTGGAGAAGACAAAGAGATGATAGATTACATCATAAGTCATCTGTCAAAGGAAAACAAAAAAGGTATAACGGCAGACAAAGTAGAATCTGTCATTGATTTTATGCTGGATTTCTTTGAGTCCAAGGGGTACCTAGATGACACCAAGGATGAAAACGAGGATGTGGAAATCGACGAGACGGAGATGCACGACTTCATCATGGAGAAACTTGCCAAAGCTTCCATCTCAATCACGTCCGAACAATTAGAAGAGATTCTAGATTTAGAATATCAATATAATCAAGAAGGGGGAGTCTACAACTGATTCCCCTTCTTCTTTACTCATAGCGGATTGCTTCAATTGGGTCCAACTCAGATGCCCTCTTCGCAGGATACCATCCGAAGACAACTCCTGTTAACGTACATACCAAGAATGATAGTACCACAGAATACATCTGAATATAGATAGGCCAATGCAAAAGGAATTTCAATACATACGAGGCACCAACGCCTATGAGAACACCTATAATTCCTCCTGTGACACTGATTAAGATGGCCTCAATCAGGAATTGAGAAAGAATATCGATGCCTCTTGCACCCACTGACATACGTAGTCCGATCTCTCTTGTGCGTTCAGTCACAGATACATACATGATATTCATGATTCCGATACCACCTACTATCAATGAGATACCTGCAATACAAGCTAACAACTTCGTCATCATATCAGATGTTGATGTCATCATGGAACTCAACTCCTCTTGCGAACGAACAGAGAAATCTGAACTATCTCCATCTTTCAACTTATGATTAGTACGAATCACCTCTTCTATCTCTGCAATTGCCTGACTAGTAACAGATTCCGACTTAGCCGAAGCATAAATACCATTCAAATAGGTAATGGCAGATACACGTTTCTGTACGGTCGTATAAGGAGCCAAAACCACATCATCTTGATCTTGTCCATAACTATTATATCCCTTAGATGTGAGGACACCAACAATCGTAAATGGAATCTTGTTGAATCGAATCACCTCACCTATAGGGTCTTCTCCATTAGGGAAAAGATTGTCTTTTATTGTTTTACCAATCACACATACCTTGGTTGATGATTTTATGTCCTGATAGGTGAACATATCTCCTTCTGCAACCGACAACTTACTGATCTCCAAATAGTCTTGCGACACACCCGTCATCGAACTCGGATAGTTATTGTTTCCACAAATAAACTGACCACTACTTTTTACTATAGGAGAAAAATAGGATGCATAGCGAGTACACTTGCTTTGAATCTCTTCATAATCCTCATTCTTCAATGTCTGCATATCTGAGGAACTCATACGAGCGCCACCTGGCTTATCTCGATTTCCTGGATTGATCATAATCATATTGGAACCCATCTCAGAAATCTGGTTCTGAATACTCTGTTTTGAACCCTGACCAATAGCCAACATGGTAATCACAGAACCAACACCGATAATGATTCCTAACATCGTCAGAAACGACCGTAGTTTATTATTACCAATGGCTCTTAATGCTATTTTTAATAGATTTCTAAAATTCATCTTGTATCAATTAGAATTAATCATCCGTCTTTGGCAAGTTGGTCAATGCCTCTTTTGCCGATGCTATGTTTGTATTCACAGAGTCCTCCACCACATGACCATCTCGGAGAACGATGTTGCGACTACTATACTGCGACAACTCTGGATTATGTGTGACAAATATGATGGTTCTTCCTTTAGCATATAATTCTTGGAAAAGAACCAAGATCTCAAAAGATGTCTTTGTATCCAAGTTACCCGTTGCCTCATCAGCCAAGATAATAACTGGATCATTCACCAGCGCACGAGCGATTGCCACACGTTGCTGCTGACCACCAGACATCTGATTCGACTTGTGATTCAACCGTTCTCCCAGTCCGACAGCTTTCAGACATGCAATTGCCTTCTCCCTTCTTTGTTCCTCCGAAATGGCGGAGTTGTACATCAACGGCAACTCCACATTCTCGATGGATGTAGTTTTAGGCAATAGATTATAGTTTTGAAAAACGAAACCAATCTTTCGATTTCTGAGTAAAGCACGATTATTCTTACTCATCGTACGCACCTCTACTCCGTCCAAATAATATTCGCCCGACGTAGGTGTATCCAAGCAACCCAGGGTGTTCAGCAAAGTGGACTTACCCGAACCTGACGTTCCCATGATTGTCACGAATTCACCCTCATAGATGGTAAAAGAGACACCACGCAAAGCATGCACCACCTCATCACCCACCTGAAAGTCACGACGGATGTTGTTCAACTGAATAATCGCCTTTTTATTTTTCTGTTCCATACGCTTTTCAGTTATTCGTTGAAACTCATCTATGATTATCTACGTTTGCCTCCAGTTGGACGTTTTGGCATAAACGGATTGTTATCACCTTGTCCCTGACCTTTTTGTGGCATCTTCATAGAACCTTCCAACTCCACAGAGTTAGTGATTAATTGTTCGCCCAGCTGCAAACCTGAAATCACCTCTGTTCGAGAACCATTAGAGACTCCCGTTTGGATGATACGTTGTTCAGCCACCGAGTCACTCACAATCACCCATACAGTAGAAGCACCTTTTACCTCATCCATAGGCAAATGAACCGCTCTCATCTTAGGAGGTAGCAACGACTCCTCCATCTGGAAGCGAAGCGCCTTGTTCGGAATCGTCACAATACTATCTTTGTCCATCGTAAAAATGGATATGTTGGCAGTCAATCCTGGTTTCAATTTCAAATCTGGATTTTTCGTATCTACGATAACCTCATAAGTCACCACATTCGATGTTGTTGTTGGTTCCAAACGAACTTGACGAACGACACCTGTGAATTTATCATTCGGATAAGCATCCACCGAGAATTCCACCTTTTGTCCTTGCTTCACCTCACCGATATCAGCTTCATCAATATTAACAACTACTTGCATATCAACCAGATTTTCCGCAATCACAAACAAGGTCGGAGTTGTCATCGATGCCGTAACGGTCTGTCCCTCTTCCACCTCTACAGAAAGTACCACACCATTGATTGGAGAGGTAATCGTGGCATATCCTAAATTAGTAGTGGCTCTATCCACCTCGAACTTACTTTTCGTTACGGAGTTCTTTACACGAACATATTGATATTCAATCTCTTCAAACTCAGAATCGCTAATAAGGCTCTTATCGTGCAATGTTTTGTTTCGGTTGTAAACCTTCTCATAATAATGCAATTCGTTGAGTGCAGTCGAATAATCCGTTTTTGCCGCATTTAAAGAGGTAAGCAACGTGGAGCGATCCAACTCAGCCAATAACTGACCTTTCTTCACGACCGAATTGTAATCCACATAGATCTTATCAATCTTACCGGATACCTGCGTACCCACCTCCACCTCCGTCACTGGCTCAATCTTACCCGTTGCCGTCACAGAATTGGTGATTCTACCCAATTCAACAGGCTCCGTCTGAACAATCGCACTTGGTGGTTGCTTCTTAAAAAACAAAAAATATAAAACAATAGCTACAACAACTGCTAAGATAGCTATCAGTGTAATCTTTTTCTTATCCATACATTCTATATTTGTTTAGAAATCTAAAACTACAAAAAGAATTTTGCTTTTTCCGTTTTTAATCGACGAATTGTCACATTTTGTCGACAAAAGAAAGCATTTCGTCAGACATTCACGGAATCATCATTTATTGTGTTCATCCAGAATCTTCTCCACTGCAGGGATCCAATTCTCACCATTCTCTGGTTGATAGGTGACAAAGCCTAATTGTTTTCCCATTTCAATGTTGCGCGTTCCGTCATCCACAAAGAGCGTTTCCGATGGATTTAACGGTGCATGTTCAATCACATGTCTGAAGATGGCCTCTCCTGGTTTGGTCAACTTCAACTGATAAGAAGCGAACATCTTATCAAAATAATAAGAGAGAGGTTTCCCTAATGGAGAAAAACTTCCCGTATTAGCTTGTTCAAAAACATACGGATTGATGTTGCTCAAAAGGAAAAATTTATAGTTCGTTCGATGGGACTCTATCCAATGCAACTTCTCAATGTTCACGCTCTTCGTGATGGACAACCAAGCCGCTTCAATATCCTCATCAGAGACTGTTCGACCTACCTCTTTTCTAAAAGCGTCATTAAAACCTTTTCTATCCAATCTGCCCTCTTCTACATCCAAAAAGATGCCATTCTGACGATACAAATTGAGATAATCCGATATATTTTCCATTCCCAACGCACGGAAATTAGCTGAAGCAGCCTCCAAATCCGCATCAATTATTACGCCTCCGAAATCGAACAATAAATTTTTTATCATACGTATATCACTTAGTACCTATATTCATTGGCACGTTTTTCCATGTACCCTGTATAAAAGAGTTGAAAGCATCTGTTCCTTTTCCCAAGAAAAATTCTTTCTCTTTCATAGGGGAAGGAATGCTAGCAACATAACTCAACACATCCATCTCATCCATATCGGAAAGCAATGAAGACAAGTCGAAATCCAATTGCAAACAATACATATATACATTTTTTCGCTTGGAAAATTCACCGACCTTCAACGGACCATTCTCCACCTGTTCTGTTAGGTTATTCAAATCCAATCGGTTATAAATCTTCTTATCTTTGTATTCAAATCCGCAATACAAAGTGTCGGTTGGGAAGAACTCTCGCGTCGACTGAATCGTAACAGGAAACGACAACATCAAATCATGATCCCTCAAATGGGTATACAAAATGGCAGAAACGATTGGAGAGAAATCGATCTTACTTTTAGGGATATCCATCACTCTCATCTCTCCCACCTGTACGACACTATACCGTTCCTCCTGCACAATCTCCTCTTCATGGTACAATGAAAAGAAGCCCACCACAATGGCTGCAATCAGAATCAGTACGACCGGTATGATAATTTTCTTCATTAGAATCAAACTTTTAATGCACCTACAATCTCCTTCACCGATGAGAATCCATGACGGTCAAGGTATTCATTTATACCAGCCACCACCTTTAGCGTCACCGCCGGATCGATGAAGTTGGCCGTTCCTATTTGAATGGCAGAAGCACCTGCCAAGAAGAACTCTATGGCATCCGTCGCATTCATAATACCACCCAAACCAACGACAGGAATCTTAACCACCTTAGCCACCTGCCACACCATACGAAGGGCAACTGGTTTCACACATGGACCAGACAGACCACCCGTCACTGTCGACAAGACTGGCTTCATACGTTCTGCATCAATCGCCATTCCCATCAATGTATTGATCAAAGAGACACTATCTGCACCCGCAGCCTCGGCCGACTGTGCTATCTCCGCAATATTTGTCACATTCGGAGAGAGTTTTACGATCAGTGTCTTCTTATATACTTTACGAACAGCAGAAACAACCGACTCAGCACCCGCACATGTGGTACCGAACGCCATACCCCCCTGTTTCACATTCGGACATGAGATGTTCAATTCTATCGCAGGAATATTTGGCAACTCGTTTATCTTCTCAGCTGTAGCTACATAATCATCCACACACGCACCCGAAACATTGACAATCATATTTGTCTGAATATCCTTGATGCGAGGATAGATGTTTTGTACAAAATAATCCACACCCTTGTTTTGCAATCCGACACAATTCAACATACCCGAAGGTGTCTCAGCCATACGAGGATAAGGGTTTCCCTCGCGATGCGCCAATGTCGTACCTTTCACGATGATACCACCGATTTGACTGATATCGATGAAATCAGCATATTCCTCTCCATAACCGAACGTGCCTGATGCAGTCATCACTGGGTTCTTCATCTGTAACCCACCTATTTTCACACTTAAATCTGCCATGTCAAATCTTTTATGTTAAACACTGGACCATCAGAACATACACATTTATGTCCCTCCTTCGTCTCTGTCACACAACACAAACATGCACCCAATCCACAAGCCATCTTGTTTTCCAAGGAGACCTCACAATCAATCGCATGCTGTGCAGCAAAAGTGGCCACCGCCTTCATCATAGGGGTTGGTCCACACGTATATATCTTATCGAATTGTTCATTTTTCAAAACTGAATGGTTGGTGACGAATCCTTTCTCTCCACACGAGCCATCCTCTGTCGTCACTAAAACTCTTCCCACCTTCTCGAAGGCTGCAATCTGCAAAAGATCCTTTGCTGAGCGCGCACCCAAAAGAAATGTGGGTTGATATCCCTTCGACTTCAAATAGCTTCCCAAATCCAAGAGAGGCGCCACACCGACACCACCACCCACCAACAAAAGTGACTTTTGTTGTGGCTGAGGATCTGAAAATCCATTTCCCAATGGCAAAACAACATTCACTGTATCTCCAGCTTTCAATGTAGCCAACTTGCGAGTACCATCTCCCACCAATTGAATCAATAAATCCAACTCGTTTTTAACTCTGTCCACAAAATGAATGGAAATCGGACGACGCAAAAATGTGGTGCTTGAATTATCCACGCGAACTTCTGCAAACTGACCCGGACGCATTTCTGGCAACAGAGCGTCGGATGTCAATTTCATTAGAATATGTTTGTCTCCCAATTTTTCGTTGGAAACAACCTTTAAATCAACGATATGCTTCTTCATACTATTTGAAATCACAATAGATGCAAATATACATTTTTTTGTCGTAACCCCACGAAATTAATTTCGGCAAAATCGCCTTGTCAACAATAAATTTCTGTAATTTTGCATTTGATAATTAAATGAATTTATAGGATCCACCTTAAAACTTACAACTATGCAGGTTACGGAAAACCCTGAGAAAAACCGACAGACGACAGCCCTTATCATTATCGTTACGATTCTCGTCTCGTGTTATCTGACCGCCAACGCAATGGCCGTCAAGCTTATCAACATTCATGGTATCACGATCTTCGATGCTGGCACCATCATCTTCCCCATCACCTATATGTTGGGCGACGTACTCACTGAATTATGGGGATTCAAGACCGCCAAACGCGTCATCTGGCTCACATTCCTATGCGAAGTAATCTTCACCCTCTTCACATGGATTGGCACCCTACTTCCCTACCCCGCAGAGACCGCAGAACAAGCTCATGCATACGAGACTGTCTTCGGCATCGTTCCACGCATCACCATTGCTTCTCTCATCGCCTTTCTGTGTGGTGAAATCGTCAATTCGTGGACCTTTGTGAAAATAAAAGAAAAAACAAAAGAGAAATGGTTCGGATTAAGAGCCATCGGTTCTTCCGTCTTTGGCTACACCATAGACACCACACTCTTTGTCCTTTTGGCATTTTATGGCACCGTCTCCAACCACGATTTATTCACAATGATTGGATTCCAAATCATTGCGAAACTTGCCTTAGAGACTTTCTTCGCCACCCCTTTTGCTTACGCTTTCATACAAAAATTCAAACAGAAGATAGGTTGAAACCTGCGATGTAAATAGCCATTCTTGAATAGAACCGGAAACAAAAAGATGAGAAGATGTAACTTTTTCATATTTTTATTTCTATCTTTGACGATGTTGTTTTACACATTCATAACAATTAAATGAAACGGTTCATTCGTCCAATATTCTGCATTATACTCCTTATAATCTGCACATTAAGTTGCAGTAACTCTACAAAAGAAGAGTCTTCGCAACAATGTGCAAACACCACTTATGCAAAGACAGACACCGTCAACGCAAAAGAAGACACTTGCACAGGGAAAGATAGTCTCGCCGACTCCGTTGCCATCGAAAAATCTTTTATGCAAGAAGAAGATATGTATGAATATGGTGATTTCGACTCTCTTTCCGACGACGAAGATGAACAAAGTACATACGTCTGTAAAATGACAGAACAAAACACTCAGTTCGATACTACTTACAAATCGATTCATATTTTCGTAGCCCTATGCGACAATATCCACCAAGGTATCGTACCCGTACCCGTCAGCATAGGAAACGGGCAAAAACCATCCACCAACCTATACTGGGGATGTGGATATGGAATCAAAACTTATTTCAAAAAAAGCAAGGAATGGGAGTTATTAAAAACATCTTCCATCAACGACACAGTTATGGAACGACTCGTTTTCAAACATGTTAATCAAAACTATTACTTGGTGGCAGACGCCTATAATGGGAAATACATTGCCCAATGTATCTCCGACTTCCTATCCAGTGCATGTGGAAGGTGGAAAGATACCATTCACGTCAATAACGATCTAACAATTGGTTGTTGCGGAAACGCACAGTTAGTGAGCTATATTGGTCACGACGGTTTAATGGAGCATACGATTGCGGACACCTTCACCAACGTCGATGGAAAGAAACGAGATGTAATCATCCTCGCATGCATAAGCAGAGATTATTTCACTCCTTATCTGGAGCCTTCCAATGTCAATCCGTTAGTATGGACCCAACAATTAATGGCACCCGAAGCCTATACAATCCACGATGCCATCACAGGATATATTAAAGGAGAGTCTGATCAGCAAATCCTGAACAGAGCCATTGAAGCCTATGCCTCTCATCAGAAAAGTTGCGGACTCAAAGGAGCCAAGGCAATTCTGACAACAGGATGGAAGAAAAAGTAAAAATAAACCAATGAAGACAATAAATATGAAGACAAAAAAATTTTTGATAATGCCCCTATTGGCATTCTGTTTAATCAGTTGTAACGAATCACAAAAAGATTCACAAACCGAATCTCCCAAAGATTCAACATCAGTTGTAGAAGAAAAGAGTACGACTCCCGCAACCGAAATAATTGATCCAACCCAATACAAAACAGAAAACATGGAAAACATTCAACAAGTACACGATTTCATCAAGAAATGCGGTGTCTATTATTTGGCCACAGATGACAATGGTCAGCCACGCGTTCGTCCATTTGGAACCATCCATATTTTTGAAGGTAAATTATACATTCAAACAGGTCATAAGAAAAGAACATCTCAACAACTTGCACAGAATCCAAAAGCAGAGTTGTGTGCCTTCGATGCAGAAAACAACAAATGGATCCGTGTGTCAGGAACCATGGTGGAGGACAATCGCATCGAAGCAAAAAAATCAATGTTGGATGAATACACATCCCTTCGTAGAATGTATGACGAGAACGATGACAACACCGCTGTCTACTTCTTCAAAGATGGTGTCGCATACATCTCATCTTATGGCATAGAAGATGTTGAAATAAGATGGTAAATTGTTCATAACAATTGATTTTTTTCTTCTTCATTCTTAATTATAATAAGTATCTTTGCGACCGAAATAAAAAGGCACATGGAAAATTTCATCGTTTCAGCAAGAAAATACAGGCCATCCACATTTCTTTCCGTGGTAGGGCAATCGGCACTGACAAGCACTTTAAAAAGTGCGATTGTGAGTGGCAAGCTTGCGCATTCGTATCTTTTCTGTGGACCACGAGGTGTGGGAAAAACAACGTGTGCTCGTATTTTTGCGAAGACCATCAACTGTCTGAATCCGACAGCCGATCATGAAGCATGCAACGAATGTGAATCATGCAAAGCATTTAACGAACAACGTTCATACAACATACACGAATTAGATGCCGCATCCAACAATAGTGTAGAGGATATTCGTAATCTAATCAGTCAAGTCCAGATTCCGCCTCAAATCGGTCATTATAGCGTATATATCATCGACGAGGTGCACATGCTCTCCTCCGCTGCGTTCAATGCCTTTTTGAAAACGTTGGAGGAACCTCCGTCTTATGCTATTTTCATATTGGCAACCACCGAAAAACATAAGGTGTTGCCTACCATCCTCTCCAGATGTCAGATATACGATTTCAACAGAATCGGTATCAATGACGTGGTGATGCAATTACAGATGATTGCAGAGAAAGAGGGAATTAAAACAGAGAAAGAGGGATTGAGTGTCATCGCACAGAAAGCGGATGGTGCTATGCGTGATGCCCTCTCCATTTTCGATCAAATCACCGTATGTTCAGGTGGAAACGTCACCTATAAGAATGTAATTGATAATCTTAACGTATTGGATTATGATTACTATTTCAAACTGGTGGAGAATTTCAGAGAAGGGAACATCTCTGATGCGCTACTTACTCTGAATGATATATTAAGCAAGGGGTTTGAGGCGCAACACTTTGTAAGCGGACTCAGTTCTCACTTCCGAAATTTGCTAGTTTGCAAAGACGAGAAGACCGTCGGCCTGCTAGAGGTGGGAGATGAGACAAAGAAGCAATACAAACAGCAAGCCCAAGCATGCGAAAGTGACTTCCTGATAAAGGGTCTAATGCTGGCCAACCAGTGCGACCTAAACTACAGGAACAGTAAAAACAAGCGGTTACTCGTTGAATTGACACTTATCCGACTTTGCCAATTGTCGGACAAAAAAAAAATATGACGAGCTAGAAACTCTACTCGCCGACATTCCTTTAGATATAGAATCCTTTTTTAGTGCAGCCGTTCAAAATACACCGGCTACACCTGCACCTGCTGCGTCCACGGCTACAGCTACGGCACCTACTGTCCAAAAGACAATATCATCCACGCCTGCTGCGAAGCCTGTTACACCAGCAACTTCATCGACACCCCCTGCAACAAATGCGATTTCATCAAATAAGACAATGTCTCACATTTCCTTCAGTTCTTTCAAACAGAAAAAAGAGGAAAAAACAGAGATTGAAAAGCAGGACTTACTTGTGAGTGTTGATCTCAACGAGAAGTTCACACAAGAACAGATGATAATGGCTTGGAACAAATACATCCGAACCATACAAGGGAAGAACCTTCTGTTGAACACTATGGAGAGCTGCAAACCAACTCTGACTGCCAATTATGTCCTCGTTCAATCAGTGGACAACACCTATCAGGAGAAGGAAATGCAAAATGAAGCGAACACACTGGTCAACTTCCTTCGAAAAGAACTTAGGAATGGCCAAATCACTCTCTCCATTCAACTGAGTGAGATGACCAACATGACCAAAGCGATGACTCCTAACGAGCGTTTGAAAAGAATGACTGAAAATCATCCTGCACTTAAGGAACTACGAGAACAATTTAATTTGGAATTAGATTTATAAGATGATAAAAACGAAAAAGAGACGCGAGAACGTCTCTTTTTCTATCTAATTTAATGAGATGGTTATTGCTCTTCCATCTATTGGTTGGGATACAGAAAAAAATGAGTGAGCAAATTCTTTAATAAAGTTTAATGTTTCTACTGATGGACCATCTTCATTATCTCGGACTTTTTTTTCTTCTTCTATTGTTGGAGTAGTCCCTTCTCCATAAAAAAATCGAGTAGAGGTTTTTACCATAAGCACATTGTTTTAAAGTTTACATTATAAGAACGAGACTACTTCTATTTTATTTCAGAAAAAAGTAGATTTTTTTAAAACATCCACAAACACAGGGAATATTTTCAAATTATCCACACACATTTTGCAAATCTTTCCATATCATCCACATCATTTTTCATTAGTTACACATCGCAGAATCCTTATTGGTTTACCTTTGTCTCTGATGAAAGATAGATTTCATCTTCTGAATTTTGACCCTATTATATAAATATACTATATCCGATCTGACCTCTATGAGTTTATGTTTTGAATGTTAACAAAAAAATCCGGAACGAAAGTTTCGGATTTTTTTTATTTCTTAGATGGAATTAGCGAAACATAAACGACACCATCTAGCAACGATCCAACCGTCAATGTTACAAAAATTATCAAACCCTACTCTCCTATTACAGATTAAACTTCCAAACTCAATTATCTCATCGGTAAGACTAGAATAAACTCTTTTTTTTCAAATTGTCCACATAATCAGGCGTCATTTTCGAATTATCCACACAAAAAATTACGTTTTTTTTCAAATTGTCCACATCATTTTTCATTTATTACACATCGACAGACGCTTTGTGTTCTATCTTTGTCACAGATGAAAGCAAAATTTCATCGTTTGAAAATTGACCCGATTATATAAATATACTATATCCGATCTGACCTTTATGAGATTATGTTTTGAATGTCATAAAAAAATCTGAAACTTTCGTTTCGGATTTTTTTATTTTTAGGTGGTGCCAAATGACACATGAACATTGATGACACCATCAGGCGACTACTTAAACGCCAATCTTACAAAAACCATCAAATTATTACTCTCCTATTACAGATTAAGCTCTTAAATTCAGATGGTACATTAACAAGGTCATAAAAACTCTTTTTTTTCAAAACATCCACACAATTAGGTGCTATTTTCAAATTATCCACACACTTTTTACAAATCTTTCCATATCATCCACATCATTTTTCATTAGTTACACATCGCAGAATCCTTATTGGTTTACCTTTGTCTCAGATGAAAGATAGATTTCATCTTCTGAATTTTGACCCTATTATATAAATATACTATATCCGATCTGACCTCTATGAGTTTATGTTTTGAATGTTAACAAAAAAATCCGGAACGAAAGTTTCGGATTTTTTTATTTTGGGTGAGTCCTATAAAATACACATAAAATTTATTGTATCAAGCAAACTTCTGGATGTAACTGAATGGCAAAACGATCTTTTACCGACAATTGTATTTGTTTCATCAAGAAAAGAACATCATCACCTGTAGCTCCTCCTCGATTCACCAAGATCAACGGTTGTTTTTCATATACACCAGCCGCACCTATGTTCTTACCCTTCCATCCACACTGGCTAATAAGCCATGCAGCAGGAATCTTATATCCATCCGTCACCTCATAAAAAGGTACTGTAGGATAATCCTGTTGCAAACGTTCAAACTCAGTTTTCGAAACCACTGGATTTTTAAAGAAGCTACCCGCACTGCCAATTTCTGATGGCAATGGTAGTTTAGACATACGAATATCCACTATCGCATTACGTACATCTTGTAACGTTATCGTATCAAGGCCCTGCAACACTTCACGAACATTACCATAATCTAATTTCAACTCATAATACGGAGCTTTAATCAATTCATAAGTAACTCCTACAACAATCAACTGCTTTTCTTTCTTAAAGAGGCTTCCTCGATACTCAAACGCACAATCTATCGCCTCAATCACACGAAACCTGTTTTCTTTTGTATCATACACCTCAACACGACGAATCACATCCTTCGCCTCCACCCCATAAGCTCCGATATTCTGTACCGGTGAAGCACCCACACGACCAGGAATCAGAGAGAGATTCTCCACTCCACCCAATTGTTGAGTGATTGCCCACTGCACAAAATCATCCCATACGACGCCAGCACCCACATACACCAAACATTTCTTCTCCGAATTCTCAATCACCTCCAACGTCTTGATGTTGGATTGTATGACTGGATAATCCAAATCATTTTTGATAAGAAGATTACTTCCATCACCTATGGGTAACCACTGTCCGCGGAAGACTCCTTCATTATATAATTCTATCAACTCCTCTTTTTTCTCATATTGATAGAAATCAGAGCAAGAGACGAGAAATCCGAATGTATTATGACTCAATAACGAGTGACTTTGATAATGCTTCATAATTTACTAAACTCACATAAACATAGTCCAAAGATACAACATAAAACGGGCATTATCGTATAGCATCAAAAAAAACAATCACATCGAAACAAAATTCATACGAATTTAACCCAAAGAACATATCTAAATAGACATAAGTGTTGTAAATTTGCATCCTGATGAATAGCAAAAGAATCATATTTACCGTAACGAACAATTTGGAATCTGACCAACGTGTTCATAAAGTGGCGTGTTATTTCCATGAAAAGGGATGGAACGTCATGGTCATCGGTTCAAATCATCGCATCTGTCACCCTTACCAACAACCCTACCAAACGAAAAGATTGAATGTGTGGTTCAAAAAAGGGTTTCTATTTTACGCGGAATTCAATTTAAAACTATTCTTTTACCTGCTATTTCACCAAACGGATCGGATATGGGGAAATGACACTGACACAGCCCTTGCCACCTATCTTGCAAGCAAACTAAAGCGATGTGACTACTCTCTCGATCTACATGAATTATTCCCTGAAGTGCCGGAAGTGACCGACAGACCGCGTGTCAAGAAGGTATGGACAATGATTGAAAATTGGGTACTACCCCACGTTAAAGATGGATATACCGTATGTGATTCCATTGCGCAATACTACAAAAACAAGTATGGAACCAATCTGAAAGTGCTGAGAAACGTCCCCTTTTACAGAGAATATCAACGGGAAGACAAATTCAATTATCCCAATAAAAAGGTCATTCTCTATCAAGGTGCCGTCAATGAAGGAAGAGGCGTAGATTGGATTATACACGCCATGAAACACATTGAAGACGCCGTGTTTGTCATCATTGGAGATGGCGACAAGAAACAAGAGATGGAAAATCTTGTCAACACCCTACAACTAAACGACAAAGTAAAGTTCTGGGGGCACCTTCCTTTTTATGAATTAAAAGGATATACCAACAGTGCCGATTTAGGTGTTTGTCTGTTAGAAGGGAAAGGGTTAAGCTACTATTACGCTCTTCCCAACCGCATATTTGACTTTATGCAAGCACACGTACCAATGCTAGCGACAGATTTCCCTGAAATACGGAAAATAATAGAAACAGAAAAGACAGGAACCGTTATCAACCACTACGAACCAGAATATTTAGCACAAGTGATTGATGAGATGTTACATCAACCTATTGATCACGAACACTTTTATCAAGCTACCAACCGCAACAATTGGGAAAAAGAAAGGGAAATCATCACTATATGACAATTTCCCCTGTTATCTTCTCGGTGATTTTTATACGATATTCCGCATAAACATCCTATTTCTTTTTTGTCTCCCCAGATATCTGCAAGTTAGGCTTTTTACCTACCGAATTAGAATACACCTTGATTGTTTTGTGAAATGCGCCACTCACTTTTCCAGTGTAATATACATGAACAGATCCTGTATCACCTGGAGCCACCGGCGTTTTAGTCCACGTAGGAGAAACACATCCGCAAGAAGGCACTGCATTGGTCACCACCAAAGGAGCCGTTCCCTCATTTTTAAAGACAAAGACATGTTCGGACGTCTGTCCCAAATAACTATCGGTCATAACATACTCGGTCTCTTGAAACACTATTTTAGCTTTGTCAGCTGCGAACAAAGAGCAAGAGAAAGCCGACAAAAATATCAAAGTAACTATTTTTCTCATATTCATTTTTTTAGTTTGTCAATATATAGGATTCCTCCTCAAATATATGAAAATAAAGATACAAACAGCCTAATTTAATCAAGAAAATATTCCCAAACGAAAAGCAGTCCCGTAATAATAAAGATAACAGCGATGATTTTACGGAACCAATATTCAAAATGTTGGAATTTATTCCACACATCAAGTTTAGACTCCATACCTTTAAACATAACCCATGCAATAAAGATGAGAGGCACAGCAGCGCCTATGGAAAAGAGAAGTGGGAACAAAACACCCCACTCAGAGGCACAAGACATGGGCAACATCAATCCGAAATAGATAGCAGAGCTATACGGACAGAAGGCAAACGCAAGGACAAGTCCCAGAAGGAATGCACTCCACAAAGAGTATTTTTCACTAAAAATACGATTCATCCATAAAATGCATTTATTTTCCAATCCATGTATATGGATAACATCCAACATAAACAAACCGATTAAGATAAACAGTGGGCCTGCCACTCTACCAATCCACAACTGAGCATTGGCAGTAAACTCTATTTTCCCCACAAACAAAATAAGGAGAACACCCACCAACGTATAAATTACTGTTCTGGCAATAATATAAGCCGCAGACAAAGAAAAAAATGAGTCTTTATTCTGTCGTAACATACAAGATAGTGCGGATACATTTGCCGCAATTGTGCAAGGACAAACAGAGACAACAACACCAAGAAGGATCACAGCTATAAAAGGCACATTACCTTCCATTATCCAATTAAGTATACCCATTATTTCAATTTTTTCTTTAAGTAAGATTCCAATACATCTAATTTAGGATTAATCAACAAGATATTACCATTTGGGGAAATAAGGACCCCATACGGAATGGATTGAACCCTATAATATTTGGAAACAGGACTAGACCAATATTTAAAATCGCAAGCCAGTTTCCATGGCAAAACGCCTAAACTTTCCACATACTCCTTCCACTCTTTTTTATCTTCATCCAAGGAGATGGATAGAATATCAAAGTTCTGACCATCAAACTCGTTGTATATTTTCTTCAATCGGGCAACTCTCGTCTTTGTTTTATCACACCATGAAGCGCCGAAATCCAAAAACAAATATTTACCTGAATAGTTCGACAATGAGACCGAATCGCCCAAGAAAGTGGGCAAAGAGAAATCGGGAGCCTTCATACCCGACACGATCTTCTTGTTCAGTGCCAGTTCCTCATTTAGATATCTTACATAGGGCGCATCTTGAATGGAAGCGTCAAAAAGAGGAATAATATCCTCCATTCGTTTGATATCGTATGACTGAGTCAACGAACAAACAAAATAAGCCGCACCAACAGAGGTTGGATTATTTGCGACGAATTTCTTAGTAAGCATCAGTAATGAATCAGGATATGAGGAATAGATTTTGTTATAACGTCTTACCTCTTTCTGTTTCTTTTCCTTTTGTGCATTTGTCAGGTGGACCAATGCAGTATTTTGTTTTTGAGAGATTTTCGCTTGTTCTTTTGAAAGATAACAAAAATCATTGTGAGAGTGGGAACCCTCCACCTTTATCTCTTCAGGCAAGAGAAGCGAACCTGTGATGGTTATTTGGCTGTTTTCGACAAACAGATCGAATGGTGGACGCGTACCAATACGAATAAATCGCATGGTTGGGTAGTCCACATGACCCCGAAAACGAAACTCTCCAGAGAAGATAGGAACACTATCAACAACATAAGGGTTACCCATCTGGTCTAGTTCCATCATATAAGCTGTATTAGCACGAACGCATCGCAACTTACCGTGTATCGTATACGTATCCCGCCAATGGCAAGAAGAGAATGCCAGCAGCAGGACAACCAATAACAATACATTTTTACAATGACGTAACATACTCATACAGAATAGAAACGGCTGACTATTGTGGCCAGCCGTTTCAAATATTTCAAATCAGAATTATTCTACTTCACCATTCAAGTTAACGATGTAAGTACTTCTGTTAGGATCATTAGTAGTAACAGTCATACGTTGAGTGAACTTACCAACTTTAAGTCCAGCACCATTAACCTTAATACGGATAGCACCTGTCTTACCTGGTTTAATCTTAGCAGGAAGAGTTGCTGTAATATTTTTAGAATCGATGTTGATTGCGCGGATGATCAATGGAGATTTACCGTCATTCTTAACACTGATTTCATAAGTCTTAGCAGTAGTAGTCTTAATCTTACCCAAGCTAACTGCATTACCCAAAGTCAATACAGGAGCATTGGCTTTTTCCTCTGCAGACAAGTTTGAGAAGTTCTCTGCAACTGTACCAAACATTGTGATTGGATTCTCAGGGAATGCCTTACCGTTTACTACGACAACAGCAGTCTCTTTGAATGCGCCCCAAACATCAGAATCTTTAGTCTTAATTGTAAAGATAACCTCACCTTTCTCACCTGGTTTAAGAATTGCAGGAGAAGAAATAGCAACAAACTTAGGAGCATCTTGGAAAGTTACTTTCACATCTTTTGTTCCGTTGTTAATTACCTCTATCTTTTCTACCTTAGTATCTGGATTAAACACAGTGTTGAAATAAACGTTCTTCTTCAACATACGGAAGCCATCAAAGTCGTGAGGATATTTGTCCTCTACCTTTTGTGCCTTAGGGATAACTTCACCCTTGATAGACAAACGTTTTTCTCCTGCATTGGTTGTAACTGTAATCGTTTTAGAAAATGCTCCAGGACGACCAGATGCGTTATAAGTAGCTTTCACAGTACCTTTTTCTCCTGGTTTAACTGGCTCTTTAGTCCACTCTGGAGTTGTACATCCGCAAGATGCACGTACTTTCTGCAATACCAAATCAGCCTTTCCTGTATTGGTAAATTCAAACACGCATGAAACCTTACCATTCTCTTCTGGGAAAGTACCAAAATCATGTGTAATTGTTTCAAAAGTGATCTCTGGAAGATCCTCAGCAAATGTTGCTACTATACCCGCTAACAACATCAGCATTGACATAAATACTTTCTTCATATCAATTAAATTATTATTAATTATCACCATTTAAATAAAGAATTCTCTTCATTCTTCAAAATAACATAGTTCTTTTCCCCTATAGCTCATCAACTCCACTTCTCTCATCACCACATGTCATCATCCAATTCATCCTCTCATCACATCATCATCAAAAAAGAACTCCCTTTCATAATGCTCTACTTCATCGGCATTACGGAATGCAAATTTATAAAAAAAACAACTCAAAAGAAGATTTGTTTCAACTAAATCCTTAATAAAATTTAAAAGTGGAAGAAAAACATTCATTCAGGGTGTTTCTCCCTTTCTCATTTGCCTCTTTTTTGGTAATTTTGAAGCCATAATAAAGATTTTTAGGAATCCACATTTATCCTAGTTTAGTTAGAATGAAAAAAATTTTTTCAGTCATTATTGGAATTTTCTTTATCCAATGTTTGATGGCTCAGTTGAAACAGTGGGAAATTGCGTCACCGCTTGATTTTGAAACCACCCTGAGTGGTAGCTTTGCAGAGATGAGACGCAATCATTTTCATGGAGGATTAGATTTAAGAACGAACGGAGAAGAGAACAAACACGTCTATTCCATCGACGACGGATACGTGGCTAAAATATCCATCTCAAGAACCGGCTATGGCAAATGCGCCTACATCAACCATCCAAACGGTTACACCTCTGTATATGGACACCTAAACGGTTTCGTTCCCAAATTGGATTCCTTATTAAAAGCAAAACAATATGGCGAACACAAATATGAAGTGGAATTGATACTTGATTCAGCTCAATACACAGTAAAAAAAGGCGAACTGTTTGCTATATCTGGTAATACAGGTGCCTCTGGCGGACCTCATGTGCATTTCGAAATCAGAGAAACTGCAACTGGTATTATGAGAAATCCTTTTTTATTGAAAAACAACCCATACAACATAGCCGACGACAAAGAGCCAAAGATTTACGGAATAAAAATCTATGGGTTAAACGGGAAAGGAAGTATCAACGACCAAGCAGAACAGAAATGCAAAGTCATCGTTGACAAAGACCGATCACGAAAAGTACAAGTCGGCGATGGACTCTACGGCTGGGGAAAACTAGGATTTTCCGTTAAGGCAAGCGACTATATGACAGGGACAAGCTTCACCTATACGCCTCGACACCTCAGACTATATGCTGAAGACAAACTAATATCCGACATAACCATAGACAGTTTCCTATTTAAAGACACCAGAGGTTCCAACAGTTTCATCGACTACAAGCAATGGGCAACATCTCGCGAATTCTTCATGAAATCGTTTAAAAACACCAACTCCCCTATTGTCTTCCAAGTGGAACAACCCAAAGGGACCTTCACCATCAACAAAGAAAAAGAATACAAATTCAGATACGAAGTGGAAGATGACTTTGGTAACAAAGACCAAATCGAATTTGTCATCACAGGTAAGAAAACTGACTATCAACCCATAAAATTACCTGATGATCAATTTATCAAATGTGGCGAGAGTGTTTTATTTGATAAGGGCTCATTTGCTATGCAATTTCCGCAAAACGCATTGTATGAAGATGTGGAACACAGATTCACATGCGATTCTTCCGCCAAATTCCTTTCTAATATCTACTCGATTGGAAGTAAGATCGATCCGTTGCATGTCTTCTGCGACATCTCCATCAAAATAGAACACGATACCATCGAAGACAAATCGAAGTATTACATTGCCAAACTTAATGATTTGAACGTACAGTCCGGATCAGCAGGAGGCACCTATGTTAACGGAATACTTGTGGGTAAAACCAACACGTTTGGACGCTTTGCAGTGGCAACCGACGTAACCCCACCAGTAATCGCACCCGTACACACCAACAAGTTGCGGAATGCCCCTTATATCCGTCTGAAAATTTATGATACTCAATCAGGCATTGCCTCTTATGATGCCTATATCGACGATAAATGGATCTTATTCGAATACGATTCAAAGACACAGCAAATCACCTACTGGTTAGACAAAAAGATGGTGAAAGAGTTTAGCAATCATACACTTAAACTTGTTGTCAAAGATTACTGTGGCAATGTGAAAGAGTATTCAAAACAGATATATTGGTAAAGGTGACTCCTATAAATTCACCATTTTAAAAATGAATTGTATATTTGTGGGTTAATGAACTTTTCAACGCTTTTTGGAGCAATATGAATTGACGAAATCCACGTTAAAAGATAAAATCTGACAAACATGAATCATCGTATTTCTCTCTTGAAAAAAGTAACAAGTTGTATTACCCTATACCTCTTGTTCAATGCACCCTCATTTGCAGGAACCAACATTATAGTAGGGAAAGATGCCTCAACTGACGGATCCACATTCTGCACCTACTCAGCCGACTCCTATTATCTGTATGGTGAATTGTCTTTTTATCCGGAAAGTTCTTATTCAAAATACACACAAACAAAGATTTACGGATGGGACACTCATAAATATCAGGGCAAAATAGACCAAGTAGCATCCACCTATGCTGTATTAGGAAACATCAATGAGCATCAAGTTTGTATAACAGAATCCACTTTTGGAGGAAGAAAAGAGTTGATTGATACTACGGGCGTCTTGGATTATGGTAATTTGATATACATAACACTTCAACGTTCGAAAACGGCACAGGAAGCCATACAAGTGATGACCGACTTGGTAGCGAAGTATGGTTATTGCAGTTCAGGAGAAACCTTCTCTATCGCTGATCCTAATGAGATATGGCTGATGGAGATGATTGGTAAGGGGCCTGACGTCAAAGGAGCAGTATGGGTGGCTCTAAAAGTGCCTGATAATTGTATCTGTGTGCATGCCAATCATTCACGCATCACCACGTTCCCTTTAAATGACAGATTAAACTGTCGCTATTCAAAAGATGTGATATCATTTGCCAAGGAGAAAGGATATTTCGATGGCAGAAACAAAGATTTCAGTTTTTCCGACGCATACGATCCAATGTCATTCAATGCACGACGTTTTTGTGACTCCAGAGTATGGACCATCTACAAAAACATCAACAAGGAGAGTGCCAAATACATTGATTATATATTAGGCAAATCGGACGAACCCTTACCATTATGGATAAGACCCGACGAGAACGTTTCGCTATTACAACTGAAGAATCTGATGAGAGATCACTTTGAGAACTCCCCACTCTCGCTGGCCAACGACCCTGGATCCGAGCCATTCGGAGCCGAATATCGATACGAGCCACGTACATGGGAGATGGATGGGAAAAAATACTTCAACGAGAATCCCATTGCAAGTCCTAAAAACGCCTTTTCATTCATCGCGCAGATGCGTAATTGGCTTCCCGATAAATTAGGAGGTGTATTATGGTTTGGCGTGGATGATGCCACCTTTACCGTATATGTACCAATCTATTGTGGCACAAATCAAGTTCCATTCTGTTTTAGAGAAGGAAATGGAAGTTTGCTAAAATTCTCATGGGATGCAGCCTACTGGGTTTTTAACTGGGTATCGAGCATGGCCTATGCCAAATATAAATATGTAGCGCCCGACATACAAAAGGTGCAAGCAGATTTCGAGCAGAAATTGGAAGACAATTTACAGGTAGTGGAAGAAGCTGCACAATCATTATACAAGAAATCGCCAGAGTACGCCACCCGATTCCTCACAGAGTATTCCGAGAACCAAGCCAACCTGATGATGGAGCAATGGAAAGCGTTAGGAGCCTTCCTAATGGTCAAGTATACAGATGGAAACATCAAACGGGAACGAAACGGCAAATTCATCGACAACGGCTGGGGCGTACCTGAAGACATACAAACGCCAGGTTATTCAGACAAGTTCTATCGTGATATTATAAAAGAGACGGGGGACAAGTATGAGATGAAGGGAGAATAAAAAGGGAATAACAGATATAAACGACAAAGAGAAAGGGCTGAACTTCAGAAATGAGATTCAGCCCTTGTTTTATCATCGAAAAAAAATTTAGCAAAGTTTATTCATCAAATAATGAAAATGTTCTCGAATTACACAGACAACTATTTAAGTGAAGAGTAGATTGAACATAGTTGCTCCGCTATTCTCTCCCATTGATATCTACTCATATCATATTGGACTTTACACTCAGAAGAATCTGCCAATACTTCTTCTAACTTTTGAACCAATTGCTTTATATTTCCCACATGGAAATAATTAGACTCTGGAAGATTCACTTCCAAATTAGCAGGAATATCACTAACGATGACAGGAAGATTGTAACTCATGGCCTCCAACAAAGCTATCGGTAAACCCTCATGAGAAGAAGGTAAAACGAAACATCTCGCATGAGTAAGCAAAGAATGTAATCTTTTCCCCTTAACAAAACCAGTCAAAACAACATCATTGTCCATAGCCATTTGATGCAACTTCCGATAATAATCATCACGAAAATCAGCATCACCCGCCAAAACCAGCCGTATTGAACTGTCACTATGTTTTTGTTTGAATCTAGAAAAAGCATCAATCAGATGATGAAGGTTTTTTTCTGGGACAAAGCGACACATTCCCAAGATATATTTCAGAGGAGCAATTCCCAATTCTGAAAAGTATTCCGGATAGTCTACAAAATCAGGAGCAGATACGCCATTATAAATCAAATGTACATGCTTAGTCCTTTTATATTTCTTTTTAATAAGATCCCTTATCACATCAGAGATAACAATCACTTCATCGGCATAACGGCAACCCATCCGCTCTCCAAACTTCAAGATTTTTTTTGCAATAAAACCCCACTTTACTCTGTCATAATCTGGTCCATGATGAGTAAAGACCACCTTCATACCTCTCATTTTAGCATAAGGAGTCAATATTGCAGGCCCAATAGCATGAATATGTAACACATCCGCACCTATTTCCTTCGCTTTATTTATGGCACGAAATGTGTGAATTATCGTCTCAAATGATTTCTTTTTGGGAGCAGGGACATCTATTAGTTTAACATCATTCCACTCTGTATAAAGATCTTTAGTATATTTTGAACGACGAATAACCGTCACGTCATAACCTTTTTTCGCAACAAGCGGAAACAACTCCTCACAATGAGTTTCAACGCCACCCATTATATTTGGAATTCCTCTTGTACCAATTACAACTATTTTCATAATGTTTATTTTTTTACCATTTTCAAATAGCACACCTCTCTTGTTCTTTTATTAGACACTTGTACTACATATACCCGCAGGCAAATCACGAACATCAAAAACGATTACTCCATTAAATTTCAATCTTCACTACAATACTCCATTACTTATAATTCATGGTCTATTGAATATTTGCATTTATAAGACACTATAAACTTTCTGATCAGAATAACAAGTAACTTAAAAGAAAGAGCCGTACTACCAATATCTATCTAATCAACATCACAACTCGAATAAGTCTTAGTTCCCTCGTATCCTTGCGACTCGACATCCGCATTCACAATATCCTCTCCTCTTTTCCCTTTCAAAGCCTCTTTGCTATCGTCGGAAAGTCCATCGTTTACCACAGCATTCATATCGCAAGTAGACAACTTATCCAAGTCTTCCTTCGTCACCTTTCCGTCCCGATAATCACAGCATATTGGGTTTTCATACATCGAGTATTTCTTTCCAAAAAGGGACTTTACCTTATGCTTTGCAACCCACAACAAAGGAGTACTAATGTACTTATGCATCGCAGGAGAAACAGAGCCGATCATCCAACAATTTCGATTGCAGCAACGTACTTTCTTACGCACCACCTCCGCTTCTGGAGAATTCCATAGCTCATCCCATGTCTGAACATTAAGATTTCCCATCACCTCCTTATCCTTTGTTCCATTACAAGGCATCACATCCCCGTAAGGATCAATAAAGAATGTGTCGAACGACATATCACAAGGCAAGAGACGCTTCTGTCCATAGATGTAATTAATCAAACCATGGTTGAAATAAGCCCTGAACCACTTCTTCGGAGAATTAGACTTCAATAACTCATTCACCAAATTCTCAAAGTTTTTCGCCACCATCGGACGATCATGAATGATATTTTTTGCCTCCACAAAATAGAAGGAGTTATGCAATGAAGCTGTGGCGAACTCCATACCCATTTCATTGGAAATTTGATACAAAGGCACGAGGTCAGGAGCATTTTTATCCTGAACTGTCATTCCAAAACCGACATCTTTCATTCCCATCTCACGAAGTTTCTTCAAGGTAGTATAGCCACGCTGGTAACCATCGTTTAGGCCTCTAATCGCATTGTTTGTTTCTTCCAATCCCTCAATAGAGATGCGAATTCCAATCTGAGGGAATTCTCTGCAAAGATCAAGAATGCGATCTGTGAAAAATCCATTCGTAGAGATTACTATACGATCACTAAGTTTGTATAATTCTCTCACAATATCTTTCAAATCCGTACGGATAAAAGGCTCTCCTCCCGTAATGTTAGTGAAATACATTCGTGGAAGCTTTTTTATTGTACTTATTGAGATTTCCACCTCTGGCTTGGATGGGGCTTTATATCTATTACACATAGAGCAACGAGCATTGCATCTATACGTTACTATTACAGTACCATTTAACTTCTTCTCTGACATAATTTTCATGCTTTATGACACTCAACAGCAAAAGTAAACAAATAAATCGTATCTTCCAAACAATGCTATATTCACTTAATAAGATATAACAATATTACATCTTGATTAGCTTCACGCCACCACCTCAACCATCTTCTTCCCTTCTATAGTTACAGTTTTACAAAAATGCCACAAGATTATTTCAATAAAAAAACCTCAACTATATGTAAGTCAAGGTTAACAGTTATTTTACTTCATCAAATATCTCTATTACATTTGATGTGTTCTATAAAAAAGCAAAAAGTTTATCTTCTCTTAATATCTACGATTTTGGGTTAAACGATGAATTTATGAAATTCACCATATTTTATAAATTGGAAGGTTCTTTAATCACATAGACTTATAGCAATCCATAAGTTTTTCGATGTATTTTTCAGAAGAGTATTTAGACAAAGCATCCTTGGATATATCTTGATAATCAAATTTAGCGGAAAACATATCTATTATTTTCGTTTTTAAATCTTCCGCATTACCACTTTCAAACGTCATACCTGATACACCCTCCTCAATCAACTCTGGGATACCACCTATTCTTGCTCCCAAAACAGGTGTGCCTAAACTTTGAGATTCGATAACCGACAACGGATTGTTCTCACTCCACTCCGACGGTATTACCATGAATCGTGCAGATTCCAGAATAGGACGGATTTCATCCCAGTTTTTCTGGCCTTTGAATTCGATGGATTTTCCATCATACATCTTCCTCAAATCCGACTCCATATCACCACCGCCAATCACAATAAGTTTATATGGCAATTCTGCAGCGACGCGACAAAGAGTCTCTATCCCCTTCACCTGTGTAAGTCTACCTAAATATACGAAATATTCAGATTTATTAAAAGATGGATTCTCCACCTTCTTCACATCGATAAAATTGCATAACACCTTGAATTTCTCCGCATCATAGCCTCCCTGAATACTAGTATCCGCCATGAATTGACTAGGTGACAGAAATAGGTCACACGACTTTTGTATTCTCTCCTTATTCCACTTTTTCGCCTCCAAGTAACCGACAATAGCACCCGGAACACTTCCTGGCATACAACGGTGTCTAATCACCGCTTTTTTGTCCGTAAAGCACTCCGTACACCATTTCCCGTCACGCATGCAAGTATAACATGGACAAACCAATTTAGAGTCATGCAACGTCCATACAACACGGATGCCCCTATCGTGCGCTATCTCCGCAATGACAGGCGACAACTGCGTGTGAATATTATTGAGATGAACCACATCCGGTTTGAAATCATCCAACAACGCAGTAAACTTCCTCCTCACTTCCGAGTCTCCAAACGGACGGGAAAATGCCTTTATCGCAGACATATTCGAAGGCCAGTATTTATTCCATTCAGATGGCTCATTTTGAGAATACTGCATCGCAAAAACTGCAACATCATGCCCCCTAGATTTCAGCAACCGCTCCAACTCCATCATATAGATGCAGTCTCCTCCACGGCGATAATAGAATTTATTAACCAATAAAACTCTCATCCTTCCGTCTAATTATTTCCAATATATTCTATTCAGAGTGTGTGGCGACATTCTCTTTTCCTCAGGAGGCAACTGCATATAATCACCATATTCGAACGTAAGGCATTCGTCATAGGCCTTGATGCACATGAACTTATTCGATTCAAAATCCATATAGCAATACTCCTCGAACCATTTTCTTGGCATATAACATTTCTCTGACACGGAAGTTCCCACCATAATGCCGACATATTTGGAATTCTCCTTACCAATACCCTTTATCGCATCATTAATTTGAACCACAAGACCCTTCAGAGAATATGGAAGGACCAATAATCCAGCGAGACGGATTGCGATTCGCTTCCACCAAACATTCTTTTGGGAAGGTTTCAACAATTTGCATCTATACTTCCTTTTCAGAGGGATAATAGACTTTATGAAGTCCTTGCAAGACTGTTCATCATCAAACATATCATCAATAGGGAACAGATCTATTCCAATGCCAAAATTTGCCATTGTCGTGTTTTCTTCCAACACAGTACGAGTATCAATTGCCTTCGCAAACCCATAACAATAGTCCTCATCCTTCTTGTAATCATATATCTTTATATACTCGTGTTCAAATCCTGATATGAGTTTCTCATAATCAGACCTCATAATAGCAATATCTATATCATCATCCCACGGAATAAAGCCCTTATGACGAACAGCCCCCAACATAGATCCATAAGCCAATGTGTACTTTAATCCGTTATTATAACAATATTCATGAATCAACTTTAAAATATCCAACTGAATTCGTTTTGATTCTTCTATTGAAATCTCCTTCATAACTATAACTACTAACTAACTGATTATAACACATAGAGAGTTCCATGAACTCATCATTTCAAATTAAAAAATAAAAATCGAGGGTTAATGTACTTTTCGTTGTTTTTTTGATTTAGCTGATTGTCAGCAGGTAACAATACTCACACACTACACAGTAAAACACTCGATATAAATTCAATAAATTTACGCAAGAAAATTTAACAAACCAATTAAAAAACGCAAAACATCTATTTCCTATATACTATTGTGACATTTTCTTATACTCTCCCGTCTTAGCTGCTATCTTAGCTTTTAGTTCAGAAGAAGAAACTCCTTCTGTTCTTCCTAGAACGATATGTTCCTTCCCATGTTCTTCACACCATTGGATTGCACGTTGAAATCCTTCATGACATTGGTCCGGACCTGTTACAAAAACATCAAAGTCTAATTCTTTGACTATCTTGTCAACATCAGTATAAGTTACAACTTCATCAACATAACGTATAGCCTTAATCATATATTTACGATCTTCTGTAGAATTCAGAACTTTTGCTGTCGGCTTATACTTCAAAATAAAATCACCATCTTGAGCTGCCACAATCAAATAATCGCCTAAACCCTTGGCTCTTCTGTAAAGTTCCACATGTCCCTTATGCAACAAATCGTAAACTCCAACTGTTAAAACCTTTTTATATTTACGTGGTCTCATACTTGATAGTTGGAGATTGGTCGGCATTTTTATTCCCGCTTTTTCACAACGCAGTTTAAATCTCTTAAAATCCTTACGTCGGTGCATCAACAACCATAAATAATAAAGGCTATCTGGCATCAAATCCTGACATTTAGTTTGTATGCAGTAAGAGATATATGATACAACACTATTTGAATATTTAACCGTCTGCTTAGGTATTTCCCAGTCTCCGTATTGGAAAGTCAAATATTCATCCACTTCCTGCGGCACATTCATGGCAATTCCTTTGAAATCCCATTTGACTGTATTTTGCAAATATTTTTCATGAATGAAGTCTGATCCACCCGTATGACGTACGTCGCTGCTAATCTTATGAAGCACAAAAACTTTAATATATTCAGAATTCCTTTTCAAATAATATAGACCTCTACGTTCGTAACGTACTAATTCAAAATCGACATCCTTTAAAAGCCATAGAATATCTTTAAATCGTTCCTCGTCTTCCTTAAGGATATAAATATCAAAAACAGGTTTCCACGGTTGGAAATCATCATTTCGGACAATGCCAATGAGCGTACCAAACGCAGGTCCCCAATTAATATCTATTTTATCTAAATATACAGAAAGCACATGCAGATTGTCAAGCATTTTCTCTTTATCTATTACTTTGTCACCGAAAAAGAGAAGTTGGCTTTTATACTCGAGAAATCCTTTCGCTGTTTTTATATGTGACATATCGTTAAATACTATTTACATTTATTTATTCCCCATGCATATACTTTATCAATTGGTGAAATAGCGGCTCTATTTCCCATAGCAGTTTGCATTATAAAGTCCGAAAGGGAAATCTTCTGTGAAAGATCTTGATTGGAAATTTGCACAAATTCCTTTGGTTTATATGGTGACAATATTTCGATGGGAAAAGGTTACCTGCGACGGCATAACCTTGATATATTCTGCTTAGTATTTTAATTAGTCTTTTTATACAGAAAACATGTCAAATTTCTCAACCACTCTCGTGCTTTTAACAATACAAGAGGCTGATTTTTATTATTCGTCAGTTGAAGGACTGGCAATTGTTTGATTTTGTATTCAGGATGATGATGTAAATATACATACAATAGCCGTTCAGAATAAAAACCAAAAACCCGAGGTTGATAAGGATCCGCAGGAATACATAATCTTTTTTCAAACTCAAACAAAATATCAAATAGCCACTTCGAATAATCATTATATATTTCCCGCTTTGCTATCATCATATTGAAAGGGTAATAATGATTCTCCTCATAAATTACATATTTATAATCATCCAAATATTCAGGATATAGTTCTGCAACAACATTTTCCAACTCCCGAACATCTTTTCTGATATGACCTCTACACAACACATCGTATGATGGCAAATTAAAGGATTGCTTTGAAACAGTAATAACATCAGCTGATGCAAGAAAGTCCTCGTCAACTTTTATGTGGTTGGAAAGATATTCCTCATTGACAAATTTATAATGCCTTATATTGTCAAAAAAGGAAGGGTTGAAATCAAAATAACGACGATAATGACATAGTCCCACATAATCTGCATCATTGCAATTCTTCCATATCCAATATTGGGCGGTCAGCTCACAATACCATGGATTTTTGTCACTTATATTATCTCCTTCATCATCAGCGTCAAATCCTAAATCAATATTACTAACACGCTTCCCTACTTGTATAGGGACATATCCTTCTTGATTAGCATAAAAACCCTTTTGATGACAACAAACATATATTTTCACATTCATAAGCAGCAATATTATAAACAATGATTCAGCATATATCAGAAAAGACTGGTTTTATCTTATACAAACCCTAAGAGTTTGTTTCAAAAGAGAACCTTGATATACACAAACGTAGAAAATTCCTCGAAGTCCACTAGTGATATTTTTCCATACAGATGACTTTCGAATCAATTTTCCTGTAATATCAAAAACAGTATACATATCTCCATCCATATAAAGGTTGTCTTCTATCTCATCATCAAAACAAATCAACGGAACATCTGATACAATAGCAGGTTCTGTGTCTACAGAATTATATAAAGATCCATTAGCAACCCAAGGTGTCGCATAATATGTGTTTTCACTACTTAATGAGTCAGAAGATGGCATAAACAATTGCCAAGATTCATGTGCATCACTAATTCGACCATACGATCCATTCACAGACATTTTTTTATAACTCACACTATCAACAAGCATCGTATCTTTGCAGATTTTAACAATCGCTAATTTTGCATTTTTCTCATTTTTCAACTTAAAATTCAAATGAGTAGCACCTCTATAAGTAACACCATCCGCCCAAAACATATAATAACTTTGTGGGGCAATCTTAGTACTTTCAAATGATAATGGTATCTGAAATTTTGTCAAATCAGACATATCATCAGTCAAATAAAGTCCAGACAAGTCCAATGTATCGGATCCATAATTATACAATTCTATCCAATCAGGATAAAGCCCATAATCATCTATTGCATCACCATTTAGACTATCTGCTGACGCACATAACTCATTAATCACAATGGATGGTATTACGCATTCCTCAGGATCAAAATAAGCGGTGATTTTACATCTATTAGAGATTTTTTTATTTAAAACTTTATCATAGACACTATACGTTGTGTCTGAAAACGATAATTCCCATCGATTAAAGCGATATCCAGAAGGAGGATACGCTTCTAATTTTATTTCTTTTGCAAGATAATAATATGTGAAATATTTCTCTTTATTCACTAGTTCATCATTCATTTTAAATCTAACCCCATCAATATTTGCCATAAAAGAAATCGTCACTTGTTTATGAAGATTGTAATAGGACTTCAAAGAGGAAACTATTGTATTAATTCGTTCTCTTGCATTATTTAAAAGGAAAGATCTACCATCTTTCATTCGAGAAACGCCATCAAAAGTGGCACAGTACTCCGATTGAACCACCGATGATATACTGTCAAAAACACTTTCTACATTTTCGTACCGAAGTGTTGTTCCCAGATACATCAGCCAACGATTTAGATATCGTTCTTTAAACTGAGAGTTTTTTATCAATTTCGAAAATATAAGGGTCTTCCACTCATCATCATTTGCCCATGTGGGATTTTCCACATCTCCTGTACACCATTTTATAGGGTCAACAGTCACATCACCTTGTCCCCAACCTAATGTAACATCCAAATCATACAAAACCCATCTAAACTTGCCATTGTGTTTATCACGCCAACACATTATATTATTTCCGGGCCAATCAGCATTTGCAGAAAATTGTTCTATTATCATATAGTCTATATATTCTTCCATATCCATCATTTGAGATGCTCTCTTATAGAAATCTGCATCGCTAGGATTTTCATTCCTGAAGAAATCTAACATCGTCTCATATGCTAAATTATCACCCGACTTAACTTCCTGTAACTTAATAATATCTATATCGTCTTCTTCTACACCAAAGTTTGAGAAAAAATACCCTTCATTCAAATGTTCACGAAGTCCCATCATACCTTGATAGACTCCATTCAAATAATAGGCAACAGGCTTATAAGCCTGATAATCAACATTCATTTCCTGTGCCAATATGTGAAAAAAGCCATCTCGAAATCTTAGAGGGAAAGCATCTCCCGCATTTCCTCCTCCTCGAATCTTAACAGCGCCATATCGAAAATTGTTTTTTTCATCAAAGAAAGGGTAATCAAACAATTCTTTATCATATCCAATCTTCTTTCCCGTTTTTATATTTAATGATTTGGGAATGTTCGTATAAGATCGTGTACAACCACCTGAAATGGAAACCTCCACATCTTCACTCAATACTTGTTGTCCATCCACAAAATACTCAAACATTGCATATCGTTTCCAGTCTTGATTGAAATTTGCCGGTGTGTTTTGACAATTTCCTATTATACCATTTTTCCCCTTTACTGCAATACCAATTGTATCATCATTATAATACTCATCATTTAAAGAAATGGATACGATAGGCAGAGTAAATCCTCCACAATTCTCATGCTTTTGATCCATAAAAATAAATGTACCACAAAGGATCTCACTGGGCAGATGTCCATCAGATATCGCAAACGCCTTAACACACGTAGTAGAACTAAGTATTAAAGAATCCGAAGGGTCATATAACAAACTGTTAATTGTCGGTTGAGAGCCATCTAACGTATAATATATTTTAGAGAATTCTGACTCACATGACAAATTTAGAGTAACTGGTGCATTTTGCAACCCAGGAGAGGCATTTTCAAAATTCACACTCTTGGTTCTATCATCCAATGATTGAAAAGCTTCCGAATTATCGTTCATAGGAGAAGGAACCATATAACCAACATTATTCAAAACATCAACACCATAAGACAGATGGGCTACCATACCAGGATAATCAAACATATCAATCTGTTCATCGCCTCGATACAATACAACTCTTCCACCATCAGAATCTATTTTTCCCGAAAAATAAGATGGATTTAAACTATCGCCCCCAAAGAACAACAGTTTATATGATTGAGCAGGTACAACAATATCATCAGTAATATTCCACTCCCATTTATTTTTCAAATTACCTTTAGACGTTCTTTTGTAATGGTCTATCACACATCCTTTTAAAGAAACATCTATCGTATCCGAATTATACAATTCAAGATATCTTGGAAAATTCCATGAAACCGAATCTAAATAGGAAGACAAATTACATGTCATAATCTCAGTAATTCTCAAAGATGCCAAAAGATAACATGGACATAATATAAATGCAAGAAAAATTAGCAATTTTACCCTCATACAACAATCATTATATTCAAATACAAATTCTCAAAAAAACTATATATCACACGGCCTCCAAAAACATAAAAACAATAAGGCCAATCAAATAACAATTAAATTCTATATAACGCCGTAAATCATTTTTCAATAGCTTCCCTCAATGCATCTAAATAAGCATGTCCATTTTCCAAATCCGGTTCCATATAATTACCCTCAGCCCATTCATTCCATGACATCAAAAATAGAATTTTATGATCATCTTGTTTATCTTTAATAATTTCCAAAGCACGCAGAATCTGTTTTTTAAAATACTTTGGCGAATAGTTATACCATATCACAGCACTACGACCAGATCTTGGAGAACGATCCCAATTAGGAATCAGAGTCGGATATACATTTTCATTTTTATCCTCATCACAAAAAATCTTGTCGTATAGTTTTCTATAGTCATACTTTTGTATTGGTTGCCAATTGAAGACCCTTTTGGTAAATTTAGCAAATAACATTTTCATCAGTGATAGGGGCTTACTATAATACTTATAATGAGCCAAAGTCATACCTCTTGAATTTATAGCATCAAACCCACATTGTTCAACTTCCTTAAAAAGAGTAGATGCCTCAATGAAAGGCTTGTCATGACCTGGAATATGTCTTCTTTCTACCGAATATAACTCTCCGCATGCTGAAACACCAACAAAGTGGAAACCCTGCAATCCCTCTTTTTTTGCCAAATCATTCCATAACTGAATAAATTGCACAGAATCCTTTAAATTCTGAGGAGCATAAACCAGAAATAGAAGTTTACCATCAACTTTTATATATCTATCATCCTTAAAGGCATCCAACAAAGAGTAAAAATGGTTAATGTTATCCTGCTCGCCCGGATATGTTTGCTCCGCAATTATTGAATCCTTTACACTTGATTTTGAAGTAACCCAGTTTTTATTATTCCACGAATGATTAGCCCACCCTACACAAAAAGGGAAATCTGGCTTTTTTGTTGCTACTACTTCATCAAAAATATCTTGTAAAAATTGTTTACCATTGCCAAACCAATAGTGCCAATAACAAAAACCCTCAACTCCAGCCTCTCTAGCCATATCCGCCTGAGCCTGACGTATCTCTGGCATTCTTAAGTCATAAAAACCCAAATCAGCTGGTATATGCGGCTGGAAATGACCTCTAAACAGAGGTTTTGCTTTTGCTGTATTCGTCCATTCGGTAAAGCCCTTCCCCCAAAACTTATCGTTCTCAGGTGTTGGGTGATATTGGGGTAAATAAAACGCAATTACCCTTGCTTTGGTATCCATATCTATTTAGATTTTGAATTTTATATTCTTTTATGACACATTATTCGATGTGCATTTTTGTGTAACCATTTTCTTAAAGAAAGAAAGTGTTTTGGTCATATATATTCTTTCCGCTACCATTATTACATAAAACAACATAAACAAGCGAAGATAATTATACTCACCCGTCAGACAACAATAAACAAGATAAAATATCAGTAACGAGTAACCTAGCAGAGCGTCTTCCTTCAAAGATTTTTTCGAAACAAACACATATAATAAGGCAAAAAGAATCCAAATGAGAACTCCCAAAATACCATTATCACACAAAATAATATAAATCAAACTCTCAAAACATAATAAAATGGGATGACTTCCATACTTTCCCATATAATACAAATGCCATCCAAATCCTTTCCCTGTTATAGGAGAACTAGACATCTCATACAAACAGCCCTCCATCTGTTTTAATCTCATAGAAAAAGAAGAACCTCCAACTGAGGTGTGCTTCTGTTCCAAATCAATAATCGACCCAACATATTCGGACAACTCCTGAATCTGCATAATAACAAAAAATGCGATCAGTCCAATCAGTCCAACAGTCATAATCAGTTTTATCTCTCGCTTTAGCACAAGGTAATAAATCACCGTAACGCCCAAAGCGCCTATAACGGATCTAACGCCACATACAAGAATGTTTAGTGAAATTATAGAGATTAGGGTGTAAAAATAGACCTTTTTGAGTTTTTTCCTATTAAAATATGTATAAATAAACGACATGCCAAGGAATAATCCATATGCCATCGGATGTGAAAAGAACGATGAAATACGGCCAAACAATCTACCCGTTCCTTCAGCCAAAGCGTACATCATGTTATAATCTTCTCCCTTTATCATTTGAATATACATGATATAAGGATTTATTCCATGTAATGGCATTAATATTATACCATAAACTGCCATTAGAAATATCACCACAAAAAGTGCTTTTCTAAATGATTTGACTGTGGTTGGTTCCCAAGACATTACATGAAAAACAAAAATTGGCAACAATATAGTTTGCATCAAATTCTGCCTCCAATAATTAAGTTGCCATCCCAATGGGGTTTCATTCTGAAAAAAAATGAGTACAAAGACACATAAGAAATAGAATAAAAAAGGTAATAATGCATTCAAACGCCATGATGGAATACATTCAAAACATATAATTTTATTTATTTGCAATAAATTTTTAGATACGAATGCTTTACCCAAATCAGCGAATCTTCTCCTTTTTATACGGATCCAACTGAAAATAAATGAAAAAAGAAGAAGTGTGTTTACAAAATTCTCGCCCAAGGAAAAACCGCCTATCTGAACTTGAGAATATGGCACCATCAAATACCACACTAGATATATAGGCAACCCTAACTTTATATCATAAAAACACAAAGCTAGGATTCCCAATACGCATAAACTCAATATGGTTAACATAACAATTACTTCGACAACTCTAACCTCTTTGCTTTTAATTGTTCTGGGCTCATCTGATGAAAAGTAACCGATTCAACACTCTTTCCATCTTTTCCGAAATTCTTTCTGTCTTTTAGCATCACAACTTCTTTTGGCATTCCAGATCTCCACAAGACCACTTCATTACCAGAGTAATAATAATCGTTTCTGCCAAGCCGAAGCATAGAAGGATTCGTCGCTGTATATAAACCATTCCCACCAACAAATGTATTCCCTTCAATTTTCATAGAAGTGGGATATTCCTTTTGATAACTCAATATATGTGTATCACGATATTCCGGTGATTCAAAACCATTTTCGCCACTATCAACACAAATATTTTTACGAAATATACACCCAACACAATCGTAATTAATCTTCTTAGCCTTATCACTATTACTCAAGAAAAATTCAAAAGCTTGTCTGCAATTTTTAATGATATTTTTTTCAATAACTATGTTTTTTGCTGTAGCACCTATATGATTCGAACCCTGGATTGTTGTTGCACAATCAAATGTATGACTAATTCTATTGTTGAAAACATGTCCATTCTCACGTGTTTTTGAAACATAAAATTCCACTCCATTTCCATAACGAACCCATCTCACACTTTCATATTGATGTGCACCACCTATATACTCAATCTCACAATCTGAAATTGAAACATTAGATCCACACGCAACGCCATGGCAACTAAAGCCCTCTATTCTAAGACCATTGATTTTCGTATTTCCTGCACCTATACCATTCCCATAAGTAGAAAACATCAGTTCATGCTGCGAAGGATTATGATCCAAATACATATACAAATATCGATAATCAGAAGGTTGAGCACTCTTCTTTGATTTCGAAGTCTGAGCAAAATCGAAATTATGCTTTAAATAAGTATTACGTTGTGGATTTTTATAAGGATCATTGCAATCCTCCTTGTATATAAACTCACACTTCCGTCCATGCATACGTTTCGTATCACTCTCCATTATCAACCCAATATTGTTCTCGTACGGTTCGGAAGAATTCACCCTTCCATAGAAACCTGTTTGATTTAAATCCAAACGCCATATATGCGTTCCTTTCTTTTCTTCCCATTTACCATTATTCATTCTTCCTTCCGTCCACAATGCATTCGACTTCGGCAAGATTTTCCAACCAGATATAACTGGTTTTGCTCCTACTCCATACGAAGAGAAGTCGTTATTATGTGCTTTGATATTTTCATAAAACACATCTCCGCATTTCAATCTGATTTCAACACCAGATTTTGGTATTTTGCTCGAAAATATAGATTTCAGCGGTCTTTCCTCTGTCCCATCATTTGAATCACTTCCCTGTGACGAAGAAACATAATATATCTTTTGATCATCAGATGCACCAATCAAGAAAAAAGGCACCATCAGAAACAAAGGGCATAAAAACTTAATCACTTTTGTTATCATGAAATCTACTTTTTTCTATTTTCAATAAACACATCCAACATTTGTTTAAAGATTGGGAAAAGAGGCATGCCACATCGCTTAATATGCACAAACTCTTTTATCGCGAACAAAAAATCCCTTTTTAGCAACACTATCATACGTATATGTATTTTCTCCGCGCTAAAACGTTCTTCGAGATTATATCCGTTTTGTTGCAAATAAAGATGAACTTTAACCGTCTCGTCGATTCTTATCTTCTCCTTCTCTATCGTATCCGTTTTAGAACTGACAGAACCATCGCGAACCGTTACTACATATAGGAAAGCCCCATCCGCCTTAATAATCTTGGCATGGAAACCTGTTGCCACAGAGAAAAAATAGTCATTGCATACGATTGTCTCGCTAAAGCGAATTGAGAATTTTTCCACCAACTCTCTTTTTATCATCTTGCCCCATGGCTCCGTATACAAAAAACGCAACCCCCTTTCATCCTTAGATGACAGGTACAGATCGACCCTATCTCGATTATAATTTCTGAGTTCCGATCTGACACTTATATCATTTGATAATACACAATCCACTCGAAAGTAGATGATGTCGGAATCATCATCCTGATATTTTTCAAATAACTGAGGAGCATCATCTGAGAAGAAATCATCCGCATCCGAAAATACGAGCCATTTCCCTTTTGCATATTTCAGTGCTTCATTCCTACATCTACCACCACCACCATTCACATTCTGGTAGATAAATTGAACGGAAGCATATTCTTTTTCTAACTTATTCTTTAATATAGACACAGAAGCCTCGTCACTACAATCATCAACAACAATAACTTGAATATCATCTCTTTGCGGAATACTTTTCAAGCATCGTTCCAACAGATCAGGAATATTATAATGGGGTATAATTATTGAAAACTTAAAATCCATAGTATTACAATTCACACAAAGGAAATCAAATTTTTTTAACTAATACTTATCATTATCTAAAAATGGCAAGTCTCCTAAATGTCTTCCTGTTCTTAAATAATAAAAAGAATCATGAACTTTTAGCCTAATTTTACCAAATATACTAAGTTTTGCTTTATATCGAAGCTTATATTCATTGGCTAATCTTTTTAAGAAAGGGGTAGGCTCTAGTTCCGCAAATTCTTTATAAACCTCATAATTCTTTTTTGCTTGTTCTATTGGATTCAAAGATCCAAAAATACCACCTTGATTCTTTCTGTACACTCCTCCCAAAAAGGAATGACAAACGCCATTTCCTTTACGAAGCAAATCATACATTACATGGACATCCCTATGATATCGCGCGTTTTTACAAAAATCAGGATCTAACTTACTTATCCTTATCACACATGTAAGAGTCTTTGTTTTCCAATTTAAAAAAAAGTTATACTTCAAATTAAACAAAAAGAATTCTTCCTGTGGATTTTGTTCAAAATATTTATATGGATAAGTTGTAATTGTCTTATCGTTCTCATATAAAAAAGAATACTGATGACAAGACACAACCACATCCTCGTGAGAATCCAAAAAATCAACCTGAGTTTGTAATTTTAATGGATATGTCCAATAATCATCCCCTTCACACATAGCCTCATATGAACATACATCTCGTATAGGCTGCAAATAAGGAGATTTTGTTTTTTTTATGCTATAATGATTATATTTAAGAAAGAAAACCGCAAAACTACAATTAACATTTGTTTTATGGACTGCGACAATAATATTTGCATAATCAGTCTCATACGATTCAGCAGACTCCATATTGAACTCGGTGTTCAAATAGGATTTTATAACATCCTGCTCTCCATCCGTGCTACAATCATCCACAATTGCACAAATAAACGGAAAATTAGTTTTCTGCATCACAAAACCATTCAAAGCATCTTCTATATACTTTGACTGATTAAATGTAAAACAACGAACTAAAACCTTATAGTTTTGTTTTAAAATTGGCACTTGATACTCCATAAAAAATACAAAATTACAAATCAACAGATGCCCTTCTCGGTTCAAAACAACAACATGGACGAAGTGCTACTATTCGAACACCACTTGCACGCTGAGGTCCAATCTTTGCAAATGTTGCTAACACAGAATACTTACCGCCTAAACCAAGCGCTCCTGTATTAGACTCATTAACTCTTTCTGTTATTATTCTTTCAAATTCGCTTTGAACGTTATAATCTCCCTTTGCCATAGCCTCCATCATCAAACTGGTAGCCTCAAACTGAGAACGTCCAATTCCAATGACCAGTGTACAAGGACTACACCCCAACTGACTTACCGCAGGGACCGCTCTATTTACAATTTCATCTATTACTGTTTGCACACTATGTTTATGAAATACTCTTTGGGTTATACCTCTAATGGCAGGTCCTCCACCTAACATAAGTACTGTCAGACGTAGCAAGTTGTCATCCTCTACCTCTCTAATCAAGAAAGGAGAGGGTGCCAAAGCACCACTATCTTCATCGAGACCACCACTTTGATCTATCCGTGCATAATCATCTCCTTTTATAGCCATAGGTCGACCAGGTAATCTTCGCAATCCTTCCCGAACACCTTCCTTAATCTCGTTCATCAATTGCCCAGTCAATGCTCGATTCTTCCCCACTTCAATAAAGAGATGAGGAATGCCAGTATCATCACACAATGGTCCATGTGACTTTTCTGCAACCAAAGCATTTTCAAGAACTTGTTGCATCACCCAACAAGAATGGACATTATTCTCTGTTGAAATTGCTTTCCTATATGCCTCTTTCTGATCCTCACGGAAAGTGGATCCCGCACGTACTAGAGTGTTTGCCACCTTTTCGATTATTTCTCTTTTCATCTCAATCTACCTTATAGAAAGAATCCTTCATTTGTCATAAATACTCTTACCTTGCGCCGCAGCAATTATTGCCTGATAATTTTCCACCTTAATTTTATGAAGTGCTTCCATACCTAACTCAGGATAACAGACCACTTCAATGTCAGAAGTTTGACTTCCCAGTAAGGCAGTAACAGGTGGTATGACAGCAAATACTGCGTTATTTTCAGCCAATTCTTTAACCGTTTCTGGTTTAATGGCGCCCTTGCCAAGATGCATTTTAATGCCATGTCTAGAAAGGGGTCCAAAGCTTGATTCTATTTCCAGTTTATTACTGGATGTTGGTCCAACACCAGCAAGACTAACGGCTGTGTGAAAAATAACTTGACCTTGAAGGTCTACATTTACATCTGCCAAAGTCCCATCTTCCGCGTGTTTAACAATCTTCGGCAAAACCGCGTCTCGACCTGTATAGATGTATCCGGAGATTGAAACGACATCGCCAACTTCAAGATTAGCGATATCCTCCTCTGATATAGGGGTCTTAAGATATTTCATTTTCTATTTATAATTCTATTGGAACATTTGATACCAATCCATACTCTCCTTGAAAAAAGACCTTGCAGAATTTTCCACTGTCGTCACTTAAATGAATATCGACATGACCTAAAAACCTATCCTCGTCGGTAATCACATATACACAAGATCTGCCTCCTTTAGCATTCTTACATATAACAATATAAGATGGAATACCGTTAGAACTACTATAATCAACCGACACGTACCTTCCCGATCGAGCACAACTCACTTTTGTTTCTATTACTTCGAATGTTGTCGACTCTTCATGTACACCTCCTAAATCTTCATGAGAAAGATATGCAGTGTATTTCCCTGGTTTTGAAATAGGAATCGAGACATTCCCTTTTGACTCTATTTTTGTCGAATATATAACAGAATCCTCATTTTCCACTATCAAATATTGGTAATCCATACTCAAAACAGACACTTCTATTTTCTCATTCAAACGATAACACGACTTATCTCCTCGAGACATACAAATAGTTTTATGTCTCTCGAAATTATTTTCTTCAGATAAATCATACTCTACATCATTTATTCTCTTATATCTATAGATACTCCAATCTCTATATGGAAACTTCTTTTCATATGAACTTTTTGAAAGTGTATATTCTTTTGCTACCGCATCAGCGCTTTCCAAAAGCAATATGTCTACATCCGTTTCTGATTTCTTTACATCAAGCACCATTAATGCATGGTAGTTTTCTTTCAGAATAACATCTCCTGTTTCCGCATTAGAAATATTCTGTATAGGTATTTTTTTAAACAACCCAGATGACTTGTACATAGATGTTGTTATAGGCAATTTGATATTTAACGCATAATTAACGGTAGCACTACAAACCGATCCATAATAGACAGAACAATTTGTTCCGTTATATGGAGAAGCCCCCACGTTTTCCGTATACAAGACGCTATATGGATTGTTTACCGCAGAGATAAACGTTTCAAAAGACACCTCAAGTCCAACAAATTTATCTAATTGCTTTACAGATGAATATGGGATTCCTTCATACGAACGATTTGCTTCAAAATAACCATTTAGTTTATGGCTATAAATTGGAGATAGTGGCGTCCAAGCAAAGGTTGAGATTTTTTTTGCTCTTTGCAATACTGCTGCTTTTCCTCCTATATTCTCTTCATTTTGCGTAGACTCATAATCTTGAAAATTATTTGCTTCTACAAGATTGGTCAAATATAGTGAATCCTTTTTACAAGAATAAAGTGAGAATGCACAAATAAACAACAATAATACCCTTTGAATAATCATATGTTAACTTTCTTCTTTTTTATCAGTTGTGACTTAATTTGTTTTTCTACTCTAAATAATGTTGTTTATTCAATCACAACTACAACAAACTCATTATTTCATCGACATGGAACTCTGTTCGATACACAATTTCTGTCAACATATCACATGTCTTTTTTTCATATCCAGCAAATAACATCAGTCCCTCAAATTTTTGTTGGAACTCTTCCTTAGTCAGAGGATTTTCTGGTTCTCCCTTAGGATAATCAATCCTAGCAGTAAATGAATCCATTGGTGTCTTTACTTCAACTATAGCTGCACGACATTGAGGACACAAAGCCGTCAATTCTTCATCTACTACCACATGTACTTTAGAAGCAAGTTCCAATACTTTTTTGTTAGAGAGCATCTCTTCCGAAAACTCTGATATACCCGCACGACCTGTCACAAGAGCGACAGCAACACTATATGGCATACTCATTTTTGCAGAGTTTATGCCATCTATGATTGTATGGTCATGTCCACCGACCGCCAATTTATATGTTCGCACACAAATAGATTCAACATCATCGACATTGAACCCCTTCTGTTGACGTATACTCAAGGCCGCTTCAATGGCCGAGTGTGTATGACGACAAGATGAGTAAAGTTTGTTATAGATTGACTGTATATAGAACTCACCCTTCGCAAATTCCGTCAAGAATTCTTTCTTAGGACTATCAGTCATAACAGCCAAAAAACCTCGCCTTCCGCCAAGCGCATCTTTAGGAGGATTAAATCGAGATTTTCCAAGATAAGCTGCAGACACGGCATCCATTGCAGCACGACCAACATTCAGCGGTTTGTAATCAGCATTGTCTTCTTGCATTTCAAGAACTCCAGCCGCTGATGTCACTGCTGCCGAGAAAGCTGACTTCATCTGATCGAAATCAAAATGTAATGCCGTGGCAATTGCCATCGTAGCCCCAACAACTCCACACGTTCCAGTTGCATGATAACCTCGAAGTTTGTTGCCTGGTTGCACAGCACATGCCAATCGAATCGTCACTTCATATCCGACTATTGCACCAAGCAGAACATCCTGCATTGTCAAATGTTCTTTTTCAGCGACAGGCAATAATGCAGAAAAAATCGTCCCTCCAACATGAACAGCCCCCCTACGTTGTCCATCATCTAACTCCATCACATGGGAATTCATCCCATTTACTAACGCTGCTGTTTGCAAAGAGGCTTTTCGAGACAAACCCAACACAACAACATCATCACATTGTGAATTCAATGCATCTATATAGGTCAAAGTCTTCTCCGAAAGAATCTTTGATCCTGCTATAGTACAAGCGAGATAATCAACTAAGCATTTCTTTGCTTGCCAAAGAACTTTTTCATTGATCGTATCGGGAACCAATTCCCTCAATTTTTTTATAAAAAAATCAGTCATCACTACTTCAATGCAATTTTAAATTCATTGCACATTATACATTTACTCGTCCTTTTTCTTCGCCATACGAAATTTCTCCTTCACGAAAGGAATAAGCAAAGACATTGCCAAATTTAGCACACCCGGTTTAAACAGCTTTATTCCAATCAAATATATTGTTCCAAAAAAGATTAGTTTAAAAAAACCATCCACATACATACTCAGGGAAAAAGGAGAGAAAGCAAAATATGTCACCAACAATGATATCGCCGAAATCAAAAGAATTGGCAATAAATCAAAAAGCTGCGTTTTCATTTTGTAACCAACATACTTGGAAACCAAATAGGCGTTGACAAAATAAACGAACCATGCCCGAGCTACGATTGCCAGAAGTAGTCCATAAATTCCATATGTAACCAAGCCAATTATCACAGCAAGGATTCCAATAGACTGCTTTATAACAGCCCACTGAAACATCACTTTACCCATTCCCATTGCTGCAATAGTTTGAGAATTAACAGCCTGAAGACATGCAGCTAAGCCCGTTAAACATAGAACTTGGAAATATGGTATACTTTCCAACCACCGATCCGAGTAGAGTAAAATAAAGACAGGTTTCGCGACTAAAATTAGAACAAACATTAATGGAAACACAAAGAAAGCTAGTAAACCTGTGATCTTCTTTATTGCATTTTTCATTCGCTCACAATCATCTTGCAATTCAGAATACAACGGAAATGTAACTTGACTAAAGACATCAGAAATTGTCTGAGATGCTAGTCGTTCCGTCGAATGTGCTTTTGAATAATAACCCATTAATGTAGGATTATAAAAATGACCTAACAATAGACCTTGAATATTGTTAGATATTTTAGATAATAAACTAGTAAGCAAAGCATACAAGCCAAAACTAAACAACTCTCTAAATGATTTTTTTGAAAAACTTAATGACGGATACCATCTATTTGTAAGCCAATAACACAGCATGGGAATCGCAGACATAAGCAGATTTTGAGTTACCAAAGACCAAACTCCAAATCCATTATACGCCATATAAATTGTAACCAATAATGAAATAACAGATGTAGAGGAATTTACAATGGCAAGTTTCTTAAATTTGAATTTTTTACAAAGTTGGTTACTTTGAACAAAGAGAAGCGCATTTAGTATTATTACAATTCCTTGTACACGCAACACTTTACTAAGTAACGGAATATGATAGAAATCTGCAATTAGCGGAGAGGCAAAAAAAAGTATGATATATATTATCCCAGAAATGCTTAAATTCCAGAAAAAAACAGTTGAGTAATCTTCTTTCGTCGGTTGTTTTTTTTGAATCAATGCAGAGCCAAAGCCTCCATCAACAAACGCACCAGAAACCTGCATAAAAATGGCCAACATTCCAATACAACCATAATCCTCCGGCATCAACAAACGCGCTAAAATAATACCCGAGATAAAAGATATTGAAACCTGAACTAATTTCCTTACGGTAGCCCACGCTACACCATTTACAGCCTGTTGTTTTAAACTAACATCACTCATTCGTTCAACTCTATAGCTAAAATATGATTGCTTATTTTGTTAGACGCTTAACAATTTCATCCCTAAAATCTTTTAGGAAATCTCCTGCAGCCAGCTGCTCCGCAATAATTCCTGGAGTTGTCAGATTCATCTCTATCACACGAACACTACTATTTTTATCTATAAGAATATCCCATCCAATCATTCCACAATTCGGGAAATATTTTTTATGATATTTCTCAACAGAATCAACAATCTCTTTATAGCAAGGCAATTTAAATCCCTCTATGTCTAATCCATTATCCGTTTGAGTCACAGTTTTCAGGTCCTTCGCGAAACCAATCTTAGACAACGTTCCATCTTGACTAACTCCAACAAAATATGAATTACGCCAATTGTCTATATTAGATCCAATTTTTCCAATTTTAAAAACCGTAGAAAGTCCGAATTTCCCATTCATATAAACAGACGTAACACGGCAACAATTTAAACTTGTCGGATTCATTGCAGCGACATCAGGATGTTGTTCTAAAACCTCTTGAACAATAAAATCAGATTCTTGATCATCAAACGATTTTATAATTCTTTTTTTCTTATCATCACATATGTTCAAGTTAATTTTTTCAACTCCCTTCCCTTGATTCGTTCCAAAAGATGGCTTTATAACATATGCATCGTGTTGCATAAGAATATTAACCGCACTATCTTCTGAAATCACATGCATTTCCAAATCATAGTATACATTTTGGATTCTTCTAACAAAAGATTTTGGGAAAGGAATATCTGGGAAATACACATCAAATAAGCCCTTATATTCAAAAGACGACAATTGTTCATACGGATTAAATTCCTGTCGCAGTAAATATGTGTGCCAATTACCAATTACATATGGAGAAAAACCATTATGTTTTTTATATATTCTAAGCCAATTCAAATCTTCCTTGTCAATTTCCCACATTGGCCAAGTCTTACGAACTTGTTCCAATTCGTCATCTGTTATCTCAGGAAAAGAATCGTATGCCAGAAAATTCTTTTCAAATTTATTTCTTCCATAACGGACTCCTTGCAAATTGTCAGAAACAATATCCTGATTCCCTGATTTATTTAGAACTGACAAGATGATTTTTTTTATTTTATAATAAATTTCCTTCATGACTAATCTTTTTTTCTATTTCCTCTACAAATCCCACATATCATTCAAACATAATAATATCATCATCCATAAAAAGGATTATTTCAATAGTATTTGCTTAAACTCTTTATATAAACCCCGATCAAGAGTTTTCTGTTGCATTATAAAATCGCCCCAATTAGCCTCTATCACGCACCATCCCTTATTTGACAATGTAAAATCCCATCCAACATATTTAAATTCCTTCGGCATGGTTGAATGAATCTTATTTACTACAGATTTAAGGTTATCCCACTCTGGGATTTGAAATCCTTTATATGTAATATACGAATCAGGATGTTCCACAAAGTGATGTCCTAATTCATCATACCCATCTGAAATCACCATACCTGTATCCGCATCCACCAAGGCAAATATTCCCCCTGAACCAGCATTATCAACAACATTTCCTTTCCTGCCTGTTCTTAAAACTGGATAAAATATACAAGCTTTTGTTCCATCCCATATAGATGGAACTCTAATCGTATTCACCGAGGATTCATTAAATAATGCTAATCTAGAATCTTGGCTAATCAATTCCTCACAAATATAGGTTCCTTCTTTTAACATATCGTCAAATACCTGAGTTGGAGGATTGACAGACAAATCTACTATCTTAATTCCTTGCCCGCAGCTATTTCTCGACGGTTTAGCAATAAATTTAGGATTTTTCCCCGCAAAATGTAAAAATTCATTCAAATCACTCTTGTTTTCTACAGAAACGACATTTCTAAGAAAAAAATCTTTTGCCATTTGATAAAACTTGTTTTTATCTTTTAATGTCAAAAATGCCTCTTCCCATTTTTCTCCAACAGTCCGTATCAGCAGCTCATCTTTGCGCTTTTTTGACATATATCTATTTCTTTCTTTATGTTTTTTCCTATAGAAATTATGCGTAAAATATTCATTAGCATTTACTCCATAAAGAAGGTACGATTTCACGATATCCCTTTTTATAGATTCAAGGAACTTTTTATCCTCTAATTCTTTTTCAGTAAGGAAAATATGAATATTTTCTTCTATCTGTTCATCTAGTTTATATCCACCCCATATTTTATCATGGTATTTGTTTTTGATATAACTGTCAACACGTTTATTAATAGCGAATGTCGGAAATATTTTCCAAACGAATCTCTGAACGAAATGAAGTAATTTCATAGTCTTATTTCCTTATTTTTTATGATCTCGAAATCCCGTCTGTCAAACGCAACAATATTTTCAACAGCATTTTTCATCATGTTCTGAAAACTTTCAAAAGAAAGCCCCGCAATATGAGGTGTCAAGATTACATTGTCCAATGTCTTCAAAGGATTATTCTCCAACATGGGTTCCTCATAATGAACATCTAGACCCGCAGCACGAATCCTACCTGAAATGAGAGCCTTATACAAAGCCTCTTCATCGATAAGTTTGCCACGAGCAGTATTCACGACAATGGCATTATCTTTCATTTTACGGATGGACTCAGCATTCAGAATTTTTTGATTTTGATCAGTCAACGGGCAATGAAAAGAAAGTATATCCGCATCAGGCAACATTTCATCAAAAGATGCCCGAAACGATATACCCAAAGATTTTTCAACATCTTCACTCTGACGAACTATGTCCGTATAGATAACATTCGCTCCAAAAGCATGAAGAATACCTGCCGTAATGCGACCTATATTTCCCATGCCAATCATAGCAACAGTCTTGCCATAGAGTTCGTTGCAAGAAACTCCCGTCTCCTGTTTCTTCCAAATACCATTCTTGACATTCGTAGAAATAAGCGGAAGGTTTTTAAGACAAGAAAGTATCAAAGTAACAGTATGTTCCGCCACACTCCGAGCATTCACTCCAGCATTCACATACACAGGGATATTTCTTCGCTTGATTGCTTCTTTATCCAACATATCAATACCAACACCTGTCCTTTGAATCATTTTCAGTTTTGGAGCATTGGCCAGCACTTCTTCATTGATAAGCAAACGTCCACTCACCAAAAAATAATCAGCATCGATAGCTTCCTTTACAAGTTGCTCTTGAGTCGGGCAATCAAGCGTTTTTATAGTATAGCCATCAGGAACAACTGATTTTAAAATTTCCCAAGGAGTTCCTGTATATCGGTATGTATGCAATATTTTAGGCATTATTAACTCCGAATAGTTCTATATAACTAGCATCATTCTCTATCACGCCATACGCCTCAGCACGCATCATAATTCTCTGAGCCCAATTCTTATGCGGACCGATTTCATTCATTCCTTTCGATCCCTTAATAACACCACCAGAAGTATGCAATATTTGATAAGCATCGTCATACTCATCTTTTGTAACCGCTAGCATGCCATTTATATAATTAAGATGTGAAGGATGGATACAAGTTTTACCCATGAAGCCATTAGCCTGATCTAGAATTAATTCTCTCATCAATCCGTCTACAGCATCATTCACCACAGCTTTTCTCTTTAAAAGAGTCTGTTGTAAATCAACAGAAGGCAATTCCTCCATATTTTTCATACGCTTACTTGCCTTAAAGTATTCCCAAACCGGACCACTTACCGTATAATCATTATTACGAGTAAACACATTCAAAATATCCATAAGGCAATTACTAACAGTCATGATATCATAAATAGTGTAATTAATACCACGACGCACTCCGAAACAACTTGAAAAATCAGTTCCCCCTACACGCACATTAAGTACAAGATTCTTGTGGCAGTCACAGACATTTTTAATAGCCATTAGTTCCAAAAGACGCGTTTCCTTAAAGGCAACACGCGAATCTTCAATAATCGGCATACCATATATAATCTCTCCAAACTTCTCATTCAATTCTACAAGATGCTCCATATAAGGAGCTGCAGTAATGCTATTGAATTTTGGGAAATTGAACCCACATAGATATTTAATGTGCCGAGGCTCAAGCATTGACGAAAAATGTTTGAACTGCTCCACACTACGTACACGGAAAAAGATTAACGGAATATCTTCGTACTTCAACGATCCATTTTCTACCGCATCCGCCAATGTACTAAGAACATGAATACTATTTAATTCAGCAGCTGGAACATCCTCTAATTTGCAAGCATCTTCAAAACACATCACCATGGATGTCAATCCTGGATACTTTTTATCGATCACCGCCTGGGCAAAATCTTTTGTTCCTGGCATATACATCGTTGCTCCTAAACAATATTGAAGAAGCTCTCGATCTGTATATTTATTAAAATCTATCGGACTTTTAACAAACTTATAGTTTGGATTATATTGATGATGAATCATATATAATTAATATTTTAAATATAAGTCTTTGCGTAAAATCTGATTACCATTAGGATCATACGCATCAATACGATTAAAAGACACTTTTATTTTTTCTAAAACCTCTTGTCGGCTCACACCAGATATCAAAATAGCTGCAATTCTTCCTGCACTAGCTCTATCAGCCGATATAGCAGTTCCTCGCGTTTTATGATAATGAACGCTATCAATTATACCTTCTTTTATAAGTTCTTCTACACCAGTCATGTGATCGAACACAGAAGGAATTCCATAAGCCAAACTTACAGAAAAATAACGATCCGAACGTTTAAACTTCACATCAACAGGCTTTTGTAAATATGAGTCTATTGTAGCTGATATTATATCAAAACCTGTGCTATTTTTTATATTCTCATAACTTATTCCTCCTCCGACTCTTGGTGCAAACTCAATAACACTAATATTGTCACCATCAATAATAAATTGTATATGAAGAGGAGTATTATCTAGTTCAAAAACATTTGCAATCTTAGTTGAAACCTCCTGTATCTTATGCAAAGCAACATCTGAAACGTTAGGAGGCGTAATAGTAGCATAACATTTTAGAACCTGTTGTTCTCCCTCTATAGTTGATATACGCTCCGATATCATCAATATATTCGCTTCTCCATTTTTTATAAACGCATATACGCTTACTTCTACACCAGAAAAAAATTCCTCAACTACAGTTCTTCCTGTTCTACTAACCTTCTTTGCCTGTGATAGAAATTCACTTAACTCTGCATAATTATTTGCTTTCTTTACACCTGATGCAGCACACGCATCTGCAGGCTTAACCATTACGGGAAACTTCAAATCAAAAGATTCAAGTTCTTCCCCTTTCTCCATAAAATAGTACTTAGTTGTTGGTATATCATTCGCAATCATTAGCTTTTTCATATAACCCTTGTTGGTTATATTATTAGCCAACTCATAACTATAAGGATGTGTCAATCCAAGCTTTTCAGCCACATAACATGCGGTAATATTAGCTTGATCAACACAAGCACTAATGACCAATTTTGCACAATATTTTTGAGCTAGTGATAATACCGCATCAGGATCAAGGGTACTAACCTGTTCATGAATGTCAGCATGAATTTTAGCAGGTGGATTGGGCAAATAATCTGCTAATACCACATAATAACCTCGATCTTTAAGTTGACGAATTAATTCTATATGTGGACTAGTGCCACCCAAAACAATAGCAACTAACTTTTCGGACATAACTTACTAATTATTTAGGAGACACAACCGCGTCTGGATAATACTCATCAATCACACGTTTTACCAACATGATTTGTTTTGCACGTTGCTTTGCTTCCTTTTCTGTAGTATCATAACTATGATTTGCAGCAACAGAGCCTCCCGTCTTAAGATAAACAGGTGCTGCCACACGTATAAATTCAGGAACCTCATAGTGACGGATAAAACCTCCACTAGACTTAGGATTTTCAGTATGAATGTCTATGGGACAATCGATAACCGCTCGTAACGCAGATAACATTTGCAACTGGATATCACGAACAGGATTTATACTATTGGCTCCTAACATTTCCAACACATGTGCAGAACATGGATTTGCATGCCCTGAATGAGCAGAAATTTTGAAATGACAATCTGCCGGAATGAAACCCGATTTACGTGCTTCATTAAGTGCCCACAACAATCCTTCATCATAAATAAGGAAACCGCGTACTCCCAAACGTGCACCACGACGAATTTCCTCAATACCTCGTACGATCTGCTCTTGTCCACGCAAACGATAGCCCATACGCTGTCCTTCCTCCGTCTTTACACTTGCACTCGTATCTTGTGTGGCCCGTGGTCCACAAGCCAAAACCAATTCCACTTTCCATTTTTTTGCATATTCAACCATGGTTTTGATCTCATCGTCTGTAAGGAACATAATGCCCTTGGTTTGTGTTACACGATGTATTTGAATGCCATATTCATCCAACTGTTCCAAAAGGGCCTTCATTGGACCAGGTCCTTGAATACCAGGCACCTCAAATCGATACTGGCCTCCATCTGGAAATCTTTTCTCAGAAGTTGGCAAATCATAAAAATCACCACCAGGCATTCCTATCGACTCAAGGAATCCTCGTGTTTCATTCATGTTGTAATATTTCATCATTCTGCTTTCTCTCGTTTAAGAATTGAAATAACTTTCTGTACATCCATATCTGTCAAAGAATGATACATTGGCAAACATATCACACTATCTGCCATTTTATGTGCATTCGGAAGATTTTCCCTGCCCGCAGAAGGAAGTCCTTTATATGTACTAAACTCTGAAATAAGAGGATAAAAGTAACGTCTTCCCAAGACATTCGACTCCTTCATCTTAAAATATAGCTCATCACGTGACATACCATATTTCTCTGAATCAATAAAAATTGGGAAATAGGAATAATTATGTCGAACACCTGGCATATCATCAAAAAATGTGATGCCATCAACTTCCCTCAACGCATTTCTATACTTTATCGCTACTTGATGACGTGCCTCTATTGCAGCATCAACCTGACGAAGATTCAGTATTCCGTATGCAGAACGGATCTCATCCATTTTGCTATTGATTCCTGGGGCTATGACTTCCGTTTCACCATGAAAACCAAAATTTTTTAAGTAATCAATACGTTTCTTTGTCTGCTCATCATGCATAATCATAGCACCACCTTCTATCGTATTATATACTTTTGTCGCATGGAAACTAAGAGTACTTAAATCTCCTGCATTTAAAACACTCTCTCCATTTACCTCAACACCAAATGCATGAGCTGCATCATATATCACCTTCAAGCCATATTTGTCTGCGATTGATTGAATCTTTTTCGTATCACAAGGCTTCCCATATACATGAACAGGCATAATAGCCGTAGTACGTGAAGTTATAGCCGATTCTATCTTTTCTGGATCAATATTTCCCGTTGAAGGATCTATATCAACGAATACAGGCTTAATTCCATTCCACCACAACGCATGTGTAGTGGCAACAAAACTATATGGAGTAGTAATAACCTCTCCCGTAATATGCAAAGCCTGCAATGCCGTAATCAAAGGCAATGTTCCATTCGTAAACAAAGAGACATAAGGGACTTTCAAATATTCCGCCAATTCTTTTTCTAATTGTTTATGAAAGGAACCATTATTTGTAATCCATTTACTGTCCCATATTTCTTTCAACATTTCATGAAATTCATCCAAATCTGGGAGCAAAGGAGAAGTAACGGTTATTAACTTATTATCATCATTCATTTCTTTCTAACTAAAGCTTTAACATCTTGTAATTCTTGGAACTTAAATATCATACTTCCCACCAAATATACCAATAATCCAACAACACACCCAATAATCAGAGTAAGAATTTGATTTTCTATTAAGTGAGTCAATTGTAATACGACAACAAACATCACTCCACTTAACATTAATGTTGGCATTAAATCCTTCATTTGTTTTAAGAATCCCATACTAATCAATTTCCCTGTGTAATAGGTGTTTATCATCAAACCTATTATCGAACTTCCAATCCTCGCATAACACATCGCAATCAATCCAAACGGTGCCGATGCCACTAAAACAAAAATTCCTAAGATTTTCTTTATAATTTCCAACTTTAAAAACAAATCTGAACGTCCTTTCACTTGCAATAGATTTAGATTTATCGCATGTATCGGATACCACATCATTGCAAAACAAATAATCTGCAAAAGTTCTGAACAAAATCTCCATTTTTCTCCTATCAGAACATCTACCATCGGGAAAGACAAAGCAGAAAGTAACATCATCAAGGGGAAAACGACAAAAGCGGAAACTTTTAAAAATTTCCTATATATATCCCGTAATCTATCGTCCTCATTCTGAATACTACACAACACAGGATAAGTCACTCGTTGCATAATTGACGTCAAATTAGATGAAGGGAACTGTGCAAAATGACATGCCCTATTATAGTTTCCCAAACTACTGGCTGAGAACAACTTACCTATTACAATTGGATATATTTGTTTGTATGCAGTATCTAACAATCCAGAAAGCATCAACTTACTTCCAAATGAAAATAATTCGTCAAACGACTCCTCTGAAAAGACAAGCAATGGTCTCCATTTCGACAAAAACCATAAAACCAAATTTGAAACAACCGCCGAAATAACTTGTTGTACAACCAACGCCCTTACGCCATAACCATACAGGGCCATATAGATTCCAACGAATCCTGAGATTATCGAAGCGATCAACGAGGATATCGTTAGTGACTTAAAATCCATATTTGTAAAAAACTCAGCTCTCTGAACAACGCCAAATGAATTTACAATGCATGCCAAACAAATCATTCTAACCACCCATGTTAGGGATGGCATCTTATAAAAATCTGATACAAATGGTGCTACTACAAAAATAATCCCATATAGTACTACACTTACAACAATATTAAAATAGAAAACCGTGGATTTGTCCACGTCTGTTCTATTTTGTTTCCTTATCAAAGCTTGAGAAAAACCACTATCAATCAATGAATTTGCTATAGCAATAAAAATAGCAGCCATACCGACCAATCCATAATCATCTGGAGTCAGTATTCGTGCCATTACAAGCATCACTAAAAATTGTATTCCTTGAACCGAAAATCGTTCAACAGCACTCCACAACAATCCTTTTGAGGTCTTATCTTTTATACTTTCGGACATTTGTCTATAACACTATTTATTGTTCAGAAGAGTCCCAACACCTTCTCAATCACCGGTGCCATATCATAATACTTATATTCCGCCAGACGTCCTCCAAAAACAACATCCGCTTCCTGTTTCGCTAATTCACGATATGATTCCGCCAAACGATTGTTACTTTCATCATTTACAGGATAATATGGTTCCATACCCTGCTTATATTCTGTAGAATACTCTTCACTGATAACAGTCTTTGGACAGTTATAAACTTCCTGTCCAAACATCTCAAAATGTTTATGTTCAATGACTCTTGTATAGGGTTGTTCATGAGAAGTATAGTTTACAACCGCATTACCCTGAAAATTCGGAGTATCTTCTATACGAGTCTTGAAAAAAACCGTACGCCAATTTAATCGGCCTAACTGGTATCCAAAATATTCGTCCAACGGACCAGTATAAACCAAACGATCAGCAATGTCTCTCCAACAATCTTTATACTCCGTGAAGAAATCACACGATGTCTTACAATCAACATCCTTCAATAATCCCTCTATCAACTTATTGTATCCACCCACAGGAATTCCTTGATATTTGTCGTTAAAGTAATTGTTGTCGTATACAAATCTAACTGGCAATCTTTTAATGATAAAAGAAGGGAGGTCTTCACATTTTCGACCCCACTGCTTTTCCGTATATTCTTTTATCAACTTCTCAAATATATCTTTGCCAACTAGAGACAACGCCTGTTCTTCAAGATTGCTAGGTGCTCTTCCATTTAATTTCAACAATGCCTCGGCTTTCTGCTCCTCTATCTTTTTTTGAGCTTCTTCAGGAGTACGCACGCCCCACATTTGGGAGAATGTGTTCATATTAAATGGAAGATTGTATAGTTCTCCTTTGTAATTCGCAATTGGTGCGTTAGTATATCGATTAAACTCAACTATCGAATTAACAAAATCCCAAACCTCCTTATTACTTGTATGAAATATATGTGCACCATATTTATGCACATGAATACCTTCTATGGTATCACAATAAACATTCCCCCCTAGGTTCGGTCTCTTTTCTATTACCAAGCATCGCTTACCCATCTGCTTTGCCTTAAAAGCAAATGTTGCGCCAAAAAGACCTGATCCTACTATTAAATAATCATACCTCATAAATAGTCTTCAACTTTCCAAAATCCAATCAACAACAAGCCTTTTAATTCTCAACTGCAATCCACATTTGAGTGACTTTTACACTATCTATTTTCAATCTCTTCTGAAGACATCTCTTGTATAAACCTTATCTTCCACATCATCCAGACACGCATCATACCGATTAGCAATTATGGCTTGAGATTGTGCTTTGAACTTCGACAAATCATTCACCACCAAACTACCAAAAAAAGTAGAACCATTTTCCAATGTTGGTTCATATATAATGACACTTGCCCCTTTAGCCTTCACACGCTTCATCACACCTTGTATAGACGATTGTCTGAAATTATCTGAATTACTTTTCATCGTCAATCGATATACACCAATCGTCACCTCCTTCTCACAGCTACTACAATACCCATTTTTATCCGAATAATCATAATATCCAGCTTTCCGTAACACCTGATCTGCTATGAAATCCTTTCGTGTCCGATTACTCTCCACTATAGCTTCAATCAGATTCTCTGGAACATCCTGATAATTAGCCAACAACTGCTTCGTATCTTTCGGCAAACAATAGCCTCCATATCCAAATGAAGGATTGTTATAATGGGAACCGATACGTGGGTCAAGACAAACGCCATCAATAATGGCCTGTGTGTCCAGACCCTTTACCTCTGCGTATGTATCCAATTCATTAAAATAACTAACACGCAACGCCAAATAGGTGTTGGCGAATAGCTTGACTGCCTCAGCCTCCTTCATCCCCATAAACAATGTAGGGATATCTTCTTTCAATGCACCTTCTTGCAATAATTTTGCAAATATCTTTGCATATTTTTCAGCATCAGGATTTCCAATCTTCCTAATCGCTTCATTTTCTTCCGCAAAATCATTTGTGTCAATCATTTTAGGATAACCTACAATGATTCGAGAAGGATACAGATTATCGTAAAGAGCCTTGCTTTCCCTTAAAAATTCAGGAGAAAACAACAGATTAAACTTTTTATTTTTCAAATTCGGATTCGCCTCGAATTTCTTTGCATATTTCACATACAGATTGCGTGTATACCCAACGGGTATGGTACTCTTAATAACCATCACCGCATCAGGATTCACCTCCAACACCAAATCGACAACCTCTTCTACATGGCTTGTATCAAAATAATTCTTAATAGGATCGTAATTAGTCGGCGCTGCAATAACAACAAAATCAGCATCTTTATAAGCATTTGCACCATCTAAAGTCGCAGTCAACTTAAGTTCCTTTTCCGCCAAATATTTCTCTATATATTCATCTTGAATCGGTGATATACGTTGATTGATTTTTTCCACCTTTTCTGGTACCACATCAACCGCAATCACCTGATGTTTTTGTGCCAAAAGCGTAGCTATACTCAACCCCACATATCCTGTTCCTGCTACAGCTATCTTTATATTTTCGAAAGAGTTCATCGTTTTGATTATATTATATTACATTGATACACATCATTCTGTTTGCTTCATGCATTCTCGAATTGCGTTTATCGTCCTTTGTACATATCCTCGTAGTACTTTTCGTACTCTCCGCTTGTGATGTTATCCATCCACTCCTGGTTCTCCAAATACCACTTAACGGTTTTCTCTATTCCTTCTTCAAACTGCAAACTAGGTTCCCAACCCAATTCTTTCTGCAATTTTGTTGAATCTATCGCATATCGTGCATCATGGCCTAATCGGTCTGTCACATATGTAATCAAATTCATATCCTCCCCTTCTTTTCTTCCCAACAAGCGATCAACCGTATTGATAACCACCTTGATGATATCTATGTTTTTCCACTCGTTGAAACCACCAATGTTGTACGTCTCAGCCACCTTTCCTTTGTGGAAAATCACATCAATCGCACGAGCATGGTCTTCTACAAACAACCAATCCCTCACATTCTCACCCTTTCCATAAACAGGAAGCGGTTTTCTTTGGCGTATATTATTGATAAACAGAGGAATCAATTTCTCTGGAAACTGATACGGACCATAATTGTTGGAACAATTCGTCACAATTGTCGGCATTCCGTACGTATCATGAAATGCACGAACAAAATGGTCAGAACTTGCTTTACTAGCTGAATATGGAGAATGAGGATTGTATTTCGTCGTCTCATAAAAGAAATCCTCACCATATGCCAAATGATGTTCGCTACTAGATGCCGTCGTTGTGAAAGGAGGTTTAATGCCTTCAGGATGTGTCATTGACAAAGCACCATATACTTCATCGGTCGAGATATGATAGAAACGTTTTCCCTCGTATTTCTCTGGCAGTGATTCCCAATATAGCTTAGCAGCTTGCAACAAAGAGAGGGTTCCCATCACATTCGTGAGAGCAAACGTAAACGGATCCTTGATACTGCGATCCACATGACTTTCCGCAGCCAAATGAATAATACCATCAACCTGCTCTTTCTGAATCAATTGATAAAACGCCTCAAAATCACAGATATCCATTTTGACAAACCGATAATTTGGCTTATTCTCAATATCCTTCAAGTTAGCCAAATTACCCGCATACGTCAGCTTGTCCAAATTGATGATTTTATAATCTGGATATTTGTTTACAAATAACCGAACCACATGAGAGCCAATGAATCCAGCTCCACCCGTTATTACAATACTTCTTTTGAAAGCCATAGCTTATATATTTTCATTTATTTTCTCAATAGCATCTAGCGATATTTGGACAGAACATGCAATCAAGTTATCCAAACGCACCAAAACTTTGTTTTTTCTATCCAAACGTACCAAATCACCCACAATTCCCTTAAACGGACCTTTATTCACCATCACTCTGTCCCCACTCATGTACAGAGCATCCTCCTCTACCTCATACTCTTCTTCGTCAACTGCTAAGAAACGAATAAAGTTATCCATCTGAGCATCTGGAATAACCATCAACTGATTCTTGTTCAATCCTGTGATATCCCGCAAAAAAGATATTTTTATGCCCATGTCATTATGCAAGCCTACTGCATCTGCCTTACAGGCATGAATGAAGAGCGTATTGGGAATCAACACTGTCTCAACTTTCTTTTTCCTATTTCGCCAAACCTTTAACTCCTTCCTAAGCGGCAAAAAAGCCTCCACACCAACATCTGTTATCTGCTGGCAAATCGCTTTTTCTTGCTTAGCTCTAGTTTTTGCAACAAACCATTTAACGTCCTTATTATCTGTCATTTAGTTCGGTTTTGGGTGCGCTTCGCGGTTGATAGTAACATTACTACCAATACCGCTTCAACGCAAACAGACTCGGCAAAACATATAATTTACAAAGATAATCAATAAAAATTTCAGACACAAAAAAAAGAGACACAAAAAAGGAAGAAAAAAGGCACACATTAAAACTTATCAAAAGTTTCGCTTTCATCGAATTTTTTTAATAATTTTTCTCAAAAATCAAGAGCTATTTTTCACCCATATAAAATCATCATTGTGGCGAAAAAAAAGTATCCTATATAAAAAATTAACAATATCGCAATATGTTAATAATCAAACAATTATAAACAAAACACTTTTGAAATTTTTTGTACGTTATTGGCGAGTATTTTTGTCCTTTTCTCCCGACCTAAACGAATTCTAAATATTCATTTATTAAAATATGTAATTATACCATAGAAATCCCCCTAAAATAGTTATTACTAGAGTGTTTTTTTGTATCTTTGCACGAATTGAATCATCGATATTTATAATTCATCAATAATTATGAAAAACGAATTAAGGAGTTCCTTCTGTACGCAAGGAAGAAGAATGGCAGGCGCAAGAGCTTTATGGCACGCTAACGGAATGAAAGACGAGCAAATCGGCAAACCTATCATTGCTATCGTCAACTCATTCACCCAATTTGTGCCTGGTCATGTCCACTTACATGAAATCGGACAAAAAATAAAAGCTGAGGTGGAAAAATTAGGATGTTTCGCTGCCGAATTTAACACCATCGCCATCGACGACGGTATTGCGATGGGACATGATGGTATGCTATACTCCTTACCTTCTAGAGATTTAATTGCAGACAGCGTCGAATATATGGTCAATGCACACAAAGCAGACGCCATGGTCTGTATCAGCAACTGCGACAAAGTAACCCCAGGTATGCTACTCGCCACAATGCGTCTTAACATACCAACTATTTTTGTCTCCGGAGGCCCAATGGAGGCCGGCGTACTAGGCGACCAGCACCTAGATCTTATTGATGCAATGGTCAAGGCTGCCGACGAAAATATATCTGATGAGGAAATTAGAAAGGTGGAACGTTCTGCCTGTCCTACTTGCGGCTCATGCTCCGGTATGTTTACCGCTAACTCCATGAACTGCTTAAACGAAGCAATCGGTTTTGGTCTGCCTGGAAATGGTAGCATCGTGGCAACCCACAAAAACCGTGAGCAACTCTTTATGGACGCTGCAAAAATCATCGTGGAAAATGCTTACAAATATTACCAAGACGGAGACGAAAGCGTGCTTCCTCTTAATATAGCAACTAGAGAGGCATTCCTTAATGCCATGACTCTCGACATCGCTATGGGCGGATCCACCAACACGGTACTACACCTCTTGGCTGTTGCTCACGAAGCTGGCGTAAACTTCACCATGGATGATATTGACCAACTTTCACGCAAAACTCCATGCATCTGCAAAGTGGCTCCTAACACACAGAAATATCACATCGAAGATGTCAATCGTGCCGGTGGCGTCATCTCCATTATGGCTGAATTAGCTAAAGGCGGACTCATCAACACAAACGTTAAACGTGTTGACGGACTCACATTGGGCGAGGCTATCGACAAATATTGCATCACAAGCACCAACGTCACCGATTATGCTATTAAGAAATATAAGAGTGCCCCTGCAAGAAAATTCAACCTCACAATGGGCTCTCAAGAGGTCTATTTCGACACATTGGACACCGACCGTGCCAATGGTTGCATACGAGACTTGAATCATGCTTATACGAAAGATGGCGGACTAGGCGTCTTAAAAGGTAATATCGCCATAGATGGTTGCGTTATCAAAACAGCTGGTGTGGATGAAAGCATCTGGAATTTTAGCGGTCCTGCTAAAGTGTTCCAATCCCAAGAGGATGCTTGCAATGGCATTCTCGGAGGTGCAGTAAAGGCTGGCGATGTGGTAGTAATCACACATGAAGGGCCTAAGGGAGGACCAGGAATGCAAGAGATGCTCTACCCTACTTCATATATCAAATCAAGACATCTAGGAAAATCCTGTGCACTCATCACCGACGGAAGATTCTCTGGTGGCACCTCAGGACTCTCCATCGGTCATATCTCTCCAGAAGCTGCTTCTGGTGGTAATATCGGTCTTGTCAGAGATGGAGACATTATCGAAATCAATATTCCCAACAGAACCATCAACGTGAAACTTTCCGACGAAGAATTGGCTTTACGCAGAAAAGAGGAGGAAGCTAGAGGAAAAGAGTCATGGCAACCGAAGAGAAACCGAGTCGTTTCAAAAGCATTAAGAGCTTATGGAAAAATGGTAGCCTCTGCCGACAAAGGAGGAATCAGAATTGTTGACTAATGAAATGGAAATAAGATGAAAGGTTCGTACATATTGATGGAATCTCTTAGAGCAGAAGGTGTTGAGACCATCTTCGGATATCCAGGCGGTAGTATTATTCCCGTTTTTGATGCTCTATACGATTATCAGGATAAATTCAATTACATATTAATGCGACACGAACAAGGTGTTACGCATGCCGCACAGGGTTATGCCAGAACATCTGGCAAACCAGGCATTTGTTTGGTAACATCTGGTCCGGGAGCCACCAATACAATCACAGGAATCGGTGATGCCATGATGGATAGCACCCCTATGATTGTCATCACAGGTCAGGTGGGCACTTCATTTTTAGGAACCGATGCCTTTCAAGAGATTGATATGGTGGGTATCACACAACCTATCACTAAATGGGCTCATCAGATCCGACACGCAGACGAGATCGCAGAAGCGGTATCCCGTGCATTTTACATTGCCACAACGGGGCGTCCTGGTCCTGTCGTTTTGGATTTCACCAAAAACGCGCAACTTGAATCTTGTGATTTCAATTACACAAAAACGACATACTCAAGAGGTTACATTCCTTTCCCTGAAATGGAACTCTCTAAAATCGAAGAGGCTTCCGCTCTCATCAACAAAGCAAAAGCTCCATTCGCTCTTGTAGGACAAGGTGTTATACTCGGAAATGCAGAGAAAGAGCTTATCGACTTTTTGGAGAAAGCTGATATTCCTGCTGCTTCAACCTTATTAGGACTTTCTGCTATGCCAACAGATTTCCGTCTAAACAAAGGATTTATTGGTATGCATGGAAATATTGCTCCTAACATGAAAACGAACGAATGTGATGTGCTTATCGCCATTGGTATGCGTTTTGACGATCGTGTGACGGGAGATTTGGCTACATACGCAAAACAAGCGAAAGTCATCCACCTTGATATTGACCCATCTGAAATAGACAAAAACGTCAAGACAACCGTAAAGGTAGTCGGAAATGCAAAAGAGACACTTCCTGCCTTGACAAAGATGATTGAGAAAAACAATCATGCTGATTGGATTAAATCTTTTGACGTGTATGACAAAAAAGAATATGATGAAGTCATCAAACAAGAGTTAAATCCTACAGATGATAAAATCACTATGGGTGAAGTGGTTCGCAAGGTTTCTGATGCGACAAACAAAGATGCTGTATTGGTTACCGACGTTGGTCAAAACCAAATGGCGGCTGCTCGCTATTTCCAGTACTCCAAGACTCGAAGCATCGTCACCTCAGGAGGTTTAGGAACTATGGGATTTGGTATTCCCGCAGCTATTGGTGCAAAATATGGTGCACCCAAAAGAACCGTATGTCTCTTTGCGGGAGACGGAGGTTTCCAAATGACCATACAAGAATTGGGAACCATCATGGCGAATAACGTTGGTGTCAAGTTAATCCTTCTCAACAACAACTACTTAGGTATGGTAAGACAATGGCAGGAACTATTCTTCAACGAGAGATATTCCTCAACGCCTATGAACAATCCTGATTTCAACATGATTGCAGATGCATATAGAATCAAAAACAAACATGTCACAAAGCAATCAGAACTTGACAGTGCCATACAAGATATGTTGAAAGATGATGATGCCTACTTATTGGTGGTTGATGTGGAAGAATACGGTTTGATATATCCAATGACACCAGCAGGTACAACAGTTACGAACATTTTAACTCCTAACAACAATGAATGATATACTGCTATATACTGTAACGATATTCTCCGAGAATCACGTCGGTCTGTTGAACCAAATCAGTAATATATTCACCAGAAGAGGGTTAAATATTGAAACATTGTCCGTTTCCCCCTCTGCAATAAGTGGTATTCATAAATTTACCGTTACCACTTACAGTGATTCAGATACCATCGAGAAGGTAGTCAAACAGATTGACAAAAGGGTGGATATTATCAAGTCTTTCTACAACACAGACGACGAGTTGGTGTATCAGGAAATTGCCTTGTACAAGGTTTCAACCGAGCAGTTTCTAGGTCTAGGTTCTATTGAAGAGTTAATTCGAAAATACAACATACGCATATTGGAAATGACCGAGAATTGCGTTGTATTGGAGAAAACAGGACACTACGATGAAACCCAGGGCTTGTTCCATGAACTAAGCGAGAAATTAACAGTCTTACAATTCATCCGTTCTGGACGTATTGCCATCAACAAATCAAAGATTGAGAGGCTGTCCGATATGCTAGCAAAACTTGAAGTCAAAAGGCAACAATAATGATGAATCCAGTCGAAGAGTACATATTCACGGTACAACCGTTTGAAATAGATTTTAGGGGGAAGCTTACATTCCCCCTATTAATTAACAAACTGTTAAATGCTGCCGGTCAACACGCAGACAAGCGAGGATTCGGCATTAGAGACATCAACAAGATTAATCGATCTTGGGTGCTTTCAAGGGTTTACTTAGACCTTACGCGTTGTCCGAAAGACAGAGAAAACATCAAAGTGGAGACTTGGATAGAAGGTTTGCTTAGAACCTTCACACAACGAAACTTTGCCATATATGACGAAACTGGCAACGCTTTAGGATATGCAAGAACTGTATGGTCCATGATTGACATGGAAACAAGAAGACCCGTCAATCTAATGTCATTCGGAATAGATCAATACATACACATCAAAGAATGTCCTGTTGCGAAAGGAGGAAAGATCATTTTGCCGGACGACACCTCCGCTCTTGACACATTCACTATCAAGTATAGCGATGTAGATATCAATCAACATCTTAACAGTGCCAAATACGTCGAACACATTTTTGACGCCTTCTCATTAGATGAAATAAAACAACACAATACCATTCAACGATTCGAAATTGAATACGTCGAAGAATGCAGATACGGAGAAAAGATCTCCATATTTAAGAAAGAGGTACAACCAAACGATTTCATCATTGTATTAAAGAAAGAGGATGGTACAATAACCTGCAAAAGCAGAATCCTATTCACAGAATAAAAATCCATCTTCTTCGGAGAATCCTTTGGGTTGTACAATTACATTTTATTTAGAAGCCCCTGTCAAACAAAAAAAAGGTATGACATAGAACGTCACACCTTTTCCCAATATTTTATTTACAACCGTTATTTCAACACAGGACGCACAGGGAATCCGGTAAAACGGTATGATCTTCCATTAGGATCAAGAGCATTAGAAGGTGTTAAATAGAAAGATACTCCCTTATCTTCTTCCGAAGACAACGAAGCAGACCAGTAATGAATATCTCTACCCTGTTTTGAGTTAAGGGAATTTTCATAATAACCAGCAGCTGGTATGAATATTTCATTACCGTTTTCTAAGGACTGACCAACAGCTCCAGCTATACCAGAGCCCTTGAAATCCGTATCAAAATACCAATCACAATTGCGAATCAATTCTTTCCATTCTGCACTAGTTGGCATACGCCATGCAGCGCCCCAATTAACAGTAGCAGCATCATCGCCTGAATCCAATACAGTTCGTTGATCACTAGAGCAATACTTTTTCATGCTAGAGGAGCCATTGCTCAATTTGTAATTATCCCACGAAAAGTTATTTTTACCACTAGTTTCTCCCCAAGCAAAGTAATTGCCAAATTCAGTAGGAGATTTCACTCCGATATTATAAGTAGCCCATTTTACCGACAACCCTAAATCAACATACGTATAACCAGCAACGTTTCCAGAAACACTTACCCCTTGTCTTTGTGACTCTTCAGCCAAGTCCATCTCCCAAACTTTATAGTCGTCATCTTCTTCAGTTTTGGAACACGAAGTAATTACAGAGATAGAAGAAAAGGCTATCATAAAAAATGAACAAATTAAACCAAACCCTCTTTTCATTTTTATTATTATTATTTATTGTTTAAAAAAGGAGAAAAAAAAACCCGAACAATGTCGGGTTTTTCTTAATGCTATATTAAGATTAGCAGTTCTCTGCGAAATACTTAATAGTTCTAACCATTTGAGAAGTATAAGAGTTCTCGTTGTCATACCAAGAAACAACTTGTACTTGATAAGTATCATCGTCGATCTTAGAAACCATAGTTTGAGTAGCATCGAACAATGAACCAAACTTCATACCGATGATATCAGAAGAAACGATCTCATCCTCAGTATATCCGTAAGACTCAGTTTGAGCAGCCTTCATAGCAGCGTTGATACCTTCCTTAGTGATATCTTTACCCTTAACAACAGCGATCAAGATAGTAGTTGAACCTGTAGGAGTAGGGATACGTTGAGCAGAACCGATCAACTTACCGTTCAATTCAGGGATAACCAAACCGATAGCCTTAGCAGCACCAGTTGAGTTAGGAACGATGTTTTGAGCACCTGCACGAGAACGACGAAGATCACCCTTACGTTGAGGACCGTCCAAAATCATTTGGTCACCAGTGTAAGCGTGGATAGTTGACATGATACCTGATTGAATTGGAGCATACTTGTTCAAAGCTGCAGCCATAGGAGCCAAGCAGTTTGTAGTACAAGAAGCAGCAGAGATGATGTTATCGTTCTTAGTTAAAGTCTTGTGGTTAACGTTGAAAACGATAGTTGGAAGGTCGTTTCCTGCAGGAGCAGAGATAACAACTTTCTTTGCACCAGCGTTGATATGAGCTTGTGCCTTATCTTTTGCAGTGTAGAAACCAGTACATTCCAATACAACGTCAACATTGTATTTCTTCCAAGGGCAGTTGTTTGCATCAGCCTCCTTAGAGATCTTGATTTCTTTTCCGTCAACGATGATAGAATCTTCTGTAGAAGAAACTGTGTGCTTTCCTTCACCGAATTTTCCAGCGAAACCACCTTGTGCAGTGTCATACTTCAAAAGGTGAGCCAACATCTTAGGGCTTGTCAAGTCGTTGATTGCAACTACTTCATAACCATCTGCCTCAAACATTTGACGGAATGCAAGACGTCCAATACGTCCGAAACCATTAATAGCAACTTTTACCATTTTAAATTTATATTTATGTTAAACAAATAATAATTCTTCGTGAGATTAATACTATCCCAGTTTTGTAATAACACGCAAAAAGCCTACCCTCGAATTAAAAACACCCACATCCTGATTTACAAGAAATCACCAGCAGTGCGACAATTACAAGGGCAACCAAAACCTTAATATACTTACTAATATTAAGCATTTTGCTGAATTTCAACTACTTCTGTATGTAAATTACCGTATCCTGGGCACAATTGTTGTTTACATGCACTCATTGCCAATAGCAATAATACCGCAGCAATAATCATTTTTAATGTCTTCATCGTATCTCGTTTTATAATTATTAGTATGCAAATTTACTTTTTTTTTCTTTGTATAATCTTTTTTTCACAAACTTTTTACATCAGAATTTAACTTTTTTTATTCCACCATTCCTAATAAGGAGAAACAAACTTCTCACAACCATGATAAATGACAATGGAATAACAGCTAAATGAAATTCTTGGGGTATCAACGGGAAGCCCACCAGAAGGATAAGGCACATCGCTAAATTAACCCAAAGATACCCATTAAAAATTCTTTTCAACGGCTTAACGAAGCAAAGCACTGGGAAAAGCAATTGCAACGGATTCAACAACAACAAATTGAAATTCGGATTAACACATGGATGTGTTGAAAAAAACGTCAGGAAGAACAACAGCATTCCCACCGAGCCATAGACTATAAAAAGAAGGCTATCAAGCAAAACATTCCTGTTTTTCCTCTTGATCTGCCATAATGTAAAAAGGAGAACAATCAATGCGAATACAGAAAAAACAAACAATGGATAGGATGTCACGGAAAGCTTTTCTGTTCCTATCGAATCTAATTCTCCCAAAACCTTCGTTTCTCGCACCAACGGGAATATCGAATCCCCCTCCACTCTATTGGTGTTATCATACGCAAGCATCAACTCTCTTGGTAAAAAGGTGAGATCATAATCCTTTATCACCTTGTCCGTCTCACTACCTAAACACAAATCAATGCCAAACTCCAACCATGGTTCTCCTTGCGTATGCTCGTGAACTTTATCCCTGTATGTCGCCTCACTATTCACAACAGGATATGCCAAATCACCAAGCACCTTCTCCACTAGGTTTCTGGGTCTCGTGGCACAATTATCATAAAAGAAATTATAGCGATAGTATTTGTTCTCTTCTAACGCATTTGTTTTCAATGCTTCATGAATCGCACAGGCCTCATCTTCAGTCACATTCAACACCTGTTCGGTCATATACGTTTCCTTAATAAGCACCACTTCACGGTAAACCATATTCATCGATTCTCGCTGAACCCAATAGTCTGTCTCCCCTCTCACAAAGCGGCACACGAAACCATCCCCAAACGAAAAGACACCATAGTTATATACATCATCTGTCGTATCCGTTTTCACACGTAAAGCGGAATGTCCCCACAACGTATACACGGCCTTATCGCACGGCATTGTGGTCAACAAACTCACCTGAGTGGATGAAAACAGATGTAATGGGAATGCAAATAAAATGGATATAAGTAGAGAAAAAAGAATGTGTTTATTCTGTCTTCTATGGTATTTCAAATTCGTCATTTTATAATAATTCTTTGTAGAATCTCATCAACACGAATAATATAAAATCCCTTCTTTAAATTCAAGCTGAACACTTCCCTTGATGAGCTGATTCGAAACGTTAGAATCGTCTCTCCCAACATATTCTTCACCTCAACAATGGAATTCTCTGTTGCGTTTGTTACATATAGTTGATTATCGTAAACCGAAATGTTAACTTTCTCAGAATCAGTCTTCACTTGTTCCTGTGTTACATCAGACACAGCATACACCATCTTCTCATCTTCTACAAAAGAAGACTTTGACTGTGACATTACAACATGAGTTAATGATGTAACTGTAAACAATAATATGAACAATAAATTCCTCATCGCACACAACTATTTCTTGCAAAAATAGAAGATAATTTATATCCACCAAAATTTATTGGTGTTTTTTTGATAGACAAAAAAGGGATCTGCTGCTATTTCACCCCTCAAATGAATGGATTAAGTTCTTCCACTCTTCTGAAATCAACACGGAAGTATTTGTCTTCGTGTCAAACCCACACATAACGGAGTGACACACAGATTTCACTGTTTTGGTCTTCTCGTCAAATAGAATTTGTATCAATTTCACGCTCTTCTTCCCTATCTCATAGACCTTGGTCTTTACCTTTATATCATCTCCCATAAATATCGGGCAATAGAAATCAACATTCAGGTTCACTATCACCAACTCCGACTCGTGCCAATCTATCCGTTGTTTCTTCAGCGTCTCGAAATATTTCATCTTCCCATAATCAAAATAATTCAACTGAATGGCATTGTTCACATGTCCCAACACATCCACATCGTTAAACCTGATTTGAATACTCTCCTGATGATTGAAAACCACCTTGTCTATATCTTCCGCTGTATATTTCATTTTATAATTATTTAAAACTCATGCATTTGCAGAATTTTACGACTTCTTCTACAAAAACTTTATATCTCGTATCACTTCGCAACCGATCTCCTGATTCAACTCCCGAACATATTCGGCAGTTTTCATTCTCAAATCCGATTTCAGCGCTGGCGATGTTATTGTCACGTATAAAATTTCGTTCTTAATATATATGGAGGTCATTTTAGATTGCACATTTTCGCCAACCATTTTCCTCCAAGACTCTATCAACTTCGTCTCATTCAATTTTTTGCAAAAGAGATCGTCCTGCAACAACTCCTGCAACACATTTCCTATTGATTGTGAATTTTGTCGTTTCATCGGTTCTCCTTCAATTCAATATGTCCATTTTCGACCCCATAGAGATGATAATCACAATCCATATTTTTCAATAAGGATGAGAGATGTTCTCTGTTTGTGTCGGATATAAAAACTTGTCCGAACCGATTGTCTTTCATCAGTTGGATAATTTGGTTCACTCGCAAAGTATCCAACTTGTCGAAGATATCATCAAACAACAATATTGGCTTTTCATTCTTCAATCTTTTCAAGAAGTCGAATTGTGCCAATTTCAATGCAATCAGATAGGTCTTACACTGTCCCTGAGAACCAATTTTTCGAATAGGAAGCTCCTCCATATTCATTTCCAGATCATCTTTATGGACACCTTTTGTCGTATATCCCACCACAAAATCCTTTTCGCGGTTCTCCTTCAACAATTTCAACAACGAAGGCTGCTCCTGCATTTGGGACTGATAAATCAAATCCACCTTCTCCTTCCCCAAGGAGACTGTCTGGTGAAATTCCTGAAAATGCTTCAAAAAATCAGCGATAAACTTCGTCCGTTGCTCATGGATATAAGTACCATATGTGGACATTTGCTCCTCAATGGTCTCATATAACAACTCATCATGTATCTCATTTCTAATCATTGAGTTTCTTTGGGTCAACAATGTTTTGTATGATAACAAATGAGATAAATAGAGTTTGTCATATTGTGCGATAAATCCATCGATAAACTTACGACGCTCTTCGCTACCACCTAAAATCAGTTCTTCATCAGAAGGAGAAACCAACACCAAGGGCAGCAATCCGATGTGGTCTGACAGTTTTTCATACTCCTTCTTGTCTCTTTTGAACTGTTTCTTTTGTCTTTTCTTTACACCGCAATATATGTTGGTAGAGAGATCGTTCAATGAATAATCTCCATCCAACATGAAGAAATCCCGATCATGCATCACATTCTGTCCATCCACAGAATTGGTATGGCTTTTACAGAAAGACAAATAATAAACAGCATCCAAGAGATTGGTCTTTCCCTCTCCGTTATTACCTATAAAGCAGTTAATTTTAGGAGAGAAGGTCAAATCAGCCTCCTCGATGTTTTTATAATTCAGTATCCGTAATCGTTGTAAATACATGATGTATTATGGTGTCTTGAAAAAAGAAAAAGCAAGAAGGATGACTCCCTCTTGCTTCAATATCGTAATCACTTGCTTAAATATGCAGTGACATTCTTTTCAATACGATTATTAAGGGCAGAAAGGTCTTCAGCGCGTTGGAACTTTTCTCCCACAATATTCTCATACAATTCAATATAGCGATCAGAAATAGACTTAACGATTTCATCCGTCATTTCAGGTACTTTTTGTCCTGCTTTGCCTTGGAACCCATTATCCATCAACCACTCACGAACGAACTCTTTTGAAAGTTGCTTTTGTGCCTCACCCTTATCGAAACGCTCTTGATAACCTTCTGCGTAGAAATAACGAGAAGAGTCTGGTGTATGAATCTCGTCCATCAAATAGATAGTTCCATTTGCCTTTCCGAACTCATATTTAGTATCCACCAAGATTAATCCTCTCTTTGCTGCGATCTCAGTACCTCTTTGGAACAAAGCCAATGTATATTTCTCCAACAATTCATAATCTTCTTTTGAAACCAAACCTTGTTTCAAAATCTCTTCTTTAGAGATATCCTCGTCATGTTTTCCAATCTCAGCCTTTGTTGTAGGAGTAATGATTGGGGTTGGGAACTTTTGGTTCTCTCTCATTCCGTCTGGAATCTTCACACCACATATCTCACGCACACCGCTTTTATAAGCTCTCCATGCGCTACCACAAAGATAACCACGAACAATCATTTCAACAGGGAAGCCCTCGCAACGGATACCTACCGTCACCATTGGATCTGGAGTTGCCAATTTCCAATTAGGACAAATGTCTTTTGTATCATCCAAAAACTTAGCTGCAATTTGATTCAGCATCTGACCCTTGAAAGGAATACCCTTTGGAAGGATTACATCAAATGCAGAGATTCTATCTGTTGCAACCATTACCAATTTATCGTCGCCCACGCTATATACGTCGCGAACCTTACCGTGATATACACCTTTCTGATTAGGAAAGTGGAAATCAGTTTTCGTTAAAGCATTCTCCATTTCTTTTCTTATTTAGTTTTACATTTACTTTCTTCTTCATTTTTAGCATCAGACATCTCTTCCTTCTGCATCTTCTTTCTCTTCTCATCAGCATGTTCATAAGCCTCAACGATACGCTGAACCAACTGATGACGTACGATATCTTTCACACCAAACTCCACCTTTGCTATGCCATCTACATGTTCCAGAATCTGAAGAGCATCCACCAATCCTGATTTCTGATGACTTGGCAAATCGATCTGAGACATATCTCCCGTGACAATCACCTTACTGTTCATTCCCATACGAGTGAGAAACATCTTAATCTGTTGAGAGGTGGTATTCTGTGCCTCATCCAAGATGATAAACGCATCATTCAACGTTCGTCCTCTCATAAAGGCTAACGGTGCAATCTGAATGACGCCATTCTCCATGAAATCTCTAAGCTTAGCACCTGGTATCATATCCTGCAACGCATCGTAAAGGGGTTGCAAATAAGGGTCAATCTTCTCCTTCATATCACCTGGAAGAAATCCCAGTTTCTCACCTGCCTCCACTGCCGGACGACTTAATATGATTCTACGTACCTCTCGATTCTTCAGTGCACGAACAGCCAAAGCTATAGCCATGTATGTCTTTCCAGATCCTGCAGGACCCACTGCAAAAATCATCTCTTTCTTCTCAAATAGGCGAACCAATTTTTTTTGATTGGGCGTTCTGGCAATGATCGGTTTTCCACTCACACCATAGATGATGAGATCCGAATTGTCAGTTTTGCTCTCTGGTTCCCTACCCTTTATAAAATCCACCAACGTCGCTTCATCCAACATGTTGAACTTCGCACAATGTTGTTCTACTTGATAAAATACTTTCTCAAATGAAGCCACTTCCGACTCTTCTCCACTGCATTTCAACGCGTCTCCACGTGCTACAATCTTAATCTTTGGAAAAAGATTCTTCAATGTAGCTATGTTGCTGTTATTCAGTCCATAAAAGATCACCGGATCTGCATTCTCAATCAAAAATATCTTCTCTACCATTCAATAATTTTCACTTTTACAATGAGCAATGCAAAGATACTGATTCGATTTCTCTTTAGCTGATTCTTTCAAAAGAATTTATCAACAGAATGAAACAAAAAAGAGGAGTACTTCATAAATTATTTTTAATTTTGCATTCGTAATTATGTAAACGAAAAAAGAATGGCTACAAAACCTTCAATTCCAAAAGGAACAAGAGACTTTGCACCTCTTGAAATGGTGCGTCGAAATTACATCTTTAACACCATCAAAGATGTTTTTAAACTATATGGTTTTCAACAGATTGAGACTCCTGCAATGGAAAATCTGTCCACCCTTATGGGCAAATATGGTGATGAGGGAGACAAACTTCTATTTAAAATATTAAACTCTGGTGATTATTTGGCTGATGTTGATGCCGACATGTTGAATAGTCGCAACTCCATCAAACTCATCAACAAAATTTCCGAAAAAGGATTGCGCTACGACTTGACAGTACCATTTGCTCGTTTCGTCGTAATGAACCGTGATAAGATATCCTTCCCTTTCAAACGTTACCAAATTCAACCTGTATGGCGTGCCGACAAACCTCAAAAGGGACGCTATCGTGAATTCTATCAGTGCGACGTAGACATTGTTGGAAGCGACTCTTTGATAAATGAAGTGGAACTCATCCAAATTGTAGACGAGGTATTCCGCAGATTGAAAGTTAACGTCTGCATCAAACTAAACAACCGCAAGATCTTATCTGGTATTGCTGAAGTGATTGGCGAAGCAGAAAAAATAGTTGACATCACCGTAGCCATCGACAAATTGGATAAAATCGGATTGGAGAATGTCAACGCTGAATTGGCCTCTAAAGGAATCAGTCAGGATGCCATTGCAAAATTACAACCAATCATCCTTCTTCAAGGAAGCAATCAGGAAAAACTGGCAACCATCAAGGAGGTACTTGCCTCCTCAGAGACCGGACTTAAAGGTGTGGAAGAGATACAAACCATCCTCAAGCATGTCGAAGCTCTGAATGTGAAGACAAAGGTGGAACTCGACCTTACATTGGCAAGAGGACTCAACTACTACACAGGAGCCATTTTTGAAGTGAAAGCATTGGATGTACAAATAGGCAGTATCACGGGTGGTGGTCGCTACGACAACCTGACAGGCGTGTTCGGTATGGAAGGCGTCTCTGGCGTGGGAATCTCATTTGGTGCAGATCGTATCTATGACGTACTAAACCAATTGGATCTCTATCCTGCAGATATGCTACAAACAACCAAACTTCTTTTCGCCTCATTCGGCGAGAACGAACTAAGCTATGCTCTTGAATGCATCAAACAGGTTCGTGCTGCCGGTATTCCTGCTGAAGTATACCCAGAACCTGCTAAGATGAAAAAGCAGATGGGATATGCCGATGCTAAAAACATCCCATACGTTGCCATTATCGGAGAGACTGAGATGACTGAGCAAAAAGTGATGTTGAAAAACATGGAGAGTGGCGAACAGAAACTATTATCCATCAATGAAGTAATTGAACTCCTAAAGAAATAAACCGATCGAGTTAAGAGAGTGAAGTAATAGAACTCACCTTATATAATTTCAAATGGGATGTGTCCAAACGACGCATCCCATTTTTTTCAAATCATATACATTCAATAGTCAACTAAAAAAATATAACAGATTTCCGCATTCCAACTAAACTTTTTTCTGAAAATATATCAATTGAAATTATTAATTATTTTTATATTTGTATTTGACAGGGGCAGACGAATTTTCGTGCTGACGTGTCGGTAACTAATTGTTTCATTTTATACTTAAAAGAAATGTCTAAAGTCCTTATTATCGGAGTAGGCGGTGTTGGAACCGTAGTGTGTCACAAAGTTGCACAGAATGCAAACATCTTCACTGATATTGTCATTGCAAGCAGGACTAAATCAAAATGCGATGCTGTTGCTGCTGTGTTGAAAGAGCGTTATGGCGTCTCAGTCACAACAGACAAAGTCGATGCCGATTTCACCGACCAGATTGTTGCGTTATTCAAAAAGCATCAACCGGAGTTAGTTATCAATGTAGCTCTTCCATACCAAGACTTAAATATCATGGATGCCTGCTTAGAGTGCGGCGTCAACTATTTGGATACAGCCAACTACGAGCCTAAAGATGTGGCTCATTTTGAATACAGTTGGCAATGGGCCTACAAAGACAAGTTTGAGAAAGCGGGTCTAACCGCTATCCTTGGTTGTGGATTCGACCCAGGTGTTTCCGGTATCTATACGGCGTATGCTGCAAAGCATCACTTTAAGGAGATGCAATACTTAGATATCGTGGATTGCAATGCGGGTAATCACCACAAGGCATTCGCTACCAACTTCAATCCTGAAATCAACATTCGTGAGATCACTCAGAAAGGTCGTTTCTATCAGGATGGAAAATGGGTTGAGACAGGTGCATTGGAAATTCACAAGGCACTAACCTACCCTAACATTGGTCCACGCGAATCTTATTTGATGTACCACGAAGAGTTGGAATCATTGGTAAAGAACTTCCCAACCATCAAACGTGCTCGTTTCTGGATGACATTCGGACAAGAGTATCTTACTCACCTTCGTGTTATTCAAAACATCGGAATGGCTCGTATTGATGAGGTGGAATACAATGGTGTGAAGATTGTGCCTCTTCAATTCTTAAAGGCAGTTCTTCCTAATCCTCAAGATTTGGGAGAAAACTATGAAGGCGAGACCAGTATCGGATGCCGTATCAGAGGTATCGGCAAAGATGGCAAGCCTCTCACCTACTACGTATACAACAACTGTAGTCACCAAGAGGCCTTCAAAGAGACAGGCATGCAGGGTGTCAGCTATACAACTGGAGTTCCTGCCATGATTGGAGCAATGATGTTCTGCACAGGACAATGGAAACGTCCTGGTGTTTGGAACGTAGAAGATTTCGATCCAGATCCATTTATGGAACAATTAAACAAGCAAGGACTTCCTTGGCACGAAGTGCTTAACGGAGATTTGGAATTGGATTAACCTTCCTTCTCATACAAACGAAAAACGGATGCTTTCTTCGCATCCGTTTTTTTATTCATAATGATTATTCTCTGATGAATCATCCCAATTTGATTCTTTCCCAAATCCAATTAGGTATAAGTCTCCAAAAGAACACCACGCAACGATATCGCCAATCAATTGTCACACATCTTTTCCTTTTCTCAATTGCCTTGACAATCTTCTCTGCCACATAATCTGGTTTCATCATCATCGGATAGTGGTGGTTTAAGATGGCTGTATCCACAAATCCCGGACGGATCTCTGTGATGTCAATGTTTCTGTTTTTTGTTTTAAACAGTTGTGACAATGCCTGCAAATAAGCAGTTTGGAATCGTTTGGTGGATGAGTAAGCAGGAGCCAAGCCTATGCCTTTTGTACCAGCGACAGATGTGATTACGGCAATGTGTCCCTTTTTATGATTAGAGACAAAATAGTGATATGCCAAGTTTACCATACGTGTCATTCCCACACAGTTAGTTTGCATGGTATTCAATTCTATATCGCTGTTCAAATCCACATTTTGGGATCCGATGCCAGAAGCATGGAAATACAAATCGATGTCACCCAACTTATCAATCAAGGCATGGAAATGATCCGATGCATCCTCTTTGGTTATATCCATAGGTTCCACCACAACATTATCTCCCAATTCCTGACGGATTTGTTCCAGGTTATCTGCACGACGACCAGCCAAACCCAATTGCCATCCCTTTCGATGAAGGGCTCGCGCCAATTCCAAACCTATGCCAGAGGTGGCTCCCACAATAATTGCTTTCATATCATCTCTATTTTTTATGCTTCTTCTTTCGAATCGTCAGTTACAACGGACTCTTGTTTCGAATCTTTACATCCAAACGATGCTGGGATCTTTATGAAATAGGCAACAATAAATGCCGGGATTGTGCAGAGACAAACCCAAATGAAGAAATTCGTATAGCCCAACTTTTCCTGTATCTCACCAGCCCACATGCCAGGTATCATCATACCCATTGCCATAAATCCCGTACAAATAGAATAATGGGCTGTTTTATATTCGCCTTGAGAAACATATATCATAAACATAGATAATGCCGTAAATCCAAATCCATATCCAAATTGCTCAAGTGCCACAAGAACCTCCACAAGGAGATAGCTATCCGGTTGTTCATAAGCCATATAAACATACACCAAATCGGGCAGATTCAGTGCCAACATCATTGGTATCAAGCACTTCTTCAATCCATACATGGAAATAGCCGCACCTCCCAACATTCCTCCTAACAACAAAGAAATCACTCCTATCACACCATACGCAAAACCAACATCCGCGACAGAGAGAGACAATCCACCATTTTCCATGGCATCCTGCATAAACGGAGATGAAAGTTTACACAATTGCGCTTCACCCAACCGAAACAATAGGATGAAAAGAATGAAAAAGAAAATCTCCTTTTTACTAAAGAAAGTCTCAAACAGCGTCGAGAACTCAGAAGATGAAAATCTCTTTTTCTTATTCTCTGCCTTTGGAAGAATAAATGCATGATAGACGGACAACAAAACGATCAAACCACATGAACACCAAAAGACAATAGACCAAGCTGTATAAGAATCCGCATACCCTTTTTCCATCAGGCGTCCCGCAATCATTGCCAAGAATCCTTGTCCCGTAACCATGGCCACTCGATAGAAAACATTACGAATACCGATAAAGGCCGATTGGTTCTTCTCACTCTGAGCAATCATATAAAAGCCGTCGGCCGAAATATCATGAGTGGCAGAAGCAAAGGCCATAAGCCAAAGAAACGCAATGCTACTTTGAAAGAAGAATGACGTGTCAAGGGTAAAAGCAACACCAGCCATTCCCACTCCCATTAGGAACTGCATGGTCACAATCCACCAACGCTTTGTTTTAAACAACTCCACAATTGGACTCCATAAGGGTTTTATCACCCATGGCAAATAAAGCCAACTAGTATAAAATGCTATATCACTATTTGAAATACCTAAATCCTTATACATGATGACAGAGAGGGTCATCACAATCACATAAGGAAGGCCTTCTGCAAAATAAAGAGAAGGAACCCATGCCCATGAAGAAATGTTCCGCTGATTTGTTTGCATCGAAATCTGTTTATTTGTCATAAAATATCATCCAAGATGGGTTCTATCAAGTTATTCGTGAAATAGAACTCTCCTTTACAAAGATATAGAAATATTTCATTACGGATAGTCCACGACCCCAATAATATATTCTATCCAGACATAAAAAAAGAGGCGCACTCTCATGCGTCTCTTGCTTTTCTTTGGGGTGGGAGATGGGGATCGAACCCACGACCCTCAGGACCACAATCTGATACTCTAACCAACTGAGCTACTCCCACCATCAAATTGCGGTGCAAAGATACTTTCAATTTGCCTCATATGCAAATAAAAACCGAAAAATATTTTAACTTTGTGGAAAATTATTCGTTCTAAATTATCATGCGTATGAATATTGTGTTCCCATACAACGAAGATATCGAGCAATTAATCGGCAAAGCGAAGAAGCTTTTTCACCTTTCCATGAACGGAGCAGCATCCGAAAAGATGAGTTCCATGGGCTACAAACTCAACTATGGCGTTGCTCTTCCTCGTATCAAAGAGATTAGTAAAGAATTTAGCACGAATAAACTCTTTGCTGAATGCGCATGGTGGTCTGGCTGCAGAGAACTGATGATTCTGTCCACCTTCCTCCTCGAAAAAGATATGAATAAATCGCCTTTTAAAAAGGAGGATCTCATCAAATGGAGTTCACAACTCTTCAATCTTGAATTATGCGAACAGTTCTCGAAAAACTTTCTAAGTTGTATTTCCTACACCGATTCATCTGGAATCGAAAAGGGGTATGAAATGAGTTGTGAACTGTCCAATGAACTTATCACGCTTCAGGAAGATCGCACCGACTTACGCGTAGCCCTCGGATACATCAACTATGCGAATATCATTCGTCAGGACCCTAAAAGAGAGTTGCCTGCAGAGAAAAACATTTACAATGCACTTAAAACTGATGTTTATTCAGATTCATACGTAATCTGCACCGCCATCTCTCGTTATCTTCGCACGAAAGTGCAACAAAACGCAGATGAAGTGCAACGTTTCATTCAGAAACTTGATTTCTCAAAAGGAAACAGAGTTCAATATATCTACGAAGATGTAAACACAGAATTGCAATACGGAAACTTTTAAGCTGACTATTTATGATTACAATCAACAAACACAAAGCTGAATTAGCCAACACATGGACTCATGCCATCTCCTTAGGGTTGTTTTGCATCATGGCATTTTTCCTTATCCGCAAAGGGTGGGAACACGGCTCTATCATATTGAACTTTAGTCTCATCACATTTTGCGTCTGTGAGATATTGATGTTTCTCTCCTCCACCCTCTATCACATGGTAAAGGACGAAGAAACCAAAAGGAAGCTTCGCTATTTCGACCACTGTGCCATCTATGTATCCATCGCAGGGTCCTACACTCCTATCCTACTTTGGACCATTGGTCACACGCTGGGCAACGTCTGTTTTATCATCATTTGGGTACTTGCATTATCAGGTATCTTCTATAAAATCATAGCATTGGGCAAACAGCCCAAGCTATCTTTAGCACTTTATCTCGCCATGGGCTGGTTGGTCGTTTTCATTGCCAAACCTGTTTTTGAGGCATTCCCAGCTATCAGTTTATGGTTTCTGCTGGCAGAAGGCATCTGTTTCTCCCTTGGCACCTATTTCTTTTGGAAGGACAATGAGCACACCTACTATCATGCCATTTGGCACATCTTCATCTACAGCGGTTGTCTTAGTCACTGGTTAGTCCTCTGGTTCCTCATTTAACCAAGTCTTATACTTAGCTGACAGAACGGCAAGGAGACCGCTAATATGTTGAACGGCCACTTGTGTATCTTTTGAAATCTCTTTTTTCTGTAGCCTCAACAAAAGAATGGCATACAACGCATGTAGAGCCAAATGCACATCGTTCATCTCCTCCCCTGCCTGTAATTTATTGCGAAACTCAATTAAGAAAGGTAACACTTTGAAGAATTGTGCATTATACTGAATTTCCTTCGGATTCTGCAAAAGTTCATTGTGCAAATCATTCAGGTCATTCACTTGATTGATGTTAATCTGCAAATGACCCGACTTCTCCTTATGTTCCAAGCGCATCATCTCAATCAAGTTCTCATACCAATCACGTATCTGTTTCTTTACCTCATCGGGTTGCTGGTACTGATCGATGATGTTTTTTTGAATCTGATCGATATCCAATTGATATCCTCTGATGATATCCTCAATCTGCCACATATAGAGAATGTATTCTGCTATATTCTCCTCTTTCTTTTGCTTTGCTATAATCATAACCTTATTTCTTTATCGGAACGATTTTTCCTTTGTCGGTAAAATAAAAAGAGTCTGCTGGAGCAACATACTGAAAGCATGCTTTTTCCGCATTCCAACTTCTTTCATAAATACAAGGTTTCACATACTTACCTGATTTGTCAATGATTCCCCACTTACCACCTGTCCATCGCGATTCATAAACATCATCCGTTGCAGAATAGTCTTTCCATTCCGCATTCACACAAACAGCGCATCTCTTTTTCACGAACCGTTCTGCTAAGCAGTATTGCGCAGGCAAAACCATCTCTCCCTTCTTGTTTTCAAAGCCCACCTTATGCGTCGAATCGTTTAAAACACGACGCAATCCACATGAAAAGAAGTCAGGTGCCATCTCTTGCTGTGCATAACAACTCAATGTGGAAAACAATAAGATTGAAAACAATATTTTTTTCATGAAACACAAATTTTATTCGTCATCCTCATCGTCAGAGAAGTCGAAGAAATCATCTTCATAATCAGTAGGATCCATGTATTCATCCAAATCACGACGTTCTTTCTTCGTAGGACGACCTGTTCCTCTGTCTCTTTTACCGAATGCACTATATCGACTCATCTCCAAGATCTCCAATTGCTCTGGTGTGGTGACATTCTCCATAAAATCAGGTACTAATTTAGCACCCATTCTGTTTTCAGAAAGAGCCAATACTTTAAATGAATAAGTGATAGGAGCACGTTTTATCTGCACCACATCACCTATCTTGATATTTCGAGAGGCTTTCACACTATTGCCAGACATCAACACTTTCCCTTTTTTACAAGCGTCTGCTGCCAATGAACGTGTTTTAAACAGACGTACTGCCCACATCCACTTGTCAATTCTAACCTCCGTTTTATCTTCGTTTTTTGCCATGCTATCATTTGAATTTTTTCTCTATCTCCTCTTGTGTAAAGAAAGTCAAGACCATTCTATTGTCAATTGTATAATCAGGAGACGGTAATGAGAACAACTGTGACACCAAGTTCATCATCTCATCTTCCGTCAGAATCTTACCTGCCTTTATGGCCGATGTCTCAGCCAATTTCAGTGCCATCTGTTCTTTTCTGTTATCTTTCAGGCTACCCCCTTCATTGAAAGAGGACAACAACTCTTTCACATATTTTTCCGCATCAGACTCTTTACAATCTGCAGGGATTCCATTGATGGAGAAGGCACCCTTACCCAGATTTGAGAGTTCAAAGCCCAAGAAGCTTAATTCTTCGGTCAATTCATCCAAGAGCATGGATTCAGACTCCAAAACATTGATTCTAATAGGGAACATCAACTGTTGTGAAGCTGCCTTCTGCTGTTGAAGGCAATTCATATAACGTTCATATAAGATCTTCACATGAGCACGATGTTGGTCGATGCAAACCAGTCCCGAACGCATTACCGTCATGATGTATTTTCCCTTCATTTGGATATAATGCGTTTTGTTCTCCTCTCCCTCCATCAACAAGGGTTCATTCTCTTGCGGAGGACAAACAAAGCTTGCAGGGTCAAATGGTTCCTGCGGCATATAGGAAGGCACAGCAGAGGATTTTGATGATTCAAAGCCCTCGTAGAGAGACTGCCAATTTTCCGTATTGGAATTATTCTTTTTCGAATAATGGTAATCACTTCCTCCTGCTCCTGTTTTAAATGGGTTATAGGAAGGATCCACATCCACATTCAATGATGTGATTGGGGTCTTATTGGGTGAATTATAAAATCCATTTTCTGAAAAGATATCGTTACCATGTTCGAAATCAAGTGTTGGTACCACATTGAACTTACCCAGTGACTCTTTCACGCCAGCCAATAAGATGGACCATATAGGTTGTTCACTTTCAAATTTGATTTCAGTCTTTGTAGGATGAATGTTTACATCAATGCTGGCTGGGTCCACATCAAAATAGATGAAGTAATCGGGTGAAGTACCCGGTTGCACCAATCGCTCGTATGCCTGCATGACCGCCTTATGAAAGTATGGATGGCGCATATAACGTCCATTCACAAAGAAATATTGATGATCATTCTGTTTCTTTGCAGTCTCAGGTTTACCCACATACCCACCAATCTTCACAAGGGTGGAGTCCACTTCCACAAGAAGCAATTGGGAATTGATGCTCTTTCCATAGATAGCAGCGATTCTTTCACGCAAACCGCTCTGACGCATCTGATAGATTAGCTGATCATTATGATATAGTTCGAATTCCACCGTTGGATTCACCAACGCGATTCGAAAGAACTCCTTTTCGATATGAGAAAACTCGGTTGTGTTAGATTTAAGGAACTTACGACGGGCAGGCACGTTATAGAAGATATTCTTCACAGAGAAACTCGTACCATCCGCACAAGCAACCGACTCCTGTTTCTCTATTTTACCACCATTGATTACCACCATGGTACCCACTTCATCCTCTTTACGTTTGGTTCTCAATTCCAATTGAGAGATGGATGAGATGGAAGGCAACGCCTCACCTCGGAAACCCATCGTGCGCAGAGAGAACAGGTCCTCCGCACAAGAAATCTTGGAAGTAGCATGGCGATCAAAACAAAGACGAGCGTCCGTTTCGCTCATTCCCTTTCCATTATCAATCACCTGAATCAACGTCCGACCAGCATCTTTGATAATTATTTTTATCGACGTTGCACCAGCGTCCACCGCGTTTTCAACCAATTCCTTAATCACAGAGGCAGGTCGTTGAATAACCTCGCCTGCCGCTATCTGGTTGGCGACGTTGTCTGGCAGAAGATGAATCACGTCACTCATACGAAATCGAAATTAGGTGGGTTCTATAATTAGTTAAAATTTGACAATGTATAAGAACAAGGCACCAATGACAACAGCCAAAATGATGACTCTTCTCCGTCGTGACTCATCCAACGATTTAGCTGCTTTTCGTTGCTCTTGAAAAACGCCCTTTCTCATCATGGAAAGGTTATTAGAACTCTTTTCAAGTCCTAGTTCAGCACGAATACGTCTCTCACGGTTCTCTCGTTCCTCCTTTTTAGGATCGTAATAGATGCATTCATGATGGAACTGTCTGATTTTTGGTCCCTGAAAGAAATAACTAAACATACCCATAGTCAACGATTTTTCATTTTTAAAAACTCAGGTGACATGACGTACACCTTTTTAATTTTCTTGAACAGATTAGAAGCAAAAATAAAATCCTCCAATTGTTCACATCCAGTATCAAAGATTTCCTCTTTGGATCCTTGCCAAGCCTTTTCTCCCTTGTATATAAAGGCGATGTTCTCACCAATTTCCATCACGGAGTTCATATCGTGGGTATTCACCACTGTTGTGATATTAAACTCGTGAGTAATGTCTTGGATTAACTTATCAATCAAAAGAGAGGTCTTAGGATCCAATCCAGAGTTCGGCTCATCACAAAATAGATATTTAGGATTCAGAACGATGGCACGAGCAATGGCAGCACGTTTCTGCTGACCTCCACTGATTTCCGAAGGGTATGAATCTAAGACGTGGGACAATTCAACACGTTCAAGGCAAAACTTTGCACGAGCGATCATCTCATCTTTTGTCATGGTGGAGAACATCTCCAAAGGGAACATCACATTCTGCAAGACAGACATTGAGTCGAACAGTGCAGATCCCTGGAACAGCATACCAATCTCACGACGTAAGACATTCAACTCTTTTCGTTTCATGTTGGTGATGTCTCGACCGTCGTAACAAATCTCTCCCGAATCAATTCGATGGATACCCACCACACTCTTCATCAAGACAGTCTTACCTGATCCACTCTGACCTATGATCAAGTTGGTCTTACCCGGTTCAAACACGGTCGAGATATCTTTCAATACCCTATTCCCGTCAAACGTCTTCTCTACATGTTTAACCTCAATCATAGCAATATCTTTGTTAGCATAATATTAAACAACAAAATCAGCACGCTACTGTTCACCACAGCATCCGTACTCGCCTTTCCCACTTCCAAAGCACCACCTTTCACCGTGTATCCATAATAAGAAGATACAGAGGCAATGACAAAGGCAAACACCAAACTCTTTATCACAGAGTAAGGAATATAATAGGGAGTGAACATATATTGAATACCAGAGATATAGGCATTAACGGTAATCATATCCGTAAACACACCCACGCTGTAACCTCCAATCAATCCGACGAACATACTTGTCAGCACCAAAAAAGGAATGATTGTAACGAAAGCGACAATCTTTGGTAATATCAGATAATTAGCAGAATTCACTCCCATGATATCCAACGCATCAATCTGTTCCGTAATGCGCATAGTACCCAACTCAGAAGCGATGTTAGAACCCACCTTTCCTGCTAATATTAGACATAAGATGGAAGATGAGAACTCTAGCAACAACGTATCACGTGTTGCCAATCCCACCATCGTATTAGGAAATATAGGGTTTTCCAGATTGTTAATCATCTGAATTGTGATCACTGCACCAATAAACACAGAGATAAGTAGCGTTATACCCAGAGATTCCCATCCTTGTTTCTTCAATTCCTCCAAGTAACGACGGAAAAACATACTCCAGCTATCAGGTTTCGTGAATGCTCGATACATCAACGAAGCATAAGATCCAACCTTTTCTATCGCATTCATTTTCTTACTATCTTATTCTTTATTACAAATTCGTCCCCACTTTTATCGCATACTCTCATCCAACTCGGTGTATTTTCCTTTTTTCGCCTCGTTGTTATCAAATGATTTGGAGTATTTCTTTTTCAATTCTTTATCATTCAACAAAACGCCATCTTTATATTTTAAGACATCCGTTTGTTTTCCTGAATCATCTCTCATAATCCAATCACCATCTCTCTTTCCATTTTTATAAACGCCCTCCATTACAGGGAAATTGTGTCCTTCATAGAGTTTGTAACTTCCATGCTCAACACCATTCTTAAAAGAAGACTCCGAATACTTCGTACCATCCTGCAGATAACGTTTATGAACGCCATCTATCTGATCATTCACATACGGAATCTCTTCCATCAAAACGCCCTCTTTGGAATAGGTTTTAGAGACGCCATTTTTCTTTCCATTATTATACACCTCTATTAGAGAGACCTTACCCTCAACGTAATAGGTCCACTCCGCATCTTTCTCTTTTCCTTTGTAGCTACCCTCTGCAGTTTTGGTTTTTCCATCCGCTTCATAGATAGTAACTTTTGAACGATCGCCAGACTCATAGATCTGCACAACCTTCAATGCTCCCGTTTCATAGTAACGACGGAACACACCCACCGGTTTATCATTTTTAAACGTACCCTCGTACATCAGATTCCCGTTTTCGTAGGTTTTCTTCCACACACCCTGTTTCATACCTTTCTTATCCGTCAGATTTTGAGCCGACATAAAACAGAAAGACAACAATCCACAAAGTAATATCACATATTTTTTCTTCATATTCAATTCCTTTATAAACTCATTATATTCATACATTAAAATACAAAAATACAATGTTTTTGTTTGGAATTGGCACAATTCAGAAAAAAAACGAAAAAAAGAGATTCTATGAAACATATCACATGTATGAATTTGTGAGGATGGGGACTTTGGTTGGAGAGTATATCTATGGGGTAGCAGACAAAACAGAAAGCCTGTAGCACGAATCGTCAGATTTACGATTAGAACACATAAAACCAACGACTTATTTTTTCATACTTTTATTTTATCTCCCTAATCGTACACAAATAATTGTACGCCTCCGTCACCTGGCGGAATTGCTCGGTTGCCAATTCCAACTCTCTCTCCGTGCAATCTTTCGACAATGCATCTGGGTGAAATTGCTTGGCTTTCGAACGATAGGCTTGCTTGATGTCCGTCTCACTACAACTAGGCGACAATGACAGAAGGTCGTACGCCATTTCCAAACGTTGACGTGACAATGCATGCTGACGGTCGGATGATTGCTGCTCCTTTTCCTCCTGCTTCTTCTGTTGCTCTTGCTGCTTGCGATGTGTGTTGTCCTCTTTCTGATACACTTTTCTTCTTTGTCCCTCATACAGACGATATTCAAACTCATACTCCAACGAGAGCAAATCCCACTTCAACAACCCAAGCGTCTGCGCAATCTGCCGTAGCACCAGGATCTCCTTCTCCTCTATACCCATACTATCGTATGCGATGAGAAACAAATAGCGCATCATGTTTCTGAGATTTTCATATTTCAGTTTTCTTGCCGATAAAATCTCATCACAGCACATCTCTATAGTTTTCTTATTTGGAGATTTTCTATACTCTATAAGAGCATCGTTCAGAAACCTCTTTATGGATTCCATCTTATAATATGGAAACTGCTCCTTCAAAAACTCCACTGCTATCTCATTTTTTCCACTTGAAGCAACTCCATCCAATTGAATAACCCGTGCAAATAACCTAAAATAAGGAGACGATTCCTTTAATAATGTTTGCATCAACCTAATTTCTCGAATTCTTTCAAACATAAAACCTCTAATTTTTCTCTGTAATATAACTATTGATTCACACGGATGACACAAAATTACATCTTTTTGTTTGATTAACATTGGCTTGCAACAAATATACCAATCTTTGACCAATAAATTTCTTCCCATTTTGTTTTATCAAACCAAATTTGCAACCGGATGAAATCAACAATGCGATTGAACTCATCCAAACAGAAAAACCATAATATCTTATATTGATGAATATGTGCGTGTGCTAATATAATAATGTGTGTATTAAATATAAATGTTTGGGATCTGAGAGGAAATGTGGCGTGTGATGTGAGATTGTATTGAGGCGAAAAAACATGAAAACCAAGAATTAAAACTGAATAAACAAATCACTAAACTAAAATCATAAAACCATGAAACGATTTTATTTACTAAACATTATGCTATTGCTGACGCTTTGTTGTGCAAATGCACAATTAGCGAAAGACAACTCATGTAAGTTTTTGGGAAACATTACAACATCTTACAATTGGCAAGAATATTGTGACCCACAAGAATGTAACAGAAAATACACTGATTACTGGAATCAGGTTACGTGTGAGAACGCGACGAAATGGGGGTCCGTTCACAGCGGTTGGGGAAGATTCAATTGGAGTAATGCCGACAGAACTTACAACTATTGTAAGGAACATGGTATCATTTTCAAATACCATGCATTGATTTGGGGTTCTCAACACCCTTCTTGGATTGAGTCTCTAAGTGTAGCTGACACCAAGAAAGCCATCATCGAATGGTTTGATGAGGTGAAAAAGCACTATCCTGACTTGGCCATCATTGACGTGGTAAACGAGGCTATCTATTCTGGTGGCAATTATCACTCTCCTTACAAGCAGACCAAGATCATTGAAGCTTTGGGTTCTTTGGCTGAGGATAGAGCGGAAAGAGAAACAGGAAGACGTCCTAGTTACAACTGTAACACCAACGGTTATCCTAACACCAACTCTTATCAATGGTTGGCTGAGGCATTCCGTTTGGCTCGTGATCGTTGGCCAGATGCCATTTTGATTTACAACGACTACAACACCTTCCAATGGCAAAAAACGGAGTTCATCAACCTTGTCAACGGTATCAAAGCTTGTGGCGGTCCTATCGACGCTGCCGGAAACCAAGCTCACGACTTGAACGATATGGGTGGTAGCCAATTCAAGAACGCATTGGAGGAGATTCACAACAAAACTCAGTTACCTCAATATATCACTGAGTATGATATCGCCAAGAGCGACGATGCAACATTTGAAACTCGTTACAAAGAGCAATTCCCAATCATGTGGGAAGCCGACTATGTCGCTGGTGTCACCCTTTGGGGTTGGATTTATGGTAAGACTTGGGTTACCAACGGTTGTTCCGGTCTTGTCAGAGATTGTAAAGATCGTTCCGCATTCACATGGTTGCAACAATACATGAAAACTGATGCTGCAAAAAATGCGAAGAGTCCAATCTGCTTAGGTAAAAAATCTGGCATCTCCTCTACATTGAAAGTTTCTGAGGAGTCTGTACAAGTTGGCGAGACTGTTACAATCAGTGTGTCTGCTACCGCTAGAAACGGATCAGTTAGAAAGATTGATATCTATGCAGGAAACGAGTTGTTGACCAGCAGCAATAACAACAATTGCGAATATCAATTCACCGCTTCTCAAGAAGGCACGATTGTCATCAAATCAATCAGCTATGACAGCGAAGGCAATTCTGACGAAAAGACAACCAGCATCTTTGTATGTAAAGCCTTAGAGCCTTACAACGGAAGTGCAATAGTAATTCCTGGTGTGATTGAAGTCGAAGAGTTCGATAAAGGATGCCCTGGTATAGCTTACTACGACACTGATGACAAAGACGAAGGTGATGCTAAATTCCGCACTGATGGTGGAGTTGATATCGTAAAAGGAAATAATGGATACGCAATCGGATACACCGCTAAGGGTGAATGGTTGAACTATACCATCGATGTGAAAGAAGCTGGATCTTATAAGTTGGAAGCTTATGTATCTTCTGGAAATTCAAGTTCATCATTCTCTGTAAGCTGCGGAAATTCATCAGTTGATATCAATGTTCCTATGCTGAAAGAAAACAGTTGGGATGAGTATTCTATAGTAGAAAAAGAGATAACCCTCTACGACGAAGGAATTCAAAATCTACGTATCGACATCACCAACCCATATTGTAACATTGATAAAATCAAAATCTCATGCTCAAATTGCACAAATGGCATTGAGGAAGCTGTAGCGGTTGAAAACATCGGAACATTCAAAGTGTACACCACTTACGGCACATACGTTGGAGAGATAACAATCGACTCGCCATTTGAAATAAGCTCTGCTGTTTACAATCTAACGAATCAAGCAGGTGTATATATATTAATCAATGCAGAAACATCCGTTTCTCAATTGTGTATATCAAAAAAATGATCCCAAACACGTAACACTCAAATAAAAAATTTTCCTGTTGCAAGGACGAATTTTATTTCGTCCTTGCTTTTTTTTTTATAAAATTATATATTTGTCACCGCTTAAGGTGGGTCCAATAAATTCACCATGAAAAATATAATATTATGAAATGTGTGGGTTAATAACAGAATCCACTATTACAAAGTCATATAGAGTTGAATTTTGTTTAACAAGAAACATATATTACAATTAATCACGCTTTTCTCCTTAGCGTGCCAAACGGTTTTTTCAGCTACAGAGTATGGTATTTTTGACCACTACACGACAAAAGACGGGCTGATTTCCAACCGTGTTTTCTCTATCGATCAAGACCCTAGCGGATTTATTTGGGTGGGAACGGATTACGGTTTGGACCGTTTCGATGGAGAGTCGTTCATTCATCACAGAAAAAATGATTATGATGGCTTAGACAGAGAGGGCTTCCTCTTTATTCATGCATTGCCCAATGGTAGAATCACCGGCGGTGGATACTATGGGTTCTTCGTGGAATACGATCCCGTTAAAGACATGTTCAGAAGTGTCATGCCGGAAGAGTACAACGAGACATTCTACAAAGAGACAATGGAGGTCTACATAAAAGATGGAAAGCAATATGCTTATTCCAGCTGTGGCGCCTATATCTATGACCCAAAAACTGAGTCCTACTCAAGCGAAAATCATTTGTTTCGTGCCACTCGCAACCTTTTTGTCAGAGCAATGCACATCGACCAAAAGAAAAGATATTGGCTGGGATCGATGGATTCTATGATGGTATTCTCTGCTGCAGGAAAACTACAACTTCGATACAAACCAGAGGGTGACGCCTGCAGTTTTGTTAGAACCATGTTGCCATTAAACGACTCTCTCCTATTGGTTGCATCACAAACTGCTGAAGTATGGATATTCAACACCAATCAAAAAGAGATTCAACCTCCTCGTGTCATAAAGACTCCTTTCGATTGCATAACTAACATTATATGCGATAGAAAAGGTAGATACTGGATTGCAACGGATGCTCATGGTCTATGGTATACCGATGATTTCCTTTGCAATGAGCCTCAGTTCACCAACCTCAGACCATTCAATGCCTCCATCGACGAAGCTCAAAAAATTTATTGCATCACAGAAGATGAAAAGGGAGACATCTGGTTTGGAACACAAAACTCAGGTTTGTGGAGATACAAAAGAGAGAACGAAACTGGTATTACCTGCTCATGGGATTTCGGATTTCCTTTAGCTGTCTGCACCTCATTCGCTGAAGATGATCAACATAATATGGTTATCAGCGTGGATGGTGGCGGTTTGTATACGGTTGATTCAAAATTCAACATCAAATCATTAGCTAAATTTCCAAACAACAATATTCCAGAAATAGCTAAGACTAAATCTGGCGTTTGTTACGTAGCCTCCTGGGGTGGCGGTGTCTATCGATGCGACCTGAACACAGGTGCCTACGAAAAAGAGAAATTCGAAGGAGTCAACTCACCTTCCACATGCTTCTTTGGAATCAGTGTCACCAACGGACGTGATATCTACGCTTGTTCTTCTGGTGATGGTTTATACCACAAAAGAGAGGGTGTATCGCAATGGGAGAAAATCATTCCGCATGACACTCTGACCAACAATAACAACAAATGGGTCCTCGCTGTTTGTAATGGAAAACAAAACGAGCATTGGATTCTAACTACCAACTCATTATGGAAAGAAGAGAATGGGGCAATGACCACCTATTCTCAGGACGTGAACACTACAAAAAGAACCAATCCGTTCAGTATCAACGACATAATAACCGACGACGAAGGTTATCTTTTCGCTGCCACAAGCGAAGGTGTCGCACGTTTCTCACCTAATGAGAAATCTCCAGAGATGTTGGACTATGTACCAAAAGGTTATTATAGGGCCATCGTGCAAGACGACAACGACAATTTCTGGTTGGCTGGCGACAATGGCGTCATCTCCTTTAATGACAAAGAAAAGACATGCTACAAGTTGCCTGGCAACTACACAGATGTGGCTACCTTCTATTTCTACTTGAGATCGGGTTACAAAGCGTCTGATGGTAAAATCTATTTTGGAACCAATGGTGGTTACATCAGCATTGATCCTAGCAAACTTAAGTTCGACACCATCATTCCATATCTCTCTTTCTCCTATCTCTACATCAATGGAAAGAAGGTGAATATACAGGAGAAACCGTTGAATCAAAAACCTCTATCTCAATTATCCAACATCGAACTTGATTATGGCAAAACGAATATCACCATTGATGTTGATATGATAGACTTCTCAACCATCGATCGCATCAGAGGGCAATATAGACTTGTCGGACTTCAAAACGAATGGCAACCATTGCCAACCGATAAGAAAATCAAATTCTCACACTTGCCTACAGGCACATACACCTTAGAAGTGAACGCCTTCAGAAGCAACGAGGATTGCGGACAGAAGACCATCGCATTAACCATCAAAGTGCTTCCTCCGTGGTGGAACTCATGGTGGTTCATCACACTTGTCGCTATTGCTTTAATTCTTATCATCATCGCCATCTTCAGATGGAGAATGCGCCGACTCATTGAGATGAAGAACGAATTGAACGAGCAAGTAAACATTCGTACCATCGAATTACAGAATGCATTAAAAGATAAAGACAGCCTTATCTCAGTTATCGGACACGACCTGAAGAATCCAATGTTCGCCATTGTTGTCGCATTGGAGAACTGGTTGTTGAAGGAGAAGGCATTGCCTGAAGAAAATAAACGGAAACTGATTGTGGATGTTCACGATTCAGCCAAAACATTGCAAGGCGAGATGCTGAAATTACTCGATTGGGCTCAATCCAAACAAGATGACCTCGTCTGCAAACCACAAGACGTTGATCTGAATCCGCTTATCGACGATATCATCCAGCTAACCACAGGTATGATTAAGCGCAAGAACATCACCTGCAACAAGGAGGTGAACCTTCAACACAAAGCATACGTCGACCCTCGTATGATTAGCGCTGTCATTCGCAATCTATTAAGCAATGCTGTGAAATTCACAGAGACATTCGGCACCATCACCATAGGTGCCTCTGAGAATGATACTGAGATATCTCTTTATGTTCAAGACTCTGGCGTTGGAATGTCAGAAGAGGCATTAAGACGATTAGCAGAGAATCTGCAGGTGGAAAGCACTACAGGAACCGACCAAGAGAAAGGTACGGGACTCGGATTACGTATCTGTAAGAAATACATCCAACTCAACAATGGAACCTTCTCGGCTACAAGCAAAGAGGGAGAAGGAACTCGTATCACCATTACGATTCCTCGTTCGAACTCCCTTGCCATCTTTGAAAAACCGAATGTTGCTATCATTGCCAACAAAGAGCAGGAAACGGAAGAGATATTGTCAGGCAACACGCTTCTAATGGTCGACGACAATCCTCTCATCTGCGAAAACATGAAGACGCTTCTCAGCGACTTCTGCAATGTGCTTATCGCATACGATGGAAAACAAGCTCTGGATATCATAAATGAGAATGAGGTGGACATCATCCTTAGTGATGTGGAAATGCCTATTATGAATGGTATCGAACTCTGTCAGCAATTACAGAAAGACGATATCTTCTCTCATATTCCAATACTATTCTTGTCAGGTCGAAGCGACGAGAATGATCGTCTACTCGGTCTTACCAATGGTGCCATCGATTATATTCCGAAACCATTCAGTCAAGAGGAATTGATGGCGAAGTTGCGCAGTATTCTGAAACTACGGAAACAGGAACGTGCTTACCTACTTGCACAACTCATGCAACGAGAAGCATCGACAGAGATCGATTCTGAGGAAGGAAACACTCAACAACCAAAAGAAGATCCATTTGTGAACCACTTTATGGATCTAATCCGTGAGCGATATAGCAATGCTGAATTGTCTGTCGACGATTTGGCCGTCGAACTCTGCGTCAGTCGATCCACTATGTTCCGTCGTATCAAAACAGTCGTTGGCAAATCGCCAGTCGAACTGTTAAGCGAATATCGTCTCAACGAAGCAATGCGCCAGATAAAAGAAAACAACGGTTCATCCATCAACGAAATCGCCTATATGGTAGGATTCTCAGATCCTTCCTATTTCAGTAAGCGTTTCAAATCGTATTTTGGAATTTCACCAACACAAACGAAGAAATAAAATCACGACGGGTTTGCAATAATCATTTGATTGGTTATTGCAAACCCGTCGAGTGTCTCCACATGACCCAATGATTTCAAAATCCTATCTTTTGAATAAAAAATACCAATTCATCTAATCATATACAGATAGATTTGCATCTGTACTTAAGGTGACAAAGTTATACCCACCTTAAATTGAATTCTGAAAAAAACACGAAATTAAAAACACGGGAACCATGAAAAACATGAACTCATTGTATCTTAAAGGTCTATTACTGATTATATTACTTTTTAGCGGATCATTCTCTCTTTCTAGTGCCACCAAGCAAATGGAGCAGTTAGATCGGGGTGTTGTTGCCGTTAAAGGATCCAATGGTGTATTTATCAGTTGGAGATATTTAGGCACCGATGACGAAAACATTAGTTTCAACCTCTATCGAGATGGAACGAAAGTGAATGACACACCCATCACCACCCGCACAAACTATGTGGATAAAAACGGCACAACCTCTTCCAAGTATGTTGTCAAGGCTGTTCTCAATGGAACAGAGACAAGCGCATCGAATACAGTGGAGGTATGGGGACAACAATACAAGACACTCAATCTTCAACGTCCCGCCGGTGGTTCTAACGCCAGTGGCAGTTATACATACACCCCCAACGACATGAGTGTCGGAGATGTAGATGGAGACGGGCAATACGAACTTTTTGTCAAATGGGATCCCTCCAACGCAAAAGATAACTCCCAAAGCGGTTATACCGGCAATGTCTACATAGATTGTTACCAACTAGATGGTTCTTTCCTATGGCGTATCGATTTGGGTATCAATATACGTGCAGGAGCACACTATACACAATTTCAGGTCTACGACTACGATGGAGATGGCAAAGCAGAGATGGTCTGTAAAACAGCACCTGGAACAAAAGATGGCAAAGGGAAATATGTGTTGCTTAACAATGACAATCCCAATGCAGATTATCGAAACAGTAACGGATATGTGCTTGATGGCCCCGAGTATCTAACTATCTTCAGTGGTGAGACAGGAGAAGAGATTCATACAATCGAATACAATCCCGTACGAGGAAACGTAAGTAACAAATCAACATGGGGAGACAACTACGGCAACCGATGTGATCGTTTTTTAGCATGCACTGCCTATCTGGATGGTGTACATCCGAGTGTAGTGATGTGTCGTGGTTATTATACGCAATCAAACTTGGTAGCTTACGATTTCATTGATGGCAAATTAGTTCAACGATGGGAACACAAATCCAAGACAGACGGAGCCGGAGCCTATGGAGAAGGGTTTCATAATCTAAGTGTAGCAGACGTTGACAACGACGGTTTCGACGAAATCATTTATGGTTCTGCCTGTATCGACCATGATGGAAAACTGAAATACAGAACAGGCTTTGGACATGGAGATGCCATGCACGTATCAGATTTAGATCCCGACCGAGCAGGTTTGGAGGGATGGTTTGTTCATGAAGATAAGAATAGTGAATATGGGTTCGAACTTCGTGATTTGAATACAGGAAGAGTTATTTTTGGAGAACGCACAAACGATGACAATGGACGTGGACTCTCTGCCGATATAGATGCATCACACAGAGGATTTGAATGTTGGAGTTCACGCGGTGCTGGAACATACGATTGCAAAGGCAATGTCATTTCAAAGAACAAACCCTCCATCAATTTCCGCATTTATTGGGACGGAGACCTTCAAGACGAATTATTGGATGGCACTACCATCACAAAGTGGACAGGCGACGGTACTTCTAATTTGATAACATTACAAGGAAGTTCCATCAATGGGACCAAAAGCAATCCATGTCTGTCAGCCGACCTCTTCGGTGATTGGCGAGAAGAGGTAATCACCTACAACGAGAACAATCCAAGTCAAATCTACATCTACACCACAATCATCGAATCCGATTATCGTCTATTCACGCCAATGCACGACGCGGTCTATCGTTGCGGTGTGGCATGGCAAAACACATCCTATAACCAACCACCCCACCTTGGATTCTACATTGGGGATGGCGTAGACCATATCAAGCAACCCGACATCTATGTTGTAGGGGAATCGCCACTTATCAAAGACCCATCAACAACAGACAAATGGATTGCCTATATCACCGACCCAACAATTGCCACCTATGCCAATGATGTAGTGTTACTGCCCGCATTGAAAAACATGGAAGGCATCACTGTGATTGAACTCAATGCACGGCGAACCAATATCGACTTCTCTCTGTTTGACATGATCATCATCAGTGAAGTAGCCGCCTCCAACTCGCCTATCATGGCAAAGATTAAAGGCATCAACCTCCCTATGCTCAACATGAAAGTACATGTCTACAAAACCAGCGACGCAACATGGAGCTGGGCCTCAACAGGCTATGGAGACAACGCCACAGCCACCACCCTTGTGGTAGCAGACAACATGAAGGAGCATCCCATCTTCAAAGGCATTCATCTGGAGAACAACGAATTAGATCTCCTTTCAGGAGTCAGCAGCAAAGGTTACACCTACATGAATCCAGCAAATTTCAACTCTTCAAGTGGAGAAATCAACACAATCGCCACCATCAAAGGAGAGAACAATCAAATTTGCATCCTTGAAGCAAAAGCTGGTAGCAACATATCAAACACAAACATCACACAAAACTATCTTCAAATCGGTATCAATGGAAGCTCCTTCGCAAACATAACAGAAGATGGAGTCAGACTCATACAAAACGCTTGTCACTATCTACTTGGCATCACAGAAGAAGAGACATCCACATACGATACAGAAGAGAGAGTCGTGCGCAACATCTATGTAGTCGACGGAACGCTCTACATACGTTCTGAGAGGGCAGGCACCACCACCCTATTCAATGAAATGGGACAAGCAATTGCAACCATTTGTTTAAATGAGGGCATTAACACCGTTGATGGATTAGCACAAGGCATCTATATTATTAATGGAGAAAAGGTGATTGTACGTTAAAAAAGAGAATATTAAAAACAGAGAAATGCGTCAGAGAATGACGCATTTTTTTTGACAAAGAATTACAATTTGCCTCAATCGTTTATCTTTACTCTTAACAAAGATTTTATGAAAGAAGGGATCTAAAAATGTGAACCTTTCCTTATATTCCTAATCTTTAATATTTCACTCTCCTCCTCTTTCCTCTATCTGAGATGGCAAATACCCATAGTAGTCTCTGAATTTCTTTGTGAAATAGGAAGGATCACTAAAGCCGACCTCGTAGGCTACCTCCGAGATAGTCTTACCGGAATTTGAGTCTTGTAAAATCTGGAATGATCGATTCAAACGATACTCCATCAACCACTCCATTGGGGTCTTGCCTGTCATTGACTTCACCTTTCTTGTTAGGGTCGGCTTACTGACAGCCAACTTGCCTGCCAAGTCGTCCACGGTTATCATATTATCCATGTAACATTCTGACACCTTCTCCATGAAAGATTGCAAGAAGGGGTGTATCTCATTCTTTTCACTGGCATCAACCTGCATGGTTTGTTCCTTCACCCGCATTGCCATGGATGCTTGCATAATAAGTTTCTGATGCTCCTGACGCACCTTCAAGACATTGGTCAACTTCAACAACAACTCCAACTGACTGAATGGTTTCGCCACATAATCAATCGCTCCACACAACAGTCCTAACAAACGGTCTACCGCATCATTCTTCGATGAAACAAACAGAATCGGAATATGTCGTGTGCGTTCCGATGCAGACAATTCTTTCGACATCTCTGCCACACTCAACTCCATCTGATCCATATCACTCACAATGATATCTGGCAACTGCGAATCCGCTATCTTCACTGCCGCCTCTCCATCCGACGCAACAATCACATGGAAATAATCACTCAACATCTCCTTTATCTCCGTTTGCGTCTTCTCATCCTTATCTACAATCAACACGGTGTTCTCCTCCCAAACCGACTTGTCTTCAATCATCTCCACCACCTCATCGTGTGTCAGTTGTGCCACCTCCTCATTCCCTTTACCAATAACAGAGAACAATGGATTATTCAAATCATGAGACAATACGTTAATCAACTTCTTACGTTCATCCATTGTCTGATTCAACATCTTCGTCTGCTGCTCCATCTCCTGTTTCAAACGAGCCTTCTCCTGCTTCAACTGAAGCGTTCTCTTTTTTATATAGATGGACAATCCTATGAAGAAGAGTGCCAGGATGATTGAACGGAACCACCACGACTTCCACCAAGGTGGCAATACTCGTATCTCGAGCGTAATGCGTGGATAATCACAATTCATATACGAGCGATAGGCTTCCACCTCCAAGGTATATGTTCCTGTAGGCATGTAATTAAACGAAATCTTACGCTCATCTTTCAACGGGAGCCACTCATCTTGCAAACCCTTCACTCGATAGCGCAAGTGCACATTGTTGTATTTAGCATAGTCCAACACATCAATCCATATATCAATTTCGTTCATACCGTAGGCCAACTCTATCTCTTTCAAATCTGACAATGGTCCATCCTTCAGCACTGACGTACCTGGCAGAACTTTTTTCCTCGAAACATACAAATCAGAGAATGAGAGATATTGAACCGTCGTGTCGGGGAAATCCTTCGACGGGTTGAATAAATAGAAACCAGCAGACGTACCCAAACAGATTCGTCCTTTAGAATCCATATAGCCCGACTTTATATAAAACAAATCATGATATACGCCAGGAAGAGATTCATACGTCTTCTTTTTTGAATCAAAAGAGAGTATTGTACTATAGGAAGCCAACCAACAGCAGCCATTTCCTCCATATTTAAGAATCCTATAATAATCATCTGGAATAAACGATAATGTATCTAACTGAGTTCCATCTGCAGAGTAACGAAAGACTCCCTTATTGGTAGAGACATACAAGTTCCCTTCCGTATCCGAATCTGCATCGTAGATGGAATATGGAGAGTGTGATCGTTCCTCAAACATCTCAGGACGAATGGCTTTGACGCGCACCCCGTCATACAACCATAGCATATTGGCTGCCAATATCCACATAGACGATCCTGCACCCTGATAGGTTCGGACAATCCACTTACTTTCCAACCCCTCTATAGAATCATCCTTCAACTTCAGTTTTCTCCACATCTCCGACGGACGTTTCATATAAAGGTCGTCCATTGCCGAACTTCCCCATAATGTTCCATCATTCGACCTCGACACATAAAAAAACATATTCGTAGGCTGAATTGTATCATAGGATATCTCTGACGAGAGACCCGTCTTGAGATTCAATGACTGTATTCCGCCACCCCAAGTGGAAACCAACACACTATCATGCATTGGACAGACACCCGTGACATTGTTGTTTTTCAACTCATAATGACGTATGCGGCGCCAATCAGATGAGATTGAATAGAGCCCGTTTCCATCCGTACCCACCAACAAGTTTCCTTCGTCATCCTCCGAAAAAGAGGTACACATATTCGTTGGAAAACCAAATTCATCAGAAAAAACAATGTTATAATCTTCATTTGGATGAACACCCCACAAACCCGTATTGTGAGTACCAATCCAGATGGTTCCGTCGTTTCCCTCCACCAATCCATAGATCTTCTTTATATCATCGGTTGTTCCATGATAAGGGACAACAGACTTAAAAGTAGTACCTTTTGTTAGGGAATCAGCATACCATAATCCATCGCCATCGGTGGCGAACCAAAAACGTCCGTTTTTCGCCTGTATCATCTTCGATACACTATTAAAAGGCAAATGAATGACGGTCAATTGTGACAAATCGTCTTGAGAGAATACACACAATCTGTCATTCATAAAAGAGACTGCTATTCTATCCTTATCTATGGGCAATATGTTGGTGACAGCTCTGTTGATGAGAGTCTGCTCCGCATCATCAGAGGAAGATAACAATTTACGGCCCATCTCATCGTATACCACAAATCCGTCGAAGGAACCCACCCAATAGCGATGTTTAGAATCCACGCACAAGGAAAAACAGAATGACGACTGAATCGAGTCATAGGCTGCAAAATGCGAATTAAAGCATCCTTTTTCCGCATCATATTTGAACACATGTTCATTTGAAAAAACATAATAATCGCCCGATGGAGAGATGCAGGTTCCCTTCATCTGAGAATATCCCATTGAATCCATCTCAGTAGGCATCAATTCCAAGAACAGATCTCTTTTACGGTCATACTCCTGAAACATTCCGCTAAAACCACCCACCACAATCCGGTCTTGCCCTAAATGATTCACATAATAGATGTCGTTTCTATGCAATGAAGGGTATTCTTTTTTACGATAATGTTTAAAATGCTTTCCATCAAAACGGTCCAATCCGAAATCTGTTCCTATCCAAAGGAACCCCGTCGAATCCTTTGTAAGAGAAAAAACAAGATTAGAAGAGAGACCATCTTTAGTGGAAATATGGTCAAATCTTGCATACTCTACATTTTCCGCCCAACAGACGAAAAAGGAAATCATGGAAATTATCAGACACAAAATTCGTTTCATGGTATCATATCACATTCACGATGTGAAGATACACAAATAAATCGAATTTGTATATATTTGTAGGGAAATTGATGGTTTTCAAACCAATATATATTTATAAAAGATAAATACACAAAGAAGGATTTATGAATTTTATGGGTTTTATCATTAACAGCAAAAAATCTAAAAAAGAAGTAGTAGAAATATTACAAGAAAACACATCCCATTTTAAAAGTAACCGCAATAATAATTGCAAGGAGATTTTTAATGGGGAGATTTTTGAAAATTCCTTCAAAATCAAACGAAACAAAAAATATATAGGTATTGTTTCCACAATGTTAGGAAACATTGAAGATCATAATACCGGTTCAAAAATCACAGTCAAAATGCAATTACATCCTATTGTAAAAGGCTTTGTGATAGTGTGGTTCGCTCTTATGATTTCTTTACTAATCAAGGATCTTTATACATACATATCTTCGGGGAATAGAATGGACGAAGAAACAATCTTTTCTATCATATTAGGATTAATCGTCTATATTCTTTTGAGAATAGATGATGCAAGAAAAGCAAAAAAAAGGATAGAAGATTTACTGAGATAAGGGGTATATAAATTCACCATATAAAGTTTCAAACGAAGAGGGCGCATCAATTTACAATTGATACGCCCTTTTGTTGGATGAAAATTAATTGTTATTCAGAAACGGCGCGTACAGATGCTCCTGCTTCACGACGATCTGCATAACTTTTAATTATTCTTTTTTCAACTCTGAATCCCATATCATAACTCCTTACAGGGTTATAAAGTGATGAACTCCAATAAAATCCCAAATCTGGTGTATATCCATCATAATCTAGAATTCCAGCCATAGGGAAGAAAATTGTATTCCCATTCTGCTTGGATGTGCCAAGAGCCCCACCTGTTCCAGTTCCATTAAAATCAGAAATGAACTCCCATGTACATCCATTAATCAGTTCTTCTATTTCTTTATAAGTAGGCATACGCCAAGTACCTCCCCAATTAGCAGCTGCTGCATCATCTTCCGCATCCAATACTTCCTTATCGTCTACGGTTCCGTACCATCCATCCGTGCAATATTTAGTGTATACATCATTTGCTTGATCATACCATTTGTAATTGCTCGTCAAATATTCTTCCTTTTCTACTGTTTCACCCCATGCAAAATGTTTTCCATAACCCGTAGGCTTAGGTGCCCCCACATTATACGTAGCCCATTTCACACTTAGCCCCAAATCGACATAGGCATATCTACCTATCATACCACATTGAGTCACTCCATCTACAATCTTTTTTTCATCTTCAATGTCTTCCTTATGACATCCCGTTGTGCAAATAGTCAATAGAACAAATGCCAACCCTAAAAATGCGATTTTTTTCATCTTTTTTTATAATGCAGGTTCTATAATTCATTTTTCCAACAGTCGCAAGAACCTATTAAGTCGAATGTTGAAAGTCCTTTATTTTAATCGTCTCTCCAAAGTTATATCGCTCTTCATAATAGGAAAACTTTAATCTACCAATATCCTGAAAACATCGATAAGTTCACAAAAAAACGCTACTCAGGCTAATGGGGGGCTCCCCTGCATGGTATTATCTTTTAAAACGAAGAGGGCGCATCAACTTACGATTGATGCGCCCTCTTAAGGGATATAGATACACTATCACTCAGAAACGGCACGTACTGGAGCACCAGTTTCACGAAATTGAAGATAATCTTGTATTTCATTATATTTTACAAAAAAGCCTAAGAGTTTTACATTAAGCGTACTCGATAGTGATGCACTCCAATATACTCCCACATCTGACAAACTTGTAAGATTACTTCTTTCAAAATATCCAGATGCTGGCAAGAAAATCGTATTGCCATTCTTTTTGGAAGTTCCAACAACACCATTTACACCTCTATTGTTAAAATCAGAAACAAACTCCCATGTACAACCATCAAGCAGTTCTTTTTGTTCTTCAAAGGTTGGCGTACGCCATGACCCTCCCCAATTAACAGTTGCTGCATCATCTTCTGCCTCCAATACTGACTTGTTATCATAAGCGTCACTCCAAGTATCCAAACAATACTTTAGCATTCTATTGTGTACAGTTTTGCACCACTTATAATTACTCTCCATATAAGAGGTCTTCTCCTCTGTTTCACCCCAAGCGAAATAACTTCCATAACCAGTAGGTCTTGTCGCACCCACATTATACGTAGCCCATTTCACACTTAATCCAAGGTCTACATAGGCATAATTACCTATTGTTCCACTTTTAGTAACTCCATCTTCAATAAACTCATCTTCGTCCTTACTACATCCTGTAACACAGGATGCCAATAGTGATAGGGCTAACCCTAAAAATGCTAATTTTCTCATGTGTATTTTTATAATGCAGGTTCTAAAATTTAATTTTCAGCAATCGCAAGAACCTATTAAGTCGAATGTTGAAAAAATATCTACCGTAATTGACTCTACAAAATTATTATGACCTTCATAAAGTTCAAACCATAATCTACCAAACGCAAAAAAATATCGATGTATTGTCCCCGTTTTAATATCGATTTTCTTTCTGACAAGCAATTACTGAATTCTGAAGACAAGGAGGTACAACAAATCGCACATCAAATGATATATATTTGCTTAATATTTGCTTTCATTCCTTCTGTGATATTCTTATCCCTATGGCTGATTCTATAAATCACAAAAAAAATGTGCGAGAATCACTTCCCGCACACTCCCATCACTAAATATCAAACTTATTTAAAAAACTTATAGATTAAGCCATTTCCTAATCTTAAGATATAAACTCCATAAGGTAGATACTCAATGTTTATACCCTCATCGTCAACAACGCCTTGTCCGACAATTTTTCCTGTGATGTCTAATAACACATAAGATGTTCTTTCATTTTCTGTCAGAATTATTTTGCTTTCAGTCTTATAAACGCCAATTCCCAAAGCTTTCACTTCATCATTCGATGTAGCTGCAGCAGCTTTCTTCTCGCGGGCTTTATTGAAGAAAGATATCATATCCGGACACTTGTCTCCATTCACACCATGGTCACTTCCTGTCGGAATATATTCACATTCTATTCCCCCCTTTTGTAATTCCTTATACAACATCTCACTCTGACACTGAGCCACAATTTGATCAGCTGATCCATGCACGATTATGTATGGTGGATCACTAGGGTCAATAAAGGTTACAGCTGTAGCCAACGCATACTTGTCAGGGCATTGCGATGCGGAACAATTACCAAACAATGGAGTAATGAAACTGTTCAAATCCATCGCGTTACCGCAATTTACCTTATCAAGGATTACAGGACCCGACCAGTCGCACACTGCATCCACACTACTACTAAAATCTGTGAATCTACCTAGATTTCCCTCAATGTCCATCGTGGTGGAGCCAACAGTATACTCCTTCACATTACGAGAGGTACCCATCATTGTAGCCAAATGACCTCCTGATGAGAATCCAGAGATAGCAATGAACGAAGTATCCACTTTCAGTTCTTGTGCATTTCCTCTTAGATAGCGAACAACAGCCTTAATGTCGTTGATCTGTCCTGGCCATTGAGCATCACTATTCGAGCGATGGTTAGGTGTAACAAATATATAGCCAGCATCCACTGCAGCCTTACCTACAGTTCCCAAGTCGGCATTTCCTTTTCCATTGTTGCTCGACCATGCACTTCCATAAACATGAATAATAACAGGATAGGAATCCTTTGACTCCTTAGGATAATAAACATCCATCGCATGATATGTCTTACCATCCCCAACGTAATTAATATCCTTTTTTGACGTATAAGAACTAAGGTTCTCACCACCGCCAAATCCGCCGAATCCCCCATTTTGGGCGAATGAATTCAAGCCCAAAAAGGGCAATAAAATAAACAACAATCTTTTCATAACTTTACATTTAAATACGATATTCTATCGTATGGTGATTCTAAAATTTACGATATAATATATGGTCGAGTTTATGATGTAATATATGTACGTTTTTTACAGCGATTCAAAAGTATGGCAAAACAACTTTTTAGAATGGTAAATTAGAATCAAACATTGGTAAAATAGTAAAACAATCTCTTTACGATAAAGATTAATTTATCGCAACAATCTCATTTTTAAATAAATACAAAAAAAAAGTTCTAAATAAGGTGGCAGGATTTCTTTATAAATAATTCATAGCTTCTTTCAGCGAATGAATTTCATAATCCACTCGGTCTGGGGTGGAAAATGTAGAGGGATGTCTATTAAAAAACATTACATGAAGTCCAGCTGATTGAGCTCCTTTTATATCTGTAATATAATTATCACCGATCATCAATGTCTCTTCAGGAGATGCGTTGGAAACACGGAATGCATAGTTAAAATAATCAATACTAGGTTTATTGGCGCCTGCATCTTCAGACAAGATGATTCCATCAAAGGCATCAAACAGACCACAAGAACGTAATTTTCTATATTGTACTTCATGGAATCCATTACTACACATATACAAGCGATATCCTTTCTCTTTCAAATAGTTCATCAATTCATGAGCTCCATCCACAACACCTGGCTTATTGGCACAGAAATCAAGGAATACATCACTCACTTGCAGACAAAACTCTTTTGTAGGTGATAAATGAGAACCATCAGCCTTAATACCATCTGATATAGGACGACGAAATCTCTCCACCATCAAATAATCACGTTCAATCTCCCCTTTAGCATACGCATCCCACAATTCGACATTTGTTTTCCAATAGGAAACGGAGAAAGTTTCGAAGTCTGGAAAATATTGATCGAAATGAAAATAATCAAATGTCTCTTTCAAAGAGAGTTCCGCGTTACCACGAGTATCATACAACGTGTCATCGAAGTCGATAAATAGAGTTTTGTACATCTTATATGTGATTTTTTTGAAAAAGGAAACCAGCTACAGCGCCACAGCATCCACCAATCAAATGACCCATTTGAGAGATATTATCCACATTAAACAGTCCATTCAATATTTCCTTACCTAAATAGAGAATCAAGACAATAACAAAGGTAAGAGGTATTTCACCTTCTTTGAAAGAGGTCATAGATGCCAACACGATGAAGGCAAAGACAATACCGGAGGCACCTAAAATGCCTGTTGTGAAAAATATATTATTGATAAGAGCTGAGACCAATGCAGTAGCAACAATAACAATCAAGATTCTCTTACTCCCATACTTTTCCTCTAAAATAGGTCCGATCAAGACGAACAACAACATATTATTAAAGAAATGAGAAGCATCTGCATGACCTAAGACATAGGTAAACATACGTAGGTAGGTCATGGGAGAAAGCCAAGAAGAGGGATACGAAGAAAAGAACATTCTCGTAGTCAAACCAGCTGTCAGCGTACCCATAACCAATGAGACAGCTGAAATGATAATAAAAGAGAGTATAACTGGGGAGTTGAATGTTATTTTAAAATTACCAAAAGCCATACAATTAACAGCAACGAACTATCAGACTTATCTTCTCTCAATAATTATTCTTTTTGTATAAATGTTCTCATCTACAAGGATATTAAGAATGTATATACCTGGAGATAACGAAGAGACATCCATTTTATAAGATTCAGAGCATCCAGAGACAGAATAGCTTTGTTTTCCATTAGAACTGAACAAGATAAAATCAAAATCAGCATTGACAGAGATTGTGAGATATTCACTTGCAGGATTAGGAGCGACATAGACACTTACATTTTCCACTCTTATCAGAGGGATAGAGTCTGTCGAATTAGATTTGGCACCCAACATAAGGTTTGGTGCACCAACAAACAAGATTGAAATTAATAATCTGAAAACAAACCTCATAATAAAAAAACAATTAGGTTAAACGCAAAATACACTACACTTGTACTATACTATACCGATAGGACAAAAATAGGATTTTTTGTACAAAAACCAACACGTTTAGACTTTTTTTTCTGATATAGGGTTGTATATAACTGACATTCAGGAAGATGCTTTTCGTCGGTTCGTACGATTCCTGTAGAGACGCACGGCCGTGCGTCTCTACGACGCGGACATCACGGACACATATATATGATGAGAAGACAAACAGACCGGAACGGCGCGGGCACAAAAAAAAGGGAGTCCGACGCAAAGGTCGAACTCCCGTAAAAAGTGGCGGCTACCTACTCTCCCACT